>JAPPHA010000006.1:67-153029 GCA_028874915.1 Paracoccaceae bacterium
TGGGGCAATTTACCCCGCAAATGGCCGTTGGGGTATTTATCCACTTGTCCTAACCGGGCCCGTTTTTTTATTTTGTTGGGGGGGGGGGGGGCCGCCCACCGCGCCGCCGCGATCGTCATTGGATCAGAGGAAGCCCTCTTCCTTGGCAGCAGTGATGTATGCCGCCTCGATATCCGCAAGCGTCTGTTCGGCACTTTCGTTGCCTTGCAGGAAGTCCGGAAGTTCCGTGAAGAATGCCTGGTGAAGCAATCCCATGAAGGGGAGCATCGGATAGGGCTGGGTACCCGCAGCTGCAGTGGCAGCAACGCCAGCGGCGGCCGGTCCGGGAACATAGGCATCCATCAGCCAAACAGCCGCATCGTTGTTCGCCCGGACCATGTCATCGGAAATACCGTGGACCATGGCAATGAAGGTCGCTTCGGCATCTTCATCTGAAATGTTCTTGGCGATCGTGAAACCGTCCCACCAGAGCGTCGATGCCGGTGTCGAACCGCCGGCGACCATCGGGGCGCCGACCAGGAGCGTGTTCTCGACGACTTCGGGGGTCGATCCCTCGTCATCGAGAATCTGACCGCCGGTCGATCCCCAGAGTTGGGCAATCGCGAGGTTTCCGGCCTCCCAGATGGGAGCCACGGTTGACGTGTTGTAGGTCAGGAGTCCGGGTTGGCACATTCGGTCAACGCCTTGAGCATGTTGAGCGTGGCAATCCCCTGTTCGTTGTTTACGGCCGGTTCAGCCGTGCCTGGCTTGAAGAATACGCCGCCATGCCCGAGGTACATGTTGACGAACTCCTCGCCGAGATTCCAGTCGGCCTTGAACAGGGCGGTAAACGGGTATTCCATGATGCCAGCGCCCTGGATCGCCTTGCAGGCGTCGAGAACCTCTTCGTAGGTGGACGGGACCGGTTTTCCGACCTGTTCGAGAATGTCCGTGCGAACGAAAAGATGCTGGGCGTTGGCCATGAAAGCGACCGCCATCACCTTGCCGTCGATGGTAATCAACTGACTCTTCTTCAAATGTTGGCCGTGTTTCGCCACGAGGTCGTCAAGTGGCCGGATCAGGTCGTTGTTGATCAGCGGGACGGACGACGAATTGGCAACAATCACTGCCGAATACTCGGCCGGGTTTGCCGTCAGTGCGGCGACCTGGATTTCGCGGTGCTGTGCCGTGTGGTTCTTGGAGAAAGTGACACCGTCGCCGGCGCATTCCTCCGCAGTCGAGACGACGGCATGCAAGGCAGGAAAGTCGTTGGACAGCACGCTGATGTTGCCCGAGGAAATGCCGCAGCCCGCTGCCGCGGACCCGGCGAAAATGCACGCGGCCGAAACCGATGCCAGCGTCGTTTTCAATTTCAACATGGTTGGTTCTCCCTTCAGAAAAAACGAATGGCCGCCGTTCCAGCGTCAGACAGTCGGGGTCCGGCCATCGAACAGGATTGTGACCGCAGAAGACGCGCACCGAACCGGACAGCATGATGCTCGACTATGGCATCCACCGTCAGAACGTCCAGTTCCCCGGTCCGGATCAAACGGTCATGTCTTCGCAGACGGATGGATACCACGGATCAGAGGCCTGTCAGCATCTTCTGGCGCGCAACAAGATCGACACCGTTCTGATCGAGAAAATGGAGATGATCAATAAAGTTCCAATTCTCGGCCAGCAGTCCGCCCTCGCGACGATACAAGTCAACGACCCGCATGAAGGTCTGGTCCTCCGAAGCCGGCGTCAGGCCAATGTAGCCGCCGGTGGAACGCACGGCAAGACTGGGCCATCCGAAGAAACCGCCGTACATCCCTTCGCCGCACTGCATGCGGTGCCCGCAGTGGTATCCCCATTCGAGCCCGGCCTCGAAGGGCCCGGCGTGTTGTTCGATATAACGGTCCTGCGTGTAGGGTGCGCCGATGCCTCCCGGTCCCCACCAGATCATGTCTTCCGTCCAGTCGAGAACGAGATCCGCCTTCGTGGTCTTCACGTCGACGGCGACCAGCCGGTCGATCATCCGCATGATGAGATCCAGGGTTGTCCGCCCCTCCTCCGGAGATGGGTCCCCAAACAGCAGGCCGTCATGCGTGCGCGGGCCCGGCGTGACGATCGTGGCACCTGTCGCCGCCGGCAACGCCTCGGCGCCGGTCTGGTGCATGAGATTGAGGATGTCGAGAAACAGGGTGACGTCGACAATTCGTCCAGAATCGACCTGGAAGAACTCGGCGTACCTGAGAAAGGTCGACTTGCGGTTCGGCCGCATCCCGAGAATTGGCCTGTCGAACAGTCCGAGCAGGTGGCCCATCGAGACAACCCAGGTCGACTGCCCGCCGTCGACGCGGTTTCGCCCGGAAAAGAAGATATCCTGGCGACGTTGAAGCGGCTGGAAGCTCTGGCGGATCGGGATCCAGAATTCCCTCGCGGCCGAGTCAGCGCCAACAACATCCCGGAACGGGTGGACGAACTGGAACCGGCAATCGACGGATGTGTGTTTGCCGAGCACGTCGGCGACAGCTTCCGAGGACGCGCTGTCGAAGTCCAGATAGTACTGAAGCACGAGCGCCTTGGCGGCCACAAGTTCATTCACGCTCGACGTCAATCCTGTTTCTCCCCTCTCTGTGTTCACCGGCGACGGCGATATCCGGCAGGAAAATGCCCGATTTGGCCGACCCTCGATATCGGCGACCGGGATTATCTCCGCAAAACGGAAAAGACCATCGTCATGGAAAAGGAATCGCTTTGCCGGCGCCGCGCCGATTCCACACTGGACAAGCTTTCACAACGCACGCAATAACTTCTGCGACGTGTCCACGTCGGCACAGTGCCGACCAAACCTTCCGGAGGACATCATGATGGACGAAATCGTTTACGAACCATCAGAGGAATTTTCCGCCACTTCACATGTCGACAGGGCCGGATATCGGGAAATGTACGATCAATCTGTTTCCGACCCCGACGGGTTCTGGGGAGAACACGGTTGGCGAATTGACTGGATTCGGCCCTATTCGCGCGTCCGCAATGCGACTTTTGAATGGCCGGATGTTTCGATCAAGTGGTATGAAGACGGCATCCTGAACGTCTGCGCGAATTGCGTTGACCGGCACCTTCCCGAACGCGGTGAACAGATCGCCATCCTGTGGGAAGGCGACGAGCCGGGTTTGGAACGCCGCATCACCTACAGCGAACTTCACGAGCAGGTCTGCCGACTGGCCAACGTCTACCGGTCGCTCGGTGTCGGCAAGGGCGACCGGATCGTCCTTTACATGCCGATGATCCCGGAGGCTGCCTTTGCCATGCTGGCCTGCGCGAGGATCGGCGCGGTCCATTCCGTTGTCTTTGGCGGGTTCTCCCCCGATGCCCTGGCAAGCCGGATCTCGGACTGTGGCGCATCGCTTGTGGTAACCGCCGACGAAGGACCGAGAGGCGGACGGAATGTACCTCTCAAGGCCAATGTCGACGCTGCCTTCAAGACCTGCGGCGACGTTACAACGCTCGTGGTCAGACGCACGGGGGGCGGCCCCGGGAATGCCGAAGGGCGGGACCATGATTACGATGACATGATACGGTCCGCGTCCACTGACTGCCCGGTCGAACCCGTCAACGCTGAAGACCCGCTGTTCATCCTGTATACATCGGGATCAACCGGAAAACCCAAGGGTGTCCTTCACAGTTCCGGTGGTTATCTGGTGTTTGCCTCCATGACTCAGCAGTTCACGTTCGACTATCACGACGGCGACATCTTCTGGTGCACTGCGGATGTCGGATGGGTCACCGGACACAGTTATATCGTCTACGGCCCGCTCGCCAACGGAGCGACAACGCTGATGTTCGAAGGGGTTCCTACCTATCCTGATGCGTCTCGATTTTGGCAGATTTGTGAACGCCACAAGGTCAGCCAGTTCTACACGGCTCCGACCGCCATCCGGGCGCTCATGGCCCTGGGGGACGACCATGTTTCCAAGTGCGATCTGTCGTCGCTCAAGGTCTTGGGAACCGTGGGTGAGCCCATCAATCCGGAAGCCTGGAACTGGTACAACAAGGTTGTCGGACATGGCACACGTCCAATCGTCGACACCTGGTGGCAGACGGAAACCGGGGGCCATCTATTGACCCCCCTGCCCGGCGCAACGGCAACGAAACCGGGTTCGGCTACCTTGCCTTTTTTCGGTATCGAGCCGGTGATCCTCGACCCGGTCACGGGTACAGTAATCGAGTCGACTGAAGCGGAGGGGGTTCTCTGCATACGGAACAGTTGGCCAGGACAGATGCGGAGCATATTCGGTGATCACGAGAGGTTTGTGGCCACGTATTTTTCGGACTTCAAGGGCTACTACTTCACTGGCGACGGCAGCCGAAGAGATGCCGACGGTTACTACTGGATCACCGGCCGGGTCGATGATGTCATCAATGTTTCGGGCCACAGGATGGGCACAGCCGAGGTCGAGAGCGCGTTGGTCTCTCACGAAAAGGTCGCTGAAGCAGCCGTCGTTGGATACCCACATCCCATCAAGGGACAGGGCATCCACTGCTATGTGACACTAATGGCTGGAGAAAAACCTTCAGACGCCTTGCGGACCGAACTCCGGCAATGGGTGCGACGCGAGATCGGCCCGATTGCGTCACCCGACCTGATTCAGTGGGCACCGGGTCTGCCCAAGACACGGTCCGGAAAGATCATGCGGCGAATTCTCAGAAAAATCGCGGAAAACGACTTCCAGTCACTGGGCGATACGTCGACGCTCGCGGAACCGGCTGTTGTTGATGACCTGATCGCCAATCGGCCAATTCGAGAGTAGCCGAGGAATTCAACGGCGGAATCCGGAATGCCGGTATCGGTATCGTTGCGATCAAGGCCGGACCGTGAGCGAACTGAATGTCGAGGCGGTGTGTGCCAGGCCAATGGAACGGATCCGTTAGGCCATTGGTTTACTGACACCAAGCCGGCATTTCCAATGATCGCTGCGATGGTTTTGTATTGCACGCCCTGTATTGCCTCCGTCGGGACGGGCGTCGCCGAGCACAATCGCTGGTTTGGATGTTCAATCGAGAGATGACGGCACAAATGCGCGGTCCATCACAGCATGCCCAGTATCAATATGCCGGAACTCTACAAGGCCCAGGTCTTTGATGTCTACGTCCCGCGCACCCGGTACCGGAGCGCTGAATTGGGGGCTGCGCAGGCGGGATGCTCCAGGACACCACGCCGTTTCGACTTTGGTCGTGTTCAGCTGTCGCCAAGCCCCTCGCGTGGTCGCGATTCCCTTCCAGCGCGAACACGTTCGGCGATCGTGACATCAGGATTGCAGGCGGCATGGTCTTCAAACAAAAAACTCGGAACTGCTTCCGACGGCGCTCCGGATTGGGCGCAAGTTCCCCACATTGGGTTCCGACGAAGTAGGGTTCACAAACCTCGGATGAAGGGTCGCCGCCGGATTCACGGATGGGATAGTGATCCTCGGTGCCTGCGCCCGGGCGCGTCAACCTCCGAATTCTTCACGACAAATCGTGGAATTTCGAACCGAACGGTTGTCGAGCACGACGAAAACCGAACCAGATTTCCGCGGCGCGGACCCTGGAGAACTTCTGATCCCCACGTTTCGGGCGGCTTTCAGGCTGCCAACAATTCGTGGCAGAGTTCCAAGGCTTCGATCAGGCGGTCGATGTCGTCCCGTGTCGTGTAGAGGCCGCAGGACGCGCGGCAGGTTGCCGTAACGCCAAGGTGCTCCATCAGCGGTTGCGCGCAGTGGTGTCCGGCCCGCACGGCGATGCCCTTCTGATCGACGACGGTAGAAATGTCATGCGGATGCCCGGCCCCGTCGATGGTGAAGGAAAAGATCGCGCCCCGGTCCGGAGCATTGCCCTGGAGCTTTAGCCAGGCGAGTTCCGCCAACCTCTCCAGTGCGTAATCCCGGATATCGGCTTCATGGCGTGCGATGGTCTCCATCCCCAGAGACTGGAGGTATTCGAGCGCGGCTCCGAGCCCGATCATCTGAACGATTCCGGGCGTCCCGGCTTCAAATTTATGTGGCGGCACGTTGTAGGTGATGCCGTCACGCCGGACTTCCCGGATCATGTCGCCACCGCCCTTGAACGGCCACATCTCATCCAGCCTTTCCTCTCGGACGTACAGAGCACCAGAGGCTGACGGTCCGTAGAGCTTGTGACCGGTGACGGCATAGAAGTCGCAGCCAATCTCACGGACATTGACAGGCATGTGGACAGCGGCCTGTGACCCGTCGACGAGAACGGGAATGCCGAGGCCGGCGGCACCTGTGCAGATCGCGCCGACATCGACCTGCGTTCCCAGAACGTTGGACATGTGGGTCACAGCGATCAGCCGCGTTCGCGGTCCGACAGCGTCGAGGACTCTCTGAGGACGAAGTTCGCCACAAGAGTCAGGTTCGATCCACTTCAGGGTCACACCCAGGCGTTCGCGCAGAAAATTCCAGGGCACGATGTTTGCGTGGTGTTCCAGAACGCTGAGAAGGATCTCATCCCCGGCGGACATCACACGGGCGGCCCAGGCATAGGAGACCAGGTTGATCGCTTCCGTTGTTCCGGTTGTGAAAAGGATTTCGTGGTCGTTCGGTGCACCCAGAAAATCCCGAATAATGCCGCGAACGTTTTCGTATTTGTCCGTCGCAAGGTTGGAAAGAAAGTGCAGTCCCCGGTGAACGTTGGCGTACTCTTCCGAATACGCCCTGGACACGGCGTCGATGACCACCTGAGGCTTCTGGGCCGATGCCCCGGTGTCCAGGTAGACAAGCGGATGACCGTTCACTTCGCGGGAGAGAATCGGGAAGTCCTTTCGGATCCTCTCGACATCGTACACCATGTCTCGATTGTCGTTCACCATCGAACTCAGGTCATTCGCCATCGGAGTGCCTCCTCGGTCCCTGGTCGGGTCGCTCGGTCATATCGGTGCCTGCTGCTGAAATCCGACTACCGACAAGAGCATGGCCAGCATTCCTGCCACGACAAACAGGGTCACAATCACGCCGATGATGACAGCAAAGACGTTTCTGAATCCGTGGACCTCCTTGATGAAACTGATGAACAGATAGGCAGCGGCCATCAAGGCCGCCATGGTGACCAGAAACGACAGGAAAGGCAGAACGAACCACGTCACCAACTGCGCGATCTGGAACAACATCAGGATCGCCTGCAGCCAGATCACTGTGGACAGGCAATCGGAAAACCCGCCCCGCCCCCCGAAGACGCGCCCAACGCCGAACATCAGTGCCGCGATCAACGCCATGGCCGCGACTTGAATGATCGTCAAGAACAACGGAGCCGTTGTCAGCAACATGGTGCCAGGCCCAGCCGCACCCGGTCCCAGCCTGTCCATGGCCACCATCAGCAGTGTCCCAACGATGGCTACAAGAACCAGGCTCTCCACTTGCATGCGAACCGAGTCGCCAAGGAGCCGGATCACGATTCTCACGCCGTCACCCGGGCGCCTGATGGTCAGAGCCGCCAACTGCAGGGTATTCCTCAACATGCCGAAGGGATCCTATCCCAACCCCGATCCCCTCCTCCGCCGGAATGCAGGCGCTGTCGTCGGCCATCGTGACATGGTCCAGCGCTGGCAGTTGTTGGCGGCTGTCCGGTTGATTTCCAGACCGGAGATGGTTGGGTCGCCGACTCCGTCGCCATCAGTGATGGCTCGCCGTCCCGACAAACAGCCGGGAATTGCGGATGGAGATGGTCGTCGATCAGGCAGGCGTTTGAGATCATGGTTTACCTGTGCCTCGATCTGAAATCGAATTCGACCCGAATCAGGCACTGAATCCAGTAGGCAATAAACAGGGCGGCAACCAGCGTGAGGAAGGCTGTCGACAGATAGCGGTTGGCAACAACGGCCACGATGCCCGCAACGAGGACCATAGGAGTCGACGCGAGAACCGCCCAGAACAACGCCAATCGGGATTCGCGCCAGCCTCCGGCGCCGCCCACGGACCGTGCCAGGAGATGCGAAACCGCCGCCAGTGCATATAGCAGAAGCGGTGCCATCAGGAGCGATACCGCGAATTGACCGGCAATAACGGCTTCGAGAGGGGGCGCGTCGGGACCGGTGTTGGCCTGAGCAATCACCGGAAGGCGCGCGACAAAGGTCAGAAAACAAGCCAGAATTCCGTAAAACAGAATTCGCTCTTCGCCGACGTGCCGGTCGAGCTGCCGGTCGAAATTCTGCCGCGGATGGCGGTAGGATCCGAGGATCTCCCAGGTCAGACTGGTCATGAGCTATGCCTGGCTATCCATTCGGCCAGACGGTCCCGAAGATCTGCGGCGATTTCAAGATCCTCGATTTCGTCAATGGCCTCTTCAAGGAAGGCCAGTACAAGCATCCGCTGCGCTTCGGATCGCGTAATTCCCCTGGCCATCAGATAAAACAGCGAGTCTTCATCAAGCGCACCACAGGTCGAACCGTGCGAACAGGCCACATCATCGGCATAGATCTCGAGCTCCGGTTTCGCGAGGAACTGGCTGGTTCCATCGAGAAGAAGGCCTTTGCTGATCTGATATCCATCAGTTTTTTGCGCACCTGGCCTGACCAGGATTTTCCCCTGAAACACACCTTTCGAGCCGTTTCCAAGAACTTTCTTGAACACCTGTCGGCTTTCGCAGCGTTCGGCATCGTGAAGGACGAAGACCGTATCGTCGTGGAGGAATTCGCCATCGCCGACGCAGACGCCGGCGACCGTGGCCTTGGCCTCGTCACCCCGGAGAGCGATGTAGGTTTCGTTTCGGGTGTGAACACCGTTGACGGTCATCGAGAAACTCCGGAACGAGGACTCTCGGGCCAGACGCACAAACTGATGTGTGGCAGCGACGCGGTCATGATCTCGCCCCTGGACACGGACGTGATCAAATCGGGCGTTCTGTTCGACATCAATCTCCAGAACGCTGTTCAGTCGCGCGGCGCCGGGCCCGTTCTCGAGAAGTGTGACAGATGCCCCCTTCCGAATTTTGACGAGGGAGTGAATGATCGCCTCGGACTGGTCCGTTTCACGCAGGTAGACCATGCAAACCGGCTTCGGAACCTGACCGTGGACGTCCATGACAAAACCGTTCCGTGCGACTGCGGTGTTCAGCGCTGCGAGAGGGCGCGCGATCGGAGACTGGCCGTCCGCTTCCAGCTTGCCAAAGAGGTCCCTTGACCAGTGGATGTCGAGCGCCATCGCCTCGGACAGCGGGACAATGTCAACGTTCGCCATGACCAGGTCGTCTGAACGGTCGGGTGAGAACACTCCGTCAATGAAAACCATCCGCAGACAATCGGTTTCCTGGAAGACCGACCGGACGGCGGCCGACGCATGCAATGGCATCGTGCAGTCGACAGGAGGACGCGTGGTTTCCGGGGATGTTCCTTCAATCGGCCAAATTAGCGGTCCCGGTCCGCTGAACCGCCAATACTCATCCCGCGGAACTGGTAACCCCATGGTTCGCAGGCGATTCAGGGCATCACGGCGAGCCAGACCGTGCCAGCCTGTGCCCTCCTTCGGATCGACCGCAGCCAGGATGGCGTCAAGCCCACCATTTCCCGATTTTTGAACAGGCATTTAGGCGACTTTCTTCAAGAGCCTCGAGTAACCGGTCTTCTCGACTCTCAGAGCCAACTCCGGCCCACCGGTTTCGACAATTCGGCCGTCCGCCATGACATGGACGACGTCGGGTTCAATGTAGTCGAGAAGTCGCTGGTAGTGGGTTATGACAAGGAAACTTCGGGTCGGATTTCGCAACCGGTTCACGCCGGCAGCGACCAGTTTCATGGCGTCGATGTCGAGACCGGAGTCTGTTTCGTCAAGGATACACACGCGGGGCCGGAGGACGGCCATCTGCAGGATTTCGTTGCGCTTTTTCTCGCCTCCGGAGAATCCGGTATTGAGAGGGCGTTTCAGGAGGTCGGAACCGATTTCCAGTTCACGGGCGCGGGACCGCACCATCCGAAGAAAGTCCGCCGCTGATACCTCATCTTCACCACGGGCCTTGCACAGGGCGTTCATGGCCGTCCTGAGGAAGGTCATGTTGGTAACGCCAGGGATTTCGACCGGATACTGAAAGGCAAGAAAGAGCCCGTTGACCGCACGTTCATCCGGGTCCAGTTCAAAAATGTCATCCCCGTCGAGAGTCACGGAACCAGCGGTTACGTCATAACCATCCCGGCCGGCAAGGACATAGGAAAGCGTCGACTTTCCGGAACCGTTGGGGCCCATGACGGCATGAACCTGGCCGGCCGGGAGTTCAAGGTCGACGCCTTTCAGAATGGGTTTCTGTTCCTCCTCAAGGGAGACATGCAAGTCGGAAATTTTCAGCATTGTTTCGTCAGTCCCGTTTGTTTCGGTCTTGTCGGTGACCGTTTTCTTTTCGCTTTGACTTTCCGACTGGTCGGCGCCCGCCGGTCGTTTCGTGTCCGCTGGACTGGACTGTTCGTCTCCCGGCATACTTCCGGACAAGCGCAAACAATACGCCTGCGAAAACTCCCATGAGCAGCGAAAAGCCCAGATTTGGAATCAGCGAGCCACCCATTCCGGTCGACCAGCCGATGAAAAAGATGACTCCTGCCGTAACTGCGCCGTAAATGGCCGGCTGACGCAGACCGGGCGGACCGGACGGGCCAGCCGCCCCGGTCAACCGACCGATCCTTCGAGGCTGATTGCCACCAGCTGCTGGGCTTCCATGGCGAACTCCATCGGCAGGGCTTGCAGCACTTCCTTGCAAAAGCCGTTGACGACAAGCGCCACGGCTTCCTCTTCGTCCATTCCCCGTTGCCGGCAATAGAACAGTTGATCCTCGTCGACCCGGGATGTCGTGGCCTCGTGTTCGACCCGGGAGGAGTCGTTTCGGACCTCGATGTAAGGAACAGTATGGGCGCCACAGTTTCCGCCAATCAGAAGGGAGTCGCACTGCGTGTGATTGCGACTGTTTTTCGCTCTGGGGTGCATGGACACAAGACCGCGATACGTGTTCTGGGCCCGGCCTGCCGAAATCCCCTTGGACACGATTCGCGACCGGGAGTTTCGACCGAGATGCACCATCTTTGTCCCGGTGTCCGCCTGCTGGAAGTTGTTGGCGATGGCGATCGAGTAGAATTCGCCCTGGCTTTCATGGCCCCGGAGAATGCAGCTCGGGTATTTCCAGGTGATGGCCGACCCGGTTTCGACCTGGGTCCACATGACCTTCGAACGCGCTCCCCGACAATCCGCCCGCTTGGTTACGAAATTGTAAATGCCACCCTTCCCTTCGGCATCGCCGGGATACCAGTTCTGCACGGTCGAATACTTGATTTCGGAGTCCTCTTCGGCAACCAGTTCCACAACCGCTGCGTGCAATTGGTTCGTGTCGCGTTGCGGCGCCGTGCATCCTTCGAGATAGGACACATGCGCGCCACGGTCGGCGATGATCAACGTGCGTTCGAACTGCCCTGTATTCTCGGCGTTGATCCGGAAATACGTACTCAATTCCATGGGGCAGCGAACACCGGGCGGAACATAGACGAAGGAACCATCGGAGAAGACGGCCGAGTTGAGCGTCGCGTAGAAATTGTCCGATTGGGGAACCACCGACCCGAGGTACCGCCGGACGAGGTCCGGATGGTCCCTGATGGCTTCCGAGATCGGGCAGAAGATCACGCCGGCCCGGGCAAGTTCGGCCCGGAAGGTGGTGCCAACGGAAACCGAGTCGAAAACCGCATCGACGGCAACCTTGCGGCCATCGGCTGGCGTTTCTCCGGCGCCCTGGACACCAGCCAGGACCAACTGTTCCTTCAACGGAATTCCGAGTTTTCTGTAGGTTTCCAAGAGTTTAGGATCGACATCGTCAATCGATTCCGGACGGGATTCGGCCATGGATTTCGGTTGCGCGTAGTAATACTGGTCCTGGAAGTCGATGCGCGGGTACTCGACCATTGCCCATCGGGGTTCACTCATTCGGACCCAGCGTCGATAGGCTGCAAGTCGCCATTCCGTCATCCAGTCCGGCTCGTCATTGCGGGCCGAAATGTGACGGACGATGTCTTCGTTCAGGCCCTTGGGCGCGTATTCGGTTTCGATGTCTGTCGAGAATCCGTAGCGGTAAGCGCCTCCAACCGTGCGAACCGCATCGACGGTCGCCTGGTCGACCCCTTCCCTGGCGCTGAAGTCACTGTCAAGTTCGGTCATTCACGTCTCCCGTCACATGATGCATCTGGCTCAGGATACAATCCGAAGCCATCAGTGGTTGGCAGCGGCAATCGGAGCCCATCAGGCGGCTGCGCGAGGCTGGTTCCGGAACCGACGGCAGCCGTCGGCCCATGCCTCCGCGAATCGCATGACGTCCATCTCCGTGGTCGTCGGGCCGATAGATACACGTATGGCGCTGAGAACGGTAGCATTCTCCAACCCCATGGCCCGCAAGGCCTTGCTGCCGGTGCTTGCCACTTTGCCGGAACTGCATGCGGACCCGGCGGAAATCGAAAACCCCTTCAGATCCAAAGCCATCACTTGCCTGTCGTTCGGCCAGCCCGGGTAGGCGAAACAGCTCGTGTTCGGCAACCGTGCGGTATCCTGGCCGATGAAAACAGCCTCGGGAACGAGTTCCCGAATCCGGGCTTCCAGCCTGTCCCGATTCTCGGACACCGTTTCCCAAACGCCGGCTTCGAGGTCCCGGGCGGCAACCTCGGCAGCAGCGCCGAACCCGGCGATTCCTGCGACGTTTTCCGTTCCTGACCGTCGACCCAACTCCTGGCCACCACCCCGGATCTGCGCCCGGACGTTGATGCCGTCGCCAACAACAAGTGCACCGACACCTTTCGGACCACCGATCTTGTGTGCCGAGAGGATCGCCATCCCGGCGCCGGTCCTGCGAAAGTCGAAAGCGATCTTTCCGAAGGCCTGGACACTGTCCGACAGGGCAAGTCCGGTAGGCAGCGTCTGCAGGACTCCGGTTTCACCGTTGGCCGCCTGCAGCGTCGAATTCGCGGGGTCCGGGACCTTGACCGTTCCATCCCGTCCCGTCGGAAGCATGCATCCGGACCAGGCCAGGATGCAGTCGTGTTCAATGTCAGCTGCCGCGAAACCGGGAGCCCGGTCGGACATGGCAAGTGCCGCCGCTTCGACAGCACCCGATGTGAAGACGATACCGTGTGGATCGGCGCCACAAGCGGCAGCCACCTGGGTTCGCGCCGTCTCGACGATGGCTCTGGCCAGCCGTCCCTCGTGGTGAACCGACGACGGGTTGCCGAGGCTGTCCATTGCCGCGATCGTCGCTTCGCGCGCCTCAGGGCGAAGGGGTGCCGAGGCATTCCAGTCGAGATAGACCCGCTTCATCGATCGTCCACCATCTGCAGCAGATTGGGAACGGCCGGGCACGGAGCCAGCTGGTTGCCGGAGATGTCACTGAGCCGGGTCTGGTGAAGGAACACGTAGACTTGTGCCGAGAGGCTTTCCCACAATCTGTTGGTCAGCGACTGCGCGCGCGTCCCTGAAACGGCCCCCGACTGCCCGGCTCCTGTCGAAAGCGCATCCATCGTTTCATCGACGGCTGCAAGAACTTCGGCTACCCGAATCGACTCGCAGGTCCGCGCGAGCTGGTATCCGCCTCCCGGACCGCGCAACGAACGGACAATTCCGGCCCTGCGAAGCTTGACGAAAAGTTGTTCAAGATAGGCAAGCGAGATCTTTTGCCGCTGCGCGATTTCCGACAACGGAACAGCCTCGGCCGGGTCGGCCTCGGCCAGATCGACCAAAGCAATCATCGCGTATCTGCCCTTGGTGCTCAGCTTCATGGTCTTGACCTCGATCTAACCGGTTGACGCCTGCAAACGGAGGAACTATTTGGCAGGATTCCCGGAAGGGAGATGATCCGACAATTTAGAATCATTCTAAATTGAGCGTATCCAACCGTCAACCGGTTGTCTTGATCGACAGCGGCTTGACCCGATCCGGAGACTCCGATGCCCGAAGTGATTTTCCAGGGTCCCGAGGGGCGACTTGAAGGCCGGTATCACCCGCAAAAGTCGAAGGACAGTCCGCTCGCCATCGTCCTGCACCCGCACCCCCAGTTCGGTGGAACAATGAACAATCGGGTGGTCTACAATCTGCATTACGCGTTTCATCGAATGGAGTTCACGGTGCTCCGTTTCAACTTCCGCGGAGTGGGCCGTTCCCAGGGAGACTATGACGAAGGAATCGGCGAACTTTCTGATGCCGCCGCGGCACTCGACTATCTGCAAGCGCTCAACCCAAATGCCAAACACTGCTGGGTGGCCGGGTTTTCGTTCGGGGCCTGGATCGGGATGCAGTTGTTGATGCGCCGCCCCGAAGTCTCCGGATTTGTATCCGTGGCGCCTCCAGCCAATCTCTACGATTTCACCTTTCTGGCCCCCTGCCCGACATCCGGGCTGATCATCAATGGCTCTTCCGACCAGGTGGCGCCGCCCGCCAGCACTGAAGAACTTGTCAGCCGCCTGCATGAACAACGGGGAATCACCATCACGCACGAAGTCATTGCCGGTGCCGGTCACTTCTTCGAGGCGCAGCACATGGAGTCGCTGATCGCTTGCGTCGACACCTATGTCCGGCGGAGACTCACCGAAACGACCCGCTGATGGATTGTCCGGACCAGAGCCGACACTCGAATTTCACCTACCCCACGTCCACGTGGATTCCGCGAATCCAAGGGACTGGACCCGTTCCGGCTCCTGAAGCTACGGCCGAAAACTGCCGTCCCTCGTAGACCCCGTCTTTGGGAGGCTGAGGCGTCCGCCGGTCGTTGGTTCCCGACAACCGGTCGTCGACGGAAACGAAATAGGCAGACCGCGAAGGACCCTCACCCCAAGAAAGGCGAAGGCGTTGGCTTCAAGCATGTCGGGATCCAGACCGGTTGTGGCGATCGACCGAACCGGTGCATCCAGTCGAGACTGCAGTTCCGACATCATAACCGGGTTGCGGCTTCCGCCTCCCGAGACCAGCCAATGACTTGGCGGCCGCGGCAAGTGAGGCTGGGCCCGTGCGACCGAAATTGCCGTCAGCGCTGTGAGGGTCGCCGCTGCGTCTGCATCGGACAAGTCCCGGACCTGTCGCAGGGCGACCGAAAAGTCATTCCGGTCAAGGGATTTCGGCGGTGGCCGGTCAAAATATTTTAGCGTGAGAAGCATTTCGAGGATATCCGTGTCCGGTGACCCGGATCCGGCGAGAGCGCCATCCCTGTCGAAGGCCGATCCTCGCCGGGCCATCATCAAATCATCAAGAAGTGCGTTCCCGGGTCCGGTATCAAATGCGAGGACGGCGCCGGGGGCCACCGGTTCCCCGGCCTCCAGGTCGACATAGGTGAGGTTTCCGACACCTCCGAGGTTCAGGAAAACGACAGGGCGGAATTCTGAAAGGTATCGAGCGCAAGCACGATGAAAGATCGGGGCCAACGGCGCCCCCTGCCCGCCTGCCGCCATATCCCGACGTCGAAAATCCCAAGCGACCCGGGTTCCCGTCGCCTCCGCAAGGATGTTCCCGTTACCGATCTGATGGGTCCGGCCTTTCTTCGGGTCGTGGGCAACCGTCTGCCCATGAAATCCGATGATGTCGACGTCTTGAAAATCCTGAATGATCGTCCGATGAACCCGGTGAATTGCGCGTTCGGCACTTGCGATTGTTTCTGGCTCCATCCCTGGCCAGACACCCTGCGCCCTGGCAATGGTTTCGCGGTCCCGACGCGAATAGCCGAGATAACCGCTGTCGCCAAATTCGAGAATGACTTCGCCGTCGGTCAGCAACATGGCGGCGTCGACGCCGTCCATCGAGGTTCCCGACATGCATCCCAAAGCCCAACAGGGCGCGAAGGAGCTCATGCGGTTTAGGGACTTTTTTGGGAAGGTTGACGCCATCAGGCGGCCCTCCGGTTGATTTCGCGGTTCACAGGCCCGTTGCCCCGGCAGCCTCCCCGCGCAGACGCCCCAGTCACCAAGGCCAGTATGTTCGCCGCTGCATTGAGATCGGCATGATCCGCATGGCAGCACGCCACGCACTCGAAACGATCCCGCCTCTTCCGTGATCCGGCGTCGACGACGACGCACGATGCGCAGGTTCGGCTCGTATAGGCCGGGTCAACCGCCACGACACGGCGGGCCTTGTATTCAAGCATCCGTCGGAGACCGCCCCAGCCGGTCTCCAGGATCACCCGATTGAGACCGGCCTTCTGGCGCACGTTGCGCCCGGGCTCCTCCACCGTGCCCTTCGCACTCCGCGTCATGCCCGCCGTGTTCAGATCCTCGATCACCACGGTCCCCGCCGTGTTGGCGAGAGCGCGGCTGGTCCTGTGGTGCCAGTCATGACGTTTCATGGCGATGCGCCGTGTCGTCCTGGCCAACCGCTGGCGGGTCCGATCCCGCCTCCGGGAACCGCGCCTCTGTCGCGCAAGCTGCTTCCGATAGCGCCGAACGCGGGCATGGAGCCTTCGGGCATCCGGGGCCGGGAATATCCGTCGGTCACTCGTCGCAATCTGCCCCGCGTTCATGTCAACGCCCACGACATGGCCGTTGTCCGAACACTCCACCGCCGGGACACGATAGCAGACCACCGCAGTCCATTTCCCACCCTCGCGCTTGAGCACAGCGCTGACGGGTTCGCCGTTGGCGTAAGGATCTCCGCCCCGGCGGCGGACAGTCATCCAGCCAAAGCCCGGAACGCGGATACGGCCGCCGTCGACTTGCACGCCCGAAACAATGCCGATGCTGTTGAAGCGGCGGTGTCCCTTGAACCGGGGAAAGCCCGCACCCGCCTGTCTTCACCCGCCGGAAGAACCCCTTGAAGGCCTCGTCCAGGCGCTTGAGAGTGCCCCGCTGGATCGCCACTGCGGTGTCAGCCATGCCGGGCAAGGCGCTGCGGCAGACCGTGAGCGACTTCGCCTGGTCGATGTAGGTGATCGACCGACCCGTCTTTCGGTAGCAGTCGATACGCTCCTCCAGCGCCGCGTTGTACAGCTGCCGCTGGGCCTCGAGCGTGCGGTCGAGCCAGCGCCAGTTCGACCTCTTCTGCGGAAGCAGCCGATAGGTGATGTTTCTGAATTCTGTGGTATCGTCCGCCACGCGCGGTTGACCCTCCTACGGTCATTTGGTGTGGAGCAGCGCACACTGCTTCCCGCACGCGCGCACTACCCCCGTCAACCTTTCTTTGTAAGTCCCTTACGCATCGTCTATAGCACGCTCGGCGAAGCGTGGGGCCAGAACTCGGTGACAGGATCGGGACATGAAGTTCAAACCCAGATCCGAATTCCTGAAAGTCATGCAGTCTCGTGGTTTCATTCATGGCTGCACGGATTTCATTGGTCTTGACGACTTTCTCGTCAAGCCATCACAGTCGGCCTACATTGGTTTCGACGCGACGGCCGACAGCCTGCATGTCGGTTCGCTGATTCAGATCATGATGCTCCGGTGGCTGCAGAGAACGGGTCACCGACCCATCGTCCTCATGGGCGGGGGAACCACCAAGATCGGAGACCCGTCCGGCAAGGACGAATCCCGAAAGCTCCTGTCACCCCAAGACATCAATCGCAACATTCTCGGGATCCGCCAAACCATTGAGAACTATCTCGACTTCGCCGATTCCCCGACCGGCGCCATCATTCCGAACAACGCCGAGTGGCTCGATCCCCTGAACTACGTCGACTTCCTTCGCGACTACGGGCGGCATTTCACCGTCAATCGAATGCTGACCTTCGACTCCGTGCGCAGCCGTCTTGATCGCGAACAGCCGCTGACCTTTCTCGAATTCAACTACATGCTCCTTCAGGCCTTCGACTTCATGGAGCTCAACAAACGATTCGGATGCCGGGTGCAGATGGGAGGCTCCGACCAGTGGGGCAACATCGTCAACGGCGTTGATCTCACTCGCCGCGTTCGTAACGTCGAAGTCTTCGGTCTGACGTCTCCATTGCTGACCCGGGCTGATGGTTCGAAGATGGGCAAGACAGCGTCAGGCGCGGTCTGGCTCAATCCGAACCGGATCTCCGCTTTTGAATTCTGGCAGTTCTGGCGCAATACGCCGGATGCAGACACCGGACCTTTCCTCCGGCTGTATACGGAACTGCCGCTGGACGAATGCGACCGAATGGGGGCCCTTTCCGGATCCGAAATCAACGAAGCCAAGATCCAGCTTGCAACGGAAGTGACATCACTCGCCTTCGATCGGGATACCGCCCTGAACGCCCAGGCAGCGGCACGGGGATTGTTCCAGACGTCGACGGAAACGGATACGACCCTCGTAGACAACCTTCCCGTCGTCCATATTGCGGCAGCCGAAGCCGGGGATACAGGAGTGTCGATCGTTCAGTTGCTGTTGCGGTCCGGACTGGCGCAGACAGGCAAGGAAGCCAAGCGACTCATTCGAGATGGTGGTGCCCGGGTTGATGAACGAACCATAAGCGACAGCAATTTCAGGGTTACACCGGACCGGTTGACCGCAGGAATTCTGCTGTCAGCTGGAAAGAAACGTCATGTTCGGGTAGTGTGTCCCGCCAACCCGGTCGAAGGATGAAGGGCGGCGCGCCGCAGTCGACGGTCAGCCGGAACGGATCTCTATGGGCGGAACCAGAAGCGATTCCGGGATCTGTTCTGGCGTTCCCGGCGGCTCGAATGCGGGTCCGTGAAATACCCGTCCGGTAGTGCGAAAAAGCCGAGAACAAAGCGTTCCGTTTTCCGGAACAGGATCGAATAATTGAACGCGTTTCCATCGGATTGGCCTTCGCGACACGGGATGGCCTCGGAATACGTCGATGTGAATCACCCCCTGCGACAGGCCTCCGGCTCATTGGTCGGCAAGAGCCTTGGCGACGGTGTATAGTCGATACTGTCTTGAAAACAGAGAGTTGTGCGGTGACCTTCCAGAAGTCACTGGCCTCCGGGATTGGCCACCATCCGGTGCTTCCGGTAGAGGGCGGCCGCCACGTCCGGTTCGACGAATCGAGAGACGTCGCCGCCAAGCCTAGCGATTTCCTTGACGAGTCGAGAGGCAATCGCCTGGTATTCAGCGTCAGCCATGAGGAAGACTGTCTCGATTCCGGCGTTGAGAGAACGATTCATTCCAACCATCTGGTACTCGTATTCGAAGTCCGACACAGCACGCAAACCTCGGATGATCACCCTGGCACCGACCTCTTCGGCACACTGGACCAGAAGATTGCTGAAGGGATGGACCGAAATCTTGGTTCCGGACTCTTTTCCAATGCGGCGCCCGATGGTCTCGACCATCCGTACCCGTTCGTCCAACGAAAACAACGGTTGCTTGTCGGTGTTGATCGCGACGCCAATGACCAGGCGGTCGACCAATGTGCAGGCGCGCTTGAGAATGTCCTCGTGACCGAGCGTAACCGGATCGAACGTACCGGGATAGAGTCCCGTCTTCATTTCTTGCCCCCGTTTCCACAAGTCGTCCGCGTCAATTCGTTCCGCCGTTCGGGTTGACCGGAAGCCCGGCCCGAAATCCTCTCTGTAGCGGTTGCCGTCGTCGTCTCAACGGCCGACGAATTGGAGCGGAGTCAAAACAGGATAGGCGCCGATGGGTCAATCGCAAACGGCAAACGGAGACCGGCAGGCGCGCGAAAGGGATAGATTGTCGGCGGCCGGGCAATTCCCGTGGGTGTTTGACGGTCGGCGTGAGGCTGGTTTCCAAGAAACGCGGACACCGTCCGCCGGCTGCAATCACCTGTTCCCACCATTGCGCCAGAGAACAGATTCAGTCTATTCGTGCCGCCTGACATTGGCTGGTGACGTCAATTGCGGCGATTAGCTACGAGGAGGCCACAATGGAGACGATTTCTCATTTCGTGGATGGGAACAGGGTCGCGGGAACATCAGGACGCCATGGAGATGTCTACAACCCGGCAACCGGCGATGTCATTGCCAAAGTTCCGATGGCCAACGCCGATGACGTCCATGCTGCCGTCCTCGGTGCCGCCGCGGCCCAAACCGCTTGGGCGGCAACAAACCCCCAGCGACGTGCCCGCGTCCTGATGTCCTTCGTGTCACTCCTGAATCGCGACATGGACAAACTGGCCGTTGCATTGTCGCGGGAACACGGCAAGACCCTTCCCGATGCACGCGGCGACATTCAGCGCGGGCTGGAAGTCGCGGAATTCTGCATCGGCGCCCCTCATCTCCTGAAAGGCGAATTCACCGATAGCGCCGGTCCCGGAATTGACATGTATTCAATGCGGCAACCGGTGGGCGTCGTGGCGGGAATCACACCGTTCAACTTTCCGGCGATGATTCCGATGTGGAAATTCTGCCCGGCTATCGCGGCTGGCAATGCATTCATTCTCAAGCCGTCCGAACGCGATCCTTCCGTCACTGTCATGCTTGCGGAACTGATGCAGGAGGCCGGTCTGCCGGACAGCGTCCTTCAAGTCATCCATGGCGACAAGGAAGCGGTCGATGCCATCCTGGACCACCCGGGAGTCGGTGCTGTAGGATTTGTCGGATCAACGCCGATCGCCGAATACATCTACTCTCGGGCCAGCGCCAACGGTAAGCGAGCCGCGTGTTTCGGTGGTGCCAAGAACCATATGATCGTCATGCCCGATGCCAATATGGACCAGGCCGCCGACGCTCTCGTGGGATCTGGTTACGGGGCCGCCGGTGAACGTTGCATGGCGGTTTCGGTTGCCGTGCCGGTTGGCGAGGCGACCGCCGATGCGCTGATCGAGAAACTCGTTCCGAGAGTGGAAGCCCTCAAGGTTGGTCCCTACACGGGAGAATCGGACATTGACTATGGACCGTTGATCACTCGGGACGCGAAGGACCGTGTCCTGGGTCTCGTCCAATCGGGCGTCGACGCCGGAGCCGAACTGGTCGTTGACGGTCGGGACTTCAGTTTGCAGGGGTATGAAGACGGATTCTTCGTCGGGCCGCATCTATTCGACCGGGTCTCCGCTGACATGGACATCTACAAGACCGAGATCTTCGGACCGGTCCTGTCGACGGTGCGAGCAGAGTCCTACGAATCAGCAATCACGCTGGCCATGGACAATGAATTCGGCAACGGAGCCGCCATCTTTACCCGGGACGGTGACACCGCACGGGATTTTGCCAATCGGATCAATATCGGCATGGTTGGAATCAATGTCCCGATCCCGGTTCCCCTTGCATTTCACACGTTTGGCGGCTGGAAAAAGTCGGCATTTGGCGATCTCAACCAACATGGTCCGGATGCCTTCCGCTTCTACACTCGAACCAAGACGGTTACGGCACGCTGGCCTTCAGGAATCAAGGAGGGCGCGGCCTTCTCAATTCCGGTCATGGAATAGTTGGAGGCCGACACTGACGTCGCCGGAGCTTTCCGGCGGCAACGACTTCGGTGGGGCTGGATCCACCTTTCATCCGAACGTTCTGCGCT
The DNA here is from genome assembly GCA_028874915.1 of Paracoccaceae bacterium. Classification (GTDB taxonomy): domain Bacteria; phylum Pseudomonadota; class Alphaproteobacteria; order Rhodobacterales; family Rhodobacteraceae; genus JAPPHA01. The sequence continues at coordinate 21,412 of JAPPHA010000006.1, forward strand.
CGGACGGTTGGGCGGGTCTGGGCATCTGTACCGGAACCCGGCTTCGACGATGAATCCGATCGTCGGAATCGGATCTGGTTCCAACCGGATGTGACGCGGCCCCGATCGACAATTCGGTAATGGGGGACCGACGTGGAATTCGGGCTTTTTGAAGAACAGTCCGCCATCTTCGGGATGGCGCGAGGAATCGGCCAGGAACAAATCGCACCCCATGCTCTGGAATGGGACAGGGCCGGAACAATTCCGAAATCGCTTTGGACGGAGCTCGGAGACCTGGGTTTCGGCGGTATGTTCGCATCTGAATCGTCGGGCGGAACCGGCCTGTCCCGGTTGGACGGAACTCTCGTTTTCGAAGGCCTGTCGATGGCTTGCCCGTCAGTGGCGGCCTTCCTGTCCATTCACAACATGTGCGTCTGGATGATCGACCAATGGGGCTCGGAGACTGTTCGTGGGAATTGGCTGGCCGATCTCTGTTCCATGAAACGGATTTCCTCCTATTGCCTGTCCGAACCCGGGTCAGGTTCCGATGCCGCTGCCTTGAGGACTCGTGCCGATCGCGTGCCGGACGGATATTGCCTGACCGGAACCAAGTCCTTCATTTCCGGCGGCGGTTACTCTGACCTTTATCTGGTCATGTGCCGCACGGGAGGCGAAGGCCCCGGGGGCATTTCCAGCATTTTGGTCGAATCCGGCACCCGGGGGCTGAGTTTCGGCGCCTTGGAAGACAAGTTGGGCTGGAGGGCCCAACCGACAACACAGGTGAACCTGGACGGCGCCCGAGTCCCGGCAAGCAATCTTCTTGGCGACGAAGGCCGGGGGTTTACTTACGCCATGGCGGGACTGGATGGCGGCCGGTTGAACATCGCCGCCTGCGCGCTCGGCGCAGCGCAGAATGCATTGGACCGGACTCTCGTCTACATGGCGGAACGCAAGGCCTTTGGTCGATCTCTGGACCGTTTTCAGGCCCTTCAATTCCGGATTGCGGACGCCGAGACCGAACTTCAGGCGGGGCGGGTCTTTCTGCGTCAGGCCGCATGGAAGCTCGACGAGGGGCATGCCGATGCCACCCGCCATTGCGCCATGGCAAAGCGCTTCGTCACCGATCTTTCCTTCCGGGTGGCCAACGACTGTCTGCAGCTCCATGGCGGCTATGGTTACTTGGCTGACTACGGGATCGAGAAGATCGTTCGGGACCTGCGGGTCCATCAGATTCTCGAAGGGACGAATGAAATCATGCGGCTTATCGTCAGCCGATCGATGATCGGGGACGGAGATCGATGAGTGAAATCCGCTGCCGCATCGAGGGAAGGGCCGGCCGGATTACGCTGAACCGGCCAGCCGCCCTCAATGCTCTCACCCATTCGATGCTGTCCACAATCGAACGGGCGATCGATTCCTGGCGGGACGATGACGACGTTGACCTGGTCGTCATTGATGCCGAAGGAGAGCGAGCGTTTTGCGCTGGCGGCGACATCCAGCGAATGTATGACACCGCAATTCTCGGAGACTACGAATACGGTCGCCGGTTCTGGCGGGACGAGTACCGGCTGAACGCCAAGATCTTCAGTTTTCCAAAGCCTTGGGCTGCGTTCATGCAGGGTTTCACTATGGGCGGCGGCGTCGGGGTTTCCTGCCATGGATCACACCGCGTCGTCTGCGACAGCAGCACCATTGCCATGCCGGAATGCGGAATTGGACTGGTTCCGGATGTAGGGGGATCCCTGCTGCTTTCACGGGCACTGGGGCGTTTGGGAGAGTATCTTGGGACCACCGGATTCCGCATGGGTCCTGCCGACGCCATCCATGCCGGATTTGCCGATTACTATATCCCGCAGAGAAGCTGGCCAGAGATCATTGCGGAACTGGCCGGGACGGGAGACTGGACGCTGATTGACCGACACGCCCAATCGCCGCCCGAGTCTCCCGATGGAACCGGACCGTCCCTCATTTCAGTGCAGGATCGCGTCGATCGGCATTTTGGCGGCGAGACCATCGGCGATATCCTCCGATCCATGGACCACGCGCCAAGTGATTTCACGGCGGCCACGCGAAAGATGTTCCTTCGCAACAGTCCACTCTCAATGGCTTGTACCGTCGAAATCGTTCATCGCGTCCGAGAAAGCGACACCATATTCCGTGCCCTGGAGGAGGAATCCCGGTTCACGTTCCGTTCGGCCCGGGACGGAGATTTCATCGAAGGTATCCGGGCGGCGGTCATCGACAGGGACCGCAACCCGAAATGGCGCCACTCCGGACTGGATTCGGTGTCCGGGCTGGACGTGACCCGTATGCTGATGCCCCTCGGCGATGACGGGCTGAAACTCGACAGGGAGGCACTCGCACCATGAACATTGGATTCATCGGCCTTGGAAACATGGGTTTGCCAATGGCTCGAAACCTGGTCGCCGCCGGATACCGAGTCGTCGGCTTCGACATTGCGGTGGACGCTCCCGACGGAGTGGAACCTGGATCGGATGCCATCGAAACGGCGACCGGCCGGGACGTGGTCATCACCATGCTTCCGGATGGCGATAGTCTCCGGCAGGTCGCAGCAGCGATCATTCCCGAGATGGAACCCGGTGCCGTCTTGATGGATTGTTCCACCGTCGACGTGGTCTCGGCGCGGGCAGTTGCGGCGGACTGCGAATCCGCCGCCTTGCGGCCTCTCGACGCTCCGGTTTCCGGAGGAACCGCGGGCGCTGATTCCGGCACCCTCACCTTTATGGTCGGAGGATCGGCCGAGGCCTACGAACGAGCCCTTCCCCTGTTCGAAGTCATGGGCCGAAAGTCGGTTTACTGCGGTCGATCCGGCAGTGGGCAGTCGGCCAAGATCTGCAACAACATGATCTTTGGGGTCACAATGATTGCCACATGCGAATCCTTCGTTCTTGCTGACAGACTTGGACTGGATCGCCAGAAACTCTTCGACGTTGTATCAACATCGTCCGGGCACAGCTGGTCCATGAATACCTACTGTCCAGCCCCTGGCGTCGGACCGGTATCGCCGGCAGACAACGGCTACCGGCCCGGGTTTTCAGCAGAACTGATGCTCAAGGATCTTCGTCTGAGCCAGCAGGCGGCCGAGGACTGTGACGTCGACACGGCGCTCGGCCGGCATGCGACAGATATCTACGCCCAGTTTGTCGAGCAAGAGGATGGCCTCGGCAAGGACTGCTCGGCGATACTTCCGCGACTGGAATCGCGACACCGTGGCGCCAAATCCCGGTGATGAAGTCTCGGGTCTCTCGGGACCGTGTCCCTCGGGGACGGACGGACACGCTCACCTGAATTGCACGACCGCGAGATCGCGACCGTTCCAGGCCGGCGGTCGCCATCTTCGGGTCGGTGACCGTGTCAGGCGGCGGCGAAACGATAGGCGCCGAGCACGCCTTTCAAATGGTGCCCTGTATGGCTGTGTGTCATCCCGACAAGGTCTTCAGGCGTTCCCGTCGCGATGACTTCGCCGCCGCCGTCACCGCCTTCAGGACCCAGGTCAATGACATGATCGGCTGTCTTTATGACGTCGAGATTGTGTTCGATGACAACGACAGTATTGCCCTGATCGACCAGCCGGTGAAGCACTTCAAGCAGCTTGCGGATGTCCTCAAAGTGCAACCCGGTCGTCGGTTCGTCGAGAATGTACAATGTCCGGCCCGTCGAACGACGCCCGAGTTCCTTGGCGAGTTTCACACGCTGCGCTTCGCCACCGGACAGCGTGGTGGCCTGCTGTCCGATCCGGATGTATCCAAGACCGACCTCATTGAGCGCCCGCAACTTTTTCCGGATTGCGGGCACAGCGCCAAAGAAATGTTCTCCCTCTTCCACGGTCATCTCAAGCGTATCTGCGATGGTCCTGTCCTTGTACGTGATTTCGAGTGTCTCGCGGTTGTAGCGTCGACCATTGCAGCTTTCACACGTCACATAGACATCGGCCAGGAAGTGCATTTCGATCTTGATGACGCCGCCGCCACCGCAGGCTTCGCATCGGCCGCCCTGAACATTGAAGGAAAACCTTCCCGCACGGTAGCCCCGGGTTCTCGATTCCGGCAGGTCGGCAAACCATTCGCGAATGGGCGAAAAGGCGCCGACATACGTCGCAGGGTTCGACCGTGGCGTTCGCCCGATCGGCTGCTGGTTGATGTCGATAACATTGTCGATGAATTTGAAACCTTCTGCCTTTTGGTAGGCATGCGGTGTCTCCCGGGAGTAGACGCGGAGTCCCCGTTGGGCGATTCTGTATAGAGTCTCGATCACAAGGGTGGACTTGCCGCTCCCCGAAACACCTGTCACGCAGGTAAAGGTTGCCAGCGGGAATTTGACGTCGACGTTCTTGAGGTTGTTCCCGGTTGCGCCCTTGATCCGGATGCACTTTCCCATGCCTCGCCGGCGCTGCACGGGAACATCGATTGTCCGGGTCCCCTGGAGATACTGCCCGGTTATCGAATCCCGGCACATTTCTATCGCTTGGGGAGTTCCGCTGGCGACGACGCAACCACCGTGGACGCCAGCCCCCGGCCCCAGGTCCAGGACATGGTCGGCCGCGCGAATCGCCTCCTCATCATGCTCGACGACAATGACCGTGTTGCCCTGATCCCGCAGGTCCCGGAGCGTCGCCAGCAAGCGCTCATTGTCGCGCTGATGCAGTCCGATCGACGGTTCATCGAGAACGTAAAGGACGCCTGTCAATCCGCAACCAATCTGGCTCGCCAAGCGAATCCGCTGACTTTCACCGCCGGACAATGTTCCTGCAATTCGTGACAGGGTCAGGTATTCGAGACCGACGTTGATCAGGAATCGGAGCCGTTCGCGGATTTCCTTGATGACGGCAATGGCAATCTCCTGCTGCTGTCCGGACAGTGACCTGGGAACATCGGCGATCCAGGCATAGGCATCCGCGATGGTCTTCTCAACGACCTGCCCCACGTGAAGGCCGCCGATCTGCACCGCCAGCGCTTCCTGTCGAAGACGATATCCGTTGCAATTTCCGCATGCCCGGTTGTTCTGGAACCGCTCAAGATCTTCCCGAATCCGATTCGACGTCGATTCCCGAAATCGCCGCTCGATATTGGGAATGACACCTTCGAACCGCCGGGTGACGAGATTCTCCTCGTCGACATCGCCGAGATCGACGGTAACCAACCTGTCGCCGGAACCATAAAGGAGAAGGGAACGGACGGGTTCCGGAAGATCTCTCCATGGTGTCCAGATGTCGAACTCGAACTCGTCAGCAAGAGCATCAATAGTTCGTTCGAAAACGAAGGAATACACGCGTTGGAGAGGTGCCAGTGCGCCCTTGGCGACGGACAGGTCGTGGTTCGGAACCACGAGGTCTTCGTCGAAGAACATTTCAACGCCGAGACCGTCACAGTTCGGACACGCCCCGAATGGCGCGTTGAAGGAAAAGAGTCGTGGCTCGATCTCCGGAACCGTGAAGCCGCTGACCGGGCAGGCGAATTTCTCGGAAAAGACTGTCTGTTTCGGTTCGCCATCGTCGGAAGCCGGAACCGTTTCCAGAACGGCAATGCCGTCGGCAAGGTCGAGTGCCGTCCGGAAGCTGTCGGCCAACCGGTTCTCGATTCCCTCCCTGACAACAATCCTGTCGACGACAACATCGATGTTGTGCCGACGGTTCTTGTCGAGGGAAGGAGGCGAGTCCAAGTGGTGAATGTCGCCGTCGATCTTGACCCGTTGAAACCCACGCTTCGAGAGCGTCCTGAATTCGCTTCGATATTCACCCTTCCGGTCCCTTACGATCGGCGCCAGCAGATAGGCGCGGGTCCCGGGTTCCATGGCCGCGACACGATCAACCATGTCGGAAACCTGTTGTGGCTGGATCGGAAGACCGGTCGCCGGCGAGAATGGGACCCCGACCCTTGCAAAGAGCAGGCGGAGATAGTCGTAGATCTCGGTCACGGTCCCGACCGTCGATCGCGGATTCCGCGTCGTCGTCTTTTGTTCGATCGAAATGGCCGGCGAAAGACCTGATATGTGATCCACATCCGGTTTCCGCATCATGTTCAGGAATTGCCGCGCGTAGGCCGAGAGACTTTCGACGTAACGCCTCTGCCCTTCAGCGTAGATGGTGTCGAATGCCAAGGAAGACTTGCCGGATCCTGACAGACCGGTGATGACGACGAGTTTCTGACGCGGAATGTCGACGTCGATAGACCGGAGGTTGTGTTCCCGCGCACCCCGGATCTGAAGGTCTTTGAGTTCTGTCACCGATCCCCCCGGTTTTCGCGTCTCCTATTGGAATGTCCCCGCCATGCCAACTCAAGACCGTCGGATTCAGGCCACGAGAACGGTTGAGGCCGGATGACTGACGACGCCAAGACGACACCGTGATCAGCACATGAACCTCGCCGGATTCGCGCCCTTGGACATGGCCTTCGGCCGGGAGCCGCGCTACCCGGACGGATGTTATGACCGCGTTGCCCTGTCGCTCGTACTCACATTCGGGTACAGCGCACTGAAACGCGGTATAGAATGCGTTGTGGCAACACCATCGGCCATCGCGCGAAGACCTTCCGTGCCAAAAAAGGGACGATCGGGATCGTGACCGAAATTGCGGCGAGTTCACTCCGAAAAGCTCGAGGCCAGGGGCCGCGGGGTTGCATGCGTTGGCCCCATTTTGGCGCCAGGCGGTCGACCACGGAGATGTTCGTCGCCCTTTCACCCGGGTCGAAGGTCGGCGACGACGCCGTTCCTAATGCCTCTGGAACAGGATTGGTGCCGGCCTCCAGGGATTGTTTCCGGTTGCCGACGCGGACACACAACCATGTCTGATTCACAGGTCCCGGATGACGTCACCAGGAAGAAGGATCAGGTGGTCGCGACCGCAAGGCGCTGCTTCGAGTTGCGTCTTCAGACCAACGCGGGCGGCAACCTGTCCGTTCGGTTGGACTCGCGCGACGCTGTCGTCATCAAACCTTCGGGCGTGGGTTTCAATGAGTGTACGCGGGACAATCTGCAGGTCGTGACGCTCGACGGCAACATTCTGCCGACGGCCGCGGACCTGAGGCCATCCAAGGATCTCGACTTCCATCTCGACATTTATCGCCGACGGGACGACATCAACGCCATCGTTCATTGCCACAGCCCTTGGGCGACGGGCTATGCCAGCGCCGGGCTGGAGGTCCCTTGCCTCACAGTACAGACGGTTGAAAAGATCGGGCGAATCCCGCTGATCCCACTCTCGGACAATGGTGGTCCTCAGACCGCGGCGATGATTGGGCCGTGTTTTGACGATCCGGGAATTCGGGCTGCGGTCCTGGCCAATCACGGCACTATCGGAACGGGCGAAACCTTGATGGCGGCGCAGTATCTCGCCGAGATTATCGAAGAGACGGCCCATGTCGCCTTCGTTCGAGACACGCTGGTCATGGCGCATGGCCTTGATACCCGGGGTCTGCCTCGGTTTGGCACGGTCAAGGACGAGATGGTCGCCATGGCGCGATGAGACGCGGGACACGGCACTGTCGTCGGACTCGATGCTGCCAAGTGCCGGAGTCCGGCTTGAATGACATCCTGCGTTTCCGGTGAGCCGGGCCGAAGATTCGGACGCACCTTCGCTGCAATCAAGGGATCGAAATGCTGACAACAGAACGGGACATGCGAACCGCAATCGTTGCGGCTTGCCGACACATGAACGACGTCGGCATCAATCAGGGGATCTCGGGGAATATCTCCGTCCGTTTTGAAAATCGGATGCTCATCACACCATCGGCTGTTCCCTATGATCGCATGGAAGCAGACATGATCGTCTCGATTCCGATGAAGGATTTTCCGGGGGCTTGGGTCGGACCGCTGAAACCATCGACGGAGTGGCGGATGCACCTCAAGCTCTTGCAGTCCCACAGAGACGCCGGGGCCGTACTTCACGCCCATCCGGTCTTTTGCACTGCACTCGCCATGGCGCGAAAACCAATTCCATCATGCCACTACATGATCGCCGCGTTTGGCGGATGTGACGTGCGATGCGCGGGATACGCGACCTATGGAGCGGAAGAACTCTCAGACTTCGCGGTCGAGGCCATGCAGGATCGTACGGCATGCCTTCTGGCCAACCACGGAATGGTTGTGACCGGCACGACGCTGGAACAGGCCTTGTGGCGGGCAAAAGAGTTGGAGACGATCGCCAAGCAGTATGTGATTTCGCTGTCGATTGGCGGGCCCGTACTGCTGAGTGGCGCCGAAATCGACGAAACCCTTTCCGGATTCACCAGCTACGGCGTTTCAGACAACAACAATCGATGATGTCGGACGCCTTGAGCGTCGCCACAATTGCCAGTCCAATTCCAAGATATTTCTTGGACGCTTTCGAAGTGGTTCCCAGGGACCCGGGGCCCTGCTCGGCACGGCAGCAGATCCGCAATGGACCCGACCGGGACGCGACGTCCCTGCGCATCGGGCACATGGGCACAACTGAGCCCAATCCATGTTGGTCGCGGGGAGATACGCCAACCAGATTTTCATGTGGCACGGACACCACGTCCGAGCTTCGTGACACCCTGCGATCGCCCCGTCGTTGGTCTCGACGTTCGGTGTTCGGGGACTGCCGGGGTTCGTCGACGCCCCTGCGAGGCCACGCACCCGGCGGAAGCCGGGCGGAGAACGGGATAGGTCATGTAACACCGCAGTCGGGATTTCGCGGAACCGGTTCTTTGGTCGCGTGAAGTGACAAACATAAGGACTGAGATTCCGGTGGGAATGCCGTTGACCTCACCTTCGACAGTACCTACCTACGTTCTTAGATTGTTCGCGACTCATACCGGACGACGATTGAAGACGAGGCGATGGGAATCGAGGCCGTGACGTCGTCACTTTTGTCGCAAGAATTCAATGGACTGGCCTCATTCGGGTGACCGGAACTCTGGTCCTAGGACGTGATGAACGCAGGAAACCGAACGGAGAGATCATGAGCGGAAGTTTGAACAAGGTCATGCTGATCGGAAATCTCGGACGCGATCCGGAGGTTCGAACCTTCTCGAACGGAGGACGAGTCTGCCACATGAATGTTGCCACGACCGAGACCTGGCGTGACCGGGAAACGGGTGAACGCCGCGATCGCACGGAGTGGCACCGAGTGTCGGTTTTCGGGGACGGTCTGATCCAAAACTGCGAGCAGTATCTCCGGAAGGGATCCAAGATTTACGTTGAGGGGCAATTGCAGACCCGGAAGTTTCAGGATCCATCGACCGGTGCTGACCGGTATGCAACCGATGTGGTTGTTCGTGGATTTGGCGGTACGATCACGTTCCTGGATAGCCGGTCCGGAGGCGCCGGCGGCGGCAGTCCGGACGCCGGCGGTGGTTACAGGTCCGGGGGTATCGCAAGCGGTCCTTCTTCCGAACGTTCGCAGTTCGGGAATGACGACCTCGATGACGAAATTCCGTTTTGAATCTCAGTTCCTTGCTTTGCTTCTCCAGTTCGCGACCGGTGCCTCATGGCGCCGGCTGTCATCTCTCCGCCGGAAAATCTACGCTCCCGGCGTCGCACATCGGGCATACGGTGGAGAGTCTTGGAAATGGGCTTGCAATGGGTCAAACTCTTCGGAACCCGACGAGATCATGTCAAAACGAAAGGTCAGTCCAGCTGTCTCGATCAGGTTCGGATTGTGTCCCTCCGACACATGAATCTTCATGCAATTGACGCGGTTTCGATTTCAACATACGTGTCACCAGATGCTGACCCGACCAGATCCTCAAGGGCAGCTCGCACTCCGATCCAAGTTGCCTTGCTAATACTCTGGATGTCCAGTTCTAGGACAAGAACATCGCCTGTTCACTAGGAGAACTCACTGAAGGGATTCGGAATGGATAAGGTGTTCATCTACTGGGACAACTCCAACATATTCATCAGCGCTCGCGACGTAGCTGTGGAACGGGAAGGCAATTCCGCCCGGCATCGTGTCCGCGTTCACTTCCGAAACCTGTTGGAGTTAGCACGTGCCGATCGCGAGATAGAACATGCGATCGCTGTTGGATCCGTTCCTCCCGAACTTCGCCACGTTTGGAATCGATTGGAGAATGAGGGAGTTACCGTACAACTCCTCGAACGAGGAGCGATCGACAGGCGCGAACATGGTGTCGACCAGACCCTTCAGACTCCGATGTTGCGCGATACCGTCGACTACAACGGGGATCCTGGTATCGCCGTATTGCTTACGGGAGATGGCAGCGGTTTTGTGGACGGCGTCGGATTCCATGCCGATCTGGAGCGCATGCATCAACGCGGATGGCGTATCGAAGTGTTGTCTTGGCGACACAGCTGCAACCGCAGGATGCGGGAGTGGGCACTGGAAAACGGTAAGTTTGTTGCTCTGGATGACTTCTACGAAAGTGTCACCTTTCTGGAGCGTTCGATGCCCGGCGATCCGATTGCTCAACCTCGGGAAATTGTCCCACTCAATCTGTGGGAACGCCAGTGAGTGCCATCCCGACGAGACTTGAACGCAGTCTCAAGAGCAAAGAAAACCGACCCTGTTTCGATGACAAGCGAGCGGTAACGGCCGAGCTTCTGTGTGCGAGCCGCAGAAGGCTGGAGGCACTTGTACCTGACATCGCGACCTATCCATTGGCTTTGGAACGCCAGTAGTTTCACCTAGCGGGCAAACGCCCGTTTGCGCAGGACTGGACCCCGGTGTTCCTTGCAAGGCGCTATGCGCACGGGTCACGGACGCGTGCCCGTGTTGTCCAACCGGGCGCGGACTTCAGCCAGAGACCGATCCTGAATCCTTGCCGGATTCCCCTTTCCCAATGCCGCCGAATTGACCCGTCTGGTCTCTTTCGGACCCGGGATTTCATTGCAGGTTTCGTTCGTTTGATGTAGTCGACAACCATATCTTGTAACGCGTTGGCACGGACGGCTGTGTGGCTGATCACGTTGACATTCCGGACGACGACACACCCCGTCGGCATTCCTATGACGGTCCCCAGATCGCCATCGAGGATGAACTGAAGACATCCTATCTCGACTACGCCATGAGCGTGATCGTCAGCCGTGCCATTCCTGATTTGCGTGACGGGCTGAAACCGGTCCACCGCCGGATTCTCTATGCCATGCATGAATCGGGCAACAGCCATGATCGACCGTACCGGAAGTCTGCCCGTCCTGTCGGCGACGTCATGGGGAAGTACCATCCCCACGGCGATGCGGCCATCTACGATGCCCTCGTGCGCATGGCGCAACCCTTCTCGATGTCGATGCCTCTCCTCGACGGCCAGGGCAATTTTGGTTCGGTTGACGGCGATAACCCGGCCGCCATGCGCTACACCGAAGTCAGGATGGATCGTCCGGCCGATTTTCTGTTGGCCGACATCGGCGAGGACACGGTCGACTTCCAGGACAATTACGACGGCAAGGACCAGGAACCGGTCGTTCTACCGTCCCGTTTCCCGAACATGCTGGTCAATGGTGCGAGCGGCATCGCCGTCGGGATGGCAACTAACATTCCACCGCACAATCTTGGCGAGGTCATCGATGCCACTTTGGCCCTGATCGAGGATCCGGATCTGGATTCCATCCAGATCGCGGTTCGCTATCTGCCGGCGCCAGATTTTCCGACTGGCGGCGTCATTCTTGGAACCGGCGGCGCCCGTCGTGCCTACACGACAGGCAAGGGCATCGTGATCATGCGTGCCCGATCCCGCATCGAAGAGGGTGGAAAGGATGGCCCCTCCATCATCGTCAGCGAGATTCCCTATCAGGTCAACAAGTCAGCCTTGGTGGAGAAGATCTCGGAACTCTCCCGCGACAAGTCGATCGAAGGGATCACGGGAGTGCACGATGAGTCTGACCGCTCCGGCATGCGCATTGTCATCGGTCTGAGACGCGATGCCACGCCCGAAGTCGTGCTCAACCAGCTCTATCGGCAGACGCCGATGCAGACCTCGTTCGGGTGCAATATGCTGGCTCTCAATTCCGGCCGGCCAGAGCTATTGGACCTTCGGAGTTTTCTTACGGCTTTCATAGACTTCCGCAACGAAGTTGTGATCCGGAGAACGAGTTTCCAGTTGCGAAAGGCGCGTGAACGCAGCCATCTGCTTTGCGGTCTGGCCGTCGCTGTCGCCAATGTCGACGAGGTGGTCAGCCTCATCCGGTCATCGGCCAGCCCCGCCGAGGCCCGTGACCGGTTGCTCAGTCGGCACTGGTCGGTCGAGTCCATTGTTGAATACATCCGCCTAATCGATGACCCGACCCAGACGATCCAGGATGATGGAACCTACCAGCTCACATTGACTCAGGTTCGGGCAATCCTGGATCTCCGGCTGCACAGATTGACGGCAATGGGCGTCAGGGACATCGGGGAGGAACTTGGCGTTCTCGCAAAGAAAATGCTGGGATTTCTGGAAATCCTTCAGTCCCGGGAAAAGATCCTCGCCATCATTTCCGATGAACTCCGGGATGTGAAGGAAAAGTTCGCGCACCCGCGACGCACAGAGATTGTCGAAGAAATTGCGGATCTCGATGATGACGATCTGATCGAGCGCGAAGATGTGGTCGTCACCGTGACCAATGCCGGTTACATCAAACGTTCATTGCTGTCCGAGTATCGGGAGCAGAAACGGGGTGGAAAAGGGTTAAGGGGTGCCGGTACCAAGGACGCCGATTTCGTAACTTCTGTATTCGTAACCGATACCCACACGTCACTGCTGTTCTTTTCAACCACGGGGATGGTCTACCGTCTGAAGACCTGGCGATTGCCACCGGGTGGGAGGAATTCCCGCGGAAAGGCCATCGTCAACATCCTGCCGATTCCCCAAGGTGTCTCCATTGCAGCCATCATGCCTGAAGACGCAGGTCCGAACCGGGGCGTGATTGTATTCGCGACGCAAAAGGGGCGAATCAAGCGCAATGCGATCTCGGATTTTCACAACATTCAGTCCAACGGAAAGATCGGCATAGGGTTGAAGGATGGCGATTCACTGATCGGAATCTCTGCGGCGTCCGAAGACGATGACGTCCTCCTCACGACAGCCTTGGGACGGGCAATCCGATTCACCGTCGATTCATTTCGGCTGTTCGTTGGCCGGAAGGCGTCCGGAGTCAGGGGTATCAGACTCCGAGATGGCGACTCGGTCGTATCCATGGCCATCATTCGTCATACGGACGTGAGCGTTGAAGAGCGGAGGGCCTACGCCCGGCTGCGGCGGGACGAGCTCAAGTCTGAGATTCCACCGGACGCTGCCGAGAGCCCGTTCGTTGACGATGCAACCAGCGAACCAGAACAGAATTCTCCCGAAATTCAGTTGGACAAGCGCCGATACGAAGAACTCATCGAATCCGAGGAATTCATCCTGACGATTACCGCGAAGGGTTTCGGAAAACGGACCTCATCCTACGAGTACAGACTGACGGCAAGAGGTGGACAAGGATTGATCGCCGCCAACCTCAAACTCAGGGATGACCGAATTGTGGCGGCATTTGCAGTCGAGGACTCGGACCGGATCATGCTCGTGACATCGAAAGGGCAGTCCATTCGCTGTCCGGTCTCCGATATCCGTAAGATGGGGCGGGCTTCTTCCGGCGTCCGGGTTTTCAATGTTGCCGACGAAGAGGATGTTGTTTCCGTCGCGAGAATTGCCGAACCGGATGATGGCGACGAACAAACCTGCGTTTCAGAGGATGTCGGAGGTCCTGCGGATGGAATCAAATCCACGCCCGACTGACCTGGCTCGACTTCAATTGCGGGTATCCCGAATGCGATCGAGGTTGTCCCAACGAGTCGCTCGTGATCGTGGCCGTGTACGGTTCCAGTCATTCGGCTCTCGGGAACTCTGCGTGCTTCGGCGGGATGGGGACAAGATACGTCGTCACGGCACCCTGCTGATCGCCGGTTGACGGGCTTCGGTGGCCGCAGTTTGGCGACGAAGCGACCCGACGCACAACACAGAGGTATATCATGTCACGCGATTTCTTTTCTGAAGTTTACAGTGTTGGATCAGCGGAACAAAAACAAAAACTCTACAGCGATTGGGCAGACAGTTACGACTCAGATCTGCAGATCAACGGTTACAGGACTCCCAAACGGTGCGCCGAGGCCGCCGCAAGCGTTGCGACCGACTTGGCGGCACCCGTTCTCGATGTCGGATGTGGGACCGGATTGTCCGGACTTGCACTCCGAACAGCCGGCTTCACCAACATTTCTGGAACCGACGTGAACGCCGACATGCTCCGGGTGGCTGAGGCTCGCGGGATCTATCGCACGCTGTGGAAATCCGATCCCGGTGTCCCTTTCTCATTCGAGACCGGAACCTATTCGGTCATATCTGCCATCGGCGTTATCGGAAGAGGTGCCGCTCCGATCCAACTGTTGCATGACTGTCTCGCCAAACTCGATTCCAGGGGATTGATGACGTTTTCCTTCAATGACCATACGCTGGCCGAACCTGCGTATGAGGACGCTGTCAAGCGGTTGGAGAATTCGGGAGAGTGGGAAATCCCGTTCCGGCAGTATGGTCCGCATCTGACCGAGTTGGGAATGAACGCCAATGTCTACGTCCTGCGGAAAGTCTGACGGGCGCGTACGCGAACGATTCGCACCTTCGCCTACAGGTTTCCTGCATGCCGGACATGCGTATTCGGCCCTGACGGCATGGACAGCAGCGAAGGATGGCGACGGAGAATTCCGGCTCAGAATTGAAGACATCGATCAGCAACGGTGCCGGACGGAATTCGAGGCGGCCATTTTCGAAGATTTAACCTGGCTTGGGATCACCTGGACTTGCCCGGTCCTCAGGCAGTCAGATCGACTTGGCGCTTATGACCACGCCCTCCAGAGGCTCATTGCGCTCGGCCTCTGTTATCCCTGTCGCTGCACTCGGAAGGACATCGCCCGGGCACTCTCCGCTCCTCAGGAAGGGGCCGATACGTCGATTCTTCGTGAACGCGGCCGGAGCCCGGAACGTGAGCGCCCCATCGCAAGTCCCGTCTATCCCGGCTGCTGCCGACACCGGTCCATGAGTGAACGTACGGAACGGGATGCCGTCCGGCTCGATTTGCGGCGAGCCATCAACTTCGTCGGAGGCGAAACCGGTGTTTCCCGACTGAACTATCTGGAAATCGGTTCACGCAAGCCATTGCGAATCCGACTGTCGGCAGACGAACTCTTGACCCGAACAGGGGATGTCGTCCTTGCCCGGAAAGACATCGGAACGTCCTATAACCTGGCCGTCGTCGTTGATGACGCCTTTCAGTCCGTGACCCATGTGACTCGCGGTAAAGACTTGACGACAGTGACGCCACTACATGTTCTGCTACAACGCTTGTTAGGATTGTCGACGCCGATCTATCGGCATCACCGGCTGATCCGCGATGCCCAAAACATCCGTCTGTCCAAGCGCAGAGGCAGCACGTCTCTGCGTTCGCTCAAGGCAGAAGGCCGGACACCGGAAGAAGTGTTGTCTTTTTTGCGCAGCCAGTAAGACTGACCTCAACCGGCAATGGCCAGGTTCACGGAGTCGGGCGAATTAAGTTCCGTTTGCCCCCTCGCCATCTTGGTCATTCCGGTCATCGATTCGCACGAAAAAACAACTCCGGCGACCGGTATGGCACGCAGGCCCGGATTGCTCGACCTGCAATAGCAGGCAATCCCGATCACAGTCGGCATGAGCCCGGATCAATCGTTGAACATTTCCCGATGTCGCCCCTTTTCGCCAGAGTTCGGAACGGGAACGCGACCAGTACGTGACCTGTCGGGTCGTGAGCGTGGCCTCAACCGAGGCCCGATTCATCCAGGCCATCATCAGAACTTCTCCCGATCGGTAGTCCTGTGCGATCGCCGGAATCAATCCATTATTGTCGAATTTCAGGGATTCTATGTCGAATTGCATCATGTTCGCTTCCAATACGCAGCATTCCAACCTAATTGACAATCAATTGAGTTCTTCCGCGATGTCAAAGGCCGCCTCGGATGACCGATTCGAACGACATCCTTAAACTTTATTCGAAGCGCATCCTGTCGCTGGCGGCCGACATTCCGTTCACGACGCCCATCGCAAACCCGCAAGGGACGGCGAAGAAACGATCGCCGCTTTGCGGTTCTACAGTGACGGTCGGACTTTCGATGACCAATGGGCAGATTTCCGAATTCGGACAGGACGTCAAGGCATGCGCTCTTGGGCAGGCATCGGCATCGGTACTCGGACGCCACATTCTCGGCCGATGCCAAACGGACATTGAACGCGCCCGGTCGCAACTCGAGGCCATGCTCAAGTCGGAAGGGCCCATTCCGGATCCGCCGTTCGAAGGTCTGGAGGTTCTGCGTCCAGCGAAGGACTTCAAGAACCGCCATGCATCCATCCTTCTGGCCTATGACGCCACGCTGGACGCGATCAATTCGCTCAATTCAGACTGATTCCAGTGAAAATCCAGAGGTCGTTTCGCCCGATTCTTTCCCGATTCGGGCGAAAGAACCAATCGGGATCCGGTATCGTTCAGCCTCTCCGGGTGCGCCGGAATGAAACGATTGGCGGTGCCAAGGTTACATTCAGGCAAAGGAAAGGGCGATTCCCAGCATCAGCATGATCGAAAGCAAACCGGCCGTGTCCGCAAGAACTGTACGGGGTGATTGGGTGAAGGCATCAATGATGTCCTGGAACATTGGGTGATCCTCTTTTATTCCCCATTTGTTCCCAGTTTATTCCAAATTATTGCGGACAACAAGAACAAAGAGAAAACAAATCTTTCTGAAACCATGTGAGACGGAACGGATGCATCGGGTTCACGCAAGACATCCTGCCCCGATTGTCGCCGGAGGATTCAACCCACCGAGATGAGGCGTACCGACCGGTCCTGTTCCATCAAGTACAACAGTGTCCGCACGGCTTTCCCACGTGCGCTGGTCAGATCCGGATCGTCACGAACAAATGCCTGGGCGTCTTCATGAGCCTCCCGGAGAAGCGCCGGTTGGCTCTCAAGGTCAGCGATTCGGAATCTTGGCAGACCGGACTGTTGAACGCCAAGGAGGTCGCCGGCGCCACGCATGGCCAGATCCTCATCGGCAATCCGAAATCCGTCGTCTGTTTGCTGCATGATCTTGAGTCGCCGACGGGCCATTTCACCGAGAGGCTCGCGGTAAAGGAGCAGGCAGGTCGATTCATCACGACCGCGTCCGACGCGCCCCCGGAGTTGATGGAGTTGGGCGAGCCCGAAATTCTGCGCATGCTCGACGATCATGATGGTGGCACCGGGAACATCGACACCGACTTCGACAACAGTCGTGGCAACAAGCACCCGGATAGAGCCATCGGCAAACGCATCGAACACTCGGTCACGATCGTCGGCCGGCATCTGGCCGTGAACGAGCCCGACCCGGTCTTCGCCAAGAATGGCCTGCAACATTCGGCTGCGGTCCTCGGCAGCAGTCAACGGGCTCTTCTCGCTGTCTTCCACCAGTGGACAAACCCAGTAGGCCTGATGACCTTTCTTGATTGCCGCCTGCAACCGACTGATTACATGGGCCATTCGTCCTTCCGATGCCAGTGCGGTCTTGACCGGCTGCCGTCCCGGAGGCTTCTCATCCAGAACGCTGACATCCATGTCTCCGTAGCAAGCCAGCGCCAACGATCGCGGGATGGGAGTCGCCGTCATCACCAGGACGTCGATGCCTTTGCCCTTTGCGGTCAGGGACATGCGTTGGCGGACTCCGAACCGGTGCTGTTCGTCAATGACAACGATTCGAAGGTCTGCGAAGGCCACGTCATCCTGGAACACCGCATGTGTCCCCAGAAGAACGTCGATGTTACCGGATCGGAGGCCCTCCAGTTTTTTGGCGCGCTCCCGACCCCGGTCCCGCCCGGTCAGCGTTTCCATGTCGATCCGTGCCGCCCGAGCCAGGGGTTTCAAGCTCTCGAAGTGCTGCCGCACCAGGATTTCAGTCGGAGCCATCATCACGCCCTGGCCGTCGGATTCGACAGCATTGAGGACAGCCAGGAAAGCAACGAGTGTCTTTCCGGAACCAACATCACCCTGAAGCAAACGGTTCATTCGTTCGTTTCCGGCCATGTCTCGGGAAATCTCGGCAAAGGCCCTGTCCTGGGCTCGCGTCATCGTGAATGGCAGGGCTGATCGTACGCGCCCGGCAAGCTTGCCGTTTCCAGAATTGGAACGACCTCGCGAACGCCGGATCCGGCGTCTGGCGAGCGCCAAGGTCATCTGGTGGGCGAACAGTTCGTCAAAGGCCAGACGCTCTCGAGCCGGCGACGCAGGGTCGACATCGTTCGGGGACTCGGGGGCGTGAGCCTCGGCTAGCGCCGACTTCCACGCCGGCCACCCGTGGGCCTTTTGCCGGTCTGGTGAAATCCATTCGGGAAAATCCGGAGCCCGGTCCTGGGCCATCCGAACGGAATTCACCAAGATTTTCTGGGTAAGTCCGGACGCCAGTGGGTAAACGGGTTCGCTCTTTGGAATCTGATCTGCGGCGTCCGGCGACAGGATGTAGTCAGGATGGACGAATTGCGGAACGCCACCGAAAGAGTCGAGTTTTCCCGAAATGACCCGCCTGGAACCCGTAGGAAGCTTTTCCTCGATCCAGTTGCCGCTGACATTGAAGAACACAAGCTGCAATCGCGTCCGTCCGTCGTTGGCCCAGACCCGATAGGGCGTCCCCCTGCCCTGATTCGGCACATGGGACTGGACCTTGATTTCGACGGTAACCAACGCCTGCGGTTCCAGGCCCGAAACCGACGTGACGGAACGGCGAATGAGAACGGACCGGGGGAGGGTAAACAGCATGTCACGGGGCTTGGCGATCGAAAGGGTCGACAACTGTTTGGCCGTTCGCGGACCTATCCCCGCGAGTTCGATCATGGGGACGAATAGCGGAAACAGGGATTCCGGGCGACCGTTCAATTCACTCGACCTATGGTGGAGAGTCGATGAGTGAGAGCCAGCCGTCTTCGTCGATCAATTCGACGCCAAGTTCTTCCGCCCGCCGGGCCTTGCTGCCCGCCCCGGTACCCGCAACGACCAGATCCGTTCGAGCCGAAACGGACCCCGAGACCCTGGCGCCGGCCGCCTCGGCCCGGGACTTGGCCTCGGCCCGCGTCATCCTTTCGAGCGTACCTGTAAACACGATCGTCTTACCGGCGATGCGACTCTCGCCGGTTCTCGGGCTTTCGGCGTCCTGGACCAAATCCAGTTTGGCCCGGAGCCTGTCGATGGCCGTCCGGGATTCCCCCTGAAACGCCGCGACCAGCGACGATGCCATGACTTCGCCGATTCCATCGACGCCAATGAGGTCATCCCAGTCCGGCCCATTGCGCGATGCCATCGCATCGACGGCTGCGACAAGTTCGTCGATGGACCGGTAGTGTCTTGCAACCAGTGATGACGCGCTTTCCCCGACGTGGCGAATTCCGAGTGCGAAGATCAGTCGTTGGAAGGAAACTGTTCGGCGCGTTCTGATCGCCTCACAGAGTGCGGAAGCAGATTTCTTGCCCCAGCCGTCCTGGTCGGCAATTTCAGGACCGTGACGGTTTTCCAGAGTAAAGATGTCGGCGGGCTCCTTGACCCAACCCATCGCAAAGAACCGTTCAATCTGCTTGTTACCCAGTCTCTCAATGTCGAAGGCGCTTCGTGAAACAAAGTGCTTCAACCGCTCCACAGCCTGGGCCGGACACACGAGCCCGCCGGTACAACGGGTGACGCTGTCTCCCTCATCCCGAACCGCGTCAGAATTGCATTCCGGACAGACGTCCGGAAAGACGTAGGCCGAACTCGCCTCTGGTCTCGCGTCAATATCGACGTCCTTGACCTTGGGGATGACGTCGCCTGCTCGATAGATCTCTACCCGGTCGCCGACGCGGATATCGCGCCCATCCCGGATCGGTTGACCATCGGAACCTCTTCCAGCGATGTAGTCGGCATTGTGAAGAGTCGCGTTCGAAACCCTCACACCGCCGACCGTAACAGGCTCCAGCCTCGCCACCGGAGACAACGCGCCGGTCCTGCCGACTTGGATTTCGATCGCGTTGAGCCGGGTGAAGGCTGTTTCGGCGGGGAACTTGTGAGCGATTGCCCATCTCGGCGTCGCGGTCCGGTAACCAAGCCGTTCCTGAAGATCGAGAGCGTTGACCTTGTAAACGACGCCGTCAATATCGTAGCCGAGCGAGTCCCGACTCGATGCGATCGTCCGATACTGGCAGATGAGCGCGTCCAGCCCGTCGCAAGCCTTACCAAGTGTGTTGACCCGGAATCCGAGACCGTGAAGTCGTGCCAGTGCTTCGGACTGCGTTTCCGCCAGCGGTGCGCTGACGTCACCCCATCCATGGGCAAAGAACCGAAGCGGCCGACTCGCCGTAATGCGAGGATCGAGTTGTCGCAGTGATCCGGCAGCGGCATTTCGCGGATTGGCAAATACCTTCTCGCCTCGTCTCAATTGACGTTCATTGAGAGTCTCGAAGTCGGCATGATCCATGTAGACTTCGCCGCGAACTTCCAGGATGGCTGGCGCCTCGGAACTCAACTTCACCGGCACGTCAGCGATTTTGAACGCATTGGCTGTCACGAGTTCGCCGGTTTCGCCGTCACCCCGTGTTGCCGCCTGCACCAGTTCGCCAGATTCATACCGGAGCGAAAGGGACAGACCGTCGACCTTGGGCTCCGCAAGATAATCGAGCGAATCAGACGGTTCGAAGCCGAGGTAGGCGCGAACACGGGAATCGAAATCCCGAATTTCGTCTTCCGAGAATGCATTCTCCAGTGACAGCATTCGCCGTGCATGAATCACCTTCTCAAATGATGGGGAGACGGGAGCGCCGACACGGTCACTTGGGCTGTCGCGTCGCTTGAGATGGGGAAACCGATCTTCAATCCGTTGATTTCGACGCTTCAATCGGTCGTATTCGGAATCAGTGAGTTCCGGATCGCTCAGGGTGTGATAATCGTAATCGGCTCTCGCGAGACGAACGGCAAGTTCGGCCAGTTCGCGGCCGGCCTCGGACTCGGTCAAGACTTGGACATCTTTCCTGTTCAATGACTCCGATTCCACCGGACTTCATACCCTTTCTGCTTTCATGACATCCTGCTTCCCGGTTGGGGATCAAAGCCCCGTTCGATCGATCGCGACAGCATGACCACAGTTGTCCGCATCAAGGAAGGACTCGAACGCCGTCGCAAAGTTAGGCCAAGTGTTCCGGGTGGCTGTCTTCGGGATTTGTCTCCATTGTCGACTGCAGGAACCGGAGACGGGCTCGAATCCGGGTAGGTCGATGTGGCTTTTCCCTCCTGTGACTACCACCTGAGTTGACCTTCTCAAACGCCCATCTTTGTTCGAAATTTCAACGATCCGGCATCAAGCGTCGATCGACGGACTGATGGACTTGCTGGGGTCTCAGGTATATTGCGCTCCCATGGCACTCCCTACGACGACACTGCATGCGGGTTCACGGCTGAATTCGCTCGGCTTTGCAAAGGAACCGGCCGAGACTCGAGTTCTCGTCGCCATGTCCGGTGGCGTCGACAGTTCCGTGGTCGCTGCGATGTTCGCAATGGAAGGCTATGACGTCGTCGGCGTGACGTTGCAGCTTTACGATCACGGCGCTGCCATGTCGAAGCCGGGAATGTGTTGCGCTGGACGGGACATTCACGACGCCCGCCGGATCGCAGAGCGCATGAGTTTTCCGCACTATGTCCTTGATTATGAAAACCGATTCAAGGAGAGTGTCATTGACGACTTTGCCGACAGCTACCTTTCAGGCCTGACACCTGTTCCCTGCATCCGATGCAATCAAAGCGTCAAGTTTCGCGATCTTCTCGCGACGGCAAGGGACCTCGATGCCGATTGCATGGCCACCGGCCACTATGTTCGCCGCGTCGCGCGACCCGGCGCGCCTGAACTCCACATGGCGAAAGACGCGGCCCGGGATCAATCCTACTTCCTGTTCGCCACGACCCATGAGCAGCTCGACTTTCTGCGATTTCCGCTCGGGGAACTCGCGTCCAAGGCCGAAACGCGCGCTCTGGCGGCCGAATTCGGGCTCAGTGTCGCCGACAAGCCCGATAGCCAGGACATCTGTTTCGTACCAGACGGATCCTATGTATCAACGATCGAAAAACTACGTCCGTCGGCGTCACAACCAGGCGATATTGTCCATGTCGATGGCCGCAAATTGGGCACGCATGCAGGCATCATACGCTATACCGTCGGGCAGAGGCGTGGTCTCGGCATTGGCGGTGGCGAACCTCTTTTTGTGGTCCGCCTGGACGCCGACAGCCGCCAGGTCATTGTCGGTCCGCGAGAAGCGCTGGAAATCCGCGTCTTCGAGGTCGAGTCGGTAAACTGGCTGGGTGACATCCCTTTTGACGGCAACAAGGAGTATCCGATTGCGGTGCGTGTCCGGTCGACCCGACCACCGAAAGCGGCTTTCGTCCGGCCGATCTCGCCGACCCGCGCCGAGGTGGAGCTGTTGACACCCGAGGAAGGTGTGGCTCCGGGACAGGCTTGCGTCTTTTACGAGCAGGACGGGACACGGGTCTTCGGCGGCGGTTGGATCCGAAAATCATCAAGCCGAATCCCGTAGCCGGTCAAGCTCCTTTCGTCCCGGGCACTTGCCAGAAACCCTCGTCCGTCAATGAAACTCAGGACAATGCGATTCGCCTGAGGCCCACGAGGGTTCCCTGCATGGGATTTCCGTTTGACGCGGCCAGCGGGGCCTTCGGTCACATGTGGATGACCCGGCCAAAGGCATCCAGGACACTCTCATGCATCATCTCGGAGAGCGTCGGATGCGGGAAGACCGTGGTCATGAAATCCTCTTCTGTCGATTCGAGTTGACGGCCGACGACAAATCCCTGGATCAGTTCGGTGACTTCGGCACCGATCATGTGGGCGCCGAGCAATTCGCCCGTCGAGGAATCAAAAACCGTCTTGATGAAACCCTCGGTCTCGCCGAGGGCAATCGCCTTCCCGTTTCCCAGAAACGGAAACCGGCCGATGCGGACTTCGTAACCGGCATCCCTCGCCTGTTCCTCGGTGAGACCGACCGACGCAATCTGGGGATGGCAGTAGGTGCAGCCGGCAATGTTCCGCACATCAAGCGGATGCGGTTCCTGTCCGGCAGCCAGTTCTGCAGCAATCACGCCTTCGTGGCTGGCTTTGTGCGCAAGCCACGGTGGGGCCGTCACGTCACCGATCGCCAGGATTCCTTCGGCCGATGTCCGGCAGAGGCTGTCCGTAACGATTTGGTTGCGTTCGACCTTGACACCGTTTTCCGCAAGACCCAGACCCTCGATGTTTCCTACGATGCCGACCGCGGAAATGACGGTGTCAAACGCGTGCTTCTCCGACGCGCCGTCCCGTTCGATCGTGGCCAGCAACCGACCGCCATCGCGCTCAAGACCGGTTACGGATGACTTCTCCTTTATGGTCATGCCCTGGTCCCGAAAGACCTTGGCAGCGAAACTGGAAACCTCTGCGTCCTCGACCGGGAGGATCCTGTCGACGAGCTCGACAACCGTGACGTCAGCTCCGAGCGCAGAATAGAAGCTGGCGAATTCAATACCGATCGCTCCAGAGCCGATGACCAAGAGTTTCTTTGGCATCCGGGGCGGCCTGAGCGCGTGACGGTAGGTCCAGATGAGATCGCCATCGGCCTCGAGAGCCGGCAATTCGCGAGCCCGGGCGCCTGTCGCTACGACAACGGTTCGTGCGGCCAGGGTCATGACGCCACCACCGGACAGGGACACCTGAACCCGGCCTTCACCGGCGAGGGTGGCCTCTCCCATGTGCACGGTCACCCGGTTTTTCTTCAGGAGATGGGCAACTCCGCGATTCAATTGCCCGGCTACACTCCTGGATCGGTCGACAATGGCCTGAAGATCGCAGTCGATGTCCGCAACACTCAATCCGAATTCACCGGCGCGTTGCATGAGTAGAAAGAGCTCGGACGACCGGAGCATCGCCTTGGTCGGAATGCACCCCCAATTCAGACAGATTCCGCCCAGGGCTTCACGTTCAACCACGGCGACACTGAGCCCGAGCTGCGCGCCTCGAATTGCCGCGACATATCCGCCGGGCCCCGAACCAATGACGACCAGGTCATGACTTTCGTCAGCCATGAGTCAATTCCGGCCCGGCCGTGGCCTTTTCGCGTTGTTCGAGATCGTCGACAAAGGCCATATAGCCTCCCTTCTCCATGAATTCCTCTTCTTTCGGAGTCGATGTCCGGGCGAGTACCTTGTTCCGGAACGGGAAGCGCCCGAATATCCTGATGATTTCGTGATGGGCGCGCGCATGAAGGAGTCCGAGTGCCAGTTCGGGCATCGCCGACAGGAACTTTTGATAGCCATATTCCTGGTCGGCGAGGTCTTCCGAGTGCTCGAACGGCAGATAGAAAAACTGCCTTACAAGACCATCGATGTCTTTGTCCTGGCCGCATTCGATTGCCGCCCGCGCGACGGCTCTGGCCATGGGATCGGTTGCAAAGGAACGGGGATCGTCTCGGAACATGTTTCGCGGAAACTGGTCCAAGAGGAGCAAGAGGGCCAGCGATCCCCGGGCATCGTCCTGCCAGCTATCCAGGTTTCCGTCGCGGGCGGCCTCATAGGTGACCATGAAACGGTCGGTGATTTCCCGGTCGATTTCCGGTGTACTCATGTACCAGTGTTCGATTCCGACCGTGTCGACCCAGAACGAAAGAACGGATTCGGCAGATTCGACCATGACGGACCTCCTGATTTCCGCCTGTCCAGACTTGATCCGCTCCGGCACGGCGGGCTGCCGGTCGTTGACCGTGACGACCGGTTCCGCTCTCGGCCTTTCCGGAACAATCCGGGAAAACGCATGAAGAGGAGCCAGCGACGGAGAGTCTATATTGGCAATCGATCTCGAAATCCAATGCCGACAGGAGTCCGTGTCCGGTCCTGCGACGTCGGGCCTTGACCGGCTTCGACCGAGAATCCAACGGGATCGCCAGAGGCGTCAGCAGCCGAGTGCAACACCCGGCCTGCTGTCCATTGTCGGTCGTCATCCATCCTGGGTCTCCTGGGCCTGTTCGATTGCCACTTCCTGCGCGACCTCTATCGCCACGGGAGAAACGGTCGGGACGACCGGCGCATAGCTCGTCGTGTCCTCGACTCCGGGTGCCTCACGCCGGGTGCTGCGATAGATCGCATAGCCTGCCATCACCGCCAAGAGTGTGGCGATATACCCGAAGAAGCTGCCGGGTCCGAAGGCCGACATCAGCCAACCGACCACCAATGGCCCGGCAATGGCGCCAAATCCATTCACAAAAATCAGACCGCTGGCGGCCGCGGCCATGTCCTCGTGATCGAGAAAGTCATTGGTGTAGGCAATGAACAGGGAATAGAGCGGGTTGGCAACGCCGCCAATGACGAAAGCAATCAACAGGAGGATCGTGAAGTTTCCGGAGAAAAACAGTCCGGCACTCGACACCAGGGCCCCGATCAAAGTCACGATTATGATCAGGATTCTTCGGTCCATCCGGTCGGAAAGCCATCCGACAGGATACTGGGCAATCATTCCGCCGGCAAATATCGTGGCCACGAAGATCGAAATTGCCCTTGCGTCCATACCGCTTTCCGTCCCGAACACGGGTGCCATGGCGAACTGAGCGGCAAAGACACCACCGAGTAGAAATGCGCCAACGAACCCAAGCGGGGACGTCTTGAAGAGTGTCCGGAGATCGACCGGTTTCGTCGTGTGGAACACTGGTGCCGGATTGATCGACAGCAAAATCGGGGCCACAGCGATCGAGACCAGCACGGAAATCAGGATGAACAGAATGTGTCCGGCTGGATCCGCAACATTCAGGATCATCTGCGCAGCAACAATTCCCACCATTTGGACGAAGACGTAGGTGGCCAGGGCCTGACCGCGGTTTTCGTTGGTTGCGGTGTCATTCAGCCAGCTCTCGGCAACCACATAGATTCCGGAAATGCAGAAACCGACCGCAATCCGCAGGGCAAACCAGAAAACGGGATTCAGGTACGCGGCATAGAGAACCAGGCAGGCCGAAACACAGGAGGCGAGTGCGGCAAAGACCCGCACGTGACCGACCCTGCGGATCATTTCGGGCGCAAGCCGGCTGCCGCCCAAAAGGCCGATGAAGTATCCCGTCATCACCCATGCCATGGCATTGGCCGAGAATCCTTCGATCGACCCGCGAACACCCAGAAGGGTTCCCTGCAACCCGTGGCCGAGCATCAGCAGGAAGATTCCGAACAGGAGGGCCCAAGCGTTCTTCAGCACTGTCAACATCGCCAACGGTCCTCACGACTGAAGCCGAATCGCACGTATCAGAGGACGACGGACATCGTGCTGCCGGCGCGACGTTTCAAGGTCGTTTTTTGACTTTGGGTTCAAGAAAGGATCCGTCGCCATAAGAGTAGAAACGGTAATCGCGAGCCATGGCATGGGCGTAGATGCGACGTGTCCTCGCCAAGCCCATGAAAGCAGAGACCAGCATCAGCAACGTTGATCCCGGGAGGTGAAAATTGGTGATCAGCGCATCGGCGACGTGAAAACGGAATCCCGGTTTGATGAAAATGTCTGTTTCGCCACGCCACGGACCGACTGGACCCTGTGCATTCGGTTGGGTTCGCGCCGCGGTTTCGAGCACTCGGAGCGCGGTGGTTCCGACGGGAATGATCCGACCGCCGTTCCGCCGCGTTCGGCCGATCTCCTCTGCAGCGTCCGGGGAAACCTCGCCCTGTTCCGGGTGCAGGGTTTCCGTTTCCGTGGCGTTCTCCGGGGCTGGCAGGAAGGTCCCCGCGCCGACATGCAGGGTTATCCAAGTGACGGAGACACCATGACGACACAGACTGTCCATCAACGCGGGATCGAAATGCAGGGAGGCTGTTGGTGCGGCCACGGATCCCGGTCTGCGGGCGAAAATGCTCTGATAATCCTCGGCATCCCGGTGGTCGACCGGACGCCGCGAGGCGATGTAAGGAGGCAGCGGCGTCTCGCCGACGCGCCCGAGCACATCGTGAAAGTCGGATCCGGTCCGGTTGAACGCCAATCTCAGTTCCTTGCGGTCCTTTTCGAGAACTTTGGCGGTCAGTCCGTTGCCGAAGATCAGTCGATCCCCTTGACGAATTCGCCGTCCCGGCCGGGCCAGTGCGGACCAGGACCCATCGGAATGCTGGCGGGTCAACAAGACCTCAATCTGGATTCCTGCCGGTTCCAGTCCCGAACCCGCCTGCGGCATCCGCTTCCGAACTCCATGAAGCCGCGCCGGGATTACCCGTGTGTCATTCATGACGAGCCGGTCGCCAGGGCGGAGAAACTTCGGAAGGTCCGCAAAGGTCGCATCGGTGATCAAGGTCCCGGAGGCGACAAGCAACCGGGATGCGGAGCGGGGTTGGGCCGGCCTCAGTGCGATCCTCTCGTCAGGCAGGTTGAAATCGAATTCGGAAAGGATCGTTGCCACGTCAACGCTCGGCGCACGGACGGGCAGTCGGGAGACCGGTGGTTACCGCAATGGAATCACTGCTGTTTTTGGGGCGGTTCCGGGAAGTCACGTCCAAAAATCTCCCTGAAGAACCCGGGGGTCAGGACCGAGAGCGGATCGACAGAGATCGTCGGGTTTTCCGCCGGCCCGACCATCCGGTAATTGAATCCAAAGATGCTCTCCCGCTTGCCTCCCGTAAACAATCCTCCGAAAATAGCCCGAATGGACTGATCGAGGACGCCGGTCAGCGTATAAATCGGAGCTACCACGCCTGAAAAGTCTACTGTTTCGGCTTCCGGATCATACCATCCTTCAAGAGACAAATTCATCGATGCCCCGACGGCCCGCATGTTCGAGACACGCACACCTTCGGGCAAAATTTCCAGTCGGCCGTCAACGACATCGAACTGGATCCCGCTACCCGTTATCTGCTGAAGAAGGCCGACGACGCTGATCGCGTTCAGAATCTCTGCAAGCACCGGGGAATCTCGCACCCGGATGTTCTTCAGGCGGAATCGGATGTCCCGAAACTCTCCCGTCCGATCCGGAAAGACGCGGACCAGAAGATCTCCGCCATAAGCTGACCGGAAAATATCGGCAGATCTCATTACGTCGCCGCCGTCGCTCGCTGTGACCTCGACGACACTTCGTCCTTCGATCGCCCTGACCGCGCCCGAAATCGATGATGTCCCGTTAAGCATGCCCGAGAATGTGCCGCCCCACACGCCTCCGGTCCCGAAGTTTCCCCGGAATCCGGTCAAGCTGAGCCGGTTGCTAACGATCACCCGGTCCAGCCTGATGCTCAACGGATAGGCTTCGCCACTGCGCAGTTCCTGAACGGGCGCGGCCGATATGTCGAACGTGCCACCCTCAAGGGCAACCGTGCCAAAGGATCCGGTTTCATGATGCAGGGCAGCGGAGGTAGAGAGCCAGCCACCAACCTCCAGATTGCGTACGGCAATGGGACTGGCAATTTCACCGTTCGCGAACACCAGATCGCATTCGAATTTCAGTCCCTGGGATGTAAACCGAAGTCGAACCGGTTCATCTGGCCGATCAAGGTTGAAGGTGGCAACGAGCTGCGCCGAATCCGGGGACGGCTTGACCCATCCCAGAACCGGAACCGACAGGGTCGACCCCTGTAGCCTGGACGTCAGGGTCACCATGCGCCTATCCGTATGAGCAAAGTCGACGTCCAGTCGTGCCGGAGAATCACCATCGAGGATGTTGGCGGTCCATCCTGGGCTCAGCGCCGTCATCAATCGGTTGGACAATTCGAAGTCGGCAACCAACCGGTTCCCGCGCAGCTGTTGCCCATTCCTTTCGATGCGCCATTCGAGTTCCGCCGGGAATTCGCCGTAACTGACAGTTCCGGTCAAGGCCAGTTCGGTTGAATCCAAGACGCCAACCAGGGACTCGGCCGTCAGGTCGATGCTTTCGCCGTTTCCGACCCCTGGCAACGACGGAAACCGGGTAACGAGATCGTCAAACCGGGCCTTGATTTCGTAGACCGGTGTGTCGAGCCCGGCATCTGTTTCCAACGGAAAACGGATGTTCCCGGTGAGTTCCACGCGACCCGAAACAGCCGTTGGATCAATCATCCAAGCTCTCAATTCGCCGAGCGGGACCGTCTCCAAAAGGTGCAGGAGGAAGTCGGCGGAACCCACCGCCGAAACGGAGAGAACGCCGATATTTTTATGTGAATCAATCGTTTCTTGGTCGAATTTAAACCAGGTCCCACCGAGCTCCAAGGCACCCGGAGTCGGACCCTCAAGACGACCAGTTTCCAATCGGACGTCAAGTGTCCGCATTGTCATTCGGCCCGAACCACTCGCGTCTTTCACCGGGGGCAGTCCGGCAAGAACCTGAAAGGCGGCCCCATCAAACCCGAATTCGAATTCGTACGCAGGAGCATCCGCACCGAGATCTATCCAGCCGGAAACATCGTGAAAACCGCCGGACCGGACCTGTTGTTCCAGCCAGGTCCGGCTCTTGGTTGATGTGGCCGGTGGCCAGAATTCCAGCAGCCGGTTTACACCAATTCGGTCGATGTTGATGTCAAGGTGTCCATTCCAGTCCGACAGTCCTGGCTGACCGTCAGACCCGATCCCCAACCAGCCGCTGATCCGGGCAATGCCCGCACCGTCGGACACCCAAACCCCCGGGAATTCCAATTCACCGGTTGCGGGACGGAGGATGAGATCAACACCGCCGTTCTCGATCAGTACGGGTGCGCCCGGCTTCCATGGTAGTTCCAGACGGACGTCATTGGTCGACAGGCCGACCGCCATAAACAAAGGACCGGAATCCGAGCGGGACGCAATCGTGAGTTCGCCTGTCGCTTCGACACCATTCGGGCCGGCGACCACTTTGACGTCGATCGGATGACTGGAACGCCGGCGAGCCTCGAGCACCTCCGGGTGCTTCGTCGGACCCGAGTTCACGGAAACCTCTTCGTTGCCCTGTCCCCGGATCACTTGATAGTCGACGGAGTCGGCTGTCCGGTCATGAACGACGATTGAAAATTCAAATGGCAGGACAAACGCCGGAGTAACACCTAACGTGGTGCGTTCGATCCGTTCGCCGGTTCCTTTTGCTCGGCCGTCGGCGCCCGGATCGATCGACAGAAGGAAATCGGTCGTTCCCCCAGTCGGGTCGCGATGGATTTCGAATGTCGATTTCACTGGCAAATCCGATCCCGGCAACCGCGATTCGGACGAGATACTCATGGAGATTTGGTCACCTTCCCGGACCAGTCTGGACTGTGGCAAGAGATAGTGCTTGGATTTGTCGGAACCGCCGTCGATGACAATATGCATATTGGAGACATCAACACTTTCCAGATGTGCGACCGATGCGGGAGACAACAGGCGGTCAATCCAGTCCCCGGGTCCCGCAATGACACTGGCGTCCAGAGAAGCCCTGGTTTCTTCCTCGACTCCGGACCCCGACCTGACGGCGGGCACGGCCCCGGTATCAGGTCCCGAGACTTCATCATCGCTCAACGAGGTTCCGGGAATTGCCGGGTCAATCTCGGTTTTTACTCTCGGCCCAGGGACTGTGGGCTTTTCGACTTCGGACGTGACCGTGGATTCCGGCGCTATCTCTAGACCCGGGAGCCAGTACGGTACCAAGATCATCGCAAGAGAATCCGGTGACAATTCGAGGCGCGGTCCGGCGATGGTGAGCGTTCGCAACCGGACGCGTCCATTGGCGAGATCCCGCAGCGAAAGATCCGCCCGGACATCCGGAAGGCTCATCACCTGACCAGCCAGAATTCCGTGATCCGGACTCGGGACGTAGCGAAGCGCCATCTTCAGACCGAGCCCTTGCTTCGAGAAGTGGAGCGCAGCGGATTCAACGATCACGTCGCCGGGCTTCACAATCGCCGACAACTGGCGTTCGACGACAGGTTCCAAACCGGAGATCGCCGTTCCGGATGTCTCGACGATCAACAGCAGCAGGCCGACCAGAAAGGCTGCGGCGAGGCACCAATCGAAAACCAGCGTCGCCAATCCGCCAATCAGCTGCTGGATCCACCTCATGCCGGATGTCCCGAACGTTGTGTCTGCATCGGCCTCGACAGCAACTGTTGATCATTGTCCGTTTCGGTCGTCACCGCAATCAACGGTGGACGTCTCGACCATCGCTGTTCCCCGAACCAAACGATGCCCGGATCGTTCATACCAAACAGGGCGTCCTGATGGCGGATATCGCAAGCAACGTCCGGTGCGGAAACCGACCCCGTGTTCGTCGCCGCCCGAATCGACATCCTTTCCGCGGACATCCGTTCCGCGGACGACAAAAGGCGACACGGCACCGGTTGGCGAACCACTCTGAACGAGAACTTTGACAAACGGCCGATGGCCACGGAAAATCCTGCGGCGTCAGCAATCAACGCCGGATGCTCCCTGCCGTCGCAGGAGTTTGCGATCGGTCTTGACAGGGATTCAGTCCCTTTCCGAAGAACGGATTCGCGTTTCACGTCGCTTGCGCTCTCTGTAAGAATTGCCTACTGTGCCTGTTGACCGGATTTCAACCGGATTCAGATTGGGGGCCTGGACCGAAACTGGATAGCCATGCTTCGTTCGAACTTCGCCCCTTGAGTTCCCGACTGGACCAATATCTGGCACGACTGTTGCCTGAAAGGAGTGTTCGACTTCAGTCCGGCGACAGTGTTTTCTACTTCCGTCTTTCATCCCCGGTCCAGTTCCTGGCCATAGGGCTGGGCGCGGCGCTTTTCGTTTACTCTTTTTTCGTTACGTTTCTTTATGGCCTCGAATTGGCGCGTTCCGCATCCAGCCGGTCTCAAATCGAACAGCTTCATGCCACCTACGAAGACAGAATCGTACGGCTTCGCTCCAACTATGAAAACAGGATCGCCGATCTTGATGAACGGCTGATCCAGGCAAGCCTCAGCGAGGAGAATGCGCGACAACGAAACTGGACGACCCTCAACCGCCTTGCCGTTGAGCAGGAGTGGCGACTGCAATCGGTCGGTCGGGAACAAGAACTTGAGGCGACTGTGGCGGCCCTTGAACGGCGGCTTCATGGAATCACCCGGGAACGGCATCAGCTTCGGGGTGAGGCCGAAGTGTTGCAAACCAAGGTCACCGATCTTTCCTCGAATGCCGATGACTGGAAGATCAAGGGCGAGAATTCCGAACTCATGCTGGATTCCGTCGCGCAAAAACTTGGGAACGCGGTGGACGGAATCGAGGTCACGAACCAGGAGATCGCCCGCCTTCGTTCGGAGGTCGATGCCCTGAAGCATGAATTGGAGCTGCAGGCGAGTCGTAACGCATTTGTGTTCAGAAGCGTGGAAGGTGCCGTCGAAGTCTCGCTCAGGCCCATGATTCGGGCGCTTTCCCAGACCGGTATCGATCTTGACGGTCTCCTCAATTCAGTGCGGCAGCGATACTCCAACGCAGGCGGACCGCTCGAGTCGCTGAGCAACGCGGAGCACATGCTGGCCGGCAGCCCCGATCATGATCGGTTCAAATCGCTTATTGACGTCCTCGACGACGCAAGGGTCATGGGGCTTGCGGTTCAGAAAACGCCGATTTCCGAGCCGGTCCGAGCCCGGCACCGCTATTCGAGCAACTACGGATTCCGGAAAGATCCATTCACCGGAAAGGTGACGTTTCACGATGGAGTCGACATGGTCGCGCGTTCGGGAACACCCATCCTCGCCACCGCTGACGGCGTCGTCAACTTCGCGGGCTGGCAGGGTGGTTTCGGGCGGGTGGTCAAGATCCGGCATATTGGCGGTTTCGAAACCGTCTACGGACACTTGCGGAGGATTCACGTCACCAAGGGACAAAGCGTCTCGCGTGGGGATCGAATCGGTGATATGGGGAACTCCGGCAGGAGTACCGGAACCCACTTGCATTATGAAGTGCGGTTGCGCGGGGACGCTGTTGATCCGATGACCTTTTTGAGAGCAGGGCGAGATGTTTTCTAGAAAGAGCAAAACCCAATCCGTTCAACCCCTCAGATCCGAGACGGGTGCTGCAAAGCCACCGTCGGGAGCGCCACGGCCGACGTCAACGACTCCGGCTCAACAAGGCGCCAAGCCCCCTGCCGGCAAACCGGCGAGCCCGGGGCTTCCGCCGCACAAGGCGAAACCACGAGCGTCAGTTTTGTCGCCCGATATTCTCTTGAAGGGCAATCTCCGGACATCCGGGGATGTTCAGATCGAAGGAACGGTCGAAGGTGACGTCCGGGCTCATGTCCTGACGGTTGGCGAGAGCGCGAAAATCGTCGGTGAGGTGATTGCGGACGATGTCGTCATCAATGGAAGGGTCGAAGGCACCATTCGCGGGGTCAAGGTGCGCCTGACGTCGACGGCACAGGTCGTTGGAGACGTCATTCACAAGACGATCGCGATTGAGAGCGGCGCTCATTTCGAAGGCTCTGCGAGTCGGCAGGAAAAGCCGCTCGAAGAGAATCGATCACGTGTTGTCGCTTCGGGACAACCGCCACCTGCAAGTCCCTCTCCCCGGTAGCAGGGTTCAGTCCGGACAGATCCAGTCCGCCGTAAGGACTAGGCGCGGAAAGGGGCTCCTTGCCTTCCATTTTGGTGAAGGATCGAACCCGTCATTCCGTCGACGAATTCGATCGCATGGACCGGCTGCATCATCGCTGGGGTCCGGACCCTTGTCGGTGCTCGGGATCGTGACTGCGTTCAACGATTGAGCCGACTGCAGCCGCATAATCTTCCCGTCAATCCGAACGGGAACCGCCGGCGGGACTGAGTGCCAGGACCGACGACATGAATTCGTCGAGGTCACCGTCAAGGACTCGTTTGACGTCCGATGTCTCCCAGTTGCTCCTGAGGTCCTTCACCATTTGGTACGGGTGGAGAACATAGGAGCGGATCTGGTTTCCCCAACCGGCTTCGCCTTTCGCCAAATGGGCTTCCCGAATTCCCTGTTTCCTCCGGTCGAGCTCCAATTGGTAGAGTTTCGACTTTAACGCTGCCATGCAGAGGGCCCGGTTCTGATGTTGAGATTTCTCTGACGATGTCACCACGATTCCGGTCGGAACATGGGTCATGCGAACAGCGGAGTCAGTCTTGTTTACGTGCTGCCCGCCCGCGCCAGATGACCGAAAGGTGTCAACACGGATGTCGCCCGGATCAACACTGACATCGATGTTCTCGTCCACGACCGGATAGACCCAGACGGAACTGAACGTCGTATGCCGTTTGGAGTTGGCGTTGTACGGCGAAATCCGGACCAGCCTGTGGACACCAGATTCCGACTTGAGCCATCCATAGGCATTGGTACCCCGGATTCGATAGGCTGCAGACCGCAGTCCGGCCTCATCGCCCGGCTGTTTCGAGATCAATTCGAATTCGTAGCCACGTCGTTGCGACCAGCGTTCGTACATCCTCGAGAGCATTTGCGTCCAGTCACACGCCTCGGTACCGCCGGCACCGGCGTTGACTTCAAGAAAACTGTCGTTTCCGTCGGCCTCACCATCGAGGAGCGCTTCGACTTCTTTGGCCTTGGCCCGGCGACGCAGTTTGACGAGCTCGGCTTCGGCTTCGGCGACAACGTCCAAATCGCCTTCTTCCTTGCCGAGCGCGCCAAACTCCAGGGTTTCCGCCAGTTCCGCCTCAAGTTGCCGGAATTCCGTGATACTATCGATGAGCGTCTGGCGTTCACGCATCAGACCCTGTGCGCGAACGGGATTGCTCCAGAGATCCGGATCCTCACACATGGCGTTGAATTCCTCGAGACGGTGAGAGGCCGTGTCGAGAGCCTTGCGCTGGCGAATGAGGTCTAGCGACGACTGGATTTCCGATACGACGACGTCGGTTTCCGAACGCATGGTTCAAGGTCCGTGAATGAATTCATCCCCGGACAGGAGCCTGTCCGAAAGGCCAACGACATTCGAGCGAGCAGGCAGATCGGGCGGATTCATCGGCCAAGGGAGACTAGCGGTCGCCAATCTGAAGGTACCCGAATTCAGTGCACTCCCGTCTTTCTGCCGCATGTCAATAGAGCCCGCCACTTGACAGGGACCCGAACGAAGCGTTCCCCTGGTCACTTTCCAGTGCGTCGTCTTCTGCCCCGTCACCGGCGCGGTCCTGTCGACCGGTCACAACCGTGACATCGGCACCCGCTCCCGCCGCAGCGTGAGCGTTCGCTGGCGTACTGTCGCCAGGTGTGCCTGCCTGATCGTCGTCAGGATCGGGCAATTTCACACCGGTAACAAGCAACAGGTCCTCACCGACTGCGAATCCGCCATCAATGACCACGGGATCGATGGCGGCGTGCGCATCATCAAGGCGGAACAATTCCTCAACGACATTCTCGCCTTCCGCATCGTCCGAAAGCCGGACCCCGCTGAACCTATCGAATTTGTGGAAGACACCTCCTGGTGGCACCCTGAAGTCCTGGCCCCCGAATCGTTCCCCGGCGATCGTCATGAAGTCAGTAAAGACCGGTCCGCAGGTCCCTGCCCCCGTGACTTTTTTACCGAGGCTGCGGGGCTGGTCGTATCCGATGTAGCAGCCGGCGACGATGTTCGGTGTGAATCCGATAAACCAGGTGTCCTTGGACTCATTGGTCGTTCCGGTCTTTCCGGCGACCGGAAAGTCCAGTTTGATCGTCCCTCGTCCCGTCCCGATGCGAACGGCGTCCAGCATCATGGAAGTCAACTGGTAGGCAGTGATCCGGTCCATGATTCGCTGCCGCTCGTTGTTGATCTCCGGTGCCGTTCCCGGTTCCAGGAATGACTGCCGGCATCCAAGGCAATCCCGGTTGTCCTGACGATAGATGGTCGTGCCCCACCGGTCCTGAACCCTGTCGACCAATGTCGGTTCGACCCGTTCGCCACCATTTGCAAACATCGCGTAGGCGGCAACCATTCTATAAAGTGTTGTTTCCTTGGCACCGAGAGAATTGGCGAGATAGGGTTCGAGGTCGTCATAAACTCCGAATCGTTCGGCATAGTCTGCAACGGTTTCCATCCCGACATCGCGTGCCAGACGAACAGTCATGAGATTTCGGGAACGGATGATCCCGACCCGCATCGGAACCGGGCCGAAATACTCTCCGGAGTAGTTCTTGGGTTCCCAGATCCCTTCCGGTGTCTCGATCCTGAACGGTGCGTCAATCAGGATTGTTGACGGGAAGAAACCGCTGTCCAGTGCCGCCGCATAAACAAAGGGTTTGAATGAGGACCCGGGTTGACGGAGAGCCTGCGTCGCCCGGTTAAAGACCGAATGCTGGTAGGAAAACCCGCCTTGCATGGCCAGGACACGGCCCGAATTGGCATCCATCGCCATGAACGCACCCTGTATCTCGGGTACCTGACGCAGCGACCAGTGACTGAACAGGCCATTTTCGGTCATGGCCTTCACAAAGATGACATCCCCAACATCAAGAAGTTCGCCCGGAACCTTCGCTTTCGGGCCAGGCCGGCCGTTGGTCTTGAGCGGTTTCCACGCGAGTTCGCTCATCGGGATGGTGTCGGGACCGTGATCCGGAACGACTTCCATGTCATGGACGTCGGCGACTCCGATCGTTGCCGAGTCCCTCGACAAATCAAGGACAACCGCAGGGTGCCAGCCGTCGATATCGCGGGCAATCGTTACGCCTTCAAGCGCCTTTCGCCAGTTCTCTTCGGTCCCGAGGTGTTCAGGATCGATCTTGGCAACAGGTCCGCGAAAGACGTTCCGGTTCCTGTCGAAACGTTCCAGGCCCCTGCGCAGCGCCGTTTCCGCCGCCTTCTGAAGTATCGGATCCTTGGTGGCGCGAACCACCAGGCCTCCGGAATGAAATGTGGATTCCCCAAAGCTCCGCGACAACTGGCGCCGGATTTCATCCGTGAAATAGCCGCGAGGGGGTCGCTCTGAGCGGATCGACGGAATATCGCCGGATTGGACCGTCCGGAGAGGCTTTTCCCGCGCAATCGCCGCCTCCGCCTGCGAGATGTACTGGTTCTCCGCCATTTCCTTCAGGACGAAATTTCGCCTGGCGATTGCGCGTTCTCTCTGGTGGACGGGGTGGTATTCGCTTGGCGCCTTGGGTAGCCCCGCGAGATAGGCGGCTTCATGGACAGCCAACTCTTCCAGAGGTTTGGCAAAATAGGTCATGGCAGCGGCCGTGACGCCATAGGTGTTCTGGCCAAGAAAGATCTCGTTCAGGTAAAGTTGCAGAATCTCGTCCTTGGTGAGCGTATTCTCGATTCGCGTCGCCAGAATCAGTTCCTTGATCTTTCGTTCCGCAGACCGGTCCCGTGTCAGAAGGAAGTTCTTCATGACCTGCTGGGTAATCGTCGACGCTCCCCGAAGCTTGCGTCCCTGGAGGGCCTGGACAAGCGCCTTGGCCATGCCGATCGGGTCATATCCCTTGTGGCGGTAGAATTCCTTGTCCTCGGCACTGACGAAAGCATCCTTCACCAGAGGCGGGATTTCCTCGATCGGCGTATAGATTCTTCGCTCACTCGCAAATTCGTCGATCACGTCTCCGTTGGTCGAGTAAACCCTTGAAACGGTTGCTGGAGCGTAGACAGCCAGTTGTTCGTGCTCAGGGAGATCATGCCCGTAAAGCCAGAACACGGCGCTGCCGAACGCCGCCAGCGCAAACAGGCCGGTCGTTGCGGTACTGAACATGGCCCCGCAAATCGACAGGAGGAACCTGACCAAACCCTTGCCCCGCTCGCGAGTTCGAAACATCTGCCACTCCAATGTATAGAGGGCGTTCCCATTCGCGTCAAAGTTGCCAAAGACCCGGTTTCGTTTCCCGGCTCGGCTGCGGATCTCTCCGTGGGCAACGGGATGCCGCGACTTCCGGAACGCGGTGCGGTCGATGTTCGGAGATGGTCAAGCGCCGGTCGGAATCGCCATACGGATACGCATACCGCTGACTTGTGTGGGGCTGGGGTCAAAGACCGGAAAATGTTCAGGGTTGACATTGAATTCCCGAAAACCAACCTTTATGAGGTTGGCCGTGGGTTTGAGGAAGCAACCCCGCAAGAGATTTCGACCGAACGCCCGATCCAAGCCAGAAACGACAATTCCGTCGGCCGGGAGATCCCGAACGGACCCGACAGGGACGGTAACGGTGAACTCGGGAATCCTGGGGACCGGCCTTGCCGTGTATCCTCGACGGGACCTGAACATCCGGAAACTGGTGAAGACGGAAACGGTGGTCAAGGCCGTCAATGAGACCTGGTGCGTCCTCGCCCAGTATCTGCATTGGCCGTCAGGAGACATACGCGATGCGGATTTCTGACCGGTTGGAACATCGATGTACCGACACGTCGTCCACGATGTACGCCGGTGGAAAACATCCTGTCATCGCGGCAATAGTGAACATGCGGTTCCCTGAATCCGCATGCCCGGAGCCGGGCATGCGCGATGGGGTCTCGCATGTCCGAGAGGCACAATGGCAAAGAAAATGCTCGTCGATGCGACGCACGATGAGGAAACCCGCATCGTGGTCGCCGAAGGAAACAGGGTAGACGAATTCGACTTTGAGAGTTCCGGCAAACGCATACTGGCCGGAAACATCTACCTGGCAAAGGTCAAACGCATCGAACCATCGTTGCAGGCCGCATTCATTGAATACGGCGGAAACCGACACGGCTTTCTTCCGTTTTCGGAAATCCACCCTGACTATTTCCAAATTCCGGTTGCCGACCGGCAACGGCTCGTGGAAGAAAACGCCGCCTATTCGGCTGAACTGTCTGCGGCCCGGACGATAGACGGCGAAGGCCCCGGTGAGACCAGCGGGGCGGGAACCGGAGGTGACGGAGAATCGGAAGAACCGGATTCGTCCAAACCACGTTCAAGCCGATCCAAATCCGCTTCTGCAAAGTCAAAACGGACGAAGTCATCACGGAAACCGTCGTTAAGCCGGGCACGGGCGGGCCGTTCGGCCGTTTCCGACCAAGAGGAAGAATCTCCTGACAACCCGGAGGCAACGGTTGAACCCGAGCCGAGTGATCCTGCCGACGGACCCCTGCCGGTTGCTGACGTCATTGACGCGAACCCGGAGACGGCCGCGGCCAACCGTATCTCATCAACTGGCAATGATCTCGGGTCGTCGTCGATGGACTCGGATTCGACGGACTCCTGTGCAGGTGATTCTGGCGTCGGCGCGAAGGGCCAAACGTCGCGGGGCCGCAAAAATGCTGCCCGCGGCGCCGACGGTAACGATGATCGATCTGAAACGGGTCAGGAGGCAGCGACCGGCGCAGTGGACGAGATCGAAGAGGCAGCCAGATTGCGACGCGAACTGCCGCGTCGCTACAAGATTCAGGAAGTCATTCAGCCTCGCCAGATCCTTCTGGTCCAGATCGTCAAGGAAGAACGCGGCAACAAAGGGGTTGCCCTGACAACGTACCTCTCACTTGCAGGACGCTACTGCGTGTTGATGCCGAATACGCCACGTGAAGGCGGAATTTCGCGAAAGATCACCAATGCGACCGACCGGAAAAAACTCAAGAAAATTGCATCCGAAATTCAGGTTCCCTCCGGTGCCGGCCTCATCATTCGGACCGCTGGGGCCAAACGGACCAAGACCGAAATCCGCAGGGATTTTGAATATCTCAGTCGCCAATGGAACCAGATCCGCGACCTGACGCTCAAGTCGATCGCGCCGGCTCTGATCTATGAGGAAGGCAATCTTATCAAGCGGGCCATTCGCGATCTCTACAGCCGTGAAATCGAGGAAATCCTTGTCGAAGGTGACGAAGCCTACAAGGTGGCTCGAGCGTATATGAAGATGCTTCTGCCCTCTCATCTCAAACGAGTGAAGCACTACAAGGACCCATTGCCGCTCTTCGCCCGATACAAGATTGAGGACTTCCTCGACGGGCTTCTCCAACCGGTGGTCAAGCTCAAGTCCGGCGGGTACATCGTTATTGACGTCACAGAAGCCCTTGTTGCCATCGACGTGAACTCGGGCCGGGCCACCAGGCAGAGCTCGATAGCGGAAACTGCACTCAGGACAAATCTTGAAGCGGCCGAAGAAGTCGGTCGGCAGTTGCGTCTTCGCGATCTGGCGGGACTTATCGTCATCGACTTCATCGACATGGATGATCGGCGCAGCAATGCCAATGTGGAAAAAACTCTCAAGGATGTCCTCAAGTCGGACCGGGCGAGAATTCAGATCGGGCAGATTTCCGGGTTCGGAATTCTCGAAATGTCTCGCCAGAGACTGCGTCCCGGAATGCTCGAGGCTACGGCACGACCGTGCCCACACTGCCACGGGACCGGCTCCGTACGGTCGAACGACTCGCTCGCACTCTCGGTCCTGCGCCAGGTGGCTGAGGAATCGAATCGATGCCAACCCGGTGATATTCTGGCGGTTCGGGCGCCGATAGATGTCGCCGGTTATCTGGTGAATGAAAAGAGGCGCGAGATACTCGCGTTGGAGTCGGGCCGGGAGATCACTGTAAGGATCGAATTCGACACGGCGATGGCCATTACCGAATTTTCTCTCGAACGGAGAAAACCGGCACCCACCAATGGCACCCAACGGATTGTTGAACCTGTCACGGTCGACAGTATCCGAATCGTGGATCCGGCGACGGACGAAGGCGAGTCGGCCGGAACCGAGGGGCAGGACACACAAAGGAGAAGCCGCAGAAAACGGCGGCGGCGGAGCGGTCGCGGGTCGGGCGAGGGTCGCGCGTCAGCAACTGAGAGTGGCATCGAAATCATTGAACCTTTCGGAGATCCGAATTCCGAGGCATTCGACGGCATGATGGGCGATTCCGGCACACCGGATTCGACGACTGAAGGCGCCGATCCAACCTCCAGCGTTGAATCCGGTTCCGGCACGCTTCCGCGCGAACCATCCAGTCCGGGGGCCGAGTTGCCAGCCGCACATACGGCCAGTCAGCCAGCGCAGGACGAGTCCACGACAAAGAATCCGGGCGACGAATCAAATCGAGTTCCGAAGAAGCCAGCATCGCGGCGAAGCCGAAAACGGCGTCCTGCCAAGAGCAGCAGAACTCGAGCAATTACAACACCAGCCAATGCCGAGGCATCCGCGGATGCGAATTTGCCGGAAGCGGATCCGACGTCTTCCGGCGACGACGGGGCGGACAAGGACTCTCCGCGCCAGCCTTTGACCACAGATGCCAAGGAATCTTCTGAGCCCACCCCCAAAGGAGCTGATGAAAAACCGACCCGGACCCGAAAGACCGCGTCGCGGCGATCGCCCCGTCGAAGCCGGCAATCGGCCGTCAAGGCCGGGGACAGTCCAGCCACAACCGAATCCGGGAACCTAACCGAGGTCGAATCTCCCGATTCTGCCACAGTGGAGACGGTAACGGGAGAATCGGATGCGGACGTGGTCGAGATGCCAGGGGCAAAACCAGTTGAGTCCGGATCGATGCCTTCCTCCGAACCTTCGGTTCAGGAAGCCAACGACACCACGTCCGACAACCCTTCCGGGGCCAGCGGTGAAAACGACGGCGGCAATCGGCGGCGGCGAACGCGCAAATCGTCGGCACGGCGCAGAACTCCGCGGACATCTGCCGAGTCCTCCCAGTCCAAGTCTTCCACTATTGACACGGGTTCCGGATCCGGCGACGCCAATGACGAAATGGCCCCTCTTGAAGCCACGAATGAAATCGTGGGTGCAAATGGAGGGAGCGACGTCGATGACGACCCTGGTCGCTCCGTCCGTGCCCAGGATACGACCGCCAACCCGCCGTCGGCTACAGGCCAGCTTCCGGACGACGAAAGCCTGCCAGAGTCGACCGACGGCACCGACAGTTCAGGGACCGGGCGGAGCGGAACGCGGCGGGTCGGCTGGTGGTCCTCATCGCGTCCGGAATCCCAGGACAAGCCAGCGTCGGAGTCCGACTGAAGGCGAAAACAGTAACCAACGGACTCACGGGGCATTCACGTCAGCCGGAGTCGGACGGAGGGCCCTGCCCCCGTTGGTCATCAACTGGCTCGCGAACGATTCGCAAGTCCGAAGGGGAATGGTGCATCAAGTGCTTCGAGGGTGGCGATCAGATATGCAGAGATGTCTTCGTAGCAGCTTAGCTGTATTGGTGATGATGGCCGCCGCCGTATCCGGTCCGGCATGGCCTGCCGAAGTCATTCGCGACGCCGAGATCGAACGGACCTTGAAACAGGTCAGCGCACCGGTCGTCGAAGCCGCTGGCCTCGCTCCCGACGCCGTGGATTTCCTGCTGATCAAGGCGCCGGAACTGAATGCCTTCGTCGTTGGCGGCAGGACAATCGTCATCAATTCCGGCCTGATCATGAAACTGGAACGCGTGGAGATGTTTCAGGCGGTCATAGCCCATGA
Organism: Paracoccaceae bacterium; assembly: GCA_028874915.1. GTDB lineage: Bacteria > Pseudomonadota > Alphaproteobacteria > Rhodobacterales > Rhodobacteraceae > JAPPHA01. The sequence continues at coordinate 63,620 of JAPPHA010000006.1, forward strand.
GTTGTCCCATATCGTTGGCGGCCATCTGGTCCAGCGTTCGCTCGTTCACGGTGACGTCAACACGGCTGCCGGCCTGGGTTTCATCCTTGGCCTAGCGACTGCAGCGGCCGGAGGCGGTTCGGCCGGTTTCGGGATCGCCGTCGGAACGATAGACGCGGCCAGAAAGGGTTTGTACGCGTTTTCGCGCTCACAGGAGACATCCGCAGATCGCATGTCCGTCCGTATCCTGGCGGATGCCGGAATTGATCCCCAGGCCGCCATTGATGTCCTGGAGCTTCTTGACCGTCAGGAGCCACTTGGGGCGGCGGACAGTCGCTACCTTCGGACGCACCCGCTTTCCGCCATGCGGATCGGCAGAATTCGGACGTTGGTTGACGACGGGACAAAACGTCTCGCCGCCTTGGATCCGGCGGTGAAGGAGCGGCAGCGGTACTGGTACGCCCGCGCCCGCGCAAAGTTCAGGGGCTTCCTCGGTTCGGCATCGCGCAATGTCCGGGAACTCGAAGGGTCCGGTCGGGGGGAAATCGCTACGCTCGTCCGAGCGATTTCCCATTTCCGGCTTCCGGACTTCGAGCAGGCGCTTGCGGAAACTGATCGCCTTCTGGAATTGCGGCCAGGTGATCCCTTTTACCATGAACTCAAGGCGCAGTTTCTGCTTGAGAGCGGCCGGATCGATCCGGCGGTCAGGTCCTATCGGAAGGCGGCATCCCTTGCACCTGAGGAGTCTCTGCTTCTCGCCGGGCTCGGGCGGGCTCAGCTTGCCACCAACGAGTCCGGATCCCTTCACGAGGCACTCGCGACGCTAGAGCGAGCCTATGACCTTGATTCTCGCGACAGCCGCATGCTCCGCGATCTCGCCATCGCCCATCAACGGCTTGGAAATCAGGGGATGGCCGCGCTCGTGACAGCCGAAAGATACGCGCTGGAAACACGATTTGACCAAGCCGCCGTCCACGCCGACCGTGCGTATCGGACCCTTCCCCGGGGCTCACCGGAATGGCAGAGGGCGCGTGACATACTTTTGGCCACCGAACGTGTCCACTAAGGTCCAGAGAGACCGGTATGCCAAATCCAGCGTTCCGTCCAATCGCGCATTCGGCTCGTTCTGGTCCCATTGTGAAGCCGGATACAAATTGCAATTCGGCCCGAATCCGGGACGCTGCCTCAGTCGCTTCGGGCCTCGGGCCTCGGGGCCCGGAACCGATCGTGGGTCGGCCCGGGACGATGCCGATTTGAACAGGAGATGACCATGACCCTCAGAACCGTATTTGCGGCTGCTTTGCTCGCCCTGTCCTTTCCAGCAGTTCCGGCCTTGTCCTCAGACGCCGAGGCCGTCTTTGCTGACGAAGGGTTTCGCCAGGCGCTGCGGGAGGAGATCAGGGACTACTTGCTGTCAAATCCTGACATTCTCGTGGAGATGATCGCGATCCTCGAATCCCGGCAGGAACAGGCCCGGGTCGATACGGAACGGGCGATGATCGCAGATCTCGGTGATGAGATATTCAATGACGGGTTTTCCTATGTTGGCGGAAATCCCGACGGCGATGTCACGTTGGTCGAGTTTCTCGACTATCGATGTGGATTTTGCCGACGCGCGCATCCGGAAGTCCGTGCGCTACTCAACGACGACGGCGAAGTGCGTTGGATCGTCAAGGAATTCCCGATCCTGGGTGAAGAATCAGTCTACGCCTCCCGAATGGCGATCGCCACTCTTCGGAGCCTGGGGGGGGACGCCTATCGAACGCTCCATGACGTCTTGATGGCGTTCAACGGGCCGATCAACCCGAGAACCCTGCCCGTGATTTCCGCTGAGGCCGGGTTGAATCCAGACGTTGTGCAGGCAGCCATGCAGGATCCCGAAGTGGATGCCCAAATCCGGGCTGTCCGGTCACTGGCCAATGCCATGCAAATTACCGGAACGCCTGCCTTCGTTGTCGGTGATCAGATCATTCGCGGATTTGTTCCAAGAGACGCACTCCAGGACGCAATCTTGGCAGCCAGGAAAAACGGTGGCTGACGGATGTACATTCGCGGGAGGGCTGAGAGCGGCATGCAGGACGCGGGATTCAGGCCCGTTGCGTGCGCGGAATTGTTAACCCGCGAATCGTCGGTGACTCCGCGGGACGGACCGGTTACCGGGCTTTACCACACTTCGTGCGTGCTTGTATGCAGAGGGCTTGGAAACGGTCATACCACCGTTCCGGGTAAAGGACGGCGATGAACAAAGACACGCAAGAAGAGGATCTGGCCTATCTCAAAGCGCTGGCCGAATTGATTCAGGTTCAGGACATCGCCGAACTGGAAATCCGGCGGACCTATCGAGATGACTCAGTGCTTGAAGTCAGACTGAACCGGCGGGGACCTCTTTCACCCAGTCCACCGACTGTGCCGCCTGCGCACCCTGCTCCGGCGTCTACACCCCACGACAAGGGGGAATCGTTCGCGCCCGCGGAAACAGTTGCGACGTCAGTCGAGAGGCCTGGTGCCTCCGAAAGACATCCAGGATTGGTGACGTCGCCGATGGTCGGGACGGTCTACCTTCAGGCAGAACCTGGCGCGTCTCCATTCATCAAGGTTGGCGACGACGTTTCCGAGGGCCAGACGCTTCTCATCATTGAAGCGATGAAAACAATGAATCACATCCCCTCACCTTTTTCTGGAAAGGTTGTCCGCATTCTTGCCGAGAACCAAGCACCGGTGGAATTCGGGGCTCCCTTGGTGATCATCGAATAGCAGGACCGGTCGCCTTGGTCCGTATCTCCAAGATTCTTGTCGCCAATCGTGGCGAGATTGCACTTCGCATCATTCGGGCCTGCCAGGAAATGGGAATCTCCACAGTTGCGGTGCATTCAACGGCCGATGCCGACGCCATGCATGTTCGAATGGCCGATGAGAGCGTCTGCATTGGCCCCCCTACGGCCGCATTGAGCTACCTCTCGACGGCTTCCATCATTTCGGCCTGCGAGATTTCCGGTGCCGAGGCCGTTCATCCGGGTTACGGATTCCTTTCGGAGAATGCGGAATTTGCTGAAATTCTTGAAGACCACGGGCTGCGATTCATTGGACCATCCGCCGAGCACATCCGTCTGATGGGAGACAAGATTGCGGCCCGGAACGCGATGTCCAGACTGGGGGTACCCTGTGTTCCGGGATCGAATGGATGCCTGAACAACCTCGATTCCGCACGGCGAGCGGCCCGAGAGGTCGGTTATCCGGTTATCATCAAGGCGTCGGCTGGCGGCGGGGGTCGAGGAATGAAGCTGGCACGAAACGACGACGAGCTCGACACCGCCTTTTCGTCTGCACGGTCGGAGGCCATGGCCGCATTCGGGAACGACGAGCTCTATTTGGAAAAATATCTCGCCAAACCGCGTCATATCGAAATCCAGGTCTTTGGGGACGGCCGGGGCCGGGCCGTTCATCTGGGTGAACGCGACTGTTCCATTCAAAGACGCCACCAAAAACTCATGGAGGAGGCGCCGGCTCCCGGGATGGATCCCGAGACGCGAGCCCGGATCGGCGCAATTTGCACGGCCGCCATAGCCGACATTGACTATGCCGGTGCGGGAACAATTGAATTCCTTTACGATCAGGGAGAATTCAGTTTCATCGAAATGAACACGCGTCTGCAGGTGGAGCATCCGGTTACGGAGTGCGTCTACCACGTCGATCTCGTGAAGGAACAGATCCGGGTCGCCGGGGGTGAAGGCATGACGCTGGAGCAGGATCGCCTTGAACTCATCGGGCATGCGGTCGAGGCCCGGATCAATGCCGAGAGCCTGCCCGACTTCACTCCTTGCCCTGGCCGGGTGACGACGTTTCACGCGCCGGGCGGGTTGGGTGTCCGATTCGATTCGGCACTTTACCAGGGCTGCACGATTCCCCCCTACTACGACAGCCTTGTCGGCAAGCTGATTGTCCATGGTACGGACCGGAAAGCGGCGCTCGCCCGCCTGTCTCGCGCCCTGCGCGAAATGGTAGTCGACGGAATTCAGACGACTGCACCGCTCTTCGACCAGTTGCTTCGCGAAGACGACATCCGGACGGGCAACTATGACATTCACTGGTTGAACCGCTGGCTTGCCGAGACATCTTGACTTCGAGGCCGCGTGTCAGGGAAGACATTGGTGAGATCACCCTGCGATCGGGTGACGCCGGGCATGCTCCTGAAAGCCTATTCCATAGGCGTTTTCCCGATGGCAGGGTCGGTCGACGATCCATGGATCGTTTGGGTTGCGCCCCAACGCCGGGGCATCCTTCCGCTCGAATCCTTTCATGTCTCCCGGTCTCTGCGGCGGCGGATTCGCAAGGGCGAATACCGGATCCTGGTCAACGCCGACTTCGACGGTACGGTAGCCGGCTGCGCCAATCGCCCGACCACCTGGATCAGCGGCGGAATCCGTCACCTGTTCAATGCACTCCATCAATCCGGTTGCGCCCACTCGATTGAGGTCCACGACCTCGCAGGTTCAAAAGTCGGAGGTCTCTATGGCCTTGCCATCGGGGGAGCATTCTTTGCGGAGAGCATGTATTCACTGGCGACGGACGCTTCCAAGATCGCTCTTGCCCATCTGGTTGCCCGCCTCCGGTATGGAGGATTCCGGCTACTCGATGTCCAGTTCCTTTCGCCCCATTTGGCCAGCCTTGGAGCGATTGAGTTGTCGGCAGAGTCCTATCGAATTCGGCTCGACGCTGCTTTGGCGGTCGGGACAAGAGCCGATTTCTTCAGCTTGCCCGATTCCGTTGAACCAGCGGAGATTCTGAGGCTGACTTGTTCGGAAACCTGACTCGCCCCGCCGGTCAGTCAGCCAGTCCCGCTTCCTCAATCATCGCCGGACCCGTTTCCATTCCGGTGACCGATCGCAGTGACTGCTGAATCGGTTTTCGGCCCAGCCGTTTGCATAACTATGTCAGCGGTTTCCCGATCGTCCCCGGAATCCCCACGCGGTTCGCTGGCGTGGTCGGACAGGCGGCATCGAATGACCCACACATCGTAGCGAGGGTGGTCAAGCGCGGAGAGCGCCGGGCTTGAGGCCACCATCCAACCGTCGAAACGGGGCTCCAGGTACCGTCTGTCGCTGATAACAATGCGGGCGAAGGCATCAGAGTTCGGACTCAACTGGGGATAGCGGCATTCGGCCAGTTCCACCGTCAGGAATCCTCGCGTCGCCCGTTGTCCTGCCGCCAACTCAACCTCTTCGACATGGCCGGTCAAGAAGTCGAGAATTCGAAGGACCGCACCGTCGCCGTACGCCGTGACGAGCTTTTCCTCGATCTGATGGGCTTCCGCCGGGGCAAGAGCCGTTGAAGAAATTTCGTCATCCCCTGTTTCGGAGTTGACGATCCGGGAAGGCTCCTGTGCCTGCGGCGTGGTCGGAAGGCCAGCCACCAGTGCGACTGTGAGGATGGCCAATACACGCCCGATGGCGGCATCCGCTACATCGCCGGGTGCCCGAAATCTTCGGAGCTTTACCGGTTTCACGACTCCGCCGGGACCGGAACCGGCGCCGGCTTCCGTGTCATCGCTCGGCGTCTCCGGAAAGGACTCTCGTCAGCAGAGTCAAGAGATTGATACTTCCCTGCGAGTCCTCGATGAAATCGCCGTCCCCAAGCGACTCGAGATCGGCACCCGGATCAATCTGGAAATGGTATCCTCCGAACAATCCGTCGACAGCAACCCGAACTGCAGAATCCGCAGGGATGGTTACCGTCCGGTCAATCGAAAACGTGACTTTGGCCCGGTAGTCCTCGGGGTCGAGTTCCATTGCCGTGACCGTGCCAATCTTGATGCCGGCAAGGCGAACATCCGTCCCGCGTGAAACGCCGCCGACATTTCTAAAACTGGCATGAAGCTGGTAACTGTCTGTTCTGGCGTCCTGTCCGACATATCCCGCCGCATAGACAAGGAACGCGGCGGCAACGGCGATGACAGCGGCGCCAACGACGATTTCAGTGACATCTTCGGACATCGGGCGTCAGTTTCACTCGAGTCGAGCGTGCTCGGGAACGGACCTCACTCCGGAACCCAGGCCTCGTAGTCCGGCCGTAGCTCCGGGTTCGGGGACCGCAAGCTTCCCGGAGGCGCATAGGCCCCGTCGGTTCCCGTCAGGTTCTCCACATGCGGTTTCTCCCAAGCCTTGCGGACCGGAGGAGATTCACTTGGCGGCAAGGCGGCTGTGTGATGCAACCAACCATGCCATTCCGGTGGAATTCGGGACGACTCGGCCTCGCCGTTATAGATGACCCAACGCCGTGGACCGCGGCGGAAGTACCGGTTGCCCTGGTTGTCTTCTCCGACAAATTCACCGTGCAGCCAAGTATGGAACTGGGTGTTCAAGGTCTGGCCATTCCACCACGTGAAGAGTCGCTTGAGGCTCATGCGGCGCCTCCTCGATTTCCCCCCCGACAGTCTCCGGACCCTGTTCCCGGTCTCGCAATCGGCTGCCCTCCGGTCCTCGGCCACCGGGAATTCAACATCTGCGTCACGACGTCCAAGTTCCGGCGTCCACAGGCCGACCCGGGCCTCAGGATGCCGTTGCCGATTTTTCCGGGCGGTCGGCAAAAACCCTGAGTGGATCGCAACGCCGCATGGCGGCGTCCTCGTTGACGACCACTTCCTCAAGGTCCTTGAATCCCGGGAGGTCGAACATGGTGTCGAGAAGAATGTCCTCCATGATCGAGCGGAGACCGCGTGCGCCGGTCTGGCGTTCGATTGCGCGTTTGGCGATGGCACGAAGGGCGTCAGACGTAAAGGTCAGTTGCACGTTTTCGAGTTCGAAGAGCCGCCCGTATTGCTTGACAAGGGCGTTCTTGGGTTCAGTCAGGATCGTAACCAGAGAGTCTTCATCGAGGTCCGACAATGTCGCAACGACCGGAAGTCGGCCGATGAACTCCGGAATCAGACCATACTTGAGCAGATCCTCCGGTTCCAGGGTCTTCAGCATATCGCCGGTTTGACGAGCGTCTTCGTCTCGAACGTCCGCGCCAAATCCGATGGCCGACCCTTTCCCGCGTCTGGCAATGATCTTCTCCAGACCGGAAAATGCGCCACCGCAAATGAACAGGATGTTGGTGGTGTCGACCTGCATGAACTCCTGCTGCGGGTGCTTTCGGCCACCTTGCGGCGGAACCGAGGCGACCGTCCCTTCCATAATCTTGAGAAGGGCCTGCTGGACCCCTTCGCCGGATACGTCACGGGTTATCGAGGGGTTGTCGGACTTTCGGGTGATCTTGTCGACTTCATCAATGTAGACGATCCCCCGTTGGGCTCGTTCGACATTGTACTCCGCCGCCTGCAGTAGTTTGAGGATTATGTTCTCGACATCCTCGCCGACATATCCCGCTTCGGTCAGCGTCGTGGCATCAGCCATAGTGAAGGGAACGTCGAGGATCCGCGCAAGGGTCTGGGCAAGCAGGGTTTTGCCGCAACCGGTCGGGCCGATGAGAAGGATGTTTGACTTGGCGAGTTCGATTTCCGAGTTCTTCTCTTCGTGATTGAGCCGCTTGTAATGGTTGTGAACAGCGACGGAGAGAACTCTTTTCGCCATGTCCTGGCCGATGACGTAGTCGTCAAGGACCTCGCAGATCTGAGCCGGGATCGGAACACCGTCGCCGGACTCCGGAAAACCGGTCCTGACTTCTTCCCGAATGATGTCCATGCACAATTCGACACATTCGTCGCAGATGAAGACTTGAGGACCCGCAATCAGTTTTCGGACATCATGCTGGCTCTTGGTGCAAAACGTACAATAGAGCGTGTTTCCAGTATTCCTGCTGCGTGATTTTGCCATTCCCTGCCTCCGCTCGCTCCCTGCGCCCCGCGGGCGTGGACGTCGTCCGTTCGTCTGTTTCTCTTGTTGGTGAAGGACGCTATTTGCTCTGATGTCAGCCTATTTCAGTTTCCGGCCCGGTACAACGCAGAAGCCGGTAAACACGTTGAGCCGGAACCAGGACGCCCGGTCATCGTGCATCGCGCCAGTTGCCGGACCCGCGTTCGAAATGACCCGTCCGTTCAATTCTACGGTCGCTGGTGGCGTTCCGTTCAGTCGACCAACCCATCGATTTCCCGCTTCTCGACGATTTCGTCAACCAGACCCCAGGCCTTCGCCTCGTCCGCGGACATGAAATTGTCGCGATCCAGGGCCGCCTCGACATTCTTCAAGTCCTGCCCGGTGTGGGACACGTAGATGCGGTTCAGGCGATCCTTGAGATCAAGGATTTCCCGGGCGTGCAACGCAATATCCGAAGCGGTTCCCTGAAAGCCGCCCGAAGGCTGATGCAGCATGATCCGACTGTTCGGCAGGGCGTAGCGCATTCCGGGTTCCCCGGCGGCCAGCAGGAGAGCACCCATGGATGCCGCCTGTCCGATGCACAGGGTCGAGACCTTTGGTCGAATGTACTGCATCGTGTCGTAAATCGACATGCCAGCCGTCACGATACCACCAGGGCTGTTTATGTACATGGAAATGTCCTTGGCGGGACTGTCAGCCTCCAGAAACAGCAACTGGGCTACGACCAGTGTTGAGGTCAGATCATCCACAGGACCCGAAACGAATATGATCCGTTCCTTGAGAAGCCGGGAGTAGATGTCATATGCCCTTTCACCCCGTGAGGTCTGTTCGACAACCATGGGGACGAGCGTATTCGCGCGGAATTCAGGCGGACGTATCATGGCATGGCCTCTGCTTGTCTTTCGGCCGTCAAGTCGCTGGTTCCATTCCAAACGACACAGCCCGTTGGCCGGTCACGCCGGGGATCCGGGTTCGAGGCCGTTTGAGATTCCGGACTGTCAGGTCCCGGTTTCCGTTTCTTCACTGCGCTCGACCGCTTCGGAATGATCGTCGGGTCCGTCGGTATCATGTATGCTGTCCGGTGCGGCCCCAGTTCGATTTCCCGTGTCGTCGAGATCTTCATACAGACGGTCCAATTCAGCCGGCGTCATCGCTGTGTCGTTGATCGTCGCACGCGAGAGGATGGAGGCGACAGCCTTGTCTTCGATGCAGTGCTGATGCAGGTCGCGGCGAACATATCCGTTGGTTCGGATCATTTCCCGGGCCTGGGATGGCGTGCCCAGACCGCCCATGGTTACATACATCCGGTACATATCGTCGTCAGAAACCGAAATCCCCTGTTCCCGGGCGACATCCATCAAGAGCAACCCGATCCGGAGCCGGCGGAGGGCAATCCGATGGTGTTCCTCTGTCGGTTCGGGGTCCGTGGGCGCATCGGGAGGACTCTCTGCTGAAGAGTCGGCCGAGGCCGCCATTCCGGAACTGCCGTCACCGTCCGAAATATCCGACGTGTCTGCAGAGTCCGTTTGGCCCTTGCCCGGCTCGTCGTCGCCCGCAGATTCTGAATTCGGGGAGTCTTCAGGCCCGGCGAGGGCTTGCATCACGTCGGCGAGCTCAACGCGATAGAGTCCGTCCGGAACATCAAAGTCCAACCGCGGCTCGAGCGCGTCAAACAACCGCTGCTTGACTACCACCCTCAATTTTCCGTCATGTTCACGCCGAAGATCGTCTCGAACGTTTTCCCGCAACTCGCCGAGGGATTCATGGCCGTGGGTCTTCGCCAGGTCGAGATCAATCGGATGCGGTCGGGATTCGCGGATTGCCAGGACTTCGCAACAGAATTCAGCGTTTTTTCCAGCTACATCCCTGACATGGAAGTCCTCAGGCAAGCGGGCATCAATGGACAGCGTTTCCCCCGCTTTGACACCGACAAGCCCGGATTCCAGTTCCGGAATGAATGTTCCCGATCCAAGAATCAGGGGGTAGTCCGTAGCGTTCAGCCGTTCATGTACCTTGCCGTCCACACGGCCCTCGAGGTTAAGGACGACGATGTCATCGCGGCAAGCACATTGATCCGGTTCCCGATCGACAAATTCTCCCGCCCTCATGGCCAGGACCCCGAGAGCGTCGTCAACAGCGTCGTCGCCAATGGTCACGACCGGCCGCTCGAGTTCGACTGACGCGTAATCGAGTTCAGGAATGACCGGCAGGCATTCGTAGGAAAAGGTGACACGCAATTCCTGGTCGCCGGGCGGGCTCTCCAGTTCGAGACTGGGCCTTTGCGCGGGTCTGTCGTCGGATTCCTCGAAGTGCTTGTCCACAGCGTCTTTGACCATCGTTTCTCGCACTTCGCGTTCAACCTGCTTGCCAAACATGGTCCTCAGGACGGCAATCGGTGCCTTGCCCTTCCGAAATCCCCGAATCTCAAGGGTCGGGCGATATTCCTCCAGTTTCTCGATGATCCGGGCGTGGACATCCTCGGACGTTGCCGTCAGGACATAGCCTCGCCGCAGGCCGTCATTCAGTGTTTCGGTTATTTGCATGATTGATTCCGGCTCATGTCAATTGAATCGTCGTTCGTGATGCATCTGTGTGGTGCGGGTGGAGGGACTTGAACCCCCATGCCTCGCGGCGCCAGATCCTAAATCTGGTGCGTCTACCTATTCCGCCACACCCGCGGAATCCTGAATCGGGCGACCGTCCGGCCGCCCACAACCGCCGGCCTTCTAGCAAAGACAGATTTCCAATGTAAGTGTTGATCCACGGTCGCGACAACTGTCAAACATGCGATTTCCCCGCTGGCGTTTCCGGGTTCGGGCCAATTCGAATTTGAGGGCGGATGTGGGAGCCCCGGGTGGACCCGGGAATGGACCGGATCAGCCGCGCTCAGGAGGCGGGATGTCGGTGATGAGCGTCGTCCGAAAGGAATTCCATGTCGGGAAGACGCGGCATCGGGTGATCGACCGAATGGGCTCGAAGGGTTCAGACTATTCCCGCCCCCCGACACCGACTTCGCGGAAGACGGCAGGCAAGGCCTCGGACAAGTCCTCCGAAATCATGCCCGGGCCCAGAGAACGTGCGGCCTTGGCATGCAGCCACACGGCAGCCGCCGCCGCCTTCAAGGGAGAGACACCCCGAGCCAGAAGACCGGTTATGATCCCGGCGAGAACGTCGCCGGAACCGGCCGTCGCCAGCCAGGGAACCGCATGGTTGTGGAAGGCCGCGTTCAGCCACGGTGTCTGGCGGGGGGCCGCGACGACCGTGTCTGCGCCTTTGAGAACCACGGTGCAACCGGCCGTCTCGGCCGCAAGCACGGCAGCGTCCACCTTGGAAAAGGCCGGCCAGGTCTGGGGAGTCTCCGCCAGCCGTCCGGCGATGTCCGGAAACAGCCGGGCGAATTCCCCCGTATGCGGGGTCAGGACAACACCGGCATGAAGCCGGCTCAGGAGTCGTGCAGGATCAGGCGCCCAGACTGTCAACGCATCCGCATCCAGAACCATGGGCCGGCCGGTGGAGAGAAAAAGGTGGATCTGACGGCGGGCCCGGGTATCCAGACCCAGTCCGGGTCCCGCGCAGAGTGCGGTGATCCGCTCGTCGGCCAAAATGGTGATCAGATCTTCATCGGATGTGAAATCTCGCAGCATGACTGCATCCAGGCGTGCCGCGTTTTCCAGTCGCGCTCCGACCGGGCATGCAAGAGTCACCAGCCCGGCGCCCACTCGCAACGCTCCCCGCGCAGCAAGCCTCGCCGCACCGCCTCGCCCTGGCGGTCCGCCAAGGAACAGCCCATGCCCGTGACTGTACTTGTGGCCCGGTGACGTCTTGTCGAGGATCTTGACCAGGCCGAGCGCCCCAGGTGTAGCGATCCTGAGAGTGCCGCTTGCGCAGGACACGTCATGGCTCGAGACACTGCCCTCGATGCCGTGTGTCACCGGCAGCCCGATATCCGCGACCACGACTTCGCCACAGCACACGCCCCCGTCGGCGAGGAAGTGGCCACGCTTCGCGGCATGAAAGGTCACGGTCAGGTCAAATACCGGAACCGGATTGAGCCGACGACCACTGTCAGAACAGATTCCGGACGGCATGTCGACGGCAACCATGGCCAGCGGCTTGAGACGGCGGCATTCATCGAGCCCGGCAACCAATGAAGGGTGGAGCGGTCGGTTCAGGCCGGTGCCGAAAAGAGCATCCACAACGACGGTCCGGCCCTGACGAATGGCGGACATGGCCGTACGGTTCCCGTCACGCGGTTCACCATCCGTGGACCCCTGACCGAGTCCGGATATCGCCGTGACCGGGCCGGCTCGGCTCCACCGCCGGAAGTGGTAGGCCGAATCCTGCGGCAGGCGGCCGGGGTCCGCGTCCGTTGCCACCCGGACAGCCCATCCTCGGGCAGCAAGATACCTGGCCGCAACGAATCCGTCTCCGCCATTGTTACCCGGACCGCAAAGGACAAGGGCGTCCGGGGTTCTGTTGTCGTCGCCCGAAGACCTTGCCGCGTCGCGACCCCATCGCCGGTCGATTTCGGATGCGACACCTTCGCCGGCCCGATCCATCAATTCCTGCCCGGTCACGCGGCCCGCGGCAATGTGGCGGGTTTCCTCGGAACGCATCTGTTCGGCGGTCAGCAAGCGCATGAAACGAGGCCAATCGATTCCGTTGCGACCATCATTTGTGCAAATTGCTCACGATCTGATCATCGGTGCCGGATTCAAAGCAGGTCCGGTCGGTCCCTCACACCCTTGAATTGCCAGTCTGTACGAAAACTGATGTTTCGACCGGCAAGGCAGCCAGCCGCCCCTGGCCGACCTGACCAGAACAGACCAGTCCATCGGGGAACCAGCAGAATGAAAAAGATTGAGGCGATCATCAAGCCATTCAAGCTCGACGAAGTCAAGGAAGCGCTGCAGGAAAACGGCGTTCAGGGCCTGTCCGTCATCGAGGCCAAGGGTTTTGGGAGACAAAAGGGCCATACGGAACTCTACAGAGGTGCGGAGTACATTGTCGATTTTCTGCCCAAGGTGAAGATCGAGGTCGTGCTGGCTGACGATCAGCTTGAGGCGGCCGTCGATGCCATCATCAACGCAGCGCGGACAGACAAGATCGGTGACGGAAAAATCTTCATCTCCAACGTGGAACAAGTCATCCGCATCCGGACTGGCGAAGAAGGGGTTGACGCCCTCTAGCCTTCAGGCAACTTGTGGATTTCCTGCCTGCCAAACTTGATCAAGGAATACAAAGATGAGCGCCAGTGAACTCCTGAACATGATTTCCGAAAACGAAGCGGACTACGTTGATCTTCGTTTCACCGATCCTCGTGGCAAGCTTCAGCATGTCACGATATCGGCCGATAAGGTCGATGAGGACTTCCTCGAGGAAGGCATGATGTTCGACGGCTCCTCCATCGCGGGATGGAAGTCTATCGATCAGTCGGACATGAAGCTAATGCCGGACACCGAGTCGGGCTATGTCGATCCGTTCTATGCGGAACGGACTGTTGCCGTTCATTGTTCTGTGGTGGAGCCGGATACCGGTGAAGCCTATGAGCGGGACCCGAGAAGCACATCCCAGAAGGCGGAGGCCTATCTGGAGTTTACGGGAATTGGCGACGCCTGCTTCGTCGGTCCGGAGGCCGAGTTCTTTGTCTTTGACGACGTCCGTTTCTCCAATACTATCAACAAGGTATCATACGAAATTGATGCCGTTGATGCGTCCTGGAACAGCGATACCTTTTACGAGACGGGCAACACCGGTCATCGACCCGGGGTCAAGGGCGGCTACTTCCCGGTGAATCCGGTCGACGCGTCACAGGACCTGCGTTCGGAAATGCTGAGCACGATGAGACGCATGGGTATGAATGTGGACAAGCACCACCACGAGGTTGCCTCGTGCCAGCACGAACTTGGACTCATTCACAGCACGCTGACCCGTCAGGGAGACGAGTTGCAGAAGTACAAATACGTCATTCACAACGTCGCGCACGCCTACGGCAAGTCCGCGACCTTCATGCCGAAACCCGTCGCCGGCGACAACGGAACGGGGATGCATGTCAATTTCTCGATCTGGAAAGGCGGCAAAACGATTCTCGCGGGCGACAAATATGCCGACCTGTCTCAGGATGCGCTTTACTGCATCGGCGGCATCCTCAAGCATGCGAAAGCGCTCAATGCCTTTACGAATCCGGGTACGAACAGCTACAAGCGGTTGATTCCGGGATTTGAAGCGCCCGTTCTTCGTGCCTATTCTGCGCGAAACCGTTCAGGCTGTGTCCGAATTCCCTGGACCGGGTCGCCAAACGCCAAGCGCATTGAGGCCCGCTTCCCTGATCCGTCAGCCAACCCCTATTTCTGCTTCGCCTCGCTGCTGATGGCGGCGATCGACGGCATCAGAAACCGGATCGATCCCGGTGAAGCGATGGACAAGGATCTCTACGACCTTCCTCCCGAGGAACTCGCCGGGATTCCCACTGTCTGTGCTTCCCTGCGGGAAGCCCTTGAGTCCCTGGAAGCCGACAAGGAGTTCCTTCTCACAGGCGACGTTTTCACGGAGGATCAGATTGCCGGCTACATGGAGCTGAAGTGGGAAGAAATTTACAACTTTGAGCACACGCCCCATCCGGTCGAATTCGAGATGTATTACAGTTGCTGATTTGACCGGACGACGGCGGTCGCCTATTTGGCCGCCGCACAATGCGCGCCGTGGTTGGTCAAGGCCCCCGGGTTCGGGGGCCTTTTCGTTCATGGGCGGAATCGGCGTTCTCGGGCTGTCGACATGAAGCATGCCCAGTCGAGAGCGTCGCAGCAGCACTGCCTGGGTCTCTTGTCCAGAACCATTCGGGTTGATTTCGCACCCCGTTTCACTCGGCCATCAGAGCCCGGATTCCGGGGGGGGGGGGGGGGTGGGCCGCAGTCCGGACCTGTGCGGTCATCAGGCAATCGCCATCCGTTCGAATCACCGGTCGGTCGGCCCGGGTCGTGACGCGACGAACTCGGCAGCGCCTGCAGCTCTCGTTTCCTCGACCACCCATGTGTGAATGCCGAAGACCACGGCCCGGGTGGACCGAAGCTTGACGAGCGTCTGGCGTTCGACCCGGATCCACCGTTTGCCCGGCCCGAACCTTCGGCGGCGGTCGGACGCACTCCGGGGCTGGAACAGGTCCGGATTCAGATAGACCAGAGTGTTGGCACGCCAGAGCGGGCGCTCCGGCGGAAGCCGGTCGAATACGCGTTGGACGCCACGGGCGACGCGGTCATCGTAACTCACGACAGGGCCGTGAATTCGGGTCAGTGGCAGCCCCATCTTTTCGGAGAGCAGCCAGCCAGCCGGAAAGCAGAGGATGGCTCCGGTCAACACGTGTTCGTGTTTCTGACGCTGAAGAATGCAGAAGTCTTCCTGGACCAGCTGTCCTGCAACCAAGAGGGGATGTCTGTTTCCGTCCACAGCAACGAGAACACCGTCTGGCCGTCTGACGTCATTTCCATTGCGAGAGTAACCGGGACACGAAAGAACGGCTTCCAGAACCCGGTCACGAAGTTCGGTGGCGGCGGCCTCAGCTCCACGCTCACAGGCAAGGACGCTGTCGAACCGGGTCCGGAGCAGATGGTCCCGATAAGCCATCTGTTCGCGGAAACACTCGTCCTTCACCAGCCAGTCATCGAACGCAAGTGGGTTGAGCCCCGGAAGACGTCGGGTGCGTTCTTCGGTCCAGGGGCGTACGGGCAAGGTCGTTTGACAGATTTCCGAGAAATCGGCTCGCATGCGGTCTTTGTCCATTAACGACATGAATCCTGCAAGACCCGACGCAAACGGACTGCATCACGCCGTGAATCGAATCAAAAAGCAGAATGACCGACCCGGGATTCGCAGGTCGAATGCCCGTGCTCGGTTCGGAAATGACGACGGTCGAACGGCGCGGATGGAAACCGGTTCGTGCGGTCGCCAGGATACCGGAGGCAGACAGGTCCAATGAACATGACGGAACCTTATCGCCGCAAGATTGATCCCTGCCGGGGACGCAGCCTCGGGGATGGATCCCCCAACGACAACGACAGGCTGGAAATCGGGCCGACCCAATTGGCATTTCGCGAATGGGAGGAATCCGGGCTTTCATTGCCCAATCTGGCGCGAATGCGCGAATACCGGTGGAACCGTCTGACGCAGCACGTCGTCGAACGTGATTATGGCGGACTCCTCTTGTTCGATCCGCTCAACATTCGCTATGCGACCGACACCACAAACATGCAGTTGTGGAATACTCACAATCCGTTCAGGGCCGTGTTGGTCTGCGCCGATGGCTACATGGTGATCTGGGATTACAAGAATTCACCGTTCCTGTCCGAATTCAATCCGCTGGTCCGGGAGCGGAGAACGGGAGCGGCATTGTTTTATTTCACGGCCGGAGACATGGCCGAACGGGACGCCGAAAGCTTTGCAGGGCAAGTCCGAGAACTGATGGATTGCCACGCCGGCAGCAATCGGAGGCTTGCGGTTGACAAGATCATGGTTTCGGGACTCCGGGCTCTCGAGTCTGCGGGATTCGAGATCATGGACGGCGAGGAAGTCACTGAAAAGTCGCGATCGATCAAAGGCGCGGACGACATTCTGGCCATGCGATGTGCGCATGATTCCTGCGACAAGGCCGTCGCCGCGATGCGGGACGCCGCGGTTCCGGGCATGTCGGAGGATGAAATCTGGGCGGTCCTCCATGCCGAGAACATCCGCCGGGGCGGCGAATGGATCGAGACTCGCCTCCTCTCCAGCGGCCCCCGAACCAATCCATGGTTCCAGGAATGCGGACCACGGCAACTGCAAAACAACGAGATCCTGGCCCTGGATACCGACTTGGTCGGGTGTTACGGCATGTGTATCGACATTTCGCGGACTTTCTGGATTGGTGACGTCAAACCAAGGGACGACATGATCTACGCTATGAACCATGGCGTGGATCACATCAGGGAGAACATGGCGCTTCTGGCGCCGGGTGTGAGTTTTCGGGAACTCACATTTGGCGGACACCAACTTGACGACATCTATTGGAAGCAGAAATACGGTGTCAAAATGCATGGTGTGGGCCTCTGCGACGAGTGGCCGGCAATCGTCTACCCGGATCGGTATGACCCGAAGGCCTTCGACTATGTTCTGGAACCGGGCATGGTCCTCTGTGTCGAAGCGTTGATCAGCCCGGAAGGTGGCGACTTTTCGATCAAGCTTGAGGATCAAGTCCTTGTCACGGAAAACGGACACGAAAACCTCACGAGCTTTCCTTTCGATGCCGCTCTTATGGGAAACACCTGACCAACATTGCGATCGAGCACTCGCGGTCCCCGGACCCACAAATCGGATTCCACGGTGACCCGCAGCGTGTTCCGAGGCCATGCTCAAGACCGGACTGGCCGAATCTCAACCACTGATCCAGACGCGTGCAGATTCTCCGCGGGATCCGTGTCTCATGTGGGACCCGGGCGAGGACGGCACAGTTGGTCATTTCGATGACGGCGACATCGGGGTCGGGGTCGGGGTCGGGGTCGGGCAGCAACAGCGTCGACAGCAACCGAAAAGACGATCGGTTTGCAGACCTGCGCCACCGGCGCCGTCGTCCACGCACATCACGGCGGCCCGTCCGTCAACGGTCATCGGCAGGCACACGTCCCGACCCACGGGCCCGAATGGCCGGCGGGAGCCGAATCTCCGCCCCCTATCACCCCCTTACCGCTATCGATGTTCTCAAGATACACCGTTCGGCCCTCGACTTGCTGGGCCGGGTTGGCATGGCATCGCCGACGCCACGGGTTGCCGAACTCGCGGTGGCACGTGGATGCCGGATCGATGACCGGGGACGGTTGATGTTCCCACCAGCGCTTCTCGAGGACATCATTGATTCGGCGGCGAAGCGATTCATCGTGCATGGACGCGACCCGGCTTTCGACTTTGTGGCGGTCAACGGTTCAGTCAACTTTTGCACAGGCGGGGCAGCGGTAACGATGCTCGACATCGGGACCCGCTGTTACCGTCCGAGCACACTCACCGATCTTTATGACCTTTCCCGCCTGTGTGACACGCTCGAGAACATTCAGTGGTTCACCCGTCCCGTGGTCGCAACCGACATCACCGACGAATTCGAACTCGACGTCAACACCGTCTATGCATCTGCAGCCGGCACGCGCAAACACATCGCGGGAAGCCTTTCCCGGGGTGATCATGTCCATCGATTGCTCCCGCTCCTCGACGAACTGGCCGGCGGCGAAGGCCGGTTTTCCAAACGACCGTTCTTTACCGTCCATGCGACCGATGTGGTCTCTCCCATGCGATTTTCGCGCGAAGGTCTGGACGTGATATGCGCCGCCATCGACATCGGCATGCCTGTCCATGTCCAGACCGGTCCCCAGGCTGGCGCTACCGCGCCGGCGACCCTTGCCGGAACCCTTGCGCAAATCTGCGCCGAAGGGCTGGCTTCGCTCGCCGTCGTGAACATTCTGCGCCCCGGCCATCCTGCCATCCTGGGCAACTGGGCCTTCGTCACGGACCTCCGGACGGGCGCCTTTACTGGAGGCAGTGGAGAGGCCGCTTTGCTCGCTGCCGCGTCCGGACAGATGTCCGCATTTTACGGGGTTCCCGGCGGCATGGGCGCAGGAATGTCCGACAGCAAGGTTCCGGATGGCCAATCCGGTTTCGAGAAGGCCCTGACGCTTTGCCTTGCGGCCCTATCCGGTTCGGGAATGGTTTTTGAGTCGGCAGGGATGTTGGCCAGTCTTCTTGGCTGTTCCTTCGAGTCGATGGTCATTGATGACGAAATGCTGTCGGTCATCCGGCGCATCGCACGAGGAATCGAGGTCAACGACGAAACTCTGGCCGTCGAACAGATCACCGAAGTGATCGACGGCGCTGGGCATTTTCTGGGCGAACCCCAGACCCTCGAGGTTATGGAAACGGAATTCATCTATCCTCGTCTCTCCGACCGCCTTTCGCCGGACGCATGGATTCTCGACGGCGGACGGGATCTGTGGGACCGGGCCCGAGAGGAAGCCGTCGCCGTTCTGGAGACCCATTACCCGAAATACGTCGAAGCTGACGTCGACGACCGAATTCGCGCGGCCTGCCCGATACGCCTGAATCCTGTATGGCATCGGCCGGCAGGCCGACGAGAGTACCGGTGACCGAGTTCCAGAGAGTGGTCATCATCGGTGGCGGGATCGCGGGCCTCAGCCTACTCTACTGGCTGACCCGGCGTGGCTGGAGCGACGTTCTCCTTGTCGAAAGGTTCGAACTCACCGACGGGTCGACATGGCATGCAGCAGGAAACGTTACGCATTTCGGTCATTTGACGTCAATCACACGCCTCTACGCGGACTCCATTGCGACCTATCTCGCGGCGGAGACCGAGTCGACAATCCCGATCGACTTCCACCGGACAGGGAGCCTTAGGTTGGCGTATACAGAGGAGGAACTGGCTGTCTACCGGCGTTTGACTGGAATCTATGCTCGGCTGGGCCTTCGTTTCCGAGTCATTGACAGCAATGAAGTCGAACGGCTGCATCCACTCCTCGAACGGCACTCCCCGACTCATGAGATCGCCGGCGCAGCCCACACGCCCGACGACGGTCATCTCGACCCGAACGGCGCCTGCCGGGCGCTCGCCGCCGCCGCTCGGGCGCGAGGCGCCCGGATCCGGGAACACTGTCGGGTCGCCGACCTCCGTCGTCACCGGGGTGAATGGGAGGTCGACTGCGGGAACAGTCGTATCCGAGCCGAACACGTGGTCGTTGCCAATAGTTTCTGGTCCCGGGAATTGCTGGCGCCGATGGGCCTCGATCTTCCGGTTTACCCGCTTGAACACCAGGAAATCGTCACCGGTCCGGTTCCGGAGATCGAAAGGCTGGAATTCGAACTGCCGACGGTCCGGGATCCGAAAGTTCCAGCCAACACGCGACAGGAAGGTTCAGGATTTCTCTGCGGAATCTACGAGCGGCAGCCGCGACCCTGGGGCGTCGAAGGGATTCCAAAAACCTTCGGTCGACAGCTTCTCCCGGTTGACCTCGATCGGCTGCAACCACATTTCCCTCGACTCTTCGAACGCATCCCGTCCTTTGGCCGAGCCGGCATCCGGACCGTGAACAATGGCCCGATCGCCTACACGCCCGACGGCTGCCCGCTTGTCGGTCCCGTTCCAGCAACGGAGGGCCTGTGGCTTGCCACCGGGTTCTGCGTCGGCATCGGAACCGGCGGTGGGGCGGCCCGTTATCTGTCGCACTGGATGACAGAAGGGGACCCGGAATTCGACTTGCCGTTCGTCTATCCGTCGAGGTTTTCGGATCCACTATCTCGCGATGCATGCCTTGCCAGGATTCGGGAGGTATATCGGCAAGGTTACGTCCTGCCCGAAATCGGAAGTCGGTCTTCGTCCTGACGGTCGGATTCCCAATCGTTGCAAATCGGCAGCGTTTCCGGTGCAACTTGGCGGCCTCAACGGATCTGGCGTTCCAATTTGGCATCCGGAGCCAGGGTCTGCCGTTTGAGTTCAGACAGCCGGGAAAGAAACCGGATGAAGAGTGCGGCCGCAGCCGTGATCAAGGCGATGGCGAGTCCGATCCAGATGCCCGCCGCGCCCTGCCCGAAAGAGAAGCCGAGAAGATAGGCCACGGGCATTCCGATGACCCAATAGGACAGCATCGCAATCACCATGGGTACGCCGGTATCCTTCAATCCCCGCAACAGCCCGAGAAACACTACCTGCAGGGCATCGGCGACCTGGAAAACGGCGGCGATCGTGAAAAGGGTGACTCCGATCGCAATGATCTGATCAGTTTCCGCGTGGGTGCTGTTGAGGAACAGCGCGACAAGATGTTCGGGAACAGCGACATAAAGCGCCACAGTGAATAGAGACGCCAGCATCGACAGAACGATCACCGCCGAGGCACCACGGATGAGTCCGTCCCTGTCGCCTCCCCCGACCGAGAATCCGGCGCGAATGGTCCCCGCGTTCGAAAGGCCCAGGGGAATCATGAAACTGAGGGCCAGGAATTGGAGGACAATGCCATGGGCGGCAAGCGGAATGGTACCAAGCCATCCCATGAGGATCTTTGCCGCCGAGAACAGGCCGACTTCGGACAGCAAGGTCAGGCTGATCGGGAACCCGAGCCGCGTCACCTCCCATAACACCTTCCCGTTCGCCTTCCAAATCCTTGCAAACAAACGATATTGATGGAATTCCCTGAATTTGACAACGGAAATGATCAGAAGAGCCGTGGTCAGGAATGCGGTGACAACGGAGGCGATCGCCGCGCCCCGGATTCCGAGTTCGGGTGCGCCCCAGTGACCAAAGATCAGCAGGTAATTGCAAAACGCGTTTGCGAGCGCTCCGACAATTGTGGCAACCAATGCTATCGCGGGACGGTGAAGTGCCGACAGAAAGGACTTGAAAACGGCGATCAGGAGCGAGGGCAACATTCCCCATGCGGCAATCCGCATGTAGTCTCCGGCGAGGGACGCAAGATGCGGTTGCTGCCCGAGGGCCAGCAACAAGGACTCGGCCATGAGCAGGATCGGGAGCGATGCCAGAGCATAGATGACGGTCACCCAGCCACCCATGCGGACAGCATGGAGGACACCCCTTCGATCATGGGCGCCGAGCGCGTTTGCGATCATCGGCATGATCGCATGGGAAAACCCTGCCCCGACCAGGTAAACAACGAAAAACAACTCTGCCGCAAGCACGCCAGCTGCGAGCTCGTCGACGCCATACCAACCGAGCATCACCACATCTGTCGTGTGGGTCAACATCTGTGCCATGTGAATGCCGATGATCGGCAAACCCAAAGACAGTGTCGCACGGAAATGTTCGTGCCAGCTCATCACGACCCAGAATATCCGTCGACGTTCGGCTGTGCTGTGAAACGCGTCATTCCATGAGTCCCTGTTTCAACGCCGGTTCCGAAGGCCTGGCCGGACCCGTAGGTGGCAGGCCAGTTCCTCAGTCGCCGGCAGGCCGACCGAGACCCCTGATCCAGCCAGTTTTCGGGCTCTGAAGTCCGCGGCATCAGCGCCGGGCCCTCTCCTTGCAACCTGACGTCGGGCACGCCGCTCTTTACGGTTTTGTTCCGAACCCGGACAGGCCGATTGTCGGCACCCCGCCGCCATCACGACCCGGCCATGTTGGATTCCTCGAAAGGATCCGGACGCCGGGTTTTGCCCGGTACCCAAAATCCGGTGTCAATGTTTCGCGAACCGGCGTATACTGAGTGCAATCAGATTCGGCGAGAAGAACCGAAATTGGAGCAGCGCATACCGCAAGAACCGTTGGAGTGCGAAACGGTTCTGCCAGGAAAAAACTATGATGCTAGTGCGATCGAGGTCCTGGAAGGCCTCGATGCCGTGCGTCGTCGTCCGGCGATGTACATCGGCGGCAAGGACGAGCGGGCCATGCATCACCTGGTCGCCGAGGTCCTCGACAATGCGATGGATGAGGCCATCAGCGGTCATGCTACGCGGATCGACGTCGAACTGCATCGGGGTCAGCACTGCAGTGACGCGAGCCCGGTCTTTGCGACGGTGAGGGACAACGGCCGAGGGATCCCAATCGACCCGCATCCCAAGTTTCCCGACAGGTCGGCCCTCGAGGTCATTCTCTGTACATTGCATGCAGGCGGAAAGTTCTCGGGAAGCGCCTACCGGGTTTCCGGTGGTCTGCATGGAGTTGGCGTCTCGGTGGTCAATGCGCTCTCCGCCTTCGTCCGGGTCGAGGTTGCCCGGGACCGGCAGCTCCATGTCCAGGAATTCTCGCGCGGGATCCCGACGACCAAGTTGAAATGCCTCGGACCCGTCCACAACCGCCGAGGGACCGAAGTCACTTTCAGTCCGGATTCCGGCATTTTCGGCAAAGCGCGATTCCGACCCCGTTGGCTGTTCGAAATGGCCCGGTCCAAGGCGTTCCTGTTTTCCGGTGTCGAGATCCGCTGGAAATGTGACAGAACTCTACTTCGCAATTCGGACGATGTCCCAGCCGAGGCACAGTTCCATTTTCCGGGAGGTCTCACCGACTATCTCGGCGAACGCCTGCAGGGTTGTACCACCCATTCCGAGTGTCCGTTCTCTGGACGCGTCGAGTTCAACGAGAAATTTCCCGGCGAGGCCGCCGAAGGTTCAGTGGAATGGTCGCTGAACTGGGTGCCCGGGCGCGACACATTCATTCAATCCTACTGCAACACGGTCCCGACTCCCGCAGGCGGCACCCACGAAAGCGGATTCTGGTCGGCAATTCTCAAGGGACTCAAGGCCTATGGAGAGTTGACCGGCAATCGGAAGACGGCACTGATCGCCCGGGAAGACGTTGTCGGTTCCAGCTGCGCGATGTTGTCCTGCTTTATCCGCGAACCGGAGTTTTCCGGGCAAACCAAGGATCGGCTTGTCACGGCGGATGCGGGACGGCTCGTGGAGAGGTCGGTCTCCGACCGGTTCGACAACTGGCTCGCGTCGGATACGAGAACCGCCGGTGCGATCCTCGAATTCGTGACCCTGCGGGCCGAGGAACGGCAGCGACGCCGGGCTGAACGTGAAACCGAACGCAAGACTGCGACCCGGAAACTGCGCCTGCCCGGCAAACTTGTTGATTGCAGCTCCGTCTCCAGGGAAGGAACAGAAATCTTCATCGTCGAAGGCGACAGTGCCGGTGGCTCGGCGAAGATGGCCCGGGACCGTTCGACCCAGGCGCTGCTTCCGCTCCGCGGAAAGATACTCAACGTTCTCGGCGTAGCGTCCGGAAAGATGGCGGCCAGCAACGAGATCAATGACCTGTGCCTTGCACTTGGCGTCAAACCCGGTTCCCGGTTCGATATTGAGGATCTTCGGTATGACAAGATCATCATTATGACCGATGCCGACGTTGATGGGGCGCATATCGCGTCATTGCTGATGACGTTCTTCTTCACGCAGATGAAACCGTTGGTGGACAACGGCCATCTCTTTCTCGCCTGTCCCCCGCTCTATCGACTCACACAGGGGTCGCACAGGATTTACGCACGGGATGACGCCGAACGGCAAAGGGTTCTGGATTCCGGCATGGGAGGACGCGGAAAGATCGAGGTTTCCCGTTTCAAGGGGCTCGGCGAAATGGATGCCAAGGACCTGAAGGCTACCACGATGAATCCTGAGTCCCGCCAATTGATCCAGGTTACGATCAACGATGCCGAACCCGGTGAGACCGCTGAACTCGTGGAGAGCCTGATGGGTCGCAAGCCGGAGTCCCGTTTTGCCTTTATCCAGGAAAACGCCCGTTACGCGGATGGCGTCGACGTCTGAAACGGCGGTGGACATCGTCTGCCCCGAAACCGTATGCAGGTGTGGCGTACCCGGCCTTCCCGTCGATCACGGTTGGCATCCTGCACGCTGATCGCAATCCCTGAATTCATCGCCGGGTTTGCCGATTGCTTCTGTCGTCGAGGCTGCATACGCTTTCCGAATGGCATCCGATTCAACCAACCCCGACCTTCGTTCGGTCCATCCACCCCCCGTCATGGAGGCGCGTCGATGGGTATCGGGCGTGCAATTCTCCGCCGAACAGCCCCTTCTGGACGTTTCGCAGGCAGCACCGGTTGATCCGCCGCCGGAACCGCTTCGCCGAGTTCTTGCAGAGGCCGCTCTGTCGGAGCCGAACGCGCACACTTATGGTCCGGTCCTCGGTCTTCCGGAACTTCGCGAAACAGTCGCCACGCGATGGTCGACGACCTATGGGGGCCAAATCCTTCCTGGCCATGTCGCGATTACGTCGGGATGCAACCAGGCATTCTGTGCGGCCGCTCTGACCCTGTGCCGTGCGGGAGACGCCCTCCTGGTTCCCTGTCCCTGGTATTTCAATCATGCCATGTGGCTTGGAATGACCGGCGTGGAAGCCCGCCCGGTCCCGTGCGACGATTCAATGATTCCGGATCCGGAGGCCATCCGGGCCCGGCTTGATGATCGGGTCCGGGGCGTCCTGCTCGTCACCCCGAACAACCCTACGGGTGCCGAATACCCTGCGGACCTCGTCCTGGATGTCTTCGACATGGCGCGTTCGGAAGGAATCACGTTGATCATCGACGAAACCTACCGCGACTTCGACAGTCGGGAGGGGCCCCTGCACGACCTTTTCAGGCAACCCGACTGGGATGACACATTCGTCCATCTGTATTCGTTTTCGAAGGCCTACCGGCTGACCGGACACCGGGTCGGCGCGATGATCGCCTCTCCTGAATTCCTCGCAGAATCCGAAAAGTTTCTCGATACGGTCTCAATCTGCCCAAACCAACTCGGCCAGCGAGGCGCCCTCTTCGGGCTCCGGACTCTCGGCGACTGGCTTGCGGGCGAACGGTCGAAGATTCTTGCTCGTCGCCAAGCGTTTGAAGCGGGATTTTCCAGTCTCGATGGCTGGCGGCTGAAAGGATGCGGAGCGTACTTTGCCTTCGCGGAACATCCCTTTGAGGCCCGTTCCGACGTCATTGCGAGACAGCTCGTGAAAGATCAGAGCATACTGACCATTCCCGGATCCATGTTCGTACCTCTTTCGGAAGCGGACTCCACGGATAGGAGTGGCAGCGGTGACCGGCACATCCGGTTCGCTTTTGCCAACATCGGGATCCCGGAGATTGATTCCCTCTTCCATCGTCTCGCAGCATTCCGGCCAGACGCCGCCACGGGTTGAGTACATCCAGGCCGGATCGGCATCCGTTTTCCTGAATTCGATCGTTGCCAACCGGCCCACGACGATGTGCCGGCGCCATCTGCCACGCTTGCCAGTTACTGGGCCAGACCGTAGAAGGCGGCCTGTTCACAAACTATCGGTTCTCCGGGATCGCGATCTCCGACGGGACGAATGGAAGGAGGCAACTCGCCATGATGCGGTCGATGCGCGCCAAGGGCAACAAGACCTTGGTCTACATCCTGATCGGGCTATTGATCGTCGGGCTGGCCGGATTCGGAATTGGCGGTCTGGGCGGCGGAACCATTCGGACGGTTGCAACCGTTGGCGACGCACCGGTGTCGGTCAACACTTACGCCACGGCGCTCAATCAAAGGCTTCAGCAGATTGCCCGGCAAGTCGGGCGCAGCGTGAGTGTTGCCGAGGCGGAAAGCTTGGGCGTATTCCGTGACGTCCTTCAGGAAGCCTTGGCCGATGCCGCAATCGACAACGAAGCCGGCCGGATGGGTATCAGCGTTGGCGACCGCACGGTCCGGGACGAGTTGATGGCGATTCCGGCCTTTCAGGGCATCGACGGCAACTTTGACCAGACGGCCTATGAGTTTGCCGTCGAACGGTCGGGCCTGACACCGTCGGAGTTCGAGGAACAACTTCGACAGGGCACCAGCCGAATCCTCGTTCGCGGGGCGATTGCGGGCGGTCTCCAGACTTCTGGAGCGTTAATTGATGCCATCCTTGATTACGAGTTCCAACGTCGGGATTTCGAATGGGTGAAACTCGGAATCGCCGATCTGAATCCGCGGATCGAGGAACCGACGGACGCCGAACTCTCGATGCATCACGCGGACAATCCCGACGCTTACATGAGCCCGCTTACGCGAACACTGGCCTATGCCTGGCTGACTCCGGACATGCTGATGGGCGAAGCCTCCGTTGGCGAGGATGAACTCCGCGACGCCTATGATGCGCAGGCTGAACGGTTCAACCAACCGGAACGTCGCGATGTTGAACGTATCGTCTTCGGAACTGCGGCCGAGGCGGCTGAGGCAAGAACCCGAATCGACAGCGGTGAAACAAGCTTTGACGATCTCGTTCGCGAGCGCGGTCTCCAACCGGCCGACATCACCCTCGGAATGGTCGCGATGCCGGAACTGGAACCGGAGGCCGGAAACGCAGTGTTTTCGCTCGACGAGCCCGGTCTAGCGGGTCCGGCAGGGTCGGCTCTGGGACCCGCCCTGTTTCGGGTCAACGCCATACGGCGCGCCGCGACAATGGTTTTCGAGGATGCTCGGGAGGATCTTCATGCAGAGCTGGCCCGAGAAAGAGCAGTCAACCTCGTGAGCGAACGGGTCTCGGGAATCGACGATCTCCTGGCTGCGGGAGCGAGTGTCGAAGACGTGGTCAGCGAAACAGACATGGAAGGCGGGATCCTGGTTCTTGCCGAGGACGAGAGTCCTGTCGAGGGTGTTGCCGCCTATGCGGAGGTCCGGGCCGCGGCCTGGTCTCTGAGCGTCGACGACTTTCCGGAAATCCTGGACCTTGATGATGGTGGAATCTACATTCTCAGGCTCGATTCGGTCCGCGATCCGGAACCCCTGTCCCTCACGACTGTCAAGGACCAGGTAGCTCGGGACTGGAAACGCGAAACGGCGCTCGGACGCTTGGCCGACATTGCCGAGTCCCTTCGGCCAAGATTTGCGGCGGGCGGTGAATTTACGGGACCGGCGTCGGATTTCGGTTTCGATGTCGAGCTCACAACCGAAACCGATACGGTCCGAAACGACTTCCGTCCCGGCGTGCCGACCGGCCTGGTGAGAGCCGTTTTCGACCTTGCGCTTGGCGAGGTGGCCGTTGTCGAGAATGACGACGGCGTCTCACTGGCGCGGCTCACGGAGATAAAGGGACCCGGTTCCGACGTTTCCGACATTCGCGCCCAGCTGCTAGAATTCTCCGACCGGAGTCGAGGTCTGGATCTTCTGGCATTGTTCACCACGGCGGTTGAGGAATCGGAAGGGGTCTCTCTCAATCAGGCCGCCATCAATTCGGTC
The DNA here is from genome assembly GCA_028874915.1 of Paracoccaceae bacterium. GTDB lineage: Bacteria > Pseudomonadota > Alphaproteobacteria > Rhodobacterales > Rhodobacteraceae > JAPPHA01. Next base: position 91,126 of record JAPPHA010000006.1, read on the forward strand.
AACACGCAACTGGTCATCGGAAGCGACGGTTAACCTGTGGTTGCCTTGCAGCCTGACTTTGACGCGTTTCGCCTAGGTTACGCAAATGGGCGCCACCAACTGGTCTACCAGTGCATTCCGTCGGACCTTGACACACCGGTCTCCCTGTTCCTGAAACTGGCGGACGCGAAACCCCAGAGTTTTCTCCTCGAGTCCGTGACCGGGGGTGAAATCAGGGGGCGGTATTCGGTGATCGGGTTCATGCCCGACCTGATCTGGGAGTGCAGCGGCCAGACCAGCCGGTGCTACAGCCTCACCGGAGGTGAAGTTCCTGCATTTCCCGATGGCCCCGCCACGGATCCACTGCGCGCGTTCCGGGCCTGTCTCGACGCGTCCCGCATCGACATCCCGGACGCGCTTCCTCCGATGGCCGCAGGGTGGTTCGGGTTTCTGGGTTACGACATGATCCGGCTCGTCGAACATCTTCCGACCGTAAACCACGACCCGCTTGCACTTCCGGACGCCATCATGATCCGTCCTGGTGTGGTCGTCGTCGTCGACTCCGTGCGAAACGAAATTACCCTGGTGAGTCCGGCCTGGGTTGAATCCGGCGTCGAAGCGGAAGACGCCTTCTCCCGTGCCTGCGCCCGAATCGACACGGCCCTCCGCGCAATTGCGGCCCCGCTCCCGCGCGGACCGGACATTTGGCCCGAAGCCCGCTACAGGCCCGAACCCGAACCGGTTTCCAACACGAGTCGAGACGAATACTACAGGATCGTCGAAACTGCCAAAGCCTATATCCGGGCCGGCGATATCTTTCAGGTGGTGCCAAGCCAGCGCTGGACCCTTGAATTCGAATTGCCACCGTTGTCATTCTACCGGGCTCTCCGACGCACCAACCCGTCACCGTACATGTACTTCTTCAACTTCGGCGATTTCCAGGTTTGCGGAGCCAGCCCGGAAACGCTCGTCAGCCTCCGGAACGGGACGGTTACGATCCGCCCGATCGCGGGAACCCGGAAACGAGGCGGAACGCCTGCGGAAGATCGCGAACTGGAAGCGGAATTGCTCGCCGACCCGAAGGAACTGGCCGAACATTTGATGCTTCTCGATCTCGGCAGAAACGATGTCGGACGGGTTGCCAGCATCGGCACCGTGACGCCTACCGAGACATTCGCCGTGGAGCGCTACAGCCATGTCATGCACATCGTCTCGAATGTGACCGGCACACTTGATGACGGAGAAGATGCCCTGTCTGCGCTGCTTGCCGGTTTGCCTGCAGGGACGGTTTCGGGAGCTCCGAAAGTCCGGGCCATGGAGATCATCGATGAACTCGAAACGGAGAAACGCGGCATTTACGCCGGAGGCGTCGGGTACTTTTCCTCGGGCGGGGACATGGACTTGTGCATCGCCCTTCGTACGGCCGTACTCAAGGACGGATCCCTTTTTGTCCAGGCCGGGGGTGGTGTCGTCCACGACAGCGACCCGGACATGGAATATCAGGAAACGGTCGACAAGGCGGGAGCGTTGATCCAGGCGGCCCGGGACGCCGTCGATTTCGTCGCACTCCGAAACCGTGACTGAATTGCGGTCACCGGGGGGGTTGTGCATCTCCTGGAGATCCGATTCCGATCAGGATCCGGCGCCGGTTTCCTGCAGAACCGACGGGGCGGTGGCATCGAGCGGATTGTGGACTGACACGATCACGAAAACCAGAACAACGATGACGAAACCGGCCAGGAGCCCACTCAGGAATCGCCGGTATGCCATGTCCGTCTCCTCTTCGTTTGTTACGCGTTCAGGTCGGGTCTCCCACAACCCGCCACCCTTGACGCAATTTGTCGATAGCGACAGTTATAGCCAGGTGCCGCCGGGAACTCACCCGGGAACCTCGGAGAAGGCCTGAATCCGGAATGATCCTGCTGATCGACAACTATGACAGCTTCACGTTCAACCTGGTTCATTTTCTCGGTGAACTTGGCGAACGGGTTTTCGTTCAGCGGAACGACAGGATCCAGGTCCGGGAGGCCCTTGCCCTGGAACCAGACGCGATCGTTCTGTCCCCCGGTCCGTGTGATCCGGACCGGGCCGGTATCTGCCTCGACTTGACCCTGGCCGCGGCCGAAGCCGGGGTCCCGGTCGGCGGCGTCTGCCTGGGCCACCAGGTCATTGGTCAGGCATTCGGCGGGCGCGTTGTCCAGTGTCACGAAATCGTCCACGGCAAACCCGGACTCATGCACCATGACGGGCGCTCCTGGTTTCGAGGGCTACCGTCACCGGTCCGTGCGACCCGTTACCACTCCCTTGTTGTCGAGCGGGACAGCCTCCCCGATGATTTCAGGATTACGGCCTGGCTCGCTGACGGTACCATTATGGGGATCGAACACCGGTCCCTGCCCGTGCATGGTATCCAGTTTCATCCTGAGAGCATTGCGACCGAGCATGGTCATGGAATGCTGGAGAACTTCCTTGTCGCAGTCGGAATCCGTCAGTCCGGGAACCATGATCGAATTCCAGGCAACAGCGCAGCCATCGCCGGCGGGCCACATTCGGAGGCACAGTCATGAGCGAAGCCTTGAAACCCCATATTGCGGCCGCCGCCGCGGGGCCATTGACCCGGGCACAGGCATCGGACGCCTTCGAGATCATCATGGCTGGCGAGGCCACTGCTGCCCAAATCGGCGGGTTTCTGATGGCACTCAGAACGCGTGGCGAGAGCGTCAATGAATTCGCTGCAGCCGCATCCGTGATGCGGAAGAAATGCCGGGCCGTTCAAGCGCCGCCTGGGGCGATTGACATTGTCGGAACAGGCGGCGACGGCAAGTCCACATTGAACATCTCGACTGCGACCGCGCTTGTCGTCGCCGGAGCCGGAATTCCCGTCGCCAAGCACGGGAACCGGAACTTGTCCTCCAAGTCAGGAACCGCCGATGCCCTCGCCGCTCTCGGCGTCGACATCATGGCGGAACCGGAAACCGTGGAATCTGCCATCCGGATGGCCGGAATCGGGTTCATGATGGCGCCTGTTCATCACCCGGCTGTCCGTCACGTCATGCCCGCTCGCCAGGAACTCGGATCCCGGACGATTTTCAACATTCTCGGCCCCCTGACCAATCCGGCCGGGGTTCGGCGGCAACTGACGGGCGCCTATTCGCAGGCTCTCATCCGGCCGATGGCCGAAACGCTCGCAAGCCTCGATTGCGAAGCGGCCTGGGTTGTTCATGGAAACGATGGAACCGACGAAGTTTCGATCGCCGGCCCCACATGGGTAGCGGCTATTGAAAGCGGAGGCGTTCGGGAGTTCACCATTTCGCCGAATGATGCCGGACTGCCGATTCATCCCTTCGAAGCCATTGTCGGTGGGTCGCCGCAATACAACGCCGACAGGATCCGCGCGTTGCTGGAAGGAGACGAAGGTGCCTTTCGCGATGCCGTTCTGCTGAATGCCGCCGCCGCCCTGGTGATCGCCGGAGCCGCGGTCAACCTTCCTGCCGGCGTTGAACTGGCCCGGAAGAGCCTGGACAGCGGCGCTGCCAAGGCACGCCTGAACGCCCTCGTTGCCGCCACCGGGGGAATTCGCCGGTGAGCGCCGTTCTCGACAGAATTACGGCCTACAAACTCGAAGAGATCTCGGCAGCGAAGCGGAGACGGCCATTGGCCCATCTCGAGATGGCGGCGGCGGCGGCGGCACCACCGAGAGATTTCGCGCGTCAACTCCTCGGGCGGTCCCGGAGCGGGTTGGCCCTGATTGGTGAAATCAAGCGTTCAAGCCCGTCGCGGGGCCGAATCCGGGACGACTTTGTTCCTGAGCGACTCGCCCGCGCCTATGAGGCCGGAGGCGCTGCCTGCCTTAGCGTTCTGACCGATTCGCCGTCCTTCGAGGGCGCGCCAGAGCACCTGACCCGGGCAAGGAACGCCTGCTCACTGCCAGTTCTGAGGAAGGACTTCATGCTCGACAGCTATCAGGTCGTGGAAGCTCGCGCCTGGTCCGCCGACTGTATCCTGGTGATCATGGCGGGAGTCACCGATGGACAGGCGGCAGAACTGGTGTCAACGGCCCGCGGCTTCGGGATGGAAACGCTCGTGGAAGTCCACAACAGCGATGAGCTGGACCGGGCTCTTGCGATCGACTGCCGGCTGATCGGAATCAACAACCGCGATCTTCGAACATTCGAGGTCTCGGTCGATACGACTCGGTTGCTGGCCCCAAAGGTTCCGGAGGACCGGATCGTCGTTGCCGAGAGCGGTCTAGGGTCTCACGCCGACCTCGCCAGCCTCGCCGAGCTGGGCGTACGTTGTTTCCTGGTAGGCGAGAGCCTCATGCGGCAGGCTGATGTCGAAATGGCAACCCGACGGCTACTCGGTGTTGAGGATTCGACCGGGAAAGGCACCCGAACAGGAGGCGAATCCCGATGACGGAACTCACCCATTTCGACGCGTCAGGCGCGGCACGGATGGTCGATGTAACGAACAAAGCCGTCACCGAACGTATTGCCGTGGCGCGGTGTTCGGTGGTCATGGCCAAAAAGACTCTGTCAATGGTCCTCGACGGTCGAACCCGAAAAGGCGATGTTGTCGCGGTTGCCCGTCTTGCCGGAATCATGGGAGCCAAACGCACGTCGGAACTCATTCCGCTCTGCCATCCCCTTCCCCTCGACGGAGTCGAGGTCGACATTGTCCCCGGCCCGGATCACGTTGGACTCGAGATCGAAGCCTGCATCCGAACTACCGGTAGGACGGGGGTCGAGATGGAAGCGCTATTGGCTGTCAGCACGGCCGCTCTCACGGTCTACGACATGGTCAAGGCCGTGGACCGAGCTGTCAAAATCACAGACATCCGTCTGGTCTTGAAGGACGGAGGAAAATCCGGTCGCTTCGAGGCGGTTTGATGATCAGTTTCGAGGACGCAATCGAACGGACGCTCGAACTGTTCCACCCGCTCGCTTCCGAAACCCTGCCCCTCCAGGACGCATGCGGGCGCGTGTTGTCAAAAACCGTGCGTGCCGATCGTGACCAACCACCTTTCCGATCATCAGCGATGGACGGCTACGCCGTCCGATCCGAAGACATCCGGGACGGTGCCGTTCTAAGGGTGATCGGCGAATCTGTTGCCGGCCACCGGTTTCACGGCGACATCGGTCGTGGCGAGACCGTCAGAATCTTTACCGGCTCCCCGATACCGGATGGCGCCGATCGGGTTGTCATCCAGGAGGACGTCGTTCGGGAGAACGCGACTGTCACCATCGGTCGAAACCTGAGCCCCTCAGCATTCGTCCGCCCCAGGGGCAGCGATTACGCGGCGGGCGCCGAAGTGCAGGCACCCTGTCGGTTGGGTCCGGCGGCGATATCCCTTCTCGCCTCGATGAACGCCAGTCATGTCCGGGTGACTCGGCGGCCAACCATTGCCGTCATGACCAGCGGAGATGAGCTTGTCGCTGTCGGCGAGACGCCTGGTGAAGATCAGATCGTGTCTTCGAACAATATCGGTGTTAAGGCACTTGTGGAATCCGAAGGTGGCATCGCGTGGCTCCTCCCGATCGCAAGGGATTCGCAAGACGACATCCGGTTCCACTTCGACCTTGCCAGAAATGCCGGTGTCGACGCTATTGTAACCCTCGGTGGCGCGTCGGTCGGAGAACACGACCTGATCGCCAAGGTCGGTGAGGCTGCCGGCCTGGAACTGGCGTTTCACGGCGTTGCATTGAGGCCGGGAAAACCTTTGATGGCGGGAAATTTTCGTGGAGTCCCTTTTATCGGAATTCCAGGTAATCCGGTTTCGTCAATTGTTTGCAGCCATATATTCCTGCGGCCGGCCATCCGCGCCATGTTGGGCTTGGAAATATCTCCGCTAATTCAAAAAACTGCAACTTTGGGATCTGATGTTGGCAGGAACGGACCGAGACGGCACTTCATGTGCGCCCGGACATCGCTTACGACTGCAGATAAATCCGGGACCAATGGCGGAATCAACGGGACGAACGGGGACGGGAAAACGGTCGTCACGCCATTTCCCCGCCAGGACAGTTCGCTATTGTCGGTCCTTGCAAGATCCGATGCGCTACTCGTCCGGCCACCTGGCGACGAATCCCGCCCGGCCGGGGCCTCCGTGACATACATTCCGCTCTGACGATCAGCGCCATTTCCCAGCCGGGTCCCTCCCGCCAGTTGCACCAAGGGCCAAGCGGAACCGACCTCGATTCGGCACCCGCCATGGCTGCTGCGATTCGCCCAACGGGCCGAGACATTTCGCCATCCGAGGGAGAAATCCGGGATCCGCATCCCCGACAAGGACCCGGTCCGGTGAGCGAAAGCAAGGCGGATTCGAGACGCGTCCCTCTGAATTCACAAGCACGGAACATCATCTGCCGCCAGCCGAGGCCGGAAGCGCCTGGGTCTTTCCGCCGCCCCTGAAACCGTCAAGGCCCATGTCTGGTCACTACGACCACTGGCACCCCGTGAGAAAACGAGCTGGCATTGAAGACGTGCGCTTGCACGAGATTAGAAGCATTCCTTCGCGAACCATGTCGTGATGTGGAGTGTACCCCTGTTCGTGGTGGCGCGACTACCCGGTCACAGCCGGGTTACGATGACGTTGAGACATGCGCATGTTGGTATCCGCGAGGTCGAGGCGGTGGCAGATAGGATCAGTAAGGTGATAGACGAAATTTGCGAGAAGCCAGGTTCGCAACCTTGAAGCTCGCAAGCTCCATTCCTTCTCCCCGCAACCAAGAAGAAGCCCTATTCCATGTCTAACAGACCATTCTGAAATTTGTCGTTCAGCAATGGATAAGGGAGCACGAATGTCGCGTGCCACTTATGCATGTTGCTCCGGTTTGCGAGAGTTTGTCTCCAGAGATTCCCACCAGACGTTGCGTTTCGGTCGATGGAATTCTAGGATACTACCTGTTCGTTTATAGACTAACGCAGAAGGAACGCCAGTTGTTTGGCGCCCTCCGTGCAGACTGCGGCGTGCGCATAAAAGTACCAGGCTGCTTCCTTGTGCCTTGACGACAAGCCGGTGGCTCAACCATGGATTACGGATGCAGATCTTGGGCCCCAAGGGTCCGCAAACCGATTTCGGTATGGCAAATCGTGCGATTCACAAGTCAAGCCGCAATCTACGACCGCTTCGAACTGCACGAGCACCCTCCTTGTTGACATCACTCGCTCGGTCGGGGAAGCAACCATGGACCCTGTAAGGATCGGCTTGATCGGCTGCGGTACGATCAGCGAATACTATCTCAGTGCCGCCGCCACGTTCGACGTCCTTCGTTTTGTCGGTTGCGCGGACATCGACTCGTCGGCAGCCCATCGCACGGAAGAGAGATTCGGTATGCCGGCCATGTCGGCGGACGAGCTGCTTGGGCGCGACGACGTGGAAGTCATCCTGAACCTCACGATTCCTGCCGCCCATGCTACGGTGAACCTTGCCGCCATCGAAGCCGGCAAACACGTCTACTGCGAGAAACCCTTCGGAATCGACGTGGCGGAAGGCGAACGCGTGCTCAAAGCGGCAGATGCCGCCGGCCTTCGGGTGGGATGTGCGCCGGACACGTTCCTGGGCGGTGGCCATCAGACGGTTCGCGGTCTGATCGACGCTGGCGCCGTCGGCACACCGGTCGCCGCCACGGCATTCATGATGGGACTGGGCCACGAGGCCTGGCACCCCAACCCAGATTTCTACTACCAGCCCGGCGGTGGACCGCTCTTCGACATGGGGCCGTACTACCTGACCGCCCTGGTTCACGCGCTCGGGCCGGTGCGACGCGTGGCCGCCATTGCGAACCGCGGTCGCGCCACACGAACCATCGGTTCCGGTCCCCGGCGCGGCGAGTTGATCGACGTGGAGGTCGATACGCATACCGCGGGGACGCTGGAGTTCATCTCCGGTGTCGTCGCGACCGTGGTCATGAGTTTCGACGTGCGTCTGCATTCCAACCACTTCATCGAGATACACGGCGTCGACGCCAGTTTGTCGGCCCCGGATCCGAACTGTTTCGGTGGCGTCGTGCGCGTGTCTAGCGGTCGCGAATGGGAAGACCAGGAACTCACCCACGGTTACGCCGACGACATCCGCAGCATTGGCCTCGCCGACATGTCCGTGGGCATCCGTACTGGCCGCGAACACCGCTGCAACGGGTATCTGGCCCAACACATCCTGGAGATCATGGAGGCGTTTGGTCGTTCTTCCGTCGAGAGTCGCCATATCGACGTAATGAGCCGTCCGGACAGACCGGCGCCATTGCCACAGGGACTGGCGCACGGCGAATTGCGATAGAGGGGAAGTCATGGGAAGCGTATTCATCACTTGGGGTGGCTAGAACGGTCATGAGCCGGAAAAGACCGCCGGTATCTGCGCGGACATGCTGTCGGCAGAGGGCCACGACGTCACCGTTACGAATGTTCTCGACCCCTTCGCCGACGAGGCGTTCATGGCCCAGGTTGATCTCGTCGTGCCGGTGTGGACCATGTCCGAGATTGGCCAAGCGGAAGAAGCGGGTCTCCTGAAGGCGGTCCGCTCCGGCACCGGCTGCGCGGGCTGGCACGGCGGCATGGCGGATTCGTTCCGTAACAACGTGGAGTACCAGTTCATGGTCGGGGGCCAGTTCATCTGCCATCCGGGCGGCATCGTCGACTACGAAGTCAACATCGCCAGCGATGACCCGATCGTCGCCGGCATCGACGACTTTCAAATGCACTCCGAGCAGTACTTCATGCACGTCGATCCGTCCAACGAAGTGCTGGCAACCACCACCTTCAAGGGCCAGCACTGCGGAATCGACTGGGTGAAGGGCGTCAAGATGCCAGTCGCCTGGAAGAAGCGCTACGGGAGGGGCAAGGTCTTCTACAGTTCTCTTGGACACGTGGCGACGGATTTCGACGTCCCCGAAGCCAAGGAAATCATGCGTCGGGGCTGCCTCTGGGCGGTGCGGCCTTGAACCGTTGGGTGCGCTGGCTACCGTCCCAACCGTTCCTGGCCGCCGCGCTGGGCGCGTTGTCGTACGGTCAGGTCGAGAGCTTCGAGCGGCTCGACGCGCTGCCCTGCACGATCTGACACGGCGACAACCTCGACTGACACGGCGACAACCTCGAGGGACCGCACGAGGATCCGCATTGATGGGCGGCAACCTGGTTCACGGCGGAGGCCTGGACTGTTTCATGCGCAGTATCGCGGACGGCATGCCGGACAAGGGCATGCTCGCGTGGTCGGAGACGTTGACCGAGACCCGGATCAGAAGTCTGGCCATCTTCAATACCGAGGGACGGGCGAATACGACATTCGCCGACTTTGGGATCAAGGCGCTCTCGCGTGACAAACCGGATGAGAATTCTCAACTTGTTGGATGCGCTAATCTGTGCCGGGCATCAAGGCGAGGCCGGAACCGCGGTTATCCCGCCAAAGGCCAAACCGTCATTGCAAGCCGGCGACAACAGGACAGACACAACAGGATTGCCTCAAGAGGGAAAAACGCGGAAATCCACCTGGAGTCCCGCACATTGTTCCAGTCGCCGACGCCGGTTCTCCAATTGCAATTGACAGCCCGCTTCGCCGACTTGCAATCGTCGCCTTGCCCCCCGGAAGAATCCCACCAATAGTGTTGACACAAAAGGTGAACACAAATAGAACGATTGGCAATCACTCACATCATTTTTGAGGAGGCTGAAATGCTGACCCCGAAGCAGCGGGACCTGCTGGAAATGATTCACCGGAGAATACAGACCGACGGCGTGACGCCATCCTACGACGAAATGCGAACGGAACTCAGGCTGAAGTCGAAGTCCGGAATTCACCGGCTCATCTCCGCTTTGGAAGAACGCGGATACATTCGCCGCATCGCACACAAGGCCCGAGCGTTGGAGATCATCCGATTGCCGGACGCGCTGGACCAGAGGCGTTTCCAACCGCGCATAATTGAGGGCGGCGCCGCGCGGCCGCCACCTCCAAGCGCCATGCCGGTATCGGCAACGCATGCTCTCGACATCCCGGTCATGGGTCGGATCGCGGCCGGAACGCCGATCGAAGCCATTCAGGAGGTCTCACACCACGTGTCCGTGCCCGGAACCATGCTGGAGAATGCCGGGAAACACTTCGCACTTGAGGTCAAGGGCGACTCCATGATCGACGCGGGAATTATTGAAGGGGACATCGCCGTCATTCGCCAGCAGCACGATGCCGAGAACGGCGACATTGTCGTTGCGCTCGTCGATGGCGAAGAAGCCACGTTGAAGCGTTTGCAGAAACGGGGAAATTCCGTGTTGGCCCTGGAAGCCGCCAACAAGGCGTACGAAACCCGGATCTACACGAAAGAACAGGTCAGGATTCAGGGGCGTCTGGTCGGTCTGATCAGGAGCTACTGAATTCATCAATCAACCGGAGCGGCCGGCTTCGCAGCGGCACGTGTCCCGAACGAGGCGTTGGGCGATTCGACGATCTGAACGGCGTGTTTTGCTGCCTCCGGTGTGAACCACTGGCTTTTGCAAGTTCTACCGAGGGAAAACGTCGGGCAGCCCGGTTCAATCATTGTGAACGGGCGCCGGTCGAAACGGGAACCGGGAATGCATTGGCGACCCGGACGCAATCACGGCCCTCAGGGCTCGGCATTCTGGCCCTGAACAGGCTATCCATTCGACATTGCGGTTTAGGCACCGCGTCCCGCGGGAGGTTTGTTCCCGTTCACCTCATTGTCGGCCCGGGAATGTCCGGGCTCCGGGAGCTGGAGTGCACAACTTATGTCAAAGTCGGCCATCGTTACTCGTTTCGCGCCGTCACCAACCGGTTTTCTGCACATCGGAGGTGCACGAACAGCACTGTTCAATTGGCTGTTTTCCCGACGAAACCAGGGCACCTTCCATCTTCGTATCGAGGACACGGACCGCCTGCGGTCAACTGTCGAGGCGGTGGCGGCGATCTTTGATGGTCTCTCCTGGCTGGGCCTCAAGCACGATGGAAACGCCTTGTTCCAGTCCCGGCGCCAAGATCGGCACAGGGAGATTGCGGAACAACTGCTGACGAACGGCAATGCTTATCGCTGTTTCGCAACGGAAGCGGAGGTGGCCGGTGCACGGGACGCCGCCAAAAAGGCCAACCGACCTCTCCTCTTCGACAGTCCCTGGCGTGATGCTGATCCGGCGAGAACCCCGGATCGCCCGTTTGTCGTTCGCCTGCGGTCTCCGCGGACCCGGCCCGTTGAAGTCACGGACGCCGTCCGGGGGGCAGTCCGATGGCCGGCTGAGACCCTCGATGATCTGGTGCTTCTGCGTTCGGACGGCTCTCCGACCTATATGTTGGCGGTCGTCGTCGATGACCACGACATGGGCGTGACTCATGTCATTCGCGGCGACGACCACCTGGGAAATTCCGGCCGGCAGGCCCTCATCTACCAGGCTTGCGGCTGGACCACCCCGACCTTCGCCCACTTGCCTCTCATTCACGGGCCTGACGGAAAGAAACTGTCCAAACGCCACGGTGCCCTCGGCATCGATTCCTACCGGGCGATGGGCTACACGCCGGAGGCCATGCGGAACTACCTCGCACGATTGGGGTGGTCCCATGGCGATGACGAGCTGTTCACGACGGACCAGGCCGTATCCTGGTTTGATCTGAAGGGTATCGGAAAGTCGCCATCTCGATTCGACACCAGAAAACTCGACCACGTTTCGGCGCATCACATTCGGTCCGGCGATGACGCCAGTCTCCTCGACAGTCTTGCCGATTGGCTTGCCGCTAACGACAAGGAACCACTATCAGAAACGGCGAAGGCCCGATTGCGGCACGGCATGCCAGTCTTGAAGCAGCAGGCCAAACGCCTGCCTGACCTGCTCGCACGGGGCGAATTCCTGTTGTCAACACCCCCGACCCCGGATCTGACAGAACTCGCCGGTCAGCTGAATACGGATGCCAAATCTCTGATCGCCCTGGCACGCACTCTCATCGACCGGTTCGCAGAAGCCGCCTGGACGCGAGAGAATCACGATGCCCTTGTCGGCGACATTGCCGTGCGGGCGGACCTCAAGCCGGCCCGGCTGTTCCGCCTGCTCCGGTCCATGCTGGCTGGAATCGAAAGCAAGTCCGCGCCATCCGTCCACGACATGCTATCCCTCCTCGGCCGCCGGGAAAGCCTCAAACGGATGGCCGCGGCCGTACCGGAATCCGTGTAGCGGCCCCGCAGGAGCCCCGGATGGCACCATCTGTGTGGGTGCAGGGGTGGCAGGCATGGTGACCAGGCACCGAATTGTGATACGGTCCATCCGTTCCCGACCTTGCCCGGAAAATCAGGGGGTGACACGAGTCTTCCCACATTCCGGGCGGAGAATTCCCGGAACGGATTCTGCGCCGAGGCGCCGTACCGATATCATGTGATGCGAGGACTTAGATGAACAGAACCCAATGCGAGTTCGCAACCCTGACGATCGGAAAGAAGACCTTGAAATTCCCGATTGTGAAGGGAACGGCGGGTCCGGACGTGATCGACATTCGGAGTCTCTATCGAGACGGGCGAGTCTTCACGTATGACCCCGGCTACACGTCTACCGCCGCCTGCGATTCACATATCACCTTCATTGACGGAGAAGGCGGCAAGCTCCTTTACCGCGGCTATCCGATCGAGCAGCTGGCCAAGGCATCCCATTTCCTCGAGGTCTGCTATTTGCTGCTTTACGGCGATCTTCCCAACCGGGACGAACTCGACGACTTCGAGACCCGGGTCACCCGGCACACGATGGTGCACGAACAGATGCACAACCTGTACCGAGGTTTCCGGCGCGATGCCCATCCCATGGCGGTCGTTTGCGGTGTCGTCGGTGCACTGTCGGCCTTCTACCATGATTCCACGGACGTCAATGATCCCGAGCAACGGGAAATTGCGTCCATTCGCATGATCGCCAAAATCCCGACAATTGCCGCGATGGCGTACAAGTATTCGATTGGCCAACCCTTCGTTTATCCCCGGAATGACCACGACTATGCGTCGAATTTCCTGCAGATGTGTTTTTCGGTTCCTGCAGAACCCTATCAGGTCAATCCGGTTCTGAGCCGGGCCATGGACCGGATCTTCCTACTTCATGCTGATCACGAACAGAACGCCTCCACGTCAACGGTCCGCCTGGCCGGTTCGTCTGCCGCCAATCCGTTTGCCTGTATCGCCGCCGGCATCGCCTGCCTCTGGGGACCGGCCCATGGCGGTGCCAACCAGGCCTGCCTCGAGACACTGAAAGAAATCGGCACCGTGGACCGAATCCCCGAGTACATCCGGCGGGCGCGCGATCGCTCCGACCCATTTCGCCTCATGGGATTTGGTCACCGTGTCTACAAGAACTTCGACCCAAGAGCTCAGGTCATCAAGGAGTCCGCCGACGAAGTCCTTGACTATCTGGGAACCGGTGACAACGAAATCCTGAGGATTGCAAAGGAACTGGAACGGATCGCGCTTCAGGATGATTACTTCGTCAAGAAGAAGCTGTACCCGAACGTCGATTTCTACTCCGGTATCATTCTGGAAGCCCTCGGTTTCCCGACGGCGATGTTCACGCCCATCTTTGCGCTCAGCCGCACCGTCGGCTGGATCGCGCAATGGAAGGAAATGCTCGCAGATCCCGTGCAGAAAATTGGCCGCCCGCGACAGCGCTACCTTGGAGAGACGCAACGGGACTATGTTCGGATCGCCGACCGACGCTGACGCCATTCCGGGTGATGCGAACCGCGGATAGGACGCGGGCAGTCCTCAAAACCGCCCCGGCCGGATGCGGGCGTTACCTTCTGGCTGCGCCTCTTGCTGCCGGGCCCCGGTTCGGTTGTCCTTATCGGCCTTCGAAATCTGCCGGGCGTTTCTCCAGAAACGCCATGACCCCTTCCCGAAAATCTCGGGTGCGGCTAGCGATTCCCTGAAGAGTCGCTTCCGTCTCGAGTTGCTGCTCGAACGTCTGTTCGAGACCCAATCTGATCGCCCGTCGTGCCAGCCGGTAGGCCTCCGTTGGTCCTTTCGACAATCTGAAGGCGACTTCACGGACTTCAACGTCGAACGTCGCATCGGATACGCATTTCCACACCATCCCCCAATCGGCCGCCTGCCGGGCGGTAATGCGATCGCCAAGCATTGCCATTCCCATGGCCCTCGCGGATCCGACTCGTCTGGGAAGCCAGTATGTGCCGCCAGCATCCGGAATGAGGCCAATTCGCACGAATGCCTGCATGAAAAACGCGCTTTCCCTTGCAATGACAATGTCAGCGGCGAGTGCCAGGTTGGCGCCGGCGCCCGCTGCGGCCCCGTTGACAGCGGCGACTATCGGAACCCGGCAATCGAGCATGGCCCGAACTAGCGGATGGTATTCTTCCCGCAACAGGGTCTCGATCTCGATGTCAGAAACTTTGGCCGCGTCGCCCAGATCCTGTCCCGAGCAGAATACCTGTCCGGAACCCGTGAGAACAATAACTCGCACGTCATCGCCGATCGCCTCGAAGGCATACTGCAATTCTGACCTCATCCGGCCGTTCATGGCGTTCATCACCCCCGGCCGATTCATTTCAAGGGTCGCAATCCCGTCGGCAACGGAGCAAGTGATCGTCTCATAATCCATCGGGTCCTTCTCCTGGCCGTTTCTTCGCAGTGCGTAGCGGCTGTCGATCCCGATCAGCCGTCCACAATTCGCCGGAGTTCCGATGTTTCCTCATCCGAGAGCCCTGCGGGTCCCGCCATCCGGCTGCGCCTTGCGAGCATTTTGCCAATCAGGCCGAAAGCCACCAGAAACGCCAAAGGACCGGCAAACCACAAGACAACGCTGGAACCGGTCAATCGCGGATTTAGCAGTACATATTCCCCGTAACGCTGAACGACGGATTCGAACACCTGGGAATCAGTGTCGCCGGCAACAAGCCGTTCCCGAACAAACACGCGGAGATCCGCGGCCAGTTCGGCATTTGAATTGTCGATGTTTTCATTTCGGCAGATCAAACACCGGAGTTGCCCGGAAATCTGGCGGGCGCGGGCCTCCAGTTCGGGATCCGCCAGAATTTCGTCCGGTTCGACCGCAAATGCAGAGTGGGCTGCAAACGTGGCGAGCAAAAAGGCGAATACCGCAGGGGCCACCCGGCAAAACCCGCGATTCAAGGCGACTCGAAAAAGCAGCGCAACCAAAGCCGGACTCCGGAACACCGTTTGCCGAGCCTGTTTCGACAAGTTGCTGTTCATGTCGAGGAAGGCACCTTTCGTTGATCCATCGCATTCGGCGTGAGCAAAACCCGGGTCGGATTCTCTAAAGTTCCTCCTTTGGCGAACAACGCTGGTCAACAGATTCCTGACGGCAAGGGAGGCGGTCGATTCAATTGCAACCATTGCGAAACACCCCTGTCTCATGCCTGTCGCGCTTTCGCCCGGGTCGTCGGGGCCGGAACGGTACTGCGACGCCGATTCCCCGCACCGATGCGAAATCGCCGGTCGGAAAGGCTGATCAGGCCGCCTGCGGCCATCAAGGCCACACCCGACCAGATCCAGACCGCCATGGGTTTAACGTAAGTCCGAACGACCCAACGGCCGTCATCCTGGCGGTCACCGAGAACCATATACAGATCGCGCCAAAAACCGACGTCGATTGCCGCTTCGGTGGTGTTGGTCGAGGAAACCAGGTACGTTCGTTTTTCCGGGGACAGGACTGCAACAGGAGAACCGGCCCGGACCACATCGAATGTCCCCGTCACCGACAGGTAATTTGCTCCGATCCTGCGGCTGACATTGCGAAAGTGGACAACGTGGCCCGCGATCCGGAAGCTGTCACCCGGGCGGGCCAGTCGGATATCCTCGGTTTCCCAGGCTGTTATCGCCGACATTCCGAAAACGGCCACGCCCAACCCGGCATGCGCCAGAGCTTTTCCCCACTCGCTGCGGGGCAATCGCCGTAACGCCGCGAGGCTCAAACTCAGCTTTCGGCGGTGCGGCCAGCGTGCCCGTATCCAGATCTCCCGTACGGCCGCCAGAATCAGCCAGGCGGACAGGGCTGCGCCCATGGGGGCCAACATTGGACCGCCCGTCTGGACCACCCAAACCAGGCATCCGATGGCAAGCGCAATGGCTGCGATCCCACGCAGGCTGCGGAGTGAACGCGTCAGGCTGCCGCGTTTCCATGGCATGGTAGCTCCGACGGGCAACGCGACGATGAGGAGGACCATGAACGGCGTGAACGCAGATTCAAAGAAAGGAGGGCCGACCGAGAGTTTGCGGTCCCAGGCCAGTTCGGCGATGAGGGGCCAGATCGTTCCCAGAAAAACGACAAGGGTCGCGACGGAAAGGAGTAGGTTGTTGAGAATAAGACCGGATTCGCGACTGACGACGGCGAAACCTGAAGATGAAACCAGTCGATCCGACCGCCAGACAAAGAGAATCAGGCTTCCGCAGATGGTTGCCGTCAGAATGACAAGGATGAAGAGTCCACGTCCCGGATCGTCTGCGAAGGCATGAACGGATGTGAGAACGCCGGATCGGACGATGAAGGTTCCGATCAGAGAAAAGGCAAAGGCAACAAGAGCCAGAAACACAGTCCAACTCTTCAGCGTATCGCGTCGTTCGGCAACGATGGCGGAATGAAGCAGCGCCGTCGCGACCAACCAGGGCATCAGGCTAGCGTTTTCAACCGGGTCCCAAAACCACCAGCCGCCCCAACCCAGTTCATAGTACGCCCACCAGGATCCAAGCGCGATTCCGATTGTCAGACATGTCCAGGCCAGAAGCGCCCAGGGTCGGACCCACCTGGCCCAGGCGGCATCGACACGTCCTCCAATCAGGGCCGCCACGGCGAAACTGAAGGTGAGCGAAAGGCCTACATAGCCCAAGTAGAGAAACGGCGGGTGCAATGCGAGGCCTGGATCCTGCAGCAACGGGTTGAGATCATTTCCATCGAGAGGAGGTGGCGAGAGACGTTCAAATGGGTTGGACGTGAACAGAACAAAGGCAAGGAAGGCGGCAGCAATCAGTGACTGTACGGCCAGAACCCGTGCCCTCAGGACAAGCGGAAGATTGTTTCCGAACCAGGCGACAAGTGCGCCATAAAACACCAAAATGAGCACCCAGAGGAGCATCGACCCCTCGTGGTTTCCCCAGACCCCGGTTACCCGGTAGATCAGCGGCTTCAACGAGTGCGAATTGTCGGCGACAAGTCGAACCGAAAAATCCGATGTGACGAACGCCGCGGTCAATCCGGCAAATGCGACTCCGACAAGCAGAAACTGAAGAGTCGCTGACGGAACCGCGAACAGCATCCACCGGGTCCAGTTGCGCCCGGCACCGACCAGGGGAACGACTCCACCAATGCAGGCGACGACAAACGCCAAAAGGACCGAAAACTGCGAGAATTCGACGCTCATGAGACACCCGGAGTGTTCAAGGGATGGTGGCCACTTTACCCGATTTCCTGTTCACTATACCAAAAACGGCGAGCCCGCCGAAGTCAGGATGGACCCCACTTCACATCCCGGCCTTCGTTCCCAAGCGCCGGTCCCAGGAGAAACTTCGACCGTGGGGCGGCCAGCTTTCGCGACGTAACCGGTTCCGGATCCATCTTTGGCGAACGGGCAACGTCGAGGCCGTGGATCCCGTTTCGTTACTCGGGAGGTCTGTAAACACCCTCTGCCTTGAGGATGTCCATCACTTCCTTCGGCATGTAGTTTTCGTCATGTTTGGCCAGAATCTGGGTGGCGACGAAGGATCCCGGTCCGAGACTTCCAAGTGCAACGACTCCCTGACCTTCGCGGAAGAGATCCGGAAGGATTCCTTCATATTCGACCATGACGGTATGGGCGCCATCAGTGACCGAGAACCGCACGACCGGGCCATCGAATTCCAGGCTTCCGGATTCGACCAACCCCCCCAGCCGGAAGGTCTCGTCCCGGCTGAGTTCCGGATTCTGGGTGATCTGGGTCGGACTGCGATAGAACTCGATTCCTTCCCGCGCACCGTATCCGATGACAACTGTCGCAGAGGCCAGACAGAGGATCGCCAGAACGATCATCTGCTTTCGACGACGTTTGCGGAGCCCGGGCGGCACGGTGTTGATCCTTCGGCCGCCTAGGGGAAGAGCGGCGGGGCCTCAAGGCCCATCGTTTCCGGAAGCCCGAGCATGAGATTTGCGTTCTGAACGGCCTGTCCGGCCGCGCCCTTGAGCAGATTGTCAAGTGCGGAGAACAGGATTGCGCGCCCAGGGGGCCGGTCTCTGACCACGCCGATATGGCACCAATTCGACCCCCGGACATGCCGCGTCGACGGTATTTCTCCCATGGGAAGTACAATGACGAAGGGTTCGTCGCGGTACCGGCGGGACAGTACGGAGTGGATCCGGTTCGGGTCACCCTTCACGTAGACCGTGGCGAGGATTCCGCGGTTCTGGGGAAGGAGATGCGGGACAAAGCTGACGCTCACCGGTCGTCCCGCAACCCGGGAAAACTCCTGTTCGAACTCGGCAATGTGCCGATGGGATGCCGGATTGTAGGGCTGGAACCCTTCAGAAACCTCCGCATGAAGGATTCCCTCAGTAGGTGTGCGTCCAGCTCCGGACACGCCGGTCGCAAGATCAATGACGATTTCGTCGGGGTCAATGACTTCGGATTCAAGGAGCGGCAGGACCGGCAGCAGTCCCGTTGCCGCATTGCATCCCGTTCCCGCAACCAGGCGGGCCGTGCGGATGCTCTCTCGGTAGAATTCGGTGAGGCCGTAAACCGCCTCCCCTGCGGTCTGCGACGTCAAAGGTTTCAACCCGTACCACTGTTGATAGGCATTCGCGTCGCGTAGCCTAAAGTCCGCCGACAGGTCGACAATCCTCATTTCCGGGCCCAATCGGGTCACCGTATCCCGGCTCGTTCCATGAGGAAGGGCGCAGAACACGAGAGCGACATCCGTCAGAACCGCTTCATCGATCCGTTGAAGCGGAGGTAGATCAAGATGGCGGAGATGGGGAAAGACCTCCCCCATTTCCATTCCCGCCTTTCGGTCAGCAGTCAGCACACCGACGGTCATCCCCGGATGGGTCGCGAGCAGGCGCACCAACTCAGCGCCCGTATATCCGCTGGCACCAAGTATGGCGACGGTATGGAGATTTGCCACCGTTGCCTCCGTCCTGAACTTTCCCATTGCCTTAAGCGATGGCCGTTTTTCGCGCAACGCGGACATGACTTGCCTACCGCTGCCGGGTCCGGCCATGTCGAAACGAACGTAATCGCCCCCGTCGGCCTGCCACCCCTGTCGACCCGTCATCGGGTCGGGAACCCGGCGCATGACGGCAACAAACTGACCGGGCGTCATTCCGCCCGGGACCTCCGAGGAGGAAAATGGCAATTCGATCGAAGTCAAAGGCCCAATCGGCCTGTGAACGTCAACGCCGTTCCCGAGTGGATCCGATCACCGCTTCGAGAATTGGAAACTGCGGCGAGCCTTGCGCTTTCCGTATTTCTTTCGTTCCACCACACGCGCATCCCGCGTGAGGTAACCGGCTGCCTTGAGAGCCGGTCGCAGCGAAGGATCATAGAGTTGCAACGCTTTGGAAATACCGTGTTTTACAGCTCCCGCCTGCCCCGACAGGCCCCCACCTTTGACCGACGCCCTGACGTCGAATTCGTCTCTGACGCCTGCCACCTCGAACGGCTGGCGGAGCACCATTTGAAGAACCGGACGGGCGAAATAGGACTCCAGATCTTTTCCGTTGATGACCACCCGCCCCGACCCAGGCCGGATCCAGACACGGGCAATGGCATCCTTCCGCTTTCCGGTGGCGTAGGACCGGCCGAAACGATCACGAACCGGTTCTCTTTGAAGATCGACGTCTTCTGCCGCCGGAACGCTTTCGTCCTGGACCGTGTCCTTCAGATCTTCCATTGATCGGATCGTTTCATTCATCGTCATGCGCTCCGAGTGTTCTTCCGGTTCATCGATCGGACATCCAAGACCTCCGGCATCTGCGCCGCGTGCGGATGATCGGGACCGGCATAGACCCGGAGATTGGTAAGCTGCCGCCGACTCAAACGCCCGCCCGGAAGCATACGCTTGACGGCACGCAGGACCAACCGTTCGGGATGGGCGCCAGCGAGGATCTGTCCCGACGTGCGGCTCTTGATGCCTCCCGGATATCCCGTGTGCCAATAGTGAACCCGGTCCGAACTCTTCCGGCCGGTCAGTTGCACCTTGGAAGCATTGATGACGATCACGTTGTCTCCGACATCCATCGAGGGTGTGAACATGGCCTTGTGTTTTCCGCGCAGGCGGCCGGCGACGATCGATGCCAAGCGACCGAGTACAATGCCCTCGGCATCGATCAGGATCCATTTCTTGTTGATATCATCGGGCTTCGCCGAATAGGTCTTCATCTGATCACCCAGGTGTCGATGGTCAGCCTGCCGCCGACGTCAGCCGCGTTGTATCTTGCACTGGCAATTTTATGTCAACCTGAATTGAGAACATTTTATTCTCTTTTAACAACACATTAAATTATGGGGTATCATTTTACCCCAATTTGGCCGGAGGAATCGAGTAGGTCAGGACGGCATGGGCGACCGGGTCCGGGGAGTCACCCGAATAGACGCCTACCTCGCTTACGCACAAGGTCTTGCCCAGTTTGAGTATCGCTGACCGAGCCTGGATATCAGCGGATCCCGGTTTTCGGAGAAAGTTGATCGTACAATTTGTCGTCACAGCCAGGGCTTGAGGCCCGATCCGGGCGAGCAGGGCAAGATACACGGCCACATCGGCCAGCAGGAAGATTGAAGGTCCCGAAACGGTCCCGCCGGGGCGAAGATGATGGTCCCCGACTTTGAGCCAGACCACAGCGCCTTGATGATCCAGGGCCTCAATCCGGATTTCGTCAGCCACTTGGGGAAACCATTCCAACAGAAACTGCTCAAGCGCAGGAATGTCCATCTGAATAGGCATACCGATGCGTGCTCCCCTAAGATCATCGTATTTGCCAAGCATTGTGCCGGCGAAATCCGGGACGATGGAACTATCCGGCAGTGAAAGAGAAACTGCTTTCCTCAAGTGCCCTTTCGGTGGTGGCAACTCAGGACAGGAAGCAACACGACAACGAAACCTACACTATCGAGGGCAAAACACCAGTGGCGGCGCTGATCCCCGCTTTCGCGACCGACACAACCGTTGTCCGGGAATTCTCGGGCTTCATGAAGACATCGACCATTTGGCAATTCGTTTCGTTTTGGCCGGGCATTCCGCACTCGTCACCATTTGAGTTTTCTCTTCGCAATGACCCGGTCGGTCGCAGACGTCAAATGATACGACGGAGGAAGTCGGATTTCTTGTTTCCGAAACCGTCAACCCAAATTGAATACCGCCTGTCTTGCGTTGACGGTCGCCTACCCGTCCAAAAAGCCGAATCTTGACCTGACTGTCGCTGTGCAAACCCTTTGTTCACTTCGCCAAGTCTCCGCTGCCCTCGGGCAAAATGTTCACGCCGAGCCTCGTGTTTTTCGGTATTGCTACAACGAAACCCATAGCCCCCCTCAGGAATGCACGACAGACAGATGCGTTCAGTGAAGAGGCCACTCGCAAACAGTTGTCCGTGCGATCGTTACGGGCTCTCGCCTATCCATTCTCGGATGAATTTGATACGATTCCCTTCATGCGGCCGCTGATCTGTCTTCTGTTCTTGGTTTTTGGCACAGGTCCGCTCGCTTCGCAGGAGTCGCGGACGAGCCACTGTATCGCGATTGCCGATTCGGTGCCCGGGGCGAGATTCATCCACAGGGCGAGCTGGTCCGCGCCGCTTGCCAGGTTTGCGGTGCGCATTCACTACATTTCGCATTCCAGTTTCCTGATCCGAACCTACGACGGTTTGAATGTCGTCACGGATTACACCGGTTATGTCGGTTTGAGCGCCATGATTCCTGACGTGGTAACCATGAACCACGCGCATGAAACCCATTGGACGCCCTATCCGGACCCGGCAATTTCTCACGTGCTTCGGGGTTGGGGCGAGGAATTTGGGAAGGGTGTCGATCATCATCTTGTCGTCGGAGAAATGCTCATCCGCAATGTCTCTACCGATATCCGCTCACCCTATGGCGGAGTTGAACCGCGCGGAAATTCGATCTTCATTTTCGAAGTCGCCGGATTGTGCATAGGACACCTGGGACATCTTCACCAATTTCCGTCCGAAAGGCAGTTCGCGGCGCTCGGTCGCCTCGACGTTGTCATGGCACCGGTCGACGGCGGGATGACATTGCCGTTGCCTGACATGATCCGGTTGGTCGAACGGCTTCGGTCGTCGGTCGTCATTCCCATGCATTGGTTTTCCGGAATTTCGCTCGAGTCGTTTCTCAGCGGAATCTCCGACGAATTCGCCATTCGTCGAGTCAACGGATCGGCGATTGAACTCGGTCTTCGCGACCTTCCGCCACGACCGACCGTTGTTGTTCTCGAACCGGCCGGGCTTACCGATGACGCCGAATAGCGAGACTTCGCCGCCATCGCCAGAATGCGCACGAAAGAATCTGGATTCGAACACGCCACCCTGGACCAAGCCGTTTTCCTGAGGGGGAATCCCCCGGGTCGTGAAGGTTGGAACCGGGCCGCCGCGAGCGCACGCGCGGCGGCGCCTGGCGGCCACGAAGACGGGCGCGCGCCCCTGTCATTGGTGGCTCTTGGCGACGCTCGGGTCACCGAACCAGGCCGGAGCGCCATGACCAACACAGAGATCCCGGATTCCTCCGAACACCACTTTGATCTGCTCACTTTCGCTGCCATACAGGCAAGTGACTGTAACGAGTGTTGATTCTGCACGCAGACATGTTGGCGTGGTCAAACTCTTGAAGTTTCGGTCGTGGATCCAAGACAGAATCCACGACCGGGGAATTCGAAAGCGGATACGACAGCCAAGAGCGGACCAGCCGACCCGATGATGATGCCGGAGGAATTCCCATGACGAATAGAGCCGGACAGTCAGTGCCAGCAGATGGCGGTGACATCCTTCTCCGCGAGGATCAGGGTGCCATTTGCCGTCTCAAGCTGAATGCACCCGTGGCATTGAACGCACTTTCCGAAGCGATGCTGGATCGTTTGATCGACGAATTCGCGGATCTTGCCAACGACAGGACAATCCGGGCGGTGACCATAAGCGGAAGCGGGAAGGCCTTCTGCGCAGGACATGATCTCAAGGAAATGACAACCGGACGTCAGTCCGAAGATGGTGGAAGAGCCTACTTCGCGGCTTTGTTCGAAAAATGCGCATCCATGATGATGTCCATCCGCAAACTCCCGCAACCGGTCATTGCCCAGGTACACGGAATCGCGACTGCTGCGGGCTGCCAGCTTGTCGCGACCTGTGATCTCGCCGTCGCCGATGAAGAGGCCAGGTTCGGCGTCAACGGCGTCAACATCGGGCTGTTCTGTTCAACACCCATGGTGGCCCTCAGCCGCAACATTCCGGCGAAACAGGCGTTCGAAATGCTGACTACTGGTGAGTTCATCTGTGCTGAACGCGCCCGGGAACTCGGTCTCGTCAATAGGGTCGTTCCAAGCGCCAGACTTGAGGACGAAACCTTGGAAATGGCCGATATCCTCGCCGAAAAACTCGGGGCCGCCGTGGCGATCGGCAAAGAGGCCTTTTACAACCAAATGGAAATGGGCCTCGCCGATGCCTACGCCTACACGGGAACAGTCATGACCGAGAACATGCTTTACAGGGAAACGGAGAAGGGCATTGCTGCCTTCATCGACAAACGCCCGCCAGATTGGAACCAGCCCTGAACCGACACTCCGACTTTCGACCGACCCCTGGGTCGACCGGCTTGGAGGAGACACAGTGGGCAACCAGACGGTTGAAACGCAGAGAGTGGAACGCGGGCGAGGCGGTCTCGCACCCGTCAGGTCCAGGGCTCGCCAAACCTCGCGAAACGGTTCGGCACGCGACCCGGACAGGAGCGCCCAAGGATTTCAGAATCCATAGAGTTCACCGAATTTCGCGTTCAGATAGCGGAGTAGCGGCTCCGCTGTCGGCGAATGCCCCACAGCCTGCGCAATCAATCGCGACGGCTCGATCAGCCTTCCGTGACGATGGATTCGATGCCGCAGCCAGGCGACCAAGGCGTCGGTGTCACCCGAGGCGAGCCGATCCTCAAGATCCGGGACATCGCTGAACAGGGCATCCACGAGTTCTCCGGAATAGATGTTTCCGAGCGTATAGGTCGGGAAATATCCGAACAGCCCGTGAGACCAATGCGCATCCTGTAGGACGCCGTTTGCAGCGTTGTCGACCTCAAACCCGAAGTCGGCAGCAAACCGATCATTCCACGCCCCTTCCAGATCGTCCACTTCAAGGTCTCCCCCGACGAGAGCTCGCTCAAGGTCAAACCGGAGCATGATATGGAGATTGTATTGAACTTCGTCGGCCTCCGTGCGGATGAATCCTCTTCGAACCTTGTTAACGGCCCTATAGAGTTCTTCCGGGCTGCCGACCCCGGCGCTTCCGAGAACGGCACACATCCGAGAAAACAGGTGCCGGCAGAAACCGCGGCTGCGACCAATCTGGTTTTCGAGGATCCGGCTTTGCGATTCATGAATGCCCATGCTGGCGCCCTGGCCGAGGACCGTCGATCCCAATGCCGGGTCCACACCCTGTTCGTAGAGTGCGTGGCCGGTTTCGTGAATGGTCGCGTATAGACACTCGAGCGGATCCGTTTCCTTGCGCCGCGTTGTGATCCGAACGTCATTATGGCTTCCGCAACAGAACGGATGCGAACTTGTGTCCAGTCGACCGCGGTTCCAGTCGTAGCCGAATGTGGAAGCAAGCTCCCGGGCCAGCTTCATTTGTAGATCATCGCGGAACCGTCCGCTGATGTCCGGCAAATTGGCGGCCGAGTCTCGAACGTGTCCGAGAATTTCGACCAATCCGGATCGCAGTCCGGAAAAGAGTCCTTCGATCCTGGCCCCCGTCATTCCGGGTTCGTAGTCACCAAGCAGCGCGTCGTACCTGTCGCCTCCTTCGGCCAGGGCGTCGGCTTCCTGACGCCGCAATTCGACCATCGTCACAAGCATCGGACGGAACACGCCAAAGTCTGCCGAAGCCTTGGCATTTTCCCAGGATTTCCCGGCTACCGGTTTGGTCCGCGCTATCTCCGCCGACAATTCGACGGGAACCTTCACAGCCCGATTTCGTTCGATCTTGGCCTCACGGATCACGGCTTGTCGGCGTTCATCGAGACCGGAGCTTTCGGCCTGTTCGAGCAAGTCGCCGAGTTCGGAACTTACCCAGCGCGCATGTCGGACCTCGGTCAGAGCCGCCACCTGCTCACCGCGCTGGGACGCTGCGCCGGCAGGCATGTGCGTTTCGATGTCCCATTCCAGATAAGTCATGGCCTGTTCGATTCGTACCGTCTTTGCGAGGTACGACTCCAAGGCGACAAATGCAGAATCCTGTCGGGTGGTGGTCATTGTGATTTCCTTTCCAGAACACCGGACGGATATCCGGACAGAAACCGGGCCCAGAGGACAAAAATGAGAACGAAGATGGCTCCGATCTGGTGCAGCGATGCCGCTGTCCAGTTGGCCCCATGAACGAGAGTCAAGATTCCCAGGCAAGACTGACCCACGATCACGAGAAACGTAACCGTCGCTGCAAATCTCACCTTGGCCATCGCCGAACGTCGTGACCGGAACCAAAATACGAAAGCCAAAATCAGGATCAGGTAACCCGCGATCCTGTGGTTGAACTGGACCAGTGCCGGATTCTCGAGCGCATTCCTCCAGATCGGAGTGTAATCGAAGCTTTCGCTCGGCAGGAATTCCCCATTCATCAGAGGCCAGTCGGTATACCCCCGGCCCGCATCGATTCCGGCCACCAAGGCGCCAAACACGATCTGAACGGACAGAAGGACAAGGATCGCTGTCGTCATTCGGAACGAACGGGCGTCACGTCCCCTCCGAGCCTGCAGGAGGTCAGCCGCCGTCTTCCGGGAGAGCCAGTATGACCAAACGACAACGCCCAAGATTAGAAAGGCCAGTCCGCTATGAACGGCAAGTCGATAAGCGGCGACGTCGACCATACGTCCCGAAAGTCCGGACGTGACCATCCACCATCCGACAAGACCTTGCAGGAGAACAAGTCCGCCAATGGCGGCGAACCTAAGGACCTGCCTCCGGCTGAGCTGGCGACGCCACAGGAACCAGAGGAACCCGGCCAGCCAAACCAGGCCGACAAGCCGGGCAACCAGGCGGTGAATCCATTCCCACCAATAGATGACCTTGAAGGCATCGAGATCCATGGAGCTGTTCTGAAGACTGAACTCCGGTATCGCCTTGTACTGGTCGAAGGCCTTGGCCCAGGCATCCGGCGAAAGCGGCGGTAGGATTCCGCGAACGGGCTCCCAAGTGGTAATCGACAGACCACTGTCGGTCAGGCGTGTCAGCCCTCCGATGACAATGGTCAGAACGACAAGTGCGCCCTGCGCTGCAAGCCACCAAGTGATTTGCATTCGCCGTGATTCCCGATTGACGTCTCCGACCGGGGGGGCCGGGATCCGTTCCGTCGACGCGTCTTCGAAAACGCGCTTGCCTTTTTTTCCGATACTCATGACTCCGCCGGTTCAATGGTCTTGAAACAGATTTTCAGATGCCCCGATCGAGGGATGGCTGGACCCTCCTGTCGGCTCGTTCCCGGCATCATTTTGGATCTCGTGATGTCCTGGAGTGGCAGCCGGGGGTGCCATGCAACGATCGGAGATCGGGTGAGGTCACGGACAGTCGGACAATCGAGTTTCGAAGTGTGAGCATCTTCCGGGTCGATTTTTCTGAATCCAGGAGGCCGGACATACAACAGTGCCACATCTTCACAAGACGTCAGAAATCCAGCCTGCTCCGTCGGGGGCTTCTTCCTATGCGCTGGCGCGGCGTCCATCTCCACCTTTCTTGCCAGCATGCGCACGTCTAGCGGTTGGATTGCGTCGGCAGCGGCGACATCACCAAGCCGACCTAAACCCTGACCTTTTCCACCGCTGCCGGCTCGAGGCCCGGCGGCCGGAGGCGCCCGTCGACGCCTCCGAGGGAGAAGCGGTCCCAACAACTCCAGACGTCGGCTTCGATTTCCGAATCTCCTCATTGTCTCCGCAAGCCCGCAGCCCGAACCGAGATGAAGAAAGATGTCCGCCAAGCGGCTTGCTTGAGGAGCCACCGCGGATTGGTCTTGATGCGTTCAAGGCGCATGCGGCCCTCGTCCGAATGCGTGATCGGTATTTCCCACACCTGGCCAATCAATCCGATTCTGCTCCCTTTTCACGGGCTTTCGGCAGACCCCGGGAGCCCGTGAATCACACTTCAGAAAGAAATGGAATCCCCGGATTCGGGCGAACCGCCTGTGCGGGTTGTTTCGATCCTGTCCCCGGTTATCGAAAATGTGCAGGTCAACGGAACTTCAAGAGCAATGTCGGTAAACACACGCGAGGATTCGCTGCCGCGTAGGTTTCCACCCAACGGAACTCGTCGATCAGTTCAGTTCCGCCAGCGCCGTTGCCAGAAACACGTCCGGGTTCTCCAGGTTGGACAAATGCGCTGCACCTGGAATGACGTGCACCTCTGCCCCGGCAACTCGGTTTGCCATGTCCTGAACTACCGGCAAGGGGGCCGCAGGGTCCGACTCGCCCACGATGAATTGCACCGGCCGCCTGATTTGATCTAGTGACCGCAGCAAGTCGAGTGTCTGCAAACAGCGCGCCGCCTTGCGGTAGCCTTCGGGCGGCGTTCGCAGGATCATCTCCCGAACCGTGGTCAGTAACGTTGCATTTGCGGGATCGGCGCGGAAAGCCGACGAGAACCAACGTTGCATCGTGCCATCTACCACCGCATCCATGTTGCCGGACTCCGACAGTGCGATGTTCTTGTCCCACATCGCCTTGTAGCCATCGGGCGCATCGGCGCGCGCATCGCAGCAGATCACGCGCTCTACCCGGTCGGGATGCGAGAGAGCGAGAGCCAAACCAGTCATGCCCCCCAATGACAAACCCACGAATTTCGCCCGGTTGATGCCAAGACAATCCATCAAGGCGATGACATCCGCTGCAAGCGTATCGAAGCCAAACTCGTCGTCGCTGACGCTGCTCTGCCCATAGCCGCGCGTGTCGTAGCTAAGGACCGTGAATCTCGCCTGCAATTCCGAAAGCTGGGGCCGCCACATTCCTCGGTCGGTCGCCAGTGAATTCGACAGGATCAACCAGGGTCCGCACCCCGCCACTGAGAAGGAAATCCGGGTTCCATCACGAACCCGAAGGCTGGCCGTCGCACTCATGGTGAGGCTGCAACTGCGACGTTGATCCGTGGCATGACCTCTTCGGCCATCAAGATCATCGACCGACGGCCCAGCTCTCGGTCCGTCCAGTCGTGACCTGCGTAGACCAGGTGCCCGAAATCACCGACCTGTTCGCAGAATTCGAGGATTTGTTCTGCGACCGACGACGGATCGCCGTAGATGACCAACCGGTCCATTACGGAGTCCAGCGTCACCTCGCTGTCAGGCATGTCTTGATCCTCCTTGAAGAGGTTCATTCGGCCGGCCGCCCCCAGCTTCGTCAAAAGTTGAAAATAGTATAGAACGTATGGACTGCCCGGATCGCGGGCGTAGGCACGCGCGGTCTTCATGTCGTCGGCAACGAAGATATTTTTCGCCACGCGCCAGTTTCTGAAGTCGACCGTCCGGCCACCCTGCTTGCATCCCTCGACGTAGTTGGGCCAGTGCGTTGCGACCCACTTGGGCAGCAGGAAGTTCGCAGAAATCGGATCCCAACCACGCGCAGCCATCGCCGTGACGCCCTTGGAGAATGGCGCGACGGCAGTGCCGATGATTGGCGGGTGCGGATCCTGAAAGGGTCTTGAGATTGTTCCCTGGCCAATCTCGGATATCATGGTGTGTTCGGTCGAGACCTCAAAAAACTTGCCTGTCAGGTTGTACGGTGCCTCACCGGCCCAGATGTCGAGCACCATGTTGATGCACTCGACGAACATGGCATTGCGATCGCGGTCGAGATTGCCAAACACTTCGGCATCCGACATCAGCCCGCCGGGTGAGATTCCAAAGTTGAAGCGGCCCTCCAGCATGTGATCGAGCATTGCAACTTCTGCCGCCACCCGGGCGGGATGCGAGTTCGGCAAATTCACGGTGCCCGTGCCGAGACGGACAGATTTCGTCTCATATGCGAGGCTTGCCAGAAAGGCGATTGTCGATGTGATGATCTCGGCCTGATCGGTCGTGTGTTCGCCGCAATACGCCTCGGCAAATCCCAGTTCGTCAGCCAAGAGAAATGCTTCGCGATCCTCCGCGATGCTGTTCGAGATCGGCTTCCCCAACGGGTGAATCGGCATTGTGAAAAATGACAATTCCATCTGGCCCTCCGAACGAGCTTTCCTGAGAACCAAACTAACACTAGCTGTTCCGTCGAATAATGATGGTTACTAATGACCCCCATCAGGATTCTGGATAGAGAGCGATTTGCCGCGGTTCACTCTCCCTTGACGTCACCGCCAGATTCAGTGGTTGACGGGACTTGGCGACGATGATGAAGAGTCAACGTGTTGGTGGGATTAGCACAAGGATGACCCACGTTTTCACGGCGCGCGCGGAAATTCAGCCTGACCAAGCTGGTCCAGTGCTGTCACAAGTTCGTCCATGAGAAAGCTGTAGAATGTCTGGCTTGCATCGCTGAACGGAACCGAAATCGGCTCGATACGCAAGTAATCGACAGACAGATCCGGCCCGGTGATCGGGATCACCCGGCGCCGGTCGCCCGCCAGGTCGGGCAGGCACAAAATGCCAGGCAAGATAGTTGTCCAATCGGAGCGAGCCACAAGATCGAGCGTTGTGAACATGGAATCGAGCTCCATCAGACGTCGAGGCTCGATCCCATTCATGGCAAGATATTGATCAATCTTGAGTCTTCTGGCGTTTTCACGGCTGGGCAGGACCAGGTCCAGAGGAGGAAGTTCCGCCAGTCGAACAGACCCGTCCGCCACGATGTCACTCTCGCTGGAGACGACAAGATACTCTTGATCCGTTGCCATCAGGCTCGCCCGTAACCGAACGTTGACATCGGACGCTGGCACGACCGCAAAATCGAGTTCGCCCGAAAGAACCTGGCGGGACAGTTCACCCGAATAGGCCTCGCGAACCGCGATCTTTATATTTGGAAAGTCCTTGGTGAACCGAGTCAGGGCCGGCCCCAGAACCGCGCGCGTAAATGTCGGCATCAGCCCGACCGTAACATGTCCCGTCACCGACCCGGAAAAGGCCTGTAGGTTGGCTTCCGCCTCGGTCGCCGCATACATGACGCGCACCGCGTCCCGATAGAAGCGTTTGCCCGCCTCGGTTGGTGTAACGCCCGTCGAACTGCGGTTCAACAATTGCACCTGATACCGGTCCTCAAGCTGCCGCACATGCATCGACATGCCCGACTGCGTCGCGTTCACGCGCTGCGCTCCGGCCGAGAACGATCCTTCCTCAAACACAGCGACAAAGTACTTCAAATGTTGAAGTTTCAACAAAGACTCTCCCAACACCAATTTCCACAGGTCATGACTCATAGAGTCCGAGTTCATCGACAGCCACAAGATGATACGTGCGGTCGGCCCAACTCTGCCCAATGCTGTATCTACGTCAACAGGCACCAAGAAGGTTTGGAATGCCCTCACCGATCTTGATCACCCGGTCCTGCCACACGCCGGAAGGATTGCATCAACAGGCCGACAAGTGCAAGGATCTGCGGCAGGCCCGCCGCATGCGTGTGGTCGCAATAGTGCTGGACGGACACGACCGCGAAGCCGTGGTTCCGGCTCAAGGGACGACGGTGCGGTCGATCCGACGACTGGCGGCTTTGAACCAACGAATCCAGCGTGGACGGTTTCGCGAATACGCCGCGTTGCGGCTGTCGGTACCGGCTGATGCCAGAACAGGGAGCCGAGGTCCGGGTGTCGGTGGAGGCCCGACCGGACCCCGAGACGATCGGGCTCGTCTACTGGCGGCTCCGTGACGTCCGGTACCAGGTCCTGGACTGGTTTGAAGCGCCTTACACTCTCGAGTCGGTCCGCCGGTTTCTACGGGCTGCGGGCGTCCGCAATTTCTCGCCCCGGCCGGTCCATCCGAAAGCCATTTCCGAGTGCCAAGAGGCGTTTCGGAGAAACCGCCGGGCGACTGTCCGGGACGGGCTGACCGAGGGCGTGCCGCTCCGTGACGTCGAATTCTGGTTACAGGACGGGCTCCGAGCGGGTCGGAAGGGCATGCTATCGCGAGTCTGGGCCATAAGGGCAGCCAGCCCGTATTCCGCTTGATCACAGTTAGAAGGGATCGACTGGCGGGTGCCGGTGCGTACCTGGCGCCCGTTGGCGGCTGGCTGATTCACCGTTTGTATAAAGCGCGCTGTACTTACTCTGTCGGTCCGCCTCCCAGCCTGCGCTATCTCTGCCAGATACAGTCCGCGATTGTGACGACCCAATTGTCCGGCATGTAATCAACCTCGTAGGTGCAGCTGCCGCTGATTCCGGCGTAAACGCCGGTGCCACCCAGGATCTCAATGGTTCCCTGGCCACCACCGCCCGTCTCGACGTCGCCTGTGCCACGTTTCGAGTGAGTGTACCATTTGTCGCCTGAGGGGGCGGTCACCGTGCAAGGGGCGTCAAGATCGATTCCTGCCTCCGTGCTTCTCACATAGACTACGCATGTGATACGTTGATGCGTGCCCTCGACGAACGGGACGCCGCTGCTCTCAAGGACGGTGACCAAACCCTCACTCGGGCCACTCGTATAACGCGCATCACCGTGCTCGATGGTGGTGTAGTCCTGCACAAAGGTACGAATGATGCGGACGCTGCCGCTCTCCTCCGCAGTCGCGGCATATGCCGAAAACAGGACACCTGCTCCGGCGACCAGCGCCGCAGCCAAGTTCGTTGCCAAAGCCATCCCTGCCCTCGTCCGTCGGGAGATCCGTTGGGGGATAGTAAGAGCCGGGCGGCACCGGAGCAACCAGTTCATCGCCTTGTGCGGGCGGTGATGAATGGAAATCAACGCCGGATGACTGCCCGGCCCGCATTTCTCACGGGCGAAGTGCGTCGGCTCTTCGGGGGCCAAGGAGGGCGTATGAGAGTGCGCACGCTTTCTGACAGGAACTGAAGCTCCGCCGAGCGACTCGGGAATGTGCCTCTTGTGGCAAGGAGACCTCGATCACAGCCGACTCGGTTACGTACTGCAGCCATCTGCTGCCAGAAACCCGGTTTGCCGCCGCTCGTATCGTGAGAAGCCACTCAACGCAGTTACAAACGCGCATGCTGCTGCCGAACATCTGAGCCGGCCTGTTCGATCCCGACCGCAGTTGCCTGCGGGAACTTGCTCAGGTCGACAAGGCGACGCTTCCGTTCCGCGCGTCGGACGATCTGCCTACCGGGAGTAACGGCCGCAGCGCGCAGGGAAAGATGCTCGTTGCCGGTGCGTTCGAATTGTCGCCAGATGGCGCACGGCGCCTTATCCGACTGTTACCGGTACCGGATTACGCGGCCCCGAGCCTCCACGACTTGATTGCCACGGCAGCAGTCCCGGGATCAATAGTGATCAAGGGCGGCTGGCAAGGCTACCCGGGCCTGTCCGAACGTGGTCATGATCCCGCGGTCCTTTGCGCCATGCGTGCCCAACTTGTTCTGACCAGGACATTGGGTGTTCTCGAACCTGAAGCGTCGGGCGTCGGGTACGTTCCATGGCCATTGTCGCATCCACTTGCACAGATTCTGAGATATGTTCGTGTTCCGCTGGGTACCGGGATATCGTCGACCAGCCTGCCCGATCTGACCGACACGTCGGGTTTTCAAGCTCGTCGGTACCCTCCGCCGTTACCGGATCTGACCCGATTCCGCGGAACGACGCCGCGGGCCCAAGTCTTTTCACAAGGTCGGACAGGGCTTACGCCGCTTTACCACCTTTGGATGTTCAACATCCCGGTCCGGAACCGGTCCAGTATTGCTGTATCGGAAAACGGGAATTGCCCTTTTGCGGATTGGGCAACCTGCTAGTGTGTTCGGTTCCGCAGTCGGACCGCATCAACCGTGTGGAACGCTGAATGTACAGGATCACATTTCTCAGGAACCGAAGGCGGTACACATTCGAAACAATCAGTTGATCCTGCGGAACAAGTCTGTCGGTGAATTCAGGCACCAGGTCGCGTGGGATGTTGTTCCGGCACTCGGACGAATACAATGGTTTCAGCCGACACAATTCAGATCGAAGAACAGCGTTCCAGACGTTCTTGCCCGACCGGTCCCCTCTCACAAAAACCTGATGGCAAAGGCCATTCGGCTCATTGAATGCACAGACTTTTCAATCACCAAACCGAGACACCGTCATCGGCGTCACGCATGCCAAGGCCGGGGCGGAGAATGCGCCCCGGCCATTTTGAAGAGAAGCCTCTATTTGAAATCGGCTGCGTTTTCCGGCGTCACGAGGACAGCCCCGGTGTCGATCTCTTCCGGAATCGCCTCGCCTGCTGCCAGCTTGAGAACATACTCGACGCCCATTTGACCCATGTTGTAGGGCCGCTGCGCTACCGACGCTTCAAGGTCACCTGCGAGGATTGCTTCGGCCGCATTGGGATTGCCGTCAAAGCCGACAATGAAGATCTCGTCAAGTTTTCGCGCATTCCGAACGGCTTCCACAACGCCAAGGGCCATGTTGTCGTTGGACGCGAAGACGGCCATCAGGTTCGGGTTCGCAGTCAGGATGTTTTCCGTTACGGAAACGGCCCTGGCGGTGTCCCAGTCTGCAGGCTGTTCGGCAACGATGTTCAGGCCGCAGCCTTCCAGCCCTTCGCGCGCGCCCAATGCGCGGTGCTGCCCAGTGGTGCTCGTGATAATTCCCTGAAGGATGGCAACGTCGCTTCCTGCCGGCACGTTGTCACAGATGTGCTGGGCGCCAAGCGTCGCCGCGGGGATGTTGTTGGTGCCGATATAAGTGCCGGGCATGTCAGCGCGTTTGTCGACGAAGAGCACTGCGACACCTCGGGCCCGAGCCTGTTCCAGCGCCGGAATCACGGCCGCTGTGTCGGCGGGTGCAATTGCGATGCCCTTGACGCCCTTGGCAATTTGGTCCTCGATCAGCGCGATCTGGCCGGCGACGTCCGTCTCGCCGCCCGGCGGTCCGACAGCGGCCACATCCACGCCAAGTTCCGCGCCCTTGTCGATGGCACCTTGGGACACGGCGGCCCAGAACGGGTTTGCCGAGCCGATATCCGACATGATCAATGCGACCTTGTCCTGCGCCAGCCCCGGTCCAGCCATGGCGGTCACTGCGAGCAACGCAAATATGCCCGTAATCCTTTTCCCAATCATGGTTATTCTCCCTTGATTTTGTCTTTGTTTCAGGACCCTTTCCGGGTGTTGCCCGGACATCACGATGCCGCGCCGGCCCTCCTGCGCAGCACATCCACATACACTGCTCCGACAACAATCATTCCGATCATGGTCTGTTGCCAAAAGGCGCTCACATCCATCAGGTTCAGCCCATTGCGCAGAAGTCCCATGACCAGAACTCCTGCGAAAACGCCCAGCACCGTGCCCCGTCCGCCAAAAAAACTGGCCCCGCCTATGATGACCGCAGCGATTGCGTCAAGTTCGGCCCCGATACCGGCATTGGGAAAGCCCGCGCCCGTCCTCCCCGCCATCAAGAGTGCGGCCAGACCGGCGAAAAAACCGGAAAGACAATAGACGATCAGGAGCACACGATCAACGTTGATTCCGCTGACCCGCGCGGCCTGTGGATTGCCGCCTACCGCCACGATATGGCGCCCGAGCGAGACTTTGTTGATGAAATAGGCCACCCCGCCGTAGCAGACCAGAACGACAAGCGCGCTGACCGGAAAAGAGGCGAACTCGCCGAGAAACGGCAGCGGGATCTCACCGGACCCGAGGAAGCGGACTTCCGGCGAAACGCCCGAGACCGGACGGCCCCCGGAGACGAGATTCGTGATTCCCCGGATCGAATAGAGCGTCCCAAGCGTCATGATAAACGGGTGCGGCAGGCGCAACACCGTGAGTCCCAAACCGTTGACCGCGCCGCAGGCGATCCCGACCAGCGGCCCGATGAACAAGGCCAGCGGCCAGGGCAGCCCGCCTGTGTCGGCCATGGCCAGAAGCATCGTTGCCAGCGCCATGATCGAACCGACCGACAGGTCGATTCCCGCTGTCATGATGACGATGTAAAGCCCCAGGGCCAGCAGCGCGTTCATTGCGACCTGGCGCAGGACGTTGGTCAGGTTCTGTGTCGTCGGAAAGATATCCGGCTCGAGAATTGACAGGACAACGATCATCAGGATGACGACGGCAAAAACGCCGTATTTTTCGACCAACCGCATCCGCCGGGCGGCAGGTGTCTCGAATTCGTCCTGCAGCATGTCTTCAGAGACGGTCATGTGCCAGCGTCTCGGTGTGTCCCTTGGTGCCCATGATCCAGCCTATTACCTCGTTGCGGCTTGTGTTCACGATCTCGGATTCCTCGAAATTTCGGCCGTGGAACAAAGCCATGACCCGGTCGCACACGAAAAAGACGTCGTCCATCCTGTGGCTGATCAGAATGACGCTGGTTCCTTGATCCCTGAGCCGCTTGATCAGGTCCAGAACCTTGCCGACTTCCTTGATCGCCAATGCAGCCGTTGGCTCGTCCATGATGACCAAGCGGGCGTCGAAGGCCGTTGCGCGCGCAATCGCGACCGCCTGCGCCTGGCCGCCGGACAGTTCCTCGACTTTCTGATCTACCGATTTGACGTTGATGTGAAGCCGGTCCAGGTGGCCCTTCGCCATCCTGCGTGAGAGCTTTCGGTCGACGATCTTGAAACCGAACCGTTGACGCCCCGGTTCCCGACCCAGGTAAATGTTTTCGTACACCGGGAGGTTCCCGGCCAGGGCGAGGTCCTGGTAGACCATCTCAATTCCGATGTCTTGCGCGTCCCGCGGCGAGTCCAGGCGAACCGGATTGCCGTCAAAGGAAATTTCTCCGACATTCGCCGCGTACAGGCCCGAAAGAACCTTCATCAGGGTCGATTTTCCGGCACCGTTGTCTCCGACAACGCCCAGCACTTCGCCCGGGTAAAGCCGTAAATCAACGTGATCGAGCGCCGTGATCGCACCGAAGCGTTTCGTAATTCCCCTCATTTCGAGAAGAGGTGTGTCGGCGGCGGTCACCGGATTCCGCCCCACCGGACACGCATATTCCAATCAGAATCTGCCCGGACATGCCGTTCATAACCGGCCGGTACCACCAGCATAAACCCCCCTGCCTGCAACCTTCTTGGACGTCGAGCCGCAATTGCAAACCGTTGTATCACGCAAGGTGCCTCACGCAAGACTCACCATTTCCTCAATATACGGTGGTCTTGACACCTGCCGCAGATCAGATCAACGGTTCCGGGTTGAGACCGCCTTCTCCCAAACTCACTGCAACCCCCGCAACGATCTGCGTTTCGGATGAAGTTTTTCAAGACGCACACAAAGTATTACATTTATGCTCTCTGAAAGCCGTCCGGGACAAAACCGAGGTCTGCGGGTGAGGGAATACGACTACATCATCGTGGGAGCTGGTACATCTGGGTGTGTGATCGCAAACCGCCTCAGCGCGCAGGATGACGTTTCCGTCCTCGTGATCGAGGCCGGTTCACGCGATACCAACCCCAACATCCACCGACCGGCCGGGCTCTTCAAGCTCCTTTCAGGCAGTTTGATCTGGAATTACCGCACGGTTCAACAAGCCAATCTGAATGGCCGCGAGATGCCCTTCGTCCAGGGCCGCGTTCTCGGGGGCGGCAGTTCTGTCAACGGCCAGGTCTTCACGCGTGGCTGTCCGCAAGATTACGACAGTTGGGTCCGGGACTTCGGATGTCCCGGTTGGGGATTCGACGATGTCTCGCCGTATTTTCGGAAGTCCGAGAGGAATGACACGCTTGCGGACGAATTTCACGGAACTGAAGGCCCCCAGGGCATTTCGACTATGGTGCCCGATCCGTTGACACAGGTTTTCGTCCGGGCGTGCCAGCAGGCAGGCATCCCATACACTCCGGACTTCAACGGCGCACGCCAGGACGGGACGGGATTCTACCAAACCTACACCTGGCGCAGGCGTCGGTGCTCGACGGCCACCGGGTATCTCCATCCGGCCAGCACCCGGAAGGGTCTCAGCGTTCGCACCCGATGTCTCGTCACAAAGATAATCGTCGAAAACGGACGTGCTACGGGTATCGAACTGGTGACCAGGGGCGCGCGAAAGACCGTTCGCGCTTCGCGCGAAGTGATCGTTGCAGCGGGTGCCATCGGGTCCCCAAAGATCTTGATGCAGTCCGGGATTGGTCCGGCGGACCACCTCCGTACAATCGGGATCGACGTTGTTGCCGATCTGCCTGACATCGGCCAGAACCTGCAGGATCATCTGGACATCGATCTCATTCTATCTGTCGACCGCGGTCTCGGTCTCGACAAATACAAGGCGCCGCACCGGATGCTCTGGGCAGGCCTGCAATACGTGCTCTTCGGAACCGGACCGGTCACTTCGACCATCGTCGAAGGTGGTGCATTCTGGTCGGTGGACCCGGCCTCCCCTACGCCTGATACACAGCTTCATTTCGAGCCCGCTTCGGGCACCGAGCCGGGCACGCCAATCTCACCCACCGGGGCGGGCTGCATGTTCAACGGTTACTTCGTCCGCCCGGAAAGTCGCGGAACCGTCCGTCTCAAGTCCGCAGAACCGGCCGAACCGCCACTGATCGACCCAAACTACCTTGCGGAGCCCAACGATCTGAAGATGACGGTGGCGGCTGTGAAACTGATGCGCAAGATTGCCCGGCAACCAGCCTTCGCCTCGGTTGGTGCTTCCGAACATTTTCCGGCCGAGACAGCGAAGACGGACAATGAAATCGCTGAATTCGTCCGCGCCCACGGTCGTACGGCCTATCACGCCGTGGGCACCTGCCGCATGGGTAGCGACGCGGATGCGGTTGTCGATACGAGGCTTTGCGTCCGCGGACTGAAGGGATTGCGCGTCTGTGACGCCTCGATAATGCCTTGCCTGATAAGCTCGAATACGAACGCCGCTGCGATCATGATCGGCGAAAAGGCCAGCGACCTGGTCATGGCGGCAGGAGATTGACGGATCATTGGGTTCTGTGAGACGTGCTGAACCGAGAGCGACGAAAAGGCGGGCGACAGGTAGCAAAAAGGGGTATGTCGAACGCGATTGGTGCGCCTGGATCTTCGCGTGGTTTTCGGACGGACGAAAGCAAACGAATGCCCCGACATAAAGCGAAATGAGGACACGACATGCTGCGTATAGAGGTATTCGTCGAACACGAAAGCCAGTTGGGAGAAGGCCCGCTCTGGGATCCGGAGACCAACCGTCTCTACTGGGTCGACGTCTATGCGCCCGCGCTGCACAGCGTGAATTCCGACGGCGGCGACATGAAGACATGGCCCATGCCCGAACACATCGGCGCCTGTGCATTGCGCAAAAACGGCGGCGCCGTGGTCGCGCTGCGCTCCGGCTTCTTTACGCTGGATTTCGAATCCGGGCAGGTGGCGCGCATCAATGAAACCCATCCCGGAGAACTAAGGCCCCGGTTCAATGACGGGAAAACCGACCGCCAAGGACGGTTCGTCGCCGGAACGATGGACTATCAAGAGGAAAGCCCGGTTGCGAAGCTCTTCCGTCTCGATCCCGACTTGACCCTTACAACCCTGGACCGCGACATCATCTGCTCCAACGGCCCGTGTTTTTCGCCTGACGGCGGTACGATGTACTTCGCGGATTCATTCAAGAAAACGGTCTTTGCCTACGACTACGACACCGAAACCGGTGATGTGAAGAGCCGCCGTGTCTTTGCTTCTTTCGCCGACTTCCAGGGCTATCCGGATGGTATGACGGTCGACGCCGAGGGATTTGTCTGGATCGTCGAAGTCTACTCCGGTCGACTGGTCCGGTTCGATCCTCGGGGTGCGCTGGATCGGGTGGTCGGGTTGCCAGTGTTCTCGACCACAAGCATCATGTTCGGCGGGCCCAACCTGGACATTGCCTACATTACATCGATGGCGCGACCGTTCGGCATCCGGAAACATTACGAGAAAGAAGCAGGCATGGTCTTTGCCATCCACGGCCTCGGCGTGACCGGCATCCCGGAAACACGCTTTGCGTAGTGGAGTGCCGCGATGAAGGCACTTCGGTTCCACGGTCGGGGTGATCTGCGCATCGAAGAGGTCGCATCTCCGACCGCGCCGGAGGACGACAACGTGACGGTCCGCGTGTCCTATTGCGGCATCTGCGGAACAGACCTGCACGAGTATCTCGCTGGACCGAACTTCATCCCGACAAGGCCGCACCCTGCCACTGGGGCCGCAGCGCCAATAATTCTGGGCCACGAATTTTCCGGCGTCATCGAGGAAACCGGGTCAGAGGTGTCCGGCTTCAAGGCCGGGGACCGTGTGGCGATTCTTCCGCACCTGATGACGAAGGGCGACTACTATGTACGGCGAAACCTGGGCCAGTTCAGCCCGATCGTCGGACTCGTCGGCTTGTCCTGGCATTGGGGCGGGATGGGTGAGCTTGTCGTGGTGCCGGAAGAAAACCTTGTTTTGCTACCAGACAGCGTTAGCGACTTGCAGGGTGCCTTGCTGGAGCCTTCGGCGGTGGCCGTGAACGCCATTGACGAGGCCGGGCTGCGGGTCGGCCAGACCGTGCTGATCACCGGGGCGGGTCCCGTCGGCGCCCTTACGGCGCTCGCGGCACGCGCCGCTGGGGCCGCGAAGGTCTTCGTCTACGACCCGAACAGTCGTCGGCTGGCGCGTCTTGAGCAATTCGAAGACCTCAGGCTTTTCAGTGGATCGCCGGAAGAAGTGCTTGAAGCCGTTTCCCGCGAGACCGAGGCCGGTGTGGACGCGGCGATCGAATGTGCGGGCCAACTGTCGGCCTTTGACGTCTGTGTCGATGCGTTGCGCCATGTGGGAACCCTGGGACTGGTCGGACTGTTCGCGGAAAGACAATCGGTAGACCTGTTCCGGCTCTGCGAAAAGGGGATCCGCCTGAAGGGGTGCCTCGGCAACGACATCACCATCGGAACGCGCCTGACCGCCATGATCGACAGTGGGAACTTTCCGGTCGAAACCGTGGTGACCGGGGTGATTTCCCTGGACTTGGCGATCAAGAATGGGTTCGACGCACTCGCCCGGCCTGGGACTCGCGACCTGAAGATTCTCATCGACATGCGCCGGTAGGCACTGCGAGGCCCAAGATGCTTGTCCGAGATCCCCGCGGCGTGGCCTGGACCACGGGTGTCGAGACCTCGGCCGCCAAGCTCTTCGCAGCAATGCACAGCTACTTTACTTTCCGCGTCGACGCGATGGACCGGGTCGATTGCCTCTTGCGGGAGGACCCGGAAGTTCCCGCGGGCTGGGTTCTGCGGGGCTATCTGTTGTTGTTCTCGCGCGCCGGCTCCGACATGCCCGTGGCTGCCGAGTCCCTGGCGCGTGCCGAGGCTCTTTCCCAGATCGCGACGCCGGCCGAGCGGTTGCATGTGAGCGCCTTGAAGGCGTGGCTCAATTCCGACGCCCTGGGCGCTCAGCGAATCTGGGACGCAATCCTGACCTGCATGCCGCACGATCTGCTTGCACTTCGCGTGCAGCATTTCAATGCGTTGATGCTAGGGCGCCCCGATTACCTGCGTTCCCTTGCGGGCCGGTCCTTGGCCGACTGGGACGATGCGATTCCGGGCGCCGGATTCGTTTACGGCATGGTGTGCATGGGGCTGGAAGAAGCCGGCGAATACGCCCGCGCCGAAGCTCTTGGTCGGCGCGGTGCAGATCTGGAACCCGATGACCTTTGGTCGGTGCATTCCGTTGCGCATGTGATGGAGGCCCAAGGGCGGTTCAGCGAAGGGTTGGACTGGATGAAGCGTCCGGTCAGTTTTTGGAAAGGGCGCGGACCGATGCGGCACCATCTGCTGTGGCATGAGGCGTTGTTTCTCTACGAGGCTGGCCGCTTTGACCGCGCGCTCGACTACTATGACCGGCGGCTCGCGCCACAAGGAGCTTCGGGCTACCTTGAAATGTCCGACTGCGCATCATTCCTGGTACGGTTGGAGGCCGCAGGCGTGGTCTGTGGTGGCCGGTGGGATGACCTCGCCGAGGCAGGTCGGCACTTGGTCGACGACCGCATTCTGACCTTCAACGATGTGCACATGCTGTTCGTGTTGGCGATGGCAGGAGACGGGGCAGGACTTCGGCGCCTCTCAACATCGCTCGCAGGCCATGCCATGGCCACACGGTCCTTTGATGCCGAAGCGGCTGGCCGCATTTCCGTGCCTTTGGCCGAAGCCCTGACCGCACGAATGGCCGGAGACGTCACCGGTGCGACCGACCGGCTGCTCGCCGCGCGTTTCGCGTTTCCGCACATGGGCGGCAGCAATGCGCAACGTGATGTCCTCGACATCTACCTGATTGATTGTGCGATCGCGTCTGGCGACACGGCACTGTCGCGCCGCCTGCTTCATGAATACCTTGACCTGCGCCCGGGTTCTGTTCCGATGCAGACCAGGTTGTCTGAGCTTGAAGCTGCTTCGGGAGACAGGTGCCGTGTTCAACCCGTCCCGTGATTGGCGGGCTTCTTTTTTGGACGGAGGAAAAACCATGCGACTCGCGGTAATTGGTGCTGGGGCGATTGGCCGAGTTCATGCACGCAACGTCGCCGCGCACCGGGAGTCCACGCTCGCAATTGTCTGTGACAAGAACGCCGAGGCTGCTGAAACCACTGCCGACCAATTCGGTTCATCAGCCGTTCAATCCGTCGAGGAAGCTCTGCACGGCAACCTGGACGGCGCGATCATTTCGTCCTCGACATCATCGCACGGCGAAGTCGCGGCGGCCTGCATCGCGGCGGGTGTTCCGTTCCTGTGCGAAAAACCGCTGGCGTCCGACTTGGAAACCGCCCGCGAGATCGTTGCCGCGGCGCGCCGGGCAGGTCTGGTGGCGGCAACTGCCTTCAATCGCCGATTTGACGCCGGATACGCTGGTATCAAGGCGGCCGTTTCGGCCGGCGAGATCGGCCGCGTCGAGGCGATCCTGATGACCTCCCGCACGGCTTCGCCGCCTAGCGTGGAATTTACCCGCACATCCGGGGGACTGTTCGGCGAGAAAGGCGCACACTTTTACGATCTGGCGCGGTGGATCACCGGGGAACATCCCGTTGATCTTTTTGCAATGGGGTCGGCGCTTGTGAACCCGGCATTCGCCGATATCGGCGAAGTCGACACAGCGATGATCACCATGCGAATGCCCAGCGGTTCGCTGTGCCAATTCGATTTCAGCTGGCGCGCGGCCTACGGACAGGACGAGCGCGTCGAGGTGAACGGATCGCTGGGCATGCTGCAGACTTTCCAGGAACCCGTGGGCCGTTTCCTCAGAAGCAAGGTCAGTGGACAGTCGCAGGACGGGCCCATGCCGACCTGGTACGAACGGTTCGCTCCGACTTATGCCGAAGAGTTGCGCTCGTTCCTTGGGGCGATCCGGTCTGGCGACGCCTCCGGTTTGCCGTCTCTGGAAGACGGCCTGGCGGCGCAGCAGATTGCAGATGCGGCCAAGGAATCCTTGCGAATCGCACAACCTGTACGGCTTGAGAATCCCTTGGACTAACCTGTTCGAGAATTGGAGTGTAACATCAAACACATGTTCCCCTTTCGCGACCTCCACTTGATCTTGGAATCCGTCCGGGCCGTTGACGTCCGCAACGGCAACCCTCTTTTGTTCTTCCGAAGACAGTTCACGTCGTTGAGAGCAACCCCTTGAGCGCGTCGTCCCAAGACTGCTCACTCCGAATTGCCATTGCGGGATATGGCTGGTGGGGTCGCCACATTTCGAAGCGGCTGAAAGGCCATCCCGGCATCGCAATAGCCGCGGTGATCGAGCCGGCTGCAGCGGTACATGCCGAAATCCGCGCCCAAGGACTGGAACTGCTGACGGATCTGGACGTCGCACTGGCGCGTAGAGACGTGGATGCGGTTGTGCTGACAACGCCCAATCTCCTCCATGAGGAACAGGTGATCGCCTGCGCCAGGGCCGGTAAACACGTCTTCTGCGAAAAGCCACTGGGCCTGACGGCGGCAAGCGCACGCCGTTCTGTGGCGGCTGTCGAACAGGCGGGCGTGCACCTCGGCATCGGGCATGAACGCCGCTTCGAACCCGCAATGGTCTTGTTGAAGTCGGCCATCGATGCAGATGCGCTTGGCACGATCATGCACGCCGAGGCAGCCTTTTCGCATGACAAGCTGATCGGCGTACCCAAAGGCGACTGGCGAACATCCAAAGTCTTCGCTCCTGCTGCGGGCATGACCGGGATGGGTATTCACCTGACCGATCTTCTGATCTCATTCTTTGGGCGCGTTGAGACTGTGCAGGCGATGACCGCGAGCCGTTCGTTGGGATGGGAGACAGGCGATGTCGTCACCGCCCAACTTGGATTCGAGGCTGGGATGACGGCGACGCTATCGGCCATTCTGCACACCC
This sequence comes from Paracoccaceae bacterium, assembly GCA_028874915.1. Classification (GTDB taxonomy): domain Bacteria; phylum Pseudomonadota; class Alphaproteobacteria; order Rhodobacterales; family Rhodobacteraceae; genus JAPPHA01. The sequence continues at coordinate 134,628 of JAPPHA010000006.1, forward strand.
CGCATTTTATCCGGATGCACGTTTTCGGGTCCAGGCAGTGGATCGAGATCCTGAACGAAAGCCATCCCGACACCCCCGGCGGCAAGGTAAGCTACTTGGTGTCGGAAACAGGTCAGGACATGGTGCACGAGGAACTCGAGTGGGAAGACGCTGTGGTCCACAACCTCGAGGCATTCGCCGCCGCAATCGCGGGGACGGCGGATTATCCGTTTACGTCAGAACAAATGGTCCACAATATCGAAGTGCTCGAAGCCATCGCATGCTCGGCCGAAACCAGACGCACCGTCGAGATCACCGAGCTGACGTCCGGTATCGGTCGGAGAGGGTCATGTTGAATTTTTGACGTGCCCTTCGGGCCGGCCCGAGCCCCGTGGGTCGTGTGAAAATCCGCAGTAACATTCCTTTCAATGTCCGGATCCTGTTGCCGGCCTGGCGGCTGGAGAGCAGGGGCATCCCCGGTTCCGGGGCTTCGATCCGGGCATTCGGAAGGTGCGGCGGCGGGTGCCAGGCGTAAGGACCGGCCCCGCCTCCACGGTGTTGAATTCTGGGAGGGGCTCGCTTATGCGAGCACTTGGCTGACCTCCGGCCGGCCCTCCACCCACAACAGGAGGACAACCCAGGCTTCTTCAAATCCGGTAGAGACCTACGCGCTTTCGTGTCAACCGGTGCCGTCAAGTGTTGGAGGATTCTCCGTCAAAAGGGTAGGAACCGGCAGCAATCCCCTGATCCCGGCGAAGCTGCGTCAGGCGGGCATTCGGGCCGCGGAGTACGTGAGGCAGGCGTGCCCGCAGAACGCATTCGCAAGCAGGACAGGGATGGCCTCGCCTAGAGCCATGTCTTAAGGCCTCCCTTCCCGGTTTCGTTTGAAATTGAAGAGATGGAGCAGTCCGAAAGTGCAAGAAAGAGGACTCAGGATAGGCGACAGTGGTTTAATAGATGGCCCGAACCGACTTCGGCATTTGACGGCCCTGGACGACAAGGAATAGGCGGCGAAACAACCGGAGGCGGGATGCGGTGACGAGCGAGATCTTGAACATCATCACCCCGGTCTTCGTGGTCGCCGGAATTGGGTTTTTCCTTGAATATCAGCGTATTGGCTTCCATTCCGAGACTCTGAGCCGGCTTGCAATGCAGATCGGGACGCCGTCTTTGGTGTTTTCGACACTGACAGGCTCTGCGCTGCCCGACGAGTCGCTTGCCCGCATCGTGGCGATAACTGTGGCCGCGGTCATCCTGGGAGGGGCACTGGCCTTGGCCGCGCTTCTGGTTCTGCGCCTGCCCTGGCGAACGTTCCTGTCGTCCCTGTCGATTCCAAATGCTGGAAATGCCGGGCTGCCCATCGTTTTTTTTGCTTTTGCGGAGCCTGGACTGGCGATCGGCGCGGCGTTCTATTTCACGATCTCACTGGTTCAGTACACAACTGTCCCGGCCATCGTAACCGGCGATCCGAGCCTCCGGAAACTGCTGCGCATACCGTTGGTCTGGGCAATCGTAGCATTGCTATTTTTTCGAATCACCGATCTGCCGGTCCCCACCGTTATCGCCGATACGACCGCGCTTCTTGGCGGGCTCATGATCCCGGTAATGCTGATCCTGCTTGGGGCGGCGTTAGCGCGGCTGAAGGTTGGCGATATCGGAACGTCGGCATTGCTTGCGTGCGTCAGGCTGGCGGTCGGAGTTGCGACTGGCCTGACGCTGGTTACGATCTTCAACCTCGAAGGCATGGAAGCCGGTGCGATCTTTCTCCTGACCGTGATGCCTTCAGCGTTGTTCACCTATCTGGTCGCTGAGCATTTTGGCCGCAACGCGGAGCGTGTCGCCGGGCTTGTCGTCAGCTCAACCGTTCTGAATTTCGCTTGCCTGCCTCTCTTGATTACGGCGGCAATCTTTCTGGCCGGATTGTGAGGTCAGGACTTCGCCATTCGCGAAACCGCGAGGAACACGGCCGAATTGTCAAGATCGCTGTCACCCGCCTGTTCGGCATTCTCCATCACCTCAAGATAGCGATTGACCATCGGCATGTTCCCGTGCCCGTTGCGTGCGGCAATCTCGCGGATCAGTTTGAAGTCCTTTTGAGATTGGGCGACCCGACCGAGTGGCGTGAATTCGCGCGCGACCATCATTGGTCCTTTCGCGGCCATGACATCGGACCTCGCCGCGGAACGCAGCGCCGTTTGCAGGTATTTCGCTGGGTCGAGGCCCAGCGCTTCAGCAAACACAAGACCTTCGGCGACAGCGGCCCGGTTAAGACCGAGAACGCAATTGATCGCCAGTTTGGTCTTGTTTCCGTTGCCGATTTCGCCAACGCGTTCCCGATTGGGTGAAATCGCATCGGCAACCTTTTCGAAAGCGTCGAGTCCCGCCGGGTCGCCGGCAAGCAACAAGAGCGCAGTGCCTTGCCGGACCTGAAGGCTCGTGCCTGAGACCGGGGCCTCGACGAGGACAATCGAACGTTCTCGGGCAGTATCCGCCAATTCCGCGATCTGGTCCGGGTCGCAAGTGCTCATCGTGACGAGCACGACGTCGGTGACGTCGGGCGCAGCTGCAATGATGTCGGCCAGTTGGTCAGTGCTGAAGACGGCCGAGAGAATGATATCACTTTGCCAGATCACTTCGGGAACCGCAGGCGTCCCGCCCAATTCCTGCAGGAGCGCTCCCCGCGCTTGGTCCACATCGTAGCCAACAACTTCATATCCCGCCGCCAGAAGACGTTCCGCCAAGGCTGTCCCGATCAGCCCCAGACCGAAAATCCCAACGGTCTTGGTCACTCCGCCCCCTTCTCCGCCGCCTTGATGTCGGCCAATTGTGCAATCGAATGGTTCGACAGCGGCAGCGCGACAGGCTCGCCAATCTCGGCTGACAGGTCTGCGGCCGAATATGCCTCCATGACCAACCGCGCAAGGATCGGATCGACCATTACGGGGCGGTCCATCAGCACTGCCTCAAGAAAATGGATCGTTTCCGGCCCCATCTGCCCGGCAAATACGTGGTCCACGTGTTCACCCGGCATGGTCGACATCGGAAACTGCGTGCCTCCCGACACCGTGTTCAACCAATGATCACGCGCGGTGTCGTCCATGATCAGCGCTCCCTCGGTCCCCGTAATCTCAATCCAGGTCCCGCAATAGTTCGGATAGCTTGGCGGCAAGTTCCAACCGCCCCCAAGGACGACCAGCGTTCCGTCATCCATCGTCACCGTCGTCCACATGCAGTCGTAAGAACCGTTCAGTGCCTTCATGTAACCATAAGCGCCTTGCGAATAGATCTTCACGGGCTTTGCGGGTTCCAGAAACCAGAAGGCAAAGTCGAGATCATGCGTTGATTCCATCGCTGCAGGTGACAGCTTGGTACGATTGGCGACCTTCTTGCCGAGGTTCCGCGACACATGGCGGCTCACCATGACGTGAACCACCTTGCCGAGTTTGCCTTCAGCGATGGATTTCTTGGCATAGGCGATCTTGGGATTGAATCGCTGCGAATAGCCGATCGTGAATTTCAGGTTGCCGGCACTGGACAGAGCGATCAACTCATCGGCTTCCCAGAACTCCAGCGCAATGGGCTTTTCCAGGAGGACGTGCTTGCCCGCCTTCAAGCAATCGCGGGCAATCGGGTAGTGGGTCGGTTCGGGAGCCGTCGAGATATAGACGACGCTGATGTCCGGGTTGGAGACGATGTCCTGATAGTCGAGCGTTGCCGTCGCCGGCCTGGTCAACGTGCGGACCTCTTCTAGTCGTTCGGGGCGGATTTCACAGATGTGCAGTGCATCGACCAAAATCGAATTGGCCAGCGTCTCTGCTCTGATCCCACCGCACCATCCGGTCCCGATGACCGCCACCTCCGTGGTTGGCATCTCGCTCCTCCCATCTCGTCAAAATCGCTGGCGCATTGCCTCAGCTAGCCTGCCGGCACCCGGCCCACCAGCAATTATTGTTGATGCCCGCCATCAAACAAGTCCAATGAGTATCCACCGGAAACAGGTCAGTGCGATCCCAACCCATGTGACCGCCTCGGCCAAACTCAGGCAAGGTCACAGCATAATCTGGCATTCTGCACTTCCACGTCGACATCTCGACTATCAGCGGCGGCGCCTGATCGGGGATCGACGACGTCGAGACCCCGATGATCTGCGTCATGAAGTCGAATCGAGCGAGGATCAGGTCGTTTCAATCAGCGATGCAGCAAATGGAGCCAAGACAGCAGGCATTGCGGGCGCCGCCGGATAACGATGCAGTTTCCGGCAACTGCGCGAACCGTTCGCCATGAACCTTGTTGAAATCACCTGCCCGCATGCCACCATGACGGCGCGCCTGCCGCTTGGGCCAGAACTGGACGGACACGCCACGATCCACGCCGCGCCGCGCCGCGTCATCTGACCGAGGTTCGCCGCCTGTCCGAAGATATGTGATCGGCCTCCAACTGGGCATAAACGAACGGCTCGAAGTGCTGAAAAACAAACTGATCGTCGTGGCCTCCTGCACACTGTGACGGTCGGCCTTTGAGTCAGAAACGATCCTTGCATTGCCTGCGGTCATCCACGTCAACTGGAACGACCAACTCTGGACGACCGCTGCCGTCTCGATCATCGGGACGGCAATCACGACGCTCTTGATTCAATTGGAGTTCCGCATCCGGCTTCCAAGAGGCTTCCGATGTTTGGTGGCCTTCTGCTGGCGTTCACCACGTCGTGGTCGGTAATGATTTCGTTGATTCTTCTCATATGCACCGTCAGTGCCTGCGCCGCGAGTCTATTGATGTTCAAAGTCCGGATGGTGTTCGCGGCAGGATTGACCGGCTGCCTTTTCTTGGATTTCGAATTTCGGTCGTGCCGGTGGGGCTGCTTGTTGTCCTCGCCATTCTCGCCGATGAAAACTACCAGCGTGTGCTTTTGCGTTCGAGGACAAGACGCTAGGTATTGCGCTGCTGCGGCGGATCGGAACCCTGCTGATGCTAGCGGTCCTGTTCGTCATGATTGAAGGGACGCTTCGCGCCAATTCAAACGCCCAGGCAAGTCGCGAAACCGGCTCGGAAGCGGCACCCGAATAACAAGAGAGAGAGAGGAGCGCACATGCAGGATCGCAACGAAATCGGTCTGGCCATCGTCGGCTGCGGGACCATTGGCCGGATCCGGGCGGTATTGGCCCGCGCATATCCCGGCGTCGGCTGGATCGGTCTTTGCGACCTGAAGTCCGACATCGGTGAGTGCCTGGCCAAAGACATTCGGGCCGACTTCTTTACGAACGACTTCCGCGAATTGCTACAGCGCCCGGAAGTGACCTCGACCATCGTCGCGACGGATGAGAACTTCCACTTTGACCCGACAATGCTTGCCATCGACATGGGGCATTCGCTCTTCATCGAAAAACCGCTTGCCACCGATGCCCGGCAGTCGGCACAGATCCTGTCTGCCATCGAATCGGCCGGTCTGGACGCCGTGGTCGGCTACACCCAACGCTTTCGCCGCCGGTTCCTGGCCGTCAAGGAACGGATTGTCACCGGACAGATCGGCGACGTCCACACTGTCGTCACCCGTGCTTTCATGAACCGGATGGTGCCCATCGCTACCATCCGACGCACCCAGGACCGGGCCACTCTGACGCCGATGGTCGTCTCGGGCACTCACAGCCTCGACATGTCGCTGTGGCTGATGGAAGGAAAGACCCCGGTTAGCGTCTATGCCCAATCCACCGACAAGGTTCTGGGCGAATGGGGCACCCGTGACTCCACACTTGGTGTCTTTACAATGGATGACGGCACGATCTTTTCGATGAACATTTCCTGGGCCTTGCCCGAGGTCTGGCCAGGCGCGGTCTACGGGATCGAGATCGGGATCGTCGGCAGTCAGGGCGTGATCGATATCGAGGACACGCACCGTGATCTGGTGATGGCGACCAATGTTGCACAAGGCGCAGGTTACGCGCCCGAGGGCTACAAGGCGCCCGATCGGCACGTCGACTTCCTGACCAGCTATCCGCCCGGTGATCTGCATGGCGGCCAGATTTGGGGGCCGATGCGTGAAGAAACAAATGCCTGGTATCAGCGCCTCTTTACCGGGCAGGACACGCCCCATGCCACCGCGGCGGAGGGTCATCGCAATCTGCTGCTTACCATGGCAATGGACATGTCGGCCAAACGCGGTGAGGCCGTCCCGTTACCGCCTGATCCGTCGGAACTGATGGACGAGCTCACGTAAGGATGCCTTCGCTCGATTTGGGACTTGGCGGCTATCAAGGGAACAAGTCCACATTCCCGTAACGCCCGTCTGACATCTCCGACCGGGGTGCCGGGATCCGTACCGCTGATGCGTCCACTACGACGCACGTATCTTTATTCCGATACTCTTGAAGCAATTCGTTCAAGGATTCGAAAGAGCGATCCGGACGCCCGGGTCGGGGGATTGCCCGGCTCGGCCGCCGTCACGTTCCGGGCATCAATTCGGATCTTGTGAAGTCCGGGAGAGGCACCCGAGAATGCCATGCAACAATCGGACGTCGGGCGAAGTCAGGGGCAGTCGGGAAATCAAATTGCGCAAGATGAGCTTCATCCGGGCCGACTTTTCTGACGGTTCAAAGAATCTGCGCTGGTCGAGCGTGCATTCAAGGCGTTCAGAAAAGTGCTGGACCTCGGAAAATGTTGCCCCGTCCACAGGCCGCGAATCCAGGGCTCCATTCCGTTGGTCCACGTCGTAACCACTGGCATGCGCGATCCTGTCCTGTTTCTTCCACCATTCGTAGGCCAGAAGCACGACCGATTGCGCGATGTTCAGGGATGGAAAGGCAGGGTTGACCGGAATCGTGACCAGGCAGTTGGCGAGCACAACTTCGCTGTTCTCAAGGCCGGATCGCTCGGGTCCAAACAGTAGACCCGATCGCATTCCGTGACGGGCGACCCGTGTCGACCGATTGACAGCATCTTCCGGTGACAAAACGTCCTTTGTCAGATCCCGCCGCCTTGCCGTCGTCGCCATGACGAAGTGAAGATCGAAGAGAGCGTCTTCGGTCGACTCGAAGATCTCGACCTTTCTCAAGACGCTGCCGGCTCCGCTCGCCATGGCTTCGGCTGCCGGATTCGGCCAGCCATCGCGCGGACTGACTATTCTCATTTCCTCCAACCCAAAATTCAGCATTGCGCGACATGCAGCACCGATGTTCTCGCCGAGTTGAGGTCGGACGAGCACGATGACCGGGCGGGGATCGCAGGATTCACTTGGCATGCTTGTCCCTTCAGTGGATGTCCTTAGGTCTCCGGTTCCGGTCCAAATCGGTCCGTGAACCGTCCCGACGGCGTCCGATTGTACAAGACATCATCAAACGTCTTTCGACCTCCTGGGCGGATTCGAGACCCCAGCTTTGATCCGGAATCAACGGATTGCAATGCGCGTGAAGGCGCAATCGTGGCAGAGTGACGGCAATTCGAATCGTAGGCTCGCATGAGAATCTCTGTCTTTCCGGTTGACCTGTAACTGACGTTGCCGTCTATGGCGCGGAGATGATGATCTACAAGGTCATGAGGCCAGCCGAACTGGCTGAGTTCGAGACGATGGAGAGGTCGAGCGGTAGTGCCGATGACCGCAGAGACGGATTCATCCATTTTTCTTTGTCCTCCCAGCTTCCGGCCACACTCGCCAGACACTTTTCGGGAGAGGACGACCTCACGCTTCTCGGCTTTGAATCGACAGACTTTGGAACGGATCTAAAATGGGAATGGTCACGAGGCGGTGATTCCTTTCCCCATGTCTACGGGACCATGGAGTTGAGTCAGATCCGGATTCGCGAATCCGTCACATTGAGACCGGATGGGCACCAACTGCCGGTCGGATTGCCGTGACCGTTCTTGAGAGACGGGCCCTTCCAATCCTTCAGCGCGTTGACGCCGAAACCGTTCACCGTTTGGCATTGGCGGCAGCCAAGATCCATCTGCTGCCGCGCCCTGGACCCATATCGTCCACCCGACTTCGAACCCATGTTGCGGGGTTGGATCTCCCCAATCCGGTCGGACTCGCCGCCGGTATCGACAAGAGCGCAACCGCGATCGCGCCGCTTCTTCAAACAGGAATCGGTTTCCTTGAGGCTGGTGCGGTAACTCCACTGCCGCAAACCGGCAATCCAAAGCCACGTCTGTTCCGGCTTGTACCGGATCGGGCGCTCATCAACCGCATGGGATTCAACAATGACGGTGCCCGAAAGGCCGCGACGCGCCTGTCACGTCGTCCGAAGTCCGGCATTCTCGGCCTGAACCTCGGCGCCAACCGGTCTAGCCGAGATCCTGCGGACGACTTTGCAAAGGTTCTCGAGATGTGTGGCCCGTTCGTTGACTTCGCCACCATCAATGTGTCGTCACCCAACTCGGCCGGGATTCGGGATCTCCAGCGTCCAGCCGCCCTCGGTCACGCAATCGCCAGAGTTTCGGAAGTCCGCCGGTCCCTGCCCCGCCCGATACCGGTGTTCGTCAAAGTATCGCCGGATCTCGACGATGCGGCCATCGCAACGATTTCGGACATTGTGCTCGACACGGATGTTGCGGGCGTCATCGCAACCAACACGACGACAAATCGGTCGGATGTTTCCGACCCGCTGGCCCGGAAAGCCGGTGGGCTGTCCGGACGGCCGCTATTCCCCCGTTCCACGAGAGTCCTGGCGCAGTTTCATTCCTGCCTCGGAAACCGGCGACCACTGATTGGCGTCGGCGGTATCGCGACGGCCGGTGATGCTTATGCCAAGATCCGGGCCGGGGCATCCGCTGTCCAGCTGTACTCCGCCCTCGCCTTTCAGGGATTTTCGCTGATCGGCTCCATCGTTTCCGGACTCGACGGACTGCTGAAGCGAGACGGGTTCTCCAATGTCTCGGAAGCCGTTGGCGCCGACTCCATCTGAAGTCAGTCTTTCTGGAAAGGCCCCTCGGACGCACGGACGAGCTGGTCACCGGGAATGGGCTGGGCGTTGCAGTCGTGACCGGTCAATCTCTCTTTCAAGAGACGGGTATCTGACCCCAAGGGTCAGCGTTCGTGCAAGAAAGAAGAGCGACAGAGCCGCCCAAAGGCCGTGATTGTCGAAAGGCTGGAGAAGGATCAGGACGGCAGCAATGTATACGCAGAAGGATACGCCCATCATGTTGCGGAGATCACGCGTTCGCGTGGCGCCGATGAAGATGCCATCGAGCATCCACGCCCCGGTTCCGCATATCGGGAGCACGACCATCCAAGGGAGGAATGTCCGGGTTGCTGCCCGAACTTCTTCCGATGTCGTCATCATCGCGACCAACAGGGATCCGTAGGGCAAAAGGGCCGCCACAAGCCCGATAACGATGATCATGCCCCAAAAGGATGTCAGAACCGCACTCCGACGAAAAGCAGATCGGTCTCGGGCGCCAAAGGCCTGACCGACCAGACTCTCGGCGGCGAAGGCAAATCCGTCGAGAGCATAGGCCATGACGAACAGGAACTGGACCAGGATCTGATTGGCCGCCAGGATCTGATCGTCAAAGGCGGCCCCCCGGAACATGAAGGACACAAGCACGATTTCGAGGAGTACTGAGCGGATCATGATGTCCCGATTGACGGCGACCATGCTCCGAAGCCGGCCACGATCGAGAATCCTTTCCCAATTCTTCCAGTAGTTGTGCCGAAACGCGCTCCGCGTCAGCCACAACCCGAGGCCGAATGCCGTCCATTCCGCGATGGCCGACGCTGCGGCGACACCGGCCACGCCCCAGTCGAGACCAAGCACAAACCAAAGATCCAGCAGAATGTTCAGTCCGTTCATCCACACCTGGAGAACGAGGACGGAACGGGTTCGTTCCGTCGCGATTAGCCACCCAACGATCCCATATGTTGCGATGGTGGCCGGAGCCCCGTAGATCCGGATTCCCAAGTAGGTCTGGGCGAGGGTCTCGACCTCGGGTGATGCCGGTGAAATCTGGAAGCTTACCCAGAACACCGGCCACTGAAAGGCAATCAAGAGACCTCCCGCGGCGCAACCGGCCAGGAGCGACCGCATGAGCAGCGCCCGGACTTCCGCGTCGTTCCGCGCTCCCACTGCCTGGGCGGTCATCCCCGTCGTTCCCATCCGAAGGAATCCGAAAAACCAGTAGAGTGCTGACGTGATGATGGCGCCAATTCCCACGGCGCCGATTGGCGCAGCCTCTCCGAGTTGGCCGATGACGCCGGTATCGACGACCCCAAGGATGGGAACTGTGACGTTGGAAACGACGATCGGGACAGCGATCATCAGGACCCGCCGGTGTGTCACCGGCTGGCCGGAGCGGTCAACCATGGGGCTGCGGAATGAGAAAGTGTCCTGTCGCCTGCGCGATCAGCCGGTCACGGCGGGACTGCCAGGCCTCGACATGGACCGATGCGTACCGGCGCCCGCTGCGAATGACCCGCGCCCTGGCAAAACAGTCTTCTGCCCTGCCTGGCCTCAGGTAGTCGACAGAGAAATCGATTGTCTTCGGCAGACGTAGTGACGAACCCCCGTTCTCGCGGACCGCATCTGCAGTTGTCGGCTGTTTTCCGGGCAGACCGGCGGACAGCAGCCCACGCTCCCACGAGATTTCGATGATGGCGGCGGCCTCGAGAAACCCTGCCGTGGCGCCACCATGCAATGCCGGCAACGCCGAATTGCCAATCAGTTTCGGATGGAATTTCATGACTGCCGTCAGTTCATTTCCGTGGATGTCGAAAGTGATACCCATGAAATCCAGGTAGGGCCAATCCGTTCGAATTCCATCGAAACCGGAGGCGTCAACAGCGTGATCAGGCCGCGCCAAGACTCCCGGAAACTCCGGATCGCCCTGCGAACCGGGGGCCGCTTCAGGGACGTCGGCGTCCGCGCGCGGAACCGACGTGGGCGTGAATGCAGTCGCATCAACATGGGCGAACGTGTAGGCGGCTGTCGCGGCCGCGACCGGGGTCGACGGGTCGTTGTCCCGAGCGAGCCCTCTTACGAAAGCGACCGTACTGGTCACATGATAGACTTCGGCTGTCGCCTGGATCCTTGCGCCCGGTATTGCCGAACGCATGTAGTCGATTCGCAAGTCAATCGTCGCCGTTGGCGCACCATTTTCCGGATGGAGCAGAACGGCCGCACCTCCGCAGGAATCGAGCAGTGCCGTAACGACGCCTCCGTGCAGGACGGAATTCGCCGGATCACCCACTATCCGGGAACTCCAGGGTAAGACCAAGGTGGCCGTTCCCGGCCCGGCCGACTCGACCACCATGTCCAGCGCGCGGCAAAAGGGCAGACCCTCGATGACGTTGCGCGCCAGAGATTCCCTTGGGCTGGTCATGTCAATGACCCCTTTTTCACCCAACGATTCAGGGAACCCGGCGGGAGAGCCTGAGTGTTCAAAGCGTCCGTCCTCCGTCGATCGGCAGTATGACTCCGGTCATCATGCCCGCGTCGTCCGAACAGAGGAAACGGGCAGCACTCGCAATATCGTCCGGATGGCAGAACCGACCCAAGGGAATAGTGCTTAGAAAGGCCTCACGCCTCTCCGGCGTGTCCTCACCGAGGAAACGTTTGAGAAGAGGTGTTTCGCCGGCGACCGGCGCCAGACCATTGACACGAATGTTGAAGGGCGCCAGTTCGATGGCCATGGTCCGGGTCGCCGTGATCATCCAACCTTTTGACGCATTGTACCAATTCAGCCGGGGCCGCGGCGACAGTCCGGCCGTCGAGGCAACATTGAGGATGCATCCTCCGCCCGAAGCCTTCATCATCGGAACGAAATGTCTGGCGGTCAGGTAAACCGACTTGCAGTTGACGGAGAAAACCGACAGGAACTCGTCTTCCGTTATGTCTTCGAGTGGCTTCGGAAGATGGGTTATCCCAGCATTGTTGATCAGGACGTCGGGTGGACCCATGTCATTGACGACGGAGGCCGCAAATTCGGCAACGTTGTCTCCGTTCGACACGTCGACTTGATAGGCTCGGGCTCCCGTTTCTTTGGCGATCCGTTGGGCAGCATCGGCGTCGATGTCGGCGATCGCGACCTGCCCGGCATCACACGCAAAACGGCGGACAATTCCGGCTCCGAAACCCGATCCTCCGCCTGTGACGATCACAACCTTGTGTTCAAATCCCATCGGCCCTTTCCCTCCTCGTCACGTTTCTCACGAATCGAAGACCGGCCGGCCCGACCACGGAGAATTCAGACCCGTGCCGGCCGGACCCGTGCAGGACAGTTGCGGGTCCGGAATGGCGTACGGGGTGCCGGCGTCCGGTGACCCTATCCTCCGAGGCTCTGGAATGATCAAGCGGGTAATCCCGCAACCGGGCGGACATCGCCGGGATGCCACTTTCGACCCAGGTCCGAAGCTGGACATCCGGTTCCCGATGCTGATTCGCGTCGTGGCCGTTGCAATTCGGACCTGACTTGGGCTTCTCTCGCTACGGACCCTGCCCGGAACTTCCATGCCTACCATGAACCCAAAAAACGGACGCAAACCGACGGCCTCGCCAAAACCGCCAAGCGCAACCCGACTCCGGACACGGAATCACCCGGAACCGACACGTCCGTGACCCGATTGATCAAGTGGATTCGAGACAGCCGGATGATTCTCCGGCAACCGGACGGCGGTTTCGGTTGCGTCTGTGTCCGGACCTGGAACAGCGTCCCATGTCTCGCCATTCTTGCAATCGCCATCGCCTTCAAGGGTTGCATCTCGAGCCCGGATTCAACCAGGTTTCAGGATGGTCTGGTCGATCCGGATCCGCAGTTACGGTCGCTCACAGAAATCGAGAACGCAAGCCCGAGCCCGCCGGACTCGCCCGGAAACGCCGATGGCCTAATGATCGAACTGGTGGAACTCGATCGCGAAGCTCCCGAGATTTTTTTTGTTGAGGAATTTGCCGTCCGCGCGGCAATTGGAACCAAGGGTGGGATCTGGGTGGCCTTTCACTCAATTCCCCGCCCCGAGCGGGTTGTTGTCCGAAACCCGTCAACGGGGTTGACGGTGGAGGCGTCGCTTTTCGAAGGGACAATGGACCGGCCATACATGAGTGATTCCGGGGCACCCCTCCTTTTGTCGCCGGCTGCTGCAGACGCCCTTGGGGTCCCATCCGGAACTGCCGTCGAAGTGACCGTAACGGCACTACGTCGTGAGATCATTGACGCGCGGGAAGATGGCACCTGACAACCAGGCCTCCGGAACCACGGACGAAACGGCGGTTTGTTCGGGTTTGGAAGGACAAGTCCGAGTGTTCACTCTTCCATTCAGGTCGCCCTTGGAGACGCAGGACATGGTGGGCCAAGCGGGCGGCGGGTCCCTGGAACAGAGGAACTCGCCAGAGAGGGCCCAACGGTGAACGTCCCTTCGTGCAAATCGTGCCTTTCGTCGCGGACCTGAACTGTCGACAGGAACGGTGACGACAGGAGACCGCCGAACCGGCGAAACCGGAGCCCATGATTCGCTTTGTCTCGGTTGGTTCCGAGTCCAATTTGGAAGCCCCGTTCGGCCGGTCCCAGCACTTGCGATTCGATATTGTCTCTGTCAGCTTTCCCCGGCCATGACCCGCTATCTCTCAAGCCCTCGCGTCCCGCGTTTCGACCGTCTCGTAAACGGTTCATCGGGTCGCTGCCTGGGGTCGGTCCTCGCGGTGGCCATTGTCTCCCGTATGGTCAGAGCCAGTGCGGTGCCCGCAATGGTTACAGTCTTTGCTCTGTTGGCGGTCACCTCGGTCGCCGTTCGAGCTGCGACAACCGATACGACGGCGCGGGCTGCGATCGTCATGGACATGACGACAGGCGCGGTCTTGATGGAAAAGAACGCCAGCATGCCGCTGCCACCGGCTTCAATGTCGAAACTGATGACGCTCTACTTACTCTTCGATGCCCTTCGGGAACGGCGCGTATCCCTCGAAACTCAGTTTCAGGTCTCCCGCAAGGCCGCGGAAATGGGCGGTTCAAAGATGTTCCTTCGCGAAGGTGAGAATGTCTCGGTCGAGAACCTGATTCGCGGTGTCATTGTCCAGTCAGGCAATGACGCCAGTGTCACCATCGCCGAAAACCTGGCCGGAACCGAGGATGCCTTCGTTCGATTCATGAACGTCCAGGCGAACAAGATGGGGCTCGAAAACTCCACCTTTGCAAATTCCACGGGATGGCCTCATCCGCGGCATCTGGTGAGCGCTCAGGATATGGTCTTGCTGGCGGAGCGTGTGATCCGGGATTTCCCTGAATTTTACGGGTACTTCAAGGAACCGGAATTCACCTGGGACGGGGTTACACAGGCGAACCGGAATCCTCTCCTCGGCCTCGATGCCCATGTCGATGGGTTGAAGACCGGCCACACCCAGGCGGCGGGATACGGGCTGGTTGGATCGGCCTTCAATGGCCAGCGACGGATTATTTTTGCCGTCTTCGGAATGGAGAGTGCCTCGGAGAGGCAACGCGAATCCCTTCGGCTGGTCAATTGGGCATTCCGAGAGTTTTCGCTCATGACAATCGTCGAAAGGGGCGAGAGGATTGCCACTGCAAATGTCGCGCTGGGTGACCGGGACGAAGTCGGCTTGATCTCGACGGCCGACATCGTCGCCACCGCGCCGTTCTGGGCCAAGGAGGATGTGACGCTCAAGCTGCGCTACGCAGGGCCGCTGGAAGCCCCCGTCAAGGCGGGTGATTCGGTCGCGGAACTCCTCGTTACGTTTCCGGAAATGCCCACGACATCCTACCCTTTGCAGGCGGAATCCGACGTCGGAATCGGTGGTGTCGTTGCGCGCATCAAGGCTGTCATCGAAATCCTGGTTCTTGAGATCGCGGGCCTAGTCCCGGGCAGCATTTAGGCGCCCGGCCTCCATGACGCGGAAACCGGGTAACGGACTCTTCATCACATTCGAGGGAATCGACGGTTGTGGCAAGTCGACGCAAGCCCGCCGCCTTGCGACGTCGCTTCGGAGCCGTGGTGAACCGGTTCTCTTGACCCGGGAGCCAGGAGGGTCAACCGGTGCCGAGGACATTCGGTCCCTGCTCGTCAAGGGCGATCCGGACAGGTGGTGGCCCGAGACGGAACTGCTTCTGTTCACCGCAGCGCGATTCGATCATTTCCGAAAGGTCATCGGTCCGGCCCGCGCAAAGGGAACGACTGTCATATGCGACCGCTTCACGGACTCGACCCGAGTATATCAGGGCTGCGCTCGGGGTGGCCTTCGGCGGTTGGTCGATACGCTTCATGAACAGCTCGGCATTTCCGAACCCGACCTGACGATCTTGATCGACCTAGCCCCCGAACAGGCAATGGCACGCAGTCTGGAATCCCAACCCCTGGAAACCCGGTTCGAGGACTTTGGCGTGGCGTTTCAAGGCCGGATGCGCGACGCCTTTCATCAACTCGCCCGCGAGTTCGATGATCGTATCCATGTCGTGAACGGAGACCTTGCTGCCGACTCGCTGGCTCAGCATGTTGAAGCCATTGTCGAGAACTGCCGCGGACCGTCGGCATGAATGACGTAGAGCGCCCAGAGCCCGATTGCATCACGGTAAACCTCCACCCTCGGCATACGCGTCGCCTCTTCGGTCATGAACAGGCCCAGGGTGAATTCATGGATGCGTGGCGATCCGGCCGCCTCCATCACGCGTGGCTAATTTCCGGGCCGCGAGGAATTGGCAAGGCGACCATGGCGTGGCGGATCGCCCGCTTTCTGCTTACGCGGCCGCAGGTATCCGCAGCCCAGGAATCGTTTTTTCAAGCCGGTTCACCGTCACGGCCGGCCTCGCCCGATCGGATACCCGACCCAGACCCTTCACACCCGGCCGACCGTCGGATGACTGCCCTTAGCGAACCCGATCTCAAACTTTGCCGCCGGCCATGGGATGAGAAAATAAAAAAATTCAAGAGGTTCATCACCGTTGATGAAGTCCGTCGCCTGCAAAGTGAATTCGCAACCCGATCCGTCACGGGAGCGTGGCGGGTCGCCATTGTTGACGCAGCCGACGACATGAATGAAGCATCGGCCAATGCTTTCCTGAAATTACTCGAAGAGCCCCCTGATCATGTCCTGTTTTTGCTTGTCTGCCATCAACCGTCCCGTCTCCTTCCCACGGTCCGGTCACGGTGCCGAACCTTGACTTGCCGTCATCTTGATCCCGATTCTTTTGCCCACGTCATGACGGCGTCGGGACAGGGCGAGAACATTGGTGCCCGGAGGGAACTCGCGGTTTTGTCCGCGGGTTCGCCGGGAGATGCGATCCGTCTGGCGGATGGCAACGGTATCAGTGCCTATGCCGATCTGGTTCGTTTGTTTTCGGCGGCTCCGACGCTGGACCGCCGCTTCGCGTTGACGATCGCCGAGGATTTCGGGTCCGGGGATGGGAGCCGGTTTGATCTCGGACTGCGCCTGGTTGCCTTGCTGATGATGCGCCTGGCTCGATTTGGCGCATGTCGGTCGGATGACATCGTTGAGGCTGCCGAAGGCGAAGCCGCGATGATTCGGAAGCTGGCTCCGGAGCCTGAGGCCGCCAGGATGTGGGCGGGACTCGCGCAAGACTTGCCGCCCCGCGCCGAGGAGTCCCGTAGGACCAACCTTGACCCGACGGGCGCAATCCTTGATATCTTGTTACGGATGAACGCGGTCGCCCGGCGCGTCGTCACCTGAGTGACCGGTCGATCGAGACTCCACCCATGTTGTCCTCCGGAACCTCTCTCGTCGACAGCCACTGTCACCTCGATTTCCCGGATTTCAATGATGACCTCCCCGAGGTCGTCGATCGTGCCATCACTCATGGCGTGACACGCATGGTCACGATCGCGACCAGCCTGTCCGCGGAACCGGTTGCCCGCACGCTGGCGGACACTTACACGCCTGTCTTCTTTGCTGTTGGAACGCATCCCCACCGCGTCGCACAGGCGCCAATGGCGACAGTCGACGAACTTCTGCAAGTCGCACAACACCCGAAGATGGTCGCGATCGGCGAATCCGGCCTCGACTATCACTACACGCGGGACTTGGCGGCACTTCAGGAAACAAGCCTTCGGATTCACGCTGAGGCGGCCCGGCTGAGCGGGCTGCCGCTGATCATCCACGCGCGGGACGCCGACACGGATATGGCGCGGATTCTCGCGGACGAGCACTGCAAGGGAACGTTCGACTGTGTGATGCACTGTTTCTCGTCGTCCGCCGAACTGGCCGACGCAGCAATTGAACTCGGGTTCTACCTGTCCATGTCCGGAATCGTGACTTTCCGGAATTCGGGGCCCCTCCGATCCATCTTCGCGCGTGTCCCGTCGGATCGGATCCTCGTCGAGACCGATGCCCCTTACCTGGCCCCGGTTCCCTATCGGGGCAAACGGAACGAACCCGCCCGCACGGTCCATACTGCGGCCGTCGGTGCCCAACTCCATGGCATGTCGCTCGACGAATTTGCCGCTCTGACGACACGGAATTTCGACAGGCTCTTCGCAAAGGCCAACACGAGGAGCATCGCTGCGTGACCACCGGTCTGTCCGTCACCATTCTTGGTTGTGGGTCTTCGGGAGGTGTTCCGAGAATCGGTGGTCTCTGGGGGCAATGCGACCCGAACAATCCCAGGAATCACCGCCGACGATGTTCCCTTCTGATCCAGCGGGTTTCGGCAGAGGGAACGACCAATGTGCTGGTCGACACCTCACCGGACCTCCGGTGCCAATTGCTCGATGCCGGCATCGGCACGCTCGATGCGGTCGTCTTCACTCACGAACATGCCGATCACACGAACGGGATCGATGATTTGCGCATGGTGGCCATGAACTGCCGAAACCGCATCCCGGTCCACGCAAGGTCAGGTACGGCTGCCGCGATCAAGGGACGATTCGGATATGCCTTCGAGACACCACTCGGCAGCAACTATCCGCCGTTCCTTGATCTCATATTGATTGACGGAAACCTGGCGATTGATGGTCCTGGCGGAACCGTTGAACTGACACCGTTCGTGGTCGAGCATGGCGACATTACTTCGCTTGGATTCAGGATAAACACCCTGGCGTATTTGCCGGACGCCCTGGACATCCCGGAATCCAGTTGGCCAATCCTCGCGGATCTTGATTGCTGGATTGTAGATGCCCTCAGGAGAAAACCGCATCCTTCACACGCACATCTCGCCAAGACGTTGACGTGGATCGAACGGGCGAAACCGAAACAAGCCATCCTCACCAATCTGCACATCGATCTCGATTACCGGGCTCTTTGCGACGAGACGCCCCCGAACGTCGTTGCGGCCCATGACGGACTTTCCATCCGCATCTCGGGGTGATGCTGGTAGTCTTTGTGATCGTGCTTCCAATCATCCTCCAGACCGGAACCGGATAGGTTGCCGTTCGCCTGGAGTTCATTTGCGGGAACTGGCTGACCGGTTCGCAGTCGCGCCGCCACTTCCCCCCATAAAACTCGCGCAGGGGACTGTCGCGTTCAGGCGACAGGTGAATGCGCGTTC
>JAPPHA010000052.1 GCA_028874915.1 Paracoccaceae bacterium
GAAATACGCCGAAATCGGCAGATTCACGCCAAGAAACGTTAAACATGGGCTAATTGTCTGCGGAACTGCGGTTGCTAGGTACGTGCCGGAACGAGACGTAGGCGACAAGGACGTGATGATATCCGCTGAAGACAGGGACAAGGTGCAAGGGATTCTGAAAAGGGGTCTGCCAAGGTTAGCGGACGTCAACAGGTGGCGTACCGCCGTTCCTCGCAAGTTAGGTGTTTTCATTGAAGCACCTGACCTGACCGGTTCGATCGGATGTATGCGAGAGGCTATCCGGAGACCGGGCTGGATCGGATCATCCATCCTCAAGACTTGATCCTGTTTCTGGAGCAGTCCTTGCTCGACCGGCGACCGCCTAGGACCACAGATTCCAGAGAGTTCGCGACGCGGAAAAGCGGCAAAAAGTCGAGAGAGTCCTTGATGCGTTGAGGCGATGTAAGGCGGTCTTGCCCGTGGGCGTCAATACCTGGGTGTCGAGATTGGCCCGATGCCTAGTCGGTCATGTCTTTCGTTCTGAATCCCCTGCGCGTTTCAGGAGAATGCCGAGTCCGTATACAGCGAATTGAGAAACCTGTTGATGGAATACGGCCCAGCGGAGTACGATCTTTGGTACAGTCATGCATCCAGCAAAGGAAACGGAGAGACACCACATGCCCAACAAGCGAACACCAAAAGGACAAAGCGGAGACGCCTCGGCGCAACGGCAGTCGATGACTCAAGAACAGATAATCGAAGCCTTGCGTGCAACGGCGGATCGGCCCTGGACGCAGGAATTGGCCTTTCAGCAAAAGGTGTCAGGCATCATGGGCGGCCTTCCCCGCAACAGCACGGTTACTCGTGATCAGGTCGTGGAATACCTTCGGAGGAAGGAAGGTATGGCAGCCTGATCATGATTCTCCATGAATTGGTCGGACCGACCGAGGATCACCCTGCCTACCAGGATCTTGCAAATTCAAATCGTGAACGACAATATGGTTTCCTGAAGGCGGCGGTAGAAGCTGCATTGGCTGTCGACCGGAAACTTTTGTCGCAGACCGTCATCAAGGCTCTCAATCACCACGCCATTGCGTGCTTGCACAGTGGAGCGGGTGAGTATCGGCCGCACCAAGTTACGGTAGGGCAGCACATACCCCCAAAGCATTATCGCGTTCCTGACCTCATGGACGACTTGGTCAACACGGTGAATCGTGCGTGGGGAGAAATCGAATCAATCCGGCTTTCGGCCTACGTACTTTGGCGGTTGAATTGGATCCATCCCTTCGTCAACGGGAATGGCCGGACGGCTCGCGCAGCGAGTTATTTTGTCTTTTGTTTGCAGGTGGGCGTCTGGCCAAAAACAGCAACTATCCTTCCGGATTTGCTAAGGCGCCCTGAAAACGAAGCCGCATATTTGCATTCTCACCGAGTCGCGGACCAGAGCTTGAAGGCCGGCCCAGTGAATCTGGATCCCATGAGCGTGAATCTGGAACCCATGCTCGCCTTGTTCGCGAAGCTTTTGACAGAACAGGTTGTGTCCGTTCAGGGTCAGGTCCAATAGATATCTCGATATTCTCGTCCATTGTCCCAAAGAAGTCCCTGCCGCGGTCTTGACTGTCCCGGGGAAAGGGTCACCGTTGCTGGCCGTTCCCGAAATCCCTGCGGCAGGCTGCGAATCGGGTTTTGCGGGTCTCAGATCGAATCTGGTGAGAGGTTTGCAGATCGCCGCGAAGGAGCCGTCCTCGACCAAGTCCCGGTGTTTTTTTGGCGGCACTGAACAAATTAGATTCGCTCTGGTTGACCGGCCAGTCCAACTCGTAGAACTGTTCGATGTTCGGCATGCCCCGAAGCGGCGGGCTGGACTTCGTGATCAGACAGGCGGCCGGAATGGAATCCATGATGACGCCGTCGATGTTGCCGTTCGCCAAATCCTGCATACCCTCGACATCGGCATGGAACACGGAAACTCGCCGCCAGGTCCGACGATTCGCTCCGCCGCCGGAATGGAGATCGAGGCAACAATCGCCCCGGCCCGCTTCCTTTTCCGGTCTGACGAACGGCCGTAGGGAAATCGTTCCTCATGAACAGTCGCGATCCGGATTCCGCCCGACCGTCGCGGAAGCCGACCTGTTTCAGGCGTTCGTCATTGATCCCCGTCGCCGAGGCCGGGATGTCGAACGGTTTGGCCAGGATTCCCGCAAGCAGGGACTCCCGTTTGGTGACGACCGGGTCGCACTCAAGATCGAGATGACGGGCGATGTAGGACATGGTCTTGCGGCTGATCCAACTCCTCGACGTGCAACCGCGGTCTCCTGCCCGCCCTCGTCGCCAGACCCGATACACGAGCCTCATTCCCGGCGGTTCTCTGACAGCCGCTGTCAGCAGATGAATCGGTCCGGACGGCACCGGGCCCCACGTCGACGCCATGCGCCGGAGCGGCGACGTTCGGAAAATTCGTCTGGTTTCGAATGCCGTTCGATGGTTCCGGATCCCGTTTTCTGCCCTTTTCCCTGATTTGGACGGTATGCCGCCGATGGGCCGCCTCATCTTGTGGTCTTCATATATCATTCTGGTAGTTTTCAGTGTTTATCGGCCGGTGTCTGAACGCATTCGGATGTTACTGGATGCGGGTTCAACAGTGTCTCCGGGATCGCAAACGAACCACTTTCCCGGCGTGCGACATCCTGTATCCTCTTGTAAAGTCGCGAAGAAGCGAGAGAGAATTCTTGTCACGTAATGTATCTGTAGATCGTAAAACGGGATTTGAGCGGGTACACTTCGGGAGCCATCCCGCTGCCAACTTGGTTGACGCCCTTGCCGGCGGCGGCGACAGGCATTCGTCCCGCGCAGGATGATTCGGCAAGACGGGCTGTCAATCGCTTCGGGAACTGGGTCCGTTCCGGGTCTTGGCCACCATGCCATCCTCCCGGATCGCGGCGAGCGACGACGACGTACGCCGGGTCAGTTCCACGCCGTCGGCCGACATCGCGGCCTCGACTGAATCCGTGGTCTTGACGACAGCTCCGTCGGCATCGATCTGCGTCAGCCCGCCGTCCCGCTCCCGGCTGACCGAACCGTCCTGGTGGATCCAGATCCATAGCCCGTTGACCAGGACGACGACCGTCCTCTCCTCGACCACGATCCGGTCCCAGCCCGCCTCCGGCACCCTCTGCAAAACCATCCTGTGAGGCCGCAACTTGATGTTGACGTCCCGGTCCTGGTCCGCGCTCTCGACTACGAGCATGGTCTCCCGCTCTTCGGGATCGGCAGGGATCGGCGCCCGTGCATCCATCATGACGACACCGTCGGGGTCCCGAGATTCACCGCCGGTGCGAACGCGACGGTTGACGACTCTGAGTCTCGCCGACCGCCAGATGGCAGCCATCCTTCTTGCCACAGGATTCATCGGTCTCCCCGGAGTTAGAGACGGATCCGTTTTTCGGCCGGATCCGTGGAAGCCGGCGCGTTCCGGTGCCGGTTCTTTCGGATGTCCTTATGCCACCCGCCGCGGCGATCGCAACCGTGCGCGGGGCCTGGACCGAACATGGACGCGCCGCGTCGATTCCGCCCGCGAACCCGGCCGGTCAACGGCAGGCTTCCGAGGCGACCGGAACGATCGAGAGCGGAATCGACTGCATTCGACCCGATGTCCCCCCGGACGGGATCAGCGCATTGAATCGTGAATGACGCCCATGATGGCATCCTGATCGCCGGGATCGAGATAGGCATGGATCGGCAGGCTGGCGACGGAGGCGCTCAGGGCTTCCGAAGCCGGCAGGCCATTCCCGGCCATCGGGAAGTCCCGATAGGCGGTCTGCCGGTGGAGGGGCCGCGGATAATAGACTGCCGTCGGCACTCCGCAGTTCCCGAGACGGGTTCGAAACGTCTCGCGATCGATTCCGTCAAGGCGGAGCGTGTACTGGGCCCAGGTCGAGGCCGCACCGTCCCGAAGGCGCGGCAGAAGGAGGCCGGCGAGCGATCCGAGGCCGTCGGAATACCGGTACGCAACGGATTGCCGACGGGTGAGTTCGTCGTCGAACACGGTCAGTTTTTCGAGAAGGATTGCCGCCTGGATGGTATCGAGCCGTCCGTTCATGCCAATCCTGACGTTGTCATACTTATCGCTGCCGGCACCGTGATCGACGACTGAACGGATGGTCGCCGCCAGGGAGTCATCGTCGGTAAAGAGCGCGCCGCCGTCTCCATAGCATCCGAGCGGTTTCGACGGGTAGAAACTGGTGGTGGTCACCCGCCCGAATGTCCCGACCTTCCGGCCATGGAGGCTGGCGCCGAAACTCTGTGCTGCGTCGCAGACCAGCCACAGGCCGAATTCGGAAGCCGCCGCCTCGATCGGGCCGTAATCCGCCGGTTGCCCGAAGAGGTCCACCGAAATGACGCCGACAGGCTGCAGGTCGTGATCCCGGGCTGTCGCGACTCCGGCCCGGATTGCCGCCTTGTCGAGACAGAAGGTTTCCGGATCGACATCGACGAACACCGGCACGGCCCCGAGCAGCGCTACCGCTTCCGCCGTCGCCACGAAGGTGAAACTCGGAACCAGCACGGCGTGACCGGGGCCGGTTCGCAAAGCCATCAGCGCGAGGAGGAGCGCGTCGGTCCCGCTGGAACAGGCAATGGCGTGCCGGGAACCGCAATGATCGGCCAGTTCCCGTTCGAGTTCCCGGACCTCCGGTCCCATGATGAATCGACCGTGATCGAGAACGCGGGCGATCGCCGAATCGATCCGCTCGCCGAGACGCCGCCTTTGGGCTGCGAGATCGACAAAGGGCAACATCGGCCGATCGTCTTGCCGAAGGGACTGGGGCCGGGGCTGCCGGTTACCGTCATCGACGCGCCGACTATGGCAGTCGGCATTCTCGGGAGACATGGTGTCCCTGTCCATCGCGCGCTGCGTCCCCATTGCCGCGTCCGTGTATCGGAGGCGGTCAGCCTCGCACCACTAGCTGACGAATCAGAGTCCGTTTGTCAAAGCGGCCAGTCCTCACCGTTTGTTTCAGACCGGTATCACCGGCCGCCGAAGCCGTTTCAGTTGAGGATGCCAGCGTGCCCGGCCGGATCGGCGGGGCGAGACGTCTCGGTGTCGCGGGTCGAACCGGAAATACCGGAAGGTCCATCCGGACCTTCGGGCCCGATCGGGGCGATGCGGGGCCGGGCCGGATCGGTGGGACTCCCGGTGGCCATGGACTCCGTCATCGCTCTCAGCACCCGGATAACCGCGACCCCTTCAGCGCCGTCCGAAAGAGGCACCGTCCCGCCAGAGGCGCAGGAAACGAAATGCTCGCACTCGGCGCGCAAGGGTTCGATCGGATCAATCGCAACCGGTTCGCCATCGCCTTCCGGTGGTGGTTCACCGGTTCCGTGCCGGAAGATCACCAGCTTCCGGTCCCACGGCATGCAGTCGTCAAAGACGATCACGCCGGCCTCGCCGGTGACCACCAGTTTCTGTTCCTTGGCCGGATGAAACCAGGACATGAACAGGTGGGCTTTTACCCCGGACGGGAAATCGAGACCGGCCATGGCCACGTCGGCCCCGCGGCGCCCGGGGGCAAAGTCGCCATGGGCGATCACCCTGACAGGCATTTCGCCCAGGAGCGCAAGGATCATCGAGATGTCGTGGGGTGCGAACCCCCAGAGGGCGTTCTCGGACCGGCGATCGACCCACCGGGCTGCCCGGATGGTATGGACATGGCGGATTCGGCCGATGGCGCCATCCGCGACCATCTGCAGCAGGCATCGGAAGCCCGTGTGAAAACGCAGCACGTGGCCGACCATCAGGACGCGGCCGGCCGTTTGCGCGGCGGCGACAAGGGAATCGGCCTCGGCATTGGTGACGGCCAGGGGCTTTTCCACGAAGACATGCCGCCCGGCCGAAAGGGCCTGATGCGCGACCTGGAAATGGTCCTCGGCCGGCGTGGCGATGGCCACGGCGCCGATTCCGGGCCTGGCAAGCATTTCCGCCGTCGTCAGGGCCGGAATCCGGTATTGGTCGGAATAGGTTCTTGCGGTCTCCGGGTCGATGTCACTGACGGCGGCGAGCCGTCCCATCTCGTGGAAATTCCGAACCAGGTTGCGACCCCAGTGGCCGCAACCGATGACGCCGATCCTGACCCCGGATCCGTCCCCGCCCGAGCCGTCGTTGCCATCGGTTCCGCCACTTTGATCGCGACGGCTCCGAATGCCGCTCTCGGCCATCCACCAACACTCCCGTCCTGACTCCGGGATCGTCCGTCTGCGGCGGTTCCCGGGTTGCGCGGAGCCCGTAACCGCTTGTACGTGCCGTCGGCAAGGCTTTTCGCCCTGAAGACGGCCAACGCCGGTCCTGCCCGTTCCTATGCCTGCGTTGCACCGACTATTAACGCAGCCGGAAGGAAGGTTCCAACCCGACCCGGCCGAGTTGGCGGGCGAATCAGGGAACTCCTGTTCCTTTGCCCCGCAAAACCGGTTTGACCCCGAACGCTGGTCTGATACTCGCCCCTGTCATTGAACAGGAACGTCACGCGGGTTGACCATCGCCCGGGACGGGTGGAATCGGTGTCCGGCCCGATCGTCACCCTTGGGCCGAGGACGGGATGGCGGTCCTTGTGACAACGGAGAACAGGACGGAGGACCCATGAGACTTGTCAGTTTCACACGGCTCGGACGGACCGGTTTCGGTGCGGTGACCGAGAGCGGAATCATCGATCTGACCGGCCGGATCGGCCCACGAATCCGGTCGATCCGTTCGCTCCTTCTCGCGGATCGCCTCGACGATGCCGCCAGGTATATCGCCGGCCGGTTCGGCGAAGTCGAAGCCAGCGACGTGGCCTTCATGCCGGTCATTCCGGACTCCGGAAAGATCATCTGCGTCGGATTGAACTACGTTGACCACCGGATCGAGACCAGTCACCCGGACGTGAAATACCCGACCCTCTTCACGCGTTTTCCGGACAGTCATGTCGGCCATCTGCAGCCCCTGATCAAACCCAGGGACAGCAACGCCTTCGACTACGAGGGCGAACTTGCAGTGATCATCGGCCGGGGCGGACGGTCCATCGCCGAATCGGACGCATTCGACCATGTCGCCGGGTATGCCGGGTACAATGACGGCAGCATCCGGGACTGGCAGGGCCACACGTCCCAGTTCACGCCCGGGAAAAACTTCTCCGCGACCGGGAGTTTTGGCCCCTGGCTGCTGACGGCCGACGAGGTTGAGGACTACCGGACGTTGCCGATCGAGACCCGTCTGAACGGCGAGGTGATGCAGAAAGCCACCCTTGGCGATCTCATCTTCCCCGTTCCGCGGCTGATCAGCTACATCTCCCGATTCACCCCGCTCGCCGCCGGTGACGTCATCGTCACGGGAACGCCGGGCGGTGTTGGCCTTCACCGCAACCCGCGTGTCTTCATGCAGCCCGGAGACCGGCTCGAGGTTGACATCGGGCCCGTCGGTACGCTGATCAACCCGGTCGTCAGCGAGTCCGGTTCGTAGGTCCTGCACCGGGCTCGGCGCCCGTGAAGCCGGACGTGCGACGCATTGATTTCGACCGGGTCCGCCTGTAGACTCAAGCCACTCTCTGGACCCGCTGGGAGTCGTGACCGGGCGGGGAGGTGCCTGCTTAAAAATGGAGGATTAGATGACCCATACAAAACTTGTTGCCGCGACGGCGGTTCTTGCTCTGTCTTGCGGTGCGGCCAACGCCATTGACCTGACGGTTGTGTCCTGGGGCGGCGCATATTCAAAGTCCCAGATCAACGCCTATCACAACCCGTTCATGGAGATGAATCCGGACGTCAACATCATCCATGACGAGAGCGCCTACGAAGCCGTCGCCAAGCTGCGGGCGATGAACGAAGCCAACAACGTCACCTGGGACCTGGTGGATGCGGTGGCTTCGGATGCCATCCGGCTGTGCGACGAAGGTCTCGCGATGGAAATCGACTTCGACAACATGCTCGCGCCGGCTCCCGACGGAACGCCGGCGACGGAGGACTTCGGCGATCTCATCGTTTCCGACTGCTTCGTTCCTCAGATTGTCTACTCGACGACCTTTGGTTACCGGACGGACGTTGCCGAATGGGGCGGCCGCGAGCCGACCTCGGTCTGCGACGTCTTTGACCTCGAGAATTTCCCGGGAATGCGGTCGCTGGAGAAACGGCCGATCAACAACCTCGAATGGGCACTCCACTGCGATGGCGTGGCGCTCGACGATGTGTATGACGTTCTGTCGAGCGATGAAGGCGTCGCCCGCGCACTGGCCAAGCTCGACACGATCAAGGATGACGTCATCTGGTGGTCGGCCGGCGCTGATACGCCACAATTGCTGGCGGACGGTGAAATCGTCATCGGGTCGACCTACAACGGCCGACTGTTCTCGCTGATCGAAGAGAAGGGCGCGCCGGTCAAGATGCTCTGGGACGCCCAGGCCTTTGACCTCGACGGCTGGATCGTTCCCGTCGGACTTCCCGAGGATCGCCTCGCGAAGACGCTTGAACTCCTGCGTTTCGCCACGGACACCCAGCGTCTTGCCGATCAGGCCAAGTACATATCCTACGGCCCGGCACGGATGTCCTCGGCTCCGCTGGTCGGACAACATGCTGAACTTGGCATCGAAATGGCGCCGCACATGCCGACGGATCCCGAGAACGCCAAGAACACGTTGATCTATGACTACCGTTGGTGGTCCGACTATCGTGACGACATTGACGCGAAGTTCCAGGCGTGGCTCGCCAAGTGAATCCTGACCTGAGCGGAAGGGCGGCGCCAGCCGCCCTTCTTGCATTCTTCAACTGACCCGGACTGGCCCCGGCGGTCCCGGCCCGACCGGAATGTCGGCCCACGCCCAATCCGAAACCGGCTTCGCCGCCGTTGAAGGCGGGGCGGAACTCAGACGCCGGCTCCGACGCTCGCTCCGGTGGCAGAAGGCGCGGGCGCTCTTCCTGATCGCACCGCTCCTTCTGTTCATTCTCGTCACGTTCATCGCTCCGATCGCCGACATGCTTTTCCGGTCGGTGGAAAACGATCTGGTGGCCGAGACCTTGCCGGATACCGTCGAGGCGCTCAGGGCCTGGGATGCCGGCAACGACAGTTCGCCTGGACCCGAGGTCTTCCGGGCGCTCTACTTCGACCTGTCTCTGGCCGTCGAACAGAAAAAGCACACCCGTGTCGGCTCCCGGCTGAACTACGAGTCACCGGGAATCGCCTCTCTTTTCCGCCGGTCGGGCCGAGCCCTCCGGTCCTTTGAGACCGCCCACTTCAGGGACCATTTTCTTGCGGCCGACCCGGCCTGGGAGTCGGTCGAAAGGTTGACGGCACTGTTCTCCGATGCAGCAGTGGCCGCCGCCCTTCCGGAGTCGGCCCGTGCCTTCGGGATCTGGGCCGAGCGGAACGCCCGCCGCAACCGCCCGCCCGCCGACTACCTCTACGTGATGCTGGCCGATGAACTGCTCGCAGGCGGAGGCGGTTCCGCGCCGGCCGGCGTTTCGGGCGACCACGCGGCGCTGATCTCGGCGGTCCTTCCCGGCCTCGGTGACATCCGGGAGCCGGACTGGAAGGCCGCTTTCATCGATTCGGATGACGACTGGGCGGATCCTGACCTCTGGCAGACCATCCGCATCTTCTCGCCGCCCCTGACCGAAGGGTACTTCCTGAATGCCGTTGATCTGAAGAAGGGGATCGAGGGCATCGAGTCCAGGCCGGAGAGCGAACGCATCTATGTAGTGATCTTCATTCGCACCCTTGTGATGTCGCTCACCATTACACTGGCCTGCATCCTTCTCGGATATCCGGTCGCCTACCTGCTGGCCAGCCTGCCGATCTCCCGCGCCAATCTTCTTATGATCCTGGTTCTGCTGCCGTTCTGGACCTCGCTTCTCGTCCGGACCTCGGCCTGGAAGGTGCTTCTTCAGCAGCAGGGGGTGATCAACGACATCCTGGTGGCCATCGGCATCATTGCCGACGAGAGCCGTCTGGTCATGATCAACAACCAGTTCGGCACCATCGTTGCCATGACCCATATCCTGCTGCCTTTCATGATCTTGCCGATGTTCGCGGTCATGAAGACGATTCCCCCGTCCTATGTCCGGGCGGCCCGTTCGCTCGGTGCCACGTCATGGACAGCCTTCCGGCGAATCTATTTCCCGCAGACGCTGCCGGGAATCGGCGCCGGTTCGGTGCTCGTTTTCATCCTGGCCATCGGCTACTACATCACTCCCGAACTGGTCGGCGGCACCAAGGGGACCTTCATCTCCAACCGGATCGCCTACCATATCTCGACGTCGCTGAACTGGGGGCTTGGCGCAGCGCTCGGTACCATCCTTCTGGCGGCGGTGCTGCTGCTTTACTGGATCTACGACCGCATCGTCGGTATCGACAATGTCAAGCTCGGATAGGCGTTGCGGGATGGACCACCGTCAGCCAGGGACCGCCTCATGAGCCGCCTGCCGCCCTATGCGTCGCCGCTTGAGAAGGCCTGGAGCCTGGTTTTCCGGGTGATCTGCATCCTGGTCTTCGTATTCCTGATCTTTCCGATCCTGGTGATCCTGCCGCTCAGCTTCAATGCCGGCGACTACTTCACGTTCTCGCCCGAGATGCTGGCTCTCGATCCGGCCGGTTTCTCTCTTCGGCACTACGAGGACTTCTTCACGAATCCGGACTGGCAGGTGGCGCTTTACAATTCCGTCCGGATCGCGCCCGTCGCCACGCTCCTGGCTGTCTCCTTCGGAACGCTCGCCGCGATCGGACTGAGCCAGAGCCATGTCCCCTTCCGGCGGGCCATCATGGCGATCCTGATCTCGCCGATGATCGTACCGCTGATCATCTCCGCGGCCGGCATGTATTTCTTCTATTCGCGGGTGGGGCTGCAGGGGACCTATCCGGGTGTCGTTCTGTCGCACGCGGCATTGGGGATTCCCTTCGTCATCATCACCGTGACCGCGACACTGGTCGGTTTCGATCGCAGTCTCACGCACGCTGCGGCCAGTCTCGGCGCCGGACCGATCCGCACCTTCTTCCGGATCCAGATGCCCCTCATTCTCCCGGGCGTGATCTCGGGGGCGCTCTTCGCGTTCATCACGTCCTTCGATGAGGTCGTCGTGGTGCTCTTCGTCGGATCGGCCAGTCTGAAGACGCTGCCCTGGGAAATGTTCAACGGGCTCCGGGAGCAGATCAGCCCGACGATCCTCGCAGTCGCCACGGTCCTCGTCTCGATTTCGATCGTGCTCCTGACAACCGTCGAACTGTTGCGCCGCAGGTCCGATCGGTTGCGCGGAATCACGTCGACGTGACCGGGTTCGCGCGGCTCTCCGGGCCGACGCGATCGCCAGCGGCCGTGTCGGCGGTTCCCGAAAGGGGCACCGGCCGTCGTTCCGTGATCCGGTCTGTCCTGGCCGCCCTTCTCGCCGGGGTCGGTCTGGTCCCGAACGGGGCCGCGGAAACCGGGGCGGCACCGAACCGGACCGTGCCGGCGTCGGCTCAGGAGATCACCCTGAGTTTCGCCCCGGTCGTGAAGCGTGCCGCCCCTGCCGTCGTCAACATATTCACCCGGAAGACGGTTGAGCGTCCGGCCCACCCCTTGGCCGGTGACCGTTTCTTTGAGCATTTCTTCGGCGACGTGTTTCCGTCGCCCTTCACCCGGCGGCGGATGGAGAGTTCGCTCGGGTCTGGAGTCATCGTCGATCCGTCGGGGATCGTCGTCTCCAACCATCATGTCGTCGACGGGGCGGAGGCGATCGTGGTCGCGCTCAGTGATCGGCGCGAGTTCGACGCCGAGGTGATCTTCACCGACCCCAAGTTCGACCTGGTGGTGCTCCGGCTGATCGGGGCGCCGGATACACTGCCGGCGCTGACGATCCGCGAGTCCGGCCGCCTCGAGGTCGGCGATCTGGTGCTTGCCATCGGGAACCCGTTCGGTGTCGGCCAGACGGTGACGAGCGGCATCATCTCCGGACTCTCGCGGGGCGGGCTGGGCAGTGAAGCCGGCAATGGCCTCTTCATTCAGACCGATGCGGCCATCAATCCCGGCAACTCCGGCGGTGCGCTCGTCGACATGACAGGGCAACTCGTCGGCGTGAATACCGCCATACTCAGCCGATCCGGCGGTTCCGACGGAATCGGCTTCGCGATCCCGGCGATCTTGGTGGCAAACACCGTCCGGCTGGTCCGGCTCGGCTTCACCGAACCCGTCCATCCCTGGCTTGGCATGGACGGCCAACCGATCGACCGCGCCCTGGCCGACGCGCTGGGAATGGACCGGCCGCGGGGGCTGATGATCAATGACCTTCATCCCCGCAGCCCCCTGGCGTCCGCGGGACTGCGCAGGGGCGATGTCATTGTCACGATGGACAGTGTCGACGTCGATTCGACGCAGGAACTCGATTTCCTGTCTTCGACCCGTCCGATCGGCACCGACCTTGAGGTCACCGTTTTCCGTGACGGTCGATACCGGTCGGGCCGATTCCGCCTGGCGCCGGCGCCGGACGATGGTCCGGCCAGCGACGAGATCGTCCTCGGACGCCAGGATCCGTTACCGGGACTGCGGGCCGTCACGATCAACCCGGCGGTCATCGACCGGTTCGACCTTCCCCTGCGCGCTTCGGGCGTTCTGGTGCTGTCGGCGAACGGACCCGCGGCCCGGGTCGGGCTGCGGCCCGGCGATTTCATCCGCCGCGTCAATGGCCGCGAGATCGCCGACGCCGCGATGCTCGTCCGGGCCCTCCATCGCGCCCGAGGGCGGGTCGAATTGACCATTTGGCGGGGCGGTTCCACCTGGACGATCCGCTACCGCAGCTGACCCAACGGAAAAGAAGGACACACGGCCTTGGGGCGCCGGGAATGCGGGGACCGTTAGCGACCGGGCCGTCGCGATCACTGGAGCCAGACGGCCTCATCCCTCAGGACGATGACCGTCGGGCGGTCGGCGCGGAAGGCGTCACCGAAGACTGTCGCCAGTTCGTCGGCGCTACGGGGCTCGGTGCCATGGCAACGGCAGGCGCGTGCGAGAGCCACGAAATCGGGGTTGCCGCCCTCGACCCCGACCCGGGCGATCCCGCGGACGTCCATGTCATCCTGAATCTGCTTCAGCCCACCGTTCTCCCAGATGATGACCGGCAGAGGGATGCCAAGGTCGGCAGCCGTCAGCAGTTCCGGCATGGTGAACATGAACCCGCCGTCGCCGGCCAGTACCGCCACCGGTGCTCCGGGCCGTGCGAGGCTCGCGCCGATGGCGTTCGGCAGCGCATTGCCGAGTGCGCAGTAGCCCGCCGGATAGAACCACCGGCGGGGAGACGCCACCGGCAGCATGAAGGCGCCGGTGTAGACCAGTTGACAGGCGTCCCCCGACCAGACCGTGTCCGGCGGCGCCGACGCGGCAAGGATGTCGAGGGCGCGGACGTGGCGCGCCTCGCTCGCCGTGAGATTGGCGGCGATGGCGTCACGGATCTGCCGGACCTGGGCTTCGGCCCGGCGGCGGTCATTCGTGACCTTGCCCCCGAGGGTCTCGCGCAGGGCCGCCATGGCGGGCCCGGCATCGCCGACGATTCCAAGATGGGCCGGATAGAGATCGTTGATCTTGGCCGGATCGATGTCGACCCGGATCATCCTTCCGCCAAACGACAGCCGCTCCACGAAACTGTCGGTCTCCGAGAGTTCGGTGCCGACGGCGAGGATGACATCGGCGTCACCGAGCCGGCGCTGCACTTCCGGCCGGACCGTCGTTGCCGAGAGCGAGAGGGAATGATCATCCGGGACGATGCCCTTGCCGGCTGTCGAGGCGACGACGATCGATCCGGTCGATTCGGCGATGGCGACGAGATCGCCGCCCGCGGCGGACGCGCCGCCCCCGATCATTATCAGGGGACTGGTCGCCGCTCCCAGGAGGTCGGCCGCCGCAGCGATCCCGGCTGGCGGCGCGGACGGCCGGGCTGGCGGGGTCACCGGCTCCCACTCGCCCGTCACGGTGGCTGCCTGGACATCGATCGGTATCGACAAATGGACCGGACGCGGTCGGCCGCTTCGGAAGATCGCGAAGGCCTGCGCCATCAACACTGGGATATCATCGGGCCGCAGGGCAGTCGCGGAGAGCGCTGTCAGGGGTTCGGTGACGCGCTTCTGTTCGGAGATCTCGTGGAGCACGCCCCATCCCCGGCCGAGACTGCGGCTGTCTGCTTCGGCCGAGATCAGGAGGAGTGGCAGGCTGTCGGCGTAGGCCTGGCCGAGCGCCGTGGACGCATTGGTGACGCCGGGCCCGGAAATCACCAGCGCAACGCCGGGCTCGCCGGTCGCACGCGCCCAGCCCTCGGCCATGAAACCGGCACCCTGCTCGTTGCGGACCTGGACATGCCGGACCGCGCCGCCGTCGCCGAGGCCCCGGCAGAAATCTAGGGTGTGGACACCCGGAATCCCGAAAACGGTGTGAACTCCGTACCGGGCCAGAAGCCGCATCGTTGCTTCACCGCACGTCATCATCTCGCGCATTCCCTTCGGTTGCCTGATGCCCCGTCATCGGTTTTGTCATCCCGACGGTGTCGGGACCGGGGCGGTCGTTCCGGTGCCCGCGGACCACCCAACATGTGGTTGCCGGATTCGTGCCGATTGCCCTGTTCAAATCCGGGACAACTGTCCTAAACTGACCGGAATCCTGCGGCAACCGGCCGCCACAGCCGCCACCGATACGTCTACTGCCGCCCGGCCGCAACCGTTCGGCGACCCGGCGGATGCAACTGACACCTGAAACCGAATGCAATTGCAGAATGGAGGATCGAAGATGACAAGATGCGTCGCAGTCATCGGCCCGTCCGCAGCCGGAAAATCCGAACTCATCGACCAGATGGCCCTGCTGGAAGGCAAACGGCCCTCGGCGCCGCCGCCGACGGATCTGCGTTGCGTCGGCTTTTCCTATCTCGATGAGGGTTGGGCCGCGTTCGACTGCCCCGGATCGCTGGAGTTTGCGCAGTCGGCACTCGATGCCATCCTCTGTGCCGATGCCGTTGTCATCGTCGTTCCGCCGGATCCCGCCCAAGCCGTCCTGGCCGCCCCCTGGATCCGCCTCGCCGAGAGCGTCCACGTACCGCGACTGATCTTTGTCAACCGAATGGACGAGTGCCGCAGCGATGCCCGTTCCATCATGGCTGCGCTGCAATCCTATTCTGCCCGTCCGGTTATCCTGAGACAGGTCCCGATTCGGGAAGGTGAAGCCATCGTCGGCGCCGTTGACCTCGTGTCCGAACGGGCCTGGCGTTACCGTGAAGGCGCGCCGTCGGAACTGATCGAAGTCCCGGACGACCTTCGCGACCGGCAGGCAGAGGGCCGGGACGAACTGCTCGAAAGCCTGTCCGAGCATGACGATTGGCTTCTCGAGGAAATCATCGAGGACCGGCAACCCGCAACGGGGGCGGTTTACGGCATCTGCGCACGTACCCTGGCCGAGAACCTGACCGTTCCGGCATTTCTGGGGTCCGCGGCGACCGGCAACGGAATCCGCCGTCTGATGAAGGCGCTCCGCCACGAAGCACCCCAGCCGGCCGAAACGCGGTCCCGTCTGAACGATGCATCGGCGGCCACCTTCATGTCCCGCACCCGCAAGCATGTCGGGAAACTCGTGTGGATCCGCAACTTCGCCGACAGTCTCTCCTCCGGGGATATGATGGGCGGCGGCACGGTCGGCGGCCTTGTGGAGCCTTTTGGCGACAGGCCCGCGGCAGTCCCGGCGCTCGATGCCGGCGGGGTCGCCTCCGCGGTCAAGTCCGATCATCTCGATGCCGGGAGAGTGTACTCGGAGTCGGGTACGATTGAATTGCCGGACTGGTATCGGCCGTTCGCGGCGGTCTGGAACCGCGCGATCGCGGCCCAAAACGACCGGGACGACGCCAAGCTTTCGGAAGCGCTGAACAAGATTTCCGCAGAGGATCACTCGCTCACGGTCACCCATGACCAGGAGAGCGGGCAGATCGTGCTCGGTTCGCAGGGAGCTCAGCACCTGCGCCGGGTCCAGACGACATTGGTGGATGTCTTTGGCGTGGAGACCGACACGGGGCCCTTCGTTGCCCATTACCGGGAGACCGTCACCCAGAAAGCGGACATCCATTTCCGCCACAAGAAGCAATCAGGGGGCGCAGGACAGTTCGCCGATG
This sequence comes from Paracoccaceae bacterium, assembly GCA_028874915.1. GTDB lineage: Bacteria > Pseudomonadota > Alphaproteobacteria > Rhodobacterales > Rhodobacteraceae > JAPPHA01. Next base: position 16,105 of record JAPPHA010000052.1, read on the forward strand.
TCAAGCTGACGGTGGGACCGGCGGTGCGGGGCGACGGCTTCGACTTTTCCGAGACCATTCACGGTGGATCCGTCCCGCGGAACTACATTCCTGCCGTCAAGACCGGCGCAGAGGAGGCCATGTCACGAGGTCCGCTCGGGTTCCCGGTGATCGACGTTCTGGTCAACCTGTATGACGGTCAGCACCATTCCGTGGACTCCTCCGACATGGCCTTCCGGATCGCCGGCAGAGGAGGCGTCGCGGAAGGCCTCTCCAAGGCGCATCCGGTTCTCCTGGAGCCGATTTTCGAGATCAGTTTCCGGGCGCCGTCGGTGTTTACCGGTGCGCTCAACCCGATGATTTCGTCGATGCGGGGCCAGATCCTCGGTTTCGACCGTGAAGCCGATGCCGAGGGTTGGGATGTCGTCCGGGCCCTGATGCCGGGTGCGGCCCTGGAGAACCTGATCAACAACCTCCGTTCGGCCACGCAGGGCGTTGGGCGCTACGATGCCGAGTTCGCCCATTTCCAGGAACTCTATGGCCGGGAGGCCGACGAGATCGTCGCCCGGCGGGCCGAGGAAAACGCCAGGCGTTGACGCCTTGACGACAACGGTTGCGGCAGGACCTGCTCGATGGCGGCCCGGCCCGTGACTGTTGCCGGCGTATTCGGACGCCGCTTGAACCGGCTCATTTGCCATTGCCAGTGCGGTTTGGCACTATTGCCGCCATTGGCTGCCGCGATTGGCGATTTCGGTTCCCCAGGGTCTTTGCCGGCAGGCATTGGCGAATTTCGGGTGGTCTCCGGCAGGGGACCACAGTTGTTGAAGCCCACGGTTTCCAGGGGATTCCGACGCCACGCAAATACGGGAGGATAGAATGAGGCTCAAACTGACGTCCGGACTTGGGGGGCTGGTGATCCTGGCCGCATTCCTGTTTGAGCCGCAATCCGCATTCGCCGGTATCGATGATGAGGCGAAGTTCGTTCTGAACAGCTTTTCCTTTCTCGTTTGGGGCGCGCTGGTCATGTGGATGTGCGCGGGATTCACAATGCTGGAATCCGGTTCCGTCCGAACCAAGAACGCTTCGGTCATTTGTTTGAAGAACATCGGCCTCTATTCGATCGCCGGGCTCATGTTCTATCTGATCGGCTACAATTTGATGTACGTCGATGTCGGCGGCTGGATCGGTTCCTTTTCCCTGACCTACGGAATCACTGCGGATGAAGTGGCGCTTCTCGGCGGGGATGCGGCGGCCGCGCCGGCGGTCGTCAAGAACGGTTATTCGACCATGTCGGACTGGTTCTTCCAGATGGTCTTCGTGGCCACGACGGCGTCAATCGTTTCCGGGACTCTCGCGGAGCGGGTCCATCTCTGGTCGTTCTTCATCTTCATCGTGGCTCTCACCGGGTTCATCTACCCGGTTGTCGGAGCCTGGACTTGGGGTGGCGGCTGGTTGTCGGAAATGGGATTCCAGGACTTTGCCGGCTCGACGATCGTCCACTCCACGGGCGGCTGGGCCGCGCTTGCCGGCGCCATTATTGTCGGGGCGCGCAAGGGAAAGTTTCGTGATGACGGCACGGTCAGGGTGACGCCCCCGTCGAATGTCCCGGTCGTTACGCTCGGCGTCTTCATTCTCTGGCTCGGGTGGTTCGGCTTCAACGGTGGCTCGCAACTGGCGCTTGGCAGTGCTGCCGATGCCGTGGCCATCAGTGTCATTCTCTCCAACACGAACCTGGCCGCCGCGGCTGGCGTCATGGCCGCCATCATCCTGTCGCGGCCGGTATTTGGCCGGATCGACCTGCTCGCCGGACTGAATGGCGCCATTGCCGGTCTGGTGGCGATCACGGCCGGGCCCGACATTGTTCAGCACCATTGGGCGATCGTCATCGGCGCCATCGGTGGCGCCATTTGCGTGGTCGGTCTGAGGGTCATGGAAATCTGGCGAATTGACGATGTCGTCGGTGCCGTTCCCGCTCACCTCTTCGCCGGAATCTGGGGAACGATGGCGGTCTGCATCGTTGCCGGTGGCAGCGTCGTCACACAGCTGATCGGCGTTGTCTCCATCGGCGTTTTCGTCTTCGGCGCGTCGACACTGGTCTGGTGGCTTATCGACAAGGCGTTGGGAGCCCGGGTTTCCCCGATGATCGAGGAACTTGGGCAGGATGCCGGGGAACTCGGAATTGAGGCCTATCCGGAATTCGTGTTGATGCCGGAAGACGACTGAATTAGAGAACCCGGATTATCGCGTCCAGGAGGCGACTCCCGAAACCAGGCGCCAAAGGACCTCGAAACGGATGAATACGCTGGCGGCAGTGCCGCTGGAATTGGAGACCACCATGGATGTCAATGTGATAAGGGATGATGGCGTGCTTACCGCGACGGTTGCCGGGCGGATCGACAGCAGCAACGCCCACACGTTTGCCGAACAGATCACAGGGGCCATTACGGATGATGACTCGGCCTATGTCATGGACCTCGCAGGGCTCGTCTATATCAGCAGTGCCGGTCTTCGGGCCGTGCTCATGGCCGCCAAAACCTGCCGGGCTCGGAAGATCAAATTCGTTCTTTGCGCCTTGGCCGATCCGGTCCTGAACGTTTTCCAGGTCAGCGGCTTCGACCGGATCGTCGGCATTCATTCGACCCGCGTGGAGGCTGTCGCCGCGGTCAGCAACTGAGGGACCGGGTCCGAGGGGCGAGGGGCTGCCGCGCGATACAGACCCCGGCCGTTCCGCCGAATGCCAAATTCAGGCTGCGATCAGGGACTCCCTGAGAGACGGGGATTCGGCTCGATAACTGTGTCGCGATCCGGCCCGCCGCCGAGGTCTTGGCCAATCGATCTACCGCGTTCCGTAAAGCCGGTCTCCAGCATCTCCGAGGCCGGGCAAAATATAGCCGTGATCGTTCAGTCGGTCGTCAATGGCGGCGGTGACGATGGGTACGTCCGGATGGGCTGTCCGGAAGGCTGACACGCCTTCCGGTGCCGCCAGCAAGCAGGCCATGGAGATTTTCCGGGCGCCGGCGGCCTTGATCCGCTCGACGGCCGCGATCGCCGAATTGGCGGTGGCAAGCATGGGGTCGAGGACGATGACTGGCCGGTCGCCGATTTCATCAGGAACCTTGAAATAGTACTCGACGGCTTCCAGCGTCTCCGGATCCCGGTAGAGCCCGACATGTCCCACCCGGGCCGAGGGAACCAGGTCTAGCATGCCCTCCAGGAGGCCGTTCCCGGCCCTGAGGATGGAAATCAGCACCAGTTTTTTGCCGGCCAGGAATGGTGTCGTCATCGACTCCAGCGGCGTCTCGATGACCCGGTCTTCAAGCGCTAGATCACTCGTGATCTCGTAGCAGAGAAGAAGTGAGATTTCCCGGAGAAGCACCCGGAACTTGCTGGTGGCGGTTTCTTTGCGCCGCATCAGCGAGAGCTTGTGCTGCACGAGCGGGTGCCTGACGACAGTGATTCCCTCGGGGGTTGTCATCGTGGTGAACCGGCTGGAATGGACTCAAACGCTGGTCTCACCCGGCGTGAACTGGTGGCCGAACGGACCCGGGAACCATGAAATCCTGAATACAAGCGAACGTCTTCCTGCAGCGGCAACGCATCACGTCTGGCGGGATGTCTCGCCACAACAATCGGCCGGAGGGTGTCCGCGAGACAGATGTCAGAATCGCATGACCAGACCCAGGGAAATCAGGTCCATCCGGTTGGCTTTGAAGATCGCCTTGTCCACCAGGAAAGCTTCATACTCCAGCCGGACGCCCATCGCGCCGGAGATCTCGTACTGCACGCCAAGTCCGACGAGCCCGCCGAATCCGGAATCCTTCACGGATTGTCCCAATTCCGTCTTGCTGCCGCGCCAGTAATGGCCACCGGCCTTGCCGAAGAACGAGAAGTCGCCGGCCGGGAAGGACAGGACCGCCGCGCCCGTGATGCTGAAGTCATGGGTGCTGGAAGTGAGTTCCTCGCCGACTCCGGGCAAGGATCCTACCTTACCCAGCTTGGCGAACCCAAATTCTGCAAGGAGGTTTTCGTTGATGTAGTAACCGCCGTATAGCTTGAAGGCCGTATCGCTGTCGTCGCACGTCAGCTCTTCCGCGGTACACAGTGCAGACTTCTTGACATTCGCACTGCCCACGGAGGCGCCGACGTATCCCTGCGCCCATGACTGGGAAGCCGCCAGCGAAAGGGCCAGGGCCACCGGAACGATGAATCCGATCATTCGAAGGTAGGAAGTCATTGTTGTCCTCCAGGATTTGGACTGTGGCGGTCACGCCGTTGTCAATGCCATGGAATCCTCGACGGTACACCCCGATTGGATCCGTTACCGAACGATATCCCGTGGCCGAATGCGCGTGCGAAATTGAAGCCACCCGGACGGCGTGTCAAGCGACATGTCCGGTCGGCGGGTTGGCGGGAGAAAGTCGGTTCATGGGCTGCTAAATGCGGTTCTGATGACGTCGACCGGGGGCATCCCGGACTGGTCGTTTGAAGCGAGGGAACGCGTCGCGCATTCGGCACCGGGAAATCGTCTCGGAGCCGGTGACGACATTGCCGGCAGCTGAGCGACAGGTCGGTTCGAGGGAAAGGCGGTTTCGGACGTCATGCAGCTGCGAGTCGTCCGGAGGTTGATCCATGAAGAAACCGTGGTGATGGACGTCGCCGGGGTTTTCTGCCCCGCCCTGGCAGGCAAAATGTGCTGTCCGGACCCTGGCGGCGATGGAGATGTCGCATGCAGACGATTCCATTCAGAAGAGGTGTCCGCGGGCGCGTTTCTTGTTGACCTTCTCCCGACCGGCACATCGGATGATTTGACAATGTCCTCATGCGCGAATGGCGTGCCAAATTCCGCTTTCGCACGCGCCATCGAAATCACTGCGAAGTGCGCAGTCGGTTCGGTGGCGGATCGTACGGCGGTATGTCATGACGACCGTGATCAATGCGCATCGCGGAAGCAAAGAGCCGCGCATGGACGGGCGCGGAAGTCGCAAGGAAGATCTTGCCGGGACGCCAGCATGGAAATCGTGGCGGACAACTGACGGCGATTGTTGCGGAGGAAGCGGGATGTTTGTTTCGACTGAGAAAGCGCCGTATTCGGAACTCCCTCGAAACTGTACGTTCTCCGAGAGCGACTGGCACGTGTTGGCCGGATTCTGGCACCCGGTCGCGTACTCGGAAGGATATGTGCGCCGACGATCAGGAAGGGCATCACCTTCGCCATTATCTCGGGTTATAGTTTGCGGCCACCGCAAGCGGCGGAATCCAAATGGAATTTCCGCCGCCTGCGTTCATTTCACCCGACATAATCCGGTGCCTGTCAAAGGCTGCCCAGGAAGGCAAGAAGTCTGTCAGGAGGCCGGTAACGTCCCGGATCACCTGTTCGCGGCGACGGCATTGCAAATGCCTGCTCTTTCATTGCCGGTGTCGCCTTGACATAGATCTGTGTGGTCTCAGCACGCTCATGCCAGAGCCGGACCAGTGCCGGTCACGGCAGAGGTGCGCTGCCCGATACGACACCCAAAGCCTCAGCCCAATGCTACAGATCACTCACGCTAAACGCCTGAGTCAAATAATGATACAGACTTGTAACTTCATCGGCTTTGACCTAAAATGCTACAAAGCGGTATCATCACCCTTCAATACTCAGCCGAGATACCGAATTGTAACAGGAGAGACTTTGCAATGGATATCAAGTTGGCAGAGCAACGCCTCGCGCGGGAATTCGGGGACGGCCTTCGGCACCGTCGAAAGACGCTAGGATACACGCAGGAAGATCTGGCGTCGATGATCGGCACCAACAGGCGTTTCATCAGCGAACTCGAACGGGGCAAGGGAACCAGTTATCTCGGGCCAGCGCTTGCCGCGGCCGAAGCCCTGGGCATCAACATCTCAATGCTCTTCGAAGACCACCGCGGCGCGCCCCCAGCGCTGCCCAAGGCGTAACCGGACATGGACATCTTTTTCGAGCGATACCTAGTCGGGTCGATCCAAACCTCAGCCGAACCGGCGCCTGTCTTCCGATATGCACCGGAGTGGTTGGCTCTGCCCGGCGCATTTCCCGTATCGACAACGATGCCCCTCTCGGATCGGACATTCGACTGGCACAGTTTCGCGCCATGGCTAGTCAATCTACTACCGGAGGACATGGACGAGTTGCGGATGATGGCGCGCATTCTCGATGTACCGCACACCGACGTGCTCGCACTGCTGGCAAAGGTCGGTCGCGACACCTCTGGCGCATTGTCGTTTTCCGAGCGCGGTACGACCGGACGGAAAGTCCTGTCGGTTGCGACCGAGACCGAGCTTGTACGGATCCTGAACGAGCTGCCAGCAAAACCGTTTCTGGTCGGCGAAGAGGGCGTGTCGATGTCGCTCGCAGGGGTCCAGTCAAAGCTGCCGCTACGTCTGCTGGATGACGGGCAGATCGGCATACCCGTAGACGGGACGCCGTCGAGCCACATCTTGAAGCCGGACAGCCCGGATCGCCTTCGGGGCAGCGTGCAGAACGAGGCCTTCTGCCTGACACTTGCGCACCGGGTCGGCCTGCCTGCGGCCGCGGTGACCACGCGCCGTGCGGGGCAGCGCTGCTTTCTCATGGTCGAACGATACGATCGGGTGCAGGAAGGCGACCTGTTGCGCCGGCGGCATCAGGAGGACTTCTGCCAAGCGCTTGGGCTACCGCCAGCCAGCAAGTACCAGCATTCACCGTATCGCGGTCCAAAGGGCAGCTTTTCGAAGATGATGGATCGGCTGCGGCAAGTGGGCGGCGGCACAGAGGTCATGCAGCTATGGGACATGCTGGTCTTCAATGTCCTGTGCTGCAACACGGACGCACATATGAAGAACCATTCACTCATGCTGTCCGCACATGGCGTGCGGCTGGCACCTCTCTACGACGTGATGTGCGCCGCCGTATGGCCGAACATTACGCGCAACCTTGCGCTCGACATCGGCGGCAAGCGCGATGGCACCTACATCGAGGGACGCCACTGGGCGCGCGAGGCCAAGGCCTGCGGACTTGCGCCGCGCCGCGCAGTCGCCCGCGTAGATCAGCTGGCCAGCCGCGTGAGAGCAGAGTTGGCGACGACGGCCGACGACATCGCCGCCATGCCGGCGGGTCCGCATGGTGTGATCAACGAGGTGATCGAAGCCATCGACGCGCGGTGTCGAGCCATCCAGGGAACGCTGGCCAAATGATCATGACTGCTGTCTGGCTCTCCAGCGATGCCCTGACGTCCCGGTAGTCGCCGGATAGCCTTTGACGTGCCTTGGCACCCGTTCAAGAGAGTGGCCCGAACCACAAGCGGCCTGTGTCATTGATGGCGCGGGTTCGACCGTGACCTCGTTCAGGAGAATAAGCGTTGGCCGTGGTTCCACCCCGATTGGAGTGCAGCGAGAGGTGAAGGGAAAGGGAATGCGCCGCAGGAATTGCAATACAATTCACTTTACTCAGGAGGAGCCTGGCCGGCGTCATTCCGGTTTCAATGAATGCCCGCGCCACCGAAACGGTCAATGCGAAGCGTCGTATGGCGTGCCAGTACGTCAAATTCGCTGTCAAAGTGAAGCACCGATGCACCCACGCGTATCGCAACCGCAGCGATAAGACAGTCTATCAAATTGCCAACGGTTTCTCCCCTGCGGCGGCAAAGCCGGTAGGGAGGCAGCTTCCTCACAGTCCCCCGGTTCCGTTAGAACAGTTTTTGCACGCGCAAGCAGGCGGCGAAGATTGCGCAAATGTTCCTCGTCCTTGGCACCGGCAAGAACCCCCATGCAAATGGCGTCGCAAACGGCAATTTCGTCGCCAAGCACATTCCTGACACGATCACACACGGATGAATCCGTGCCGCGGAGATATTCAATCCATACTGACGTGTCGATCAGTGTCACGTTTTGCGGCCAGTTCGCATGTCTTCGAGAACACCTTCCGAGCCACATCCGGGCAAGCTGTGGGCCTCGTCGAGACTGAGCGGCTCCGCCGCCATTGTGCGCAACGCGAAATTGACGGCGTCGTGCTTTGTCTTCAGGCAGTAGCGGCGCATGACTTTTGTGCAGGCTTCTTCGTCGATATCGAAATTTGTGGGAGCCATGTGCCAAGAATGTACCTCATCAGGAACAAGGCAAGAGACCGGCCGGATGGCCAGAAATTCTCAATTGGAAACCACAAGTATCCGTGGGGTCACACAAGAACGGGCGGCTTGGTACGCTTCTTGTAGGCTCATCGCATGGCTCGTTAACGTGTCAAATATTGCTTACGGGCAGTCACCGATCAGGATCGCTGGCGAGATCAGGATGGCCGAATCGGATTCAGGAACATCCCGACACATGCAATCGTCCTGGTTTCACCAAGAATCTTTTTCAGAAGCGCATCGGACGGGGGCCTTGTCATGGTTGTCTGATTTCCGTGCCGCGGCGTGGGCAATCACGGTCTTGGCCCATGGGGAGATTAATCCAAAACGCCGGGCCAGTTGTCGTCACCTTGTCGAATGTTGCCCTTGATGTCGCCAGACCAGAAGGTCCGTACGATCTTGTTGTAGTTGAGATACAGCTTGTCGCCGTAAATCGTCCAGGCATCCGGGTCCGTGGGAGCGGTATGGTTATGCGAAACGGCGTAGGCGCAATAACCACCGTATTGCGGTGCGTAGGTCTCGGGATCTGCCTCAAACGTTGCCAGGTTCTCTGCGCTGGCAAACCTCCAGGTCGCATCGTTCCAGGTCAGCGTGTGGTCGTCGCTCCCCTCTACGGGCTTGCGTTCGGTAAAGTAGGCTACTGGGTCGTACCCGTTGATGGCGAACCCACCGTTTGAAAATACCGATGGTTGGGAGGCCGTTGCCGGGTTGCCAACGGTCACCGCCACGCCTGTAGCTGTGGCTAGCAAGAGAATGTGCCGGCGTGTCAACATGAAGATGCCTCCATTTTGATCTGTATGGTTCGGCAAACCTTATACCAATTCCAATCCACGAAATGCATGACTCTTGAACAAAGGCGGAACATTGTGTGGGGTGTGGCCGGTGCCGGCTTCCTGTTTCTTGTGGCTAAGCAAACAAATCACAGGAGGAATCCATGCCGGCCGGCATCGAGGTCACGAACACCGACCACACTGTTGCTTCCCGAGGCGTTCGCGTTGCAGCGTTTTTTCGAGCGGGCGTCGGTCGGGCGGACATCGCACGGTCGCCGTCGGAAACCCACGCGGCCTCAAACATTCCGGCAAGATCAAATAGGAGATTGCCGAGGGCTGCAACCGACTTATCAAGAACTGCATCATCTGCTGGAACCATCTTTACATGACCCGTCGGTTTGAGGCCGCCGGGTCTCCGGAAGAGCGGGACAGGCTTCTCGGTATGATCGCAGTTCACTCACCCCAGTGGATTGAATCCGAGTCGCGGCCGCGTGCTCAGGTCGACCGCGATCGGGCGGTGCGCACCGCGGAGATTTCAAGCTGTCGTTCACGAAGGACCGCTGGCGCCTCGGGTTCACTCCAGGAGCATGGGGCAGGATGCCGGTACCAAAGCTGCCGTTCGGGATGATGATCCGGGCTCCAGAACGCCGCAAGTCAATTCCGGTGACGGGTCTGGGACGCACGCAGGCTTATGCCGACGCTCGCAAGGATTCTGAACGGAGTCACGTGACGGGGATCACACCTGCCGGTGACGGGGCAAGGAAAACCTGCCTCCATGGTCTACCGGCGCCCTTCGGACTTGCCCCGTGGCGAACCCCGATCGTTTCATTGCACCCGTTTTCCGGCGGCATTCTTGACCACCACGGCCGCCAGCATTGATAATGACGCAACAACGGCGCGATGGCACGGGTTGCGCGAACTCGGCAAGCCTCGCACGAAAGGACCAATCACATGAATGCGCAGACTATGGCTGCGCTTGACAATCTCGACTATGAAAACCTGATGTCGCGGGCAATCGAACTCGCGTCAAATGCTCGCAAGAAAGGCAACAAACCGTTTGCTGCCCTCCTTGCCGACAGGAATGGCAACATCGTGCCGGAGGCAGAAAACACCGAGTTCACCGAAAACGATTTTACCCGCCGTTAGGGGATAAACCTCATGAGCGCGGCATGCCGGAGGTTTCACGCGCGGGAACTTTCCGAACTCGTCATGTGTGTCAGTGCGGAGCCTTGCGCCATGTGTGCCGGAGCAACATTCTTCGCCGGGGTACGCGCGGTCGTGTTCGGACTCTTCGCCGATTCTCTCGCCGATCTCTGGGCCGTCGAGAACCCCAATCCCCATGTTCTCGACATGAGTTGCCGCCAGGTATTCGAAATGTCCGCAACGCATCCGATCACCGTGTTGGGGCCGACTATGGAAGAAGAAGCGGGCGTACCGCACCTGGGCTACGTCATTCCCGACAAGTAACTGAATCGGCGACCGACCGTCATTTTGCTGGATCCCCGGCCGCAGCGCCGAGGATCGCTTCCGACGTTCCGTTACCGCGACTGCTAGAGCCTGAAAATGGCCACGCATCCCGGAGTCGCGTGCCATGCCTGCCGGCAGGTTGCAGGATTGACCTATTCCTCCTCCGAAGACACACGGGTTCGTGGATGTCTTCGCCAATTGGCCTGGTATCCTGACAGCATAGAAATGATGATGTTTCGATTGTAACCTGAGGCGGTTTCCCGTCAGCCGGGTCGAGTACTTTGTCCGCAATAATGACAGGCAACAATCATTCCGGGGAGGAGGGCAGCAACCAATCTATGGCGAGTTCGGACAGACCGAAAGTACTCCCGCTAGCAGCGAGTTTCCTATGGCGGGCAAATTGGAGTTTGATGATTATTGCCACGAATTAAATTTCAATTGCTACAAGGTCCGTCGGCGGAGTCCCGGCACCGCTCCCACAAACCATATTGGCATCCTGCCAAGGATTATCCGGGAATCTCACATCATTTCGCGAATTGTGGCGCAACCCCTGATGTTTCAGACGGTTATCTCTGGTCCTGCCGATTCCGCTCTGACTGCCGACCATCAGATTGATGACGCCGGTGGCGCCTGGGTCAAAAAATCCGGGAAGGAATGGGTTACAGTTTCAGGCCCGTGAGGGCATAGATTGCCCGCCTACGCCTTGCAAATGTCGAAATCGCAAAAGGCCGTCCTGGTGCCGGCGCGCCGGACAAGCGGTTAGCAGGCTCGAGCTCCACTTCAGAGCCAGTCTCTATAGAAATCGCGCACCGGTTCCATCAAGTCGGATGCCAGGCGTCGAAGCGACGCTTCCGCCTCTGAATCCGGACGCCCCAGCGCACGTGCAATTTCCTCTTGGACGGCCTGCTGGTCCACCCGCATGAAGCTGCCTTGGTAATAGACCGTCTCGCCGCCGATGATAACCGTTTCGACTGCGCCGGCCTTCGCCCGCCGAATGAGGACGTCAATCAGCGGAATTGCCGGATCCTGCCAGGGCCCCGTAACGGTTGCCCAGTCGAGCAGCACGATATCGGCGGCCATGCCGGGCGCCAATCGCCCAATCCGGCCGGCAAATGGTGTCGTTACGGCACCGTGTTCGGTGGCCATGCGCAGGATGTCGGTCGCCCTGGGACTGGGTGCGTCGTGGCCTGCCGGCCGGTGCAGCGTCAAGGCGAGTCGCATCTCCTGAAGCATGTCGCGATCATCGTTGATGCCCGCCTCGTCGATGCCCAGCGCAACACGCACGCCGCGGGCCAGAAAGGCGTTCAGGTTAACCGTGCCGCTCTTTAGCCGGAGATTGGATGAACAATTGTGGCAAAGGCACCCGCCCCGATCCGAAAGCAGTTCTATATCCTCGCCAGACATCCAGACGCCGTGCCCGATTGTGAGCTGCGGTCCGACCAGGCCGAAACGGTCTATGAAGGCCAGCGCCGAACCACCGGTTCGGCGACGCGCGTATTCGGCTTGATAGGGTGTTTCGAGGAGGTGCATGTGAACAGGCGCCCCCGTGTCCTCGGCCATACGCGCGGCACCCTCGAGTGCGGCGTCGGACAACCAGTGGAGGTTCGAAGGCGCGATCTGGATACCGATCAGGTCCGTTTCGGCCCAACGCGCGCGAAGTGCGTGAAAAACGTCAATTTGAGCCTCGAACGGCAGTGCGAAGTTCGAGAGATAGGCTGCCGCCGGCCCGCGAAGGGCGGCTGGAAGCGACGCCACAAAGACTTCGTCGGCGTCGTAGATCATCCGGTTCTGATCGCGCAGGGCGAACGAGTATGACGCCCGCATTCCGATCTCGGTGTAAGAGCTGATGACCGCTTCGGCGCGGGCGAGAACGGCATCGGCATCACCGGGCGCGCGGCTGTGCAAATGCTGCACCGTCGTGACACCCGAAGCAACCATCTCGAACGCCGAGAACAGCGTGTCGAGACGCGGATCGACGTCGCGCATGACGAGCCGTTCGGGAAACCAAAGTTCGAGAGGCTGGTCCCGGGCGCCAAGTTGGAACGGCGTCAGCCCGACGTGATGATGTGCGTTGATGAGGCCAGGAATCGCAACCCGGCCGCGGCCGCCGACCACCCTTGCCTCGGGATAATCGCGCCGAAGCGAGCGCGCCTCCCCGACTAAGGCAATTTTGCCGGCCTCAATCAGTATGGCCGCGTCTTCGAGAATCTCAGGGACTCCGTCGGCGGCAAACCCGCACACAATGCGATCGGCGACGACCAGCGTCTGTTTCAAACCGGGATCTCCGCGCCAAGGCGAAGCAACGACAGGCGCACAGCTGCCGGAACCGGCTCGACAAGTGGGACTGGCGCCGCCGCGGACAATGCTCTGGCGGCCATTGCGAGTGGGCCACCGCCGATGACGACCGCCTCGACACGCCCGCTGTCGGCAGCGCAACGGATCGCCCTGGCAAGTGCAGCCTCAAGCGCGGCGGCGTCGGCGGTGAGCGCCGTCGGATCGTCGTCGGTCGTCCAGGTCCCTGCAAACCTCAGATGTCCGTAACGGGCGGCGGTCGACGCAATGCGCGGGGCAAGCTTTGGTGTTGTCGTGACCACTGCGAACGGTCGCCCGTTCACACCGGCCTCGGCCATGCCCGCCTCCGCAATGCCCGTCACCGGCACGTCGAGCGCGGCGCGAAGCGCGGCGAGTCCGGGATCGCTGAAAGCCGCGACAATGACGGCGTCGGCCGCCGAAAGTGAGGGCGCGAGCGCGGCGACCGCTTTCGCGGCCCGGTCGAACGCTCCGGGCTCAGTGATAAGCGGAACGCCGAAGCGGGCTGTATGCCCCTCGACCCGCGCCTGCGCGCCCGCCACTTCGGCGGCAATTGAGACCATTGCCGCTGTCGTCCCTGCGTTGGTATTCGGATTGACAAGCGCAATCTTCATGACACGGAGAGGGCCGGCGCACCAGTGATGTCATACCGCCGTGCGATCCACCGAAGGTCACGCTTTCGGGCCAATCCGCCACACTTGTAGGGCAAAGCGATCAGCCACGAGGTTCCGCGACAGGGAAGACCATCTTCGTTACTATTTGAGGCACAGCGGCTCGCCCGCTTGGCAAGAAATCCCTTTGTCCAATTGCAGCCGGCGCTGCGGCTCATGAATCCTCGCGGAAGCGTCCCTGCGACCCGCGGGATTGTGGCCGCGGCGCGGTCGAGATCCGCTGCCAACAAAAAGAGCCGCCTGGATACCGCGATCCCGCTGCTCCTTCGCCGGCCGGCATGCGCCGGCCCGCGGTCCGTATGCGCGGCAACCGCTGGCCGCGAACCGATTGGCCAGGTCATGTCCGGCCATGCGCCGCTATGGACCACGAGGTTGCAGGTCATGCGGGACGCCCTTCCTCGGGTGCAAAGTCGGGCGGGCACCGTCGCGGCATCCATTCCGGCAGTCCCAGTCCCGTGCGCCAAGCCCGCGCGATCTCAGCCCGCGTTGCGAACCAGACGCCCTCCCGAGACAGGGCATGATCGAGAAACGCTTCGAGGCCGCCGATCCGTGCTGGCCGTCCTATGATCCGCGTGTGCAGTCCGATTGACAGCATGCGCGGGGCCGACGCGCCTTCGAGCCAGAGGTGCTCGAAAGCGGCGATGCAGTAGCGTGCAAAGTCTTCACCGAAGACAAAGCCGCCGCCGTTGTAGAAGCGCATGTCGTTGGAATCGAAGGCATACGGCAACACGACGTGCGGGCCCTCCCTGGTATCGACCATGTAGGGCAAATCGTCGTTATAGGCGTTGCTGTCGTAAAGAAAACCGCCCTGCTCAATGAGCAGGGCGCGCGTGGCGAGCGAGGTCGCGGACCGCGTGTGCCAGCCGACGGGCGGCGCTCCAGCGGCACGGGCGATGGCCTCGACCGTACGCGCGATCGCACGGCGTTCCGTTAACTCGTCCATGTGCACGTGCCGCTCCCAACGCCATCCATGGGCGGCGACCTCATGACCATCAGCAACAGCATCAGCGGCGATCCAAGGCGTCGTCGCCACAGCGCGGCCGCAGGCATTCAGCGTTGCGGGAATCCCGCGCCCGCGCAGCACGTTCCGGATCCGGGGCCAACCCGCGCGCGGCCCGTACTCGAAATGGCTCTCCATGCACAGATCCCGGTCGCCTTCGATCGCCTCGACCACCTCGTAGATATGCTCGTTGCGCTCATCGCCCGCTCCCAGGGCCAGTTCGGCCCCTTCTTCGACGTTTACGACGATCGAGACAGCCAGACGCGCGTCCCCCGGCCAGCGGATGGCCGGAGCTCCGCGGCGATAGCCTTCGAAATCGCGCCGGTTCACGCCGACCCCACGGCGTTCATGAACCATTTGCAAGAACGGTGATGGCGGGCCGCGAACAACAAAGGCGCCGCCCGGAAATTCTCAATAGTCATGACGCGACCTCGTGATAGCGATCGAACGCCGCCCGCGCTGCTTCGCGATCCGCCGGAAGCGCCCCGTCGGCGCCAAACGCCGCCACGATCCGCGCCGCCGAGATTGCCCCGAACCGCGCCGCCGCCACTGCGTCGCCGGTTTCAACAAGCCCGGCAAGGAACCCGCCGGAGAAGCTGTCTCCCGCCCCGGTCGGATCGACCGTATGCGTGGAAACCGCTGGCACCTCCACCGCGACGCCAGTTCCCCGATCCCGGACCAGCACACCTTTCGGACCCAGTTTCACCGCGACCACGCCGGGGCAGCGTGAGGCAAGTTCGGCCAGCGCGTCTTCAAGGCCGGCGCCGGGAACGAGCGCCCGCAGCTCAACTTCGCTCGGCAGGAAGGCGTCAAGGCGAGCGAGAATCGGCGCAATCTCATCCAGCCGACGGGCGGCAAGCTGATATCCCGGATCCGCAGTGATGCGAGTCCCGCCGGCCGCGAAATGGTCAAGCATTGTCAACATCACATCGGGCTGGCTAGGCGCAAGGTGGACGCCGCGGGCCTTACGCCACTCCGGTGGGATCTGGGCAGGTGTCAGCGGGTGGCGATCGCGAAAACCGGAATAGCTGATCTCGCCCGAGGTATCGCGCTCAGAAAGTGTCGTGCGCCAGCGTTCAACCTCGCGCGAACTCAGGCGGTCGGGGGGAAAGCCGGCCTTTTCCAGAGCCGCGGGCGGGCTTTTCAGCCCCTCATCACGATTGCCGCCGGCATCATAGATGAACCAGTCGCAGGATTCGAGCCGTTCATCAAACCATCGAACCCCTCCAAGATCGACGCCGCCGGCCTCAAGACGCTTGAGCGCTGCGCGGGGATAGCTTTCGACCGCCGCGCTCACCAGCCCTGCGCTCGGCCGCCACATCAGCAAACCGACGGCCGAATAGGCCCCGTTTCCCCCTGCCTGTTCAAGAGCGACAGTCCCGTCAGCCGCTACGACATTGTCGACCGTCAGGCCCCCGACCGCAACAAGATCAGGATTCACTTCAACCTCCGAGCCTCGGTGCTCCAAGGCCGATAGCATCACGTTCGACCGCGGCGTGGTATCCGAAAAGGTGCAGCGGCACGCAATAGACAACGGGTCGGGTCTCCTCGGCCACCTCGGGAAGGTGCCAAGCAACGTCTGCGACCTCGGAGATCTCGGTCTCGCCCTCAGGAACGAGCGCTACGCAGAATCCCCCGATGCCACGGCTCATAATTGCGGTCTCGAGCGCACGGACATGGCTTGCTCTGTCGGGCGCTATGAGAAAGAGCGGATCGCCGGCCTTTTGCGTGCGGTAATGGTGATATTCCTCCAACTGCAATGCGTATGCGTGAATCGGCGCCAGTTCCCCGAGCTTGGCGGAACCGACTTCAGCTGCCGCAAGGTAAGGACCGGCGCCGGTCAGAAGAACGAGGTCGGCGCGTGCAAGGCGGCGAGCCACCTCTTGCGCGGGGCCGTAGAATCGCTGCGCCACCGCGTCAACCTGACCGGGCAGGTCCTCGAGCGCAGTGCGTAAAGCCGAGGCGTCATCGCCTCGCGCCTCGACCACGGACGCGGTCAGCGCGAGCATCAACGCCATCGCCGCTGTGCTCGATTGTGTGGGCCAACCGGCGCGCGTCGCGCGGATATGCAGTGCAACCTGGAACTCCTCCATCAACGGAGATCCGAGCGTGTTCGATAACCCGATGGTATAGGCACCGCGCGCGGCGGCGCCTTTCAGCCCGTCGATCACCGGCTTGGTCTTGCCGCTCGAACTGAGGCCGATCACCACCGTGTCGGCGTCGATGGCTTCGAGCCCATAGGTGGCAAAGTCGAACGCCTCGCAAGGCTCGGCCGTGGCGCCGAGAAAACGTTCCATGGCATGGCGCACTGCGGTCCCCGCAATCCAGCTGTCGCCGCAACCGACCATCGCGATCTTCCGGATCGACCGGTTCGCAAGTTCGCCGCCAATCAAGGCCAAACGCTCAGCGTTGGTCGCAAGCGTCGCGCTAATCGCTTCGCCCTGCGTCATCATCTCTGTCTTGGTGAGTGCGATGCGGCGCAATCTTTCCGGATCTCCCGGCGCGTCGGACGATGGCTCGTGTCGAATCTCACGCATTCGCTGGTCGAAATTCATGTCGATGTGCTCCTCGGCGCAACTGATGCGTTTGCGAGAAGTGTATCGCGCAGACGCATCTTTCGGAATCTGATGGTTGACAATAAAACGCAAGCCCGCATTGAGCACCCCGAAAATGAGCGATGCCGATCTATCCGGCGAGTCGGCCGTGAAGAACCGCTCAAGTCCCGGCCACTTGACGAGCACAAGTTGTATCCGGGGCGAAGCGATTTCGGCTCGGCCTGGGCGCCGCTTGCGCCCCCCGGAACTTGCCGAACCGGTTCTTTGGCAAGGCAATCGGAGTCGCGGAAGGCTCCCGTACTGCCAACTCCGGAATGGCGAAACGGTCAACCCCGAAGCGGCAACCGCCGCACTGGCAATGGTGCTTGCGCTGCCCGGGGAACCGCGTGGCGTTGTCGTCATCACGAGCAGACCTGACACTGTCGTTTCCGTTGCAGATTACGTTTGCATGACCGTAATTGTAATTGGCGGAACGATCAGGAAAACCAGACAGAATTCGCGCTCGCGTCCGCTCGTCTCGCCTTTCGCCGATCATTTGCGCGCACAGGCCAGCACCGGCTGCGCCCAAATTCGAGAGGCGAGGCGAACTTGACTCAATTGGCCCAGCCGCGGACGCGAATCTCCCCCAAAGGCGAGGTGTCCTCGGTGGTCGCCGCTGGCAGCGCCGGTGCAACAAAGACGGGCAGGGCCGCGCGCCATCCTTCCTGTTCCAGAAACTCTTTCAAAGAATTCCGCAATAATGTTACAAGCGCGCAGGGGGCTGAGTCTTGGGCGACTGCCCGCCAGGTTCTCCCCGCAAATGTAAAGTCATGGGAGGAGAATACTATGCATTTATCCCGACGTACGGTCCTGGGTGGCCTCGCCACCGCCACGACCCTTGCGAGTCCATCAATCCTGCGCGCCCAGGGCCGCGAGCTTGTGATGGTGGGTTACGGCAATGAATCCGACGCGCCGCTCATCGCGGCAGGCGAAGAGCTCGGTCGCCGCAATCCGGGGATCTCCCTGCGCGTCATCGGCGGACTCTCGGCCGAGGCCCTGGCGCAGATCAAGGCGGCGCGCGGCGACTCGCCCTATGACCTCGCGGTGATGGGATCGCCTGCGATCATTAACGCGCTGGCCGAAGACGTGCTGATACCGCTGGATTTCTCGAAAATCCCGAATTCCGGCAACGTCGATCCCCGCTTCATGCCCTACGGTTACAATGTTGGCCAACCGATCTGGTTCGAAGGCATCGGTATCGCCTACGACACCTCGAAGATCGCAAACCCGGCGACGACGTGGGCCGGTTTGTGGAGCGGCGACTACAACGGTCGCATCGGCATGTGCCGACCGCAGTCAAATCTCGGGCTCGGAGTGCTGGCCGCGACCTGCGAAGCCTTCGGAATGCCGCAGGACGATATGGCGTTTGCACTGAACAAGTGGCAGGAACTCGACCCGCTGGTGGGACGCAGCCCGCCGCTTCTGCAGCAGATGATCGAGCGCGGTGAGGTGGATCTTGCGCCTCTTTGGCATGTCAACACAGCGCTTGCGGCCGGCTCGGGCCTTCCGATCGGTTATGTCAAGGTGACGGAACCCGGCCCCCTCATGCTGCCGACGAACATTGTCCACTTCGTCAACACGGCCGAAGGTACAGGAGACTTGGTGCACGAATTCGCCGACATCCTGTTGACAGAGGGTATTCAGAAGATGGCGGGCAGCGCTCCGATTTATTTCGGAACTGTTGTCAAAGGCATCCCGGTCGCTCCGGAGGCGGCGCCGTACGTTCCGTCAACGATGGCCGAACTCGATAGCACAACCTCGCTCGACTGGCCGATTTTCGCGCCGCTCAGAGGCCAAACTGTCGAAACCTTCGACCGCATGTTCGCAGCATGATGCATGGACCCGCGGGTCCTTCGAACACAGTCGAAACCACGGCCCCGGTTCTTGGCATCGGGGCCGTCGGCAAACGGTTCGGCGCCACGAGGGTTCTTCAGGACTTTACGCTGGACGTAGCCGAGGGCGAGATCGTGACGCTCCTCGGCCCGTCCGGCTGCGGCAAGACCACGCTGCTGCGCTGCGTCGCGGGCTTCTGGGAGGCTGACGGCGGCACGATCGAGATCGACGGGCAGGACATTGTCGACGTGCCCGTGAATCGCCGCCCGGTCGGCGTCGTGTTTCAGAGCTACGCGCTCTTCCCTCACCTCACCGTCGCGCGCAACGTCGGCTATGCCCTCCGGATGCGCAACAAGCCGCGCGCCGAGGTGGCGCAGCGGGTCGCCTCAGTGCTTGAGACCGTGTCGCTCACCGGGTTCGAGAATCGTTACCCGTCACAGCTTTCTGGCGGGCAGCAACAACGCGTCGCCATTGCACGGGTTCTCGTGATGGAGCCCCGCGTCCTCCTTCTCGACGAGCCTTTCAACGCTCTCGATGCCAAGCTGCGAGGGGCAATGCAGGTCGAGTTGCGGCAGCTCATCAAGCGCCTCGGTCTCACATCGATCTTCGTGACCCACGATCAGGAAGAGGCGCTGACGATGAGCGACCGGATCGCTGTGATGTCCGGCGGCAAAATCGAACAGGTCGCGAGCCCCGACGAGATCTTTGACCGCCCCGCCACCGCCTACGTCGCGGACTTCATCGGCGTGTCCAATTTTTTGGAAACCGAGGTCGAAACGGGGCACGTCAGGCTGCCTGACGGTCAGACGGTCATGACCGACCTGACGGGCGGCGTTAAGGTTATGACGCGCCCCCACAACCTTCGGCTCGGACCGCCTGAAGCCGGGCCTTGGAAGGGCACGGTCTCGTTTCACCGCAATGTCGGTCCGCTGATCGAGTATCACGTCGAGGCCTCGGACGGAAACGTTATCCGCGTCTCCGCGATGCGCCAGGAGCGCGATTGCCCAGTCAAGGACCGTTCCCAAGTCAGCCTATCCGTGATCGATCCTGCCTCCTGTTCGGTCTATCCCGGCTGATGGCCGAGGCGGCGATTCATCGGCGCATCACGCCGCCCGGCTTCGGAGAACAGGTTGCCGATGCGCTCCTGTCCGGCCGCGGAATCTGGCCGGCCGTTCCGGCGATTGTCGTGCTGACCGTGGTCGCCGTGATACCTTTCGCAATTCTCCTTTCGCTCGGCTTCTCCGATTTTGAGATGTCCCGCGGCGCAATCATTTCGCAGACATTCTCGTTCTCGCACCTCACGAACGCTTTGACCGATCCACTCTACTGGATCACTTTCCAGCGCTCTATGAATCTCGCGCTCTCGACGACGGCGCTCTGCCTCCTGTTCGGATACCCTGTCGCCTATCTCTTCCTTACCGGCGGCCCATGGACGAAGCGATTGATCCTGGTGCTTACGATCGCCCCTCTCTTGACCAGCGGTATTGTCCGCACATATGCGTGGCTGGTCATTCTCGGCGGGCGCGGCGTCTTGAATTCCGCGCTGCTGCAGGCTGGCCTGATCGACCAGGCGCTCCGGATCATGAACACGCATTGGGCCGTGCTGATCGGGATGGTGCAGATCCATTTGCCGGTGATGATCCTGCCGCTGATCGCGGTCATGAGCCGCCATGACAGCCGTCTCGTCGAAGCCTCCGAGAATCTTGGCGCGTCGCGTATCGGAACGCTACGGACGGTGATCCTTCCGCTCAGCGTGCCGGGCATCGGCACGGGGTCGGCGCTCGTCTTTACGCTCACCTACACCACCTTTGTCGTCCCGCAGATTCTTGGCGGCGGAAATTATCTGAACGCAGCCACCATGATCTATGAGCAGGTGGTGTTCTCGCTCGAATGGTCGAAGGGGTCCGTCAGCTCGCTGATCCTGATGGTAACCTGCCTGATGGTGCTTGTGGCGATCGCTCTCTTGACCAATCATTTCACCAAATGGACGAAAGGCCACGACGCATGAAGTGGTTTCGCGGTCGTTCGCCGGTTGACGTGGTCGGGATTGGTCTGGTGCTCGCAGTGGCAGTCTTCTCCCTTGTCCTTCTGGTCGCGCCGTCGATAATCGTTGTCATCATCTCCTTCGATACGCGCGCCTATGTCACCTTCCCGCCCGCGGGCTTCACCCTCCGTTGGTACAAAGCTGTCTTCGAACATGGCGAACTCGTCGAGGCGATGTTGAACAGCCTCCAGGTCGGGCTGACCGTGACGGTTCTCTGCATCGTTCTTGGCGTTCCTACTGCGCTCGCCTGCGTACGCGGCCGCTTCCGGGGGACGACCGCTCTTTCGGTCTTCGTTCTTGTTCCGCACATGGTTCCGGGCATTGTACTGGGCGTCGCTGTTCTTTTCGCTGGAGCGCTTGTGGGCGTCTCGCCTTCGATCTGGCTTCAGTCCATTTCGATAACTGTTTTCATCCTCGCTGTGATGGTCCGGACCGTGCAGAGCCGGCTGATGCGCCTTGATCCAGCGCTCGAAGAGGCCGCGGCAAACCTCCGCGCTACGCCGTTTCAGAGCCTCCGTACGGTGACATTCCCTCTCCTGATGCCCGCGATCCTTGCGGGCGCGGTGTTCACCTTCGTCGAGGGTTTTGACAATCTCTCGGTCGCGATCTTCACTCACGGTTTTCGGGACCGTCCATTGCCGGTCGAACTGCTGGCCCTCGTGCAGTACACCAGCTCGCCCATCGTCGCCGCCGTCTCGGGCGTGCAGATCGTGCTCGCAATCGCTGCACTTGTCATCGTCTCAATGTCGATCGGCCTCGACAAGGTTAACGAATGAGCGGCATAGATCACGTCCGATACCGCTGTCGAATTAACGGTGACCATACCAAATCGCCGGCGAGAGCACCGAAGGCCGCCATCCATCGCTTTCAGTCCGCTATCGGCCTGCTGGCACCCCGCTCTTGAGAATCCGTTATAGGCACGTTGGAACATCCGAATTCGCGGACCGGTTCAGGCTCCAGACCACAGGACGCTCTGGAATTCGCCAGCCTGCAGTTGGACCGGATTGCAGCGGCCATGGTTCGTCGTTCGCGATGGGCAATTGGCAGCACGCGGAAACCGGAACAGAGCGCCTCTCGAGCGATATGCAGGATTGCCATTGCAACTTCACGCCAGGCCGCCAACCGGAAGAACCCACCTCTCCAGGGACTGCTCCGGAGCTTGAATTCGTCGATGACGGCAATGCCGGGGGGAGACGCCCTGGGTCCGTTTAAACGGATCTTCATTTTGAAATCTCCGTGTCAACGGCGCGCAAGCCGTT
>JAPPHA010000056.1 GCA_028874915.1 Paracoccaceae bacterium
GGGCCGCTGGGCCTTATTGTAACACCGGAGAACCCGGGCGACGTCAAGCGGATTGCTGTCGTCTCACGCATCAGAATGCCTGCCATATCTGCCTCCCGGAACCTGTGGCGCCGCCGGACGCTCCCTCCCCGGCCGTGGGGTTTCGCGTTGCCCGACTCGCAGGCATTATGCCGAAATTGTGGCCCGATTCGTGTAAATTATTCATATGGGAATTGGGTTTTTTGTGTTGTTTCAATAAAGATCAGGCGAATTTGCCGCCCGGAAGCCGCGCGACGGTTCGGGAACCGTCTCCGCAAGTGCGCAGCGGACACTGCCGTTCAAGCGCCGCTCGGGAAAAATGCAGGTTGCAAAACGGCTTTCATTCTCCGAGCGCTTGTGCGGCCAGGAAGCGGGTCGACGACGCCCTGCGGCGTTCGGTTCTCACACCACAAGCAACTGGCCAATAGTGTCAGGAAGGCTTCCGGTCCTCGGAGGATGGCGCTTTGCGCCAAGGAACCGAAGTGGTACTCCGACACGGTCAGCGCCATTGGTGTGCCGGAAGTCTTCAAAGGGAATGATGTCGTGAATGTCGCCTACGCCCGCCATAACCGGTTGCTTGGTGTCGGCCTGGCCCGGGTTGCCGGCTGGACCCTTCGCCTTTGCGACGCCGGCGGTCCTAGGGATGTAGGGTACCTCTCATGAAGATCTGTATCTACGGCGCCGGCGCCATCGGCGGCTGTCTTGCCGTTGGCCTCGCCGGGGTCGAAGGCGTGACCGTTTCGGCGATCGCGCGAAGAGCCCATCTGGAGGCCATCCGGGACCGGGGGCTCAGTCTCGACCGCGCCGGGCGACGCGAAACGGTCTTTGTGCGTGCGACCGAAGATCCCGGAGAAATCGGACCCCAGGATTACGTGATCGTCTGTCTCAAGGCCCACCAGGCGTGGCAGGTTGCGGACCGGATGACACCGCTTCTTCACGACGACACGGCGGTGGTTACATGCCAGAACGGAGTCCCCTGGTGGTACTTCCACGCGCTTGGCGGACCCTTCGAGGGAAGGCGTATCCACGCCGCTGATCCCGGCGGACGACAATGGCGGGAGATCGGTCCCGAGCGCGTCATCGGATGTGCCGTCTACCCGGCAGCCGAGATTTCCGAACCGGGTGTCATCCGGCATGTCTTCGGTGACAAGTTCGCACTCGGCGAACCGGACGGAACTCTGTCGGACCGGTGCCGGCGCCTGTCGGAAGCCATCGCAGCTGCCGGCTTCCAGTCCGTTGCCGTCGCCGACATCCGGAGCGAGATCTGGCTGAAGCTGTGGGGAAGCGTGAGTTTCAACCCGATCTCCACGCTGACCCGTGCCACGCTTGACCGTGTTGGGGCAGAACCTGCGACCCGGCAGCTTGTCCGGGCCATGATGACGGAAGCCGAAGCCATCGCTACCCGACTTGGCGCGACATTCCGGGTCGACATGGAACGACGCATCAATGCCGTGGCGAGCGTAGGCCCGCATCGGACATCGATGCTTCAGGACCTGGAACGCGGACGAACCCTGGAAATCGACGCCTTGGTGACGGCGGTCAGGGAGCTGGGACAAATGGTTGGCGTCAAGACTCCCACCATCGACGTTGTTTTCGGATTGTTGTGCCAACTCGCCGCGGTGAAGGGTCTCTACCCGGCTTTCCCCGACAACGTCTCGGACCCGGCATTTGGCATCGCTCGAGAGGAGAACGCGGATCGTCGGGATGGTCCGGCGTGATCGACCAGGCGCCAGGTCGCTGCGAGCCTGTACAGATTCCTTGCGTCGTCTGTCCTTCTCGTACCTCACCCGAACATGAACCGTGGTGGAGGGATGTATCAGCCGAGGGTGGCCCAGCGTTTGCGCCCCCTGTCGGTGCCTTGTTCGCCATTGGGTCGAGCTCAGCGATCCCAGTCACAGAGCTTCGCGCCGCTGCGCTCAACACTTTACAGGCGGCGAACAGGCTCAAACGGTCATCGCCTGGTCACAGCTTGTGTTCTTGCTGCCTCCCGGAGCGCTCGCGACGGCCAAAGCCGAAGTGTTGACGCCAGCCATTCGGCCGTCCGGGAACAGTCCGCGAATGCGCGCGGCGTACACAGCCCTTCGATCTCACCACCGGTTGCACACCGGTGCTGATCACCCGACCGTTCATTGAGTCACGAAGCCAAATCGTGGTCCACGAGGTCCGGACGATGTTCAGGGAATCCTCCAAACGAATTTCAACCCACTGAATAAAAAACCAAAAAAATTTTCAAAGACCTTCGGATTGACGAATTCGGGCTTTGACTTGTCCAACGGCTTGTGGCAGTTGGCTGCGATTCAGCGAGTAGAAGCAGGAGTGGATTCGCATGCTGAAAGAGGCTAGGGGCACCAAGCGGGTCTGCCCCGAAACCGGAAAGCGGTTCTATGACCTGAACCGGGACCCGATTGTCAGCCCGTACACGCAGATCGAATACGAACTGTCGTTTTTTACGGGAGAACGATCGCAGAATACGATGGCCGACAAGGCGGACCAGTCTGCCTTGTCCAATGCGGCTTCGGAGGAACTGACCGATGACGTCGACGCCCTCGACAGTGACGACGGGGCGACCAGCATCGACGAGGATATTCCGGACATCGATGACGATGACGACACCGTCGATCTTGAAGAAATCGCCGACGTCGCGAAGCCAACAGAAGAAAGTAGCTGACGAGTACGCCCGGCGCCGTCGGGTCCAACCGTCATCTTTCCATCGTTCTTGAATCCGTTTCTGGCGTCCATTACTCTTGTGGATCATTCGTCGTGCCGGTTTCGAACCGGTTTGAAACGGTTGGGGCCGTAGCTCAGTCGGGAGAGCGTCGCGTTCGCAATGCGAAGGTCGGGAGTTCGAATCTCCTCGGCTCCACCATTTCATCAGGAAACGAGTCCTGAAACACGGTCGCTCCCATAGGGCACGATGTGAGCGTCGTGACCGACACGGACCACCGAGTTTTCGCCTTGCCCGGTTCGTGCGACCGGAGTATTCATCGACCCGTGGGGCCATAGCTCAGCCGGGAGAGCGCTTGCATGGCATGCAAGAGGTCAGGGGTTCGATCCCCCTTGGCTCCACCAGCCGTCCATTGATTTCTCATCCCGTTCGGGTCGTGTTCCTGCCGGTGCGCCCGAACGAAGGGACGATCCAGGCCCAGCCGTCAAGACCGTGTCGTCCGGCCAATCCTGGATTTCCCGAAACAGGCCTTGCATGACCGTGGGGACGCAAGTGGCGCCCCGTCGGGAAGCCAGGAACCTGACCGAAGGTCGGAGCGTTGCCGCAATCCGACGATCGAAATGACGGGAAGCCCAGCCGCCTCGCGCATCTGGTCCCTGCAAGGGGGTATGTTCGTGCGTTCAACTCGGGATACGCCACGACGAATGCGGGCGACGCTTCGGTGACATCCCGGCCAGCCCAAACCAGATCCGGTTCGGCCCTGTTGTTCAGGATGATGCACTGGAAGTCACAGCCCTGCCGGACGCCCCAGACGGGCGTTCCCGGTGGCACGCCGACGGATTCGAGATGAGCGGCGTTTAAGGTCTCCCGGCTGATGGTATGAGTCCCAACCTTGCACACCGGCGATAGCATGGCCTGGACCGGAGCCGCCTGCATCAGCGCGGAGGTCAACACCGGGGCACCCAGTTTGTCCGCCGCCAACTCCGCCTGATACTGGGACCGGAGCCCACAGTTCGAGGTCACGTCGTGGCCACGATTTCGAAGCCGTCATCGACCCGCTCTTACCCAACCTTGATGAATGCCGACAGCAGTCCCTAGCCCATGTTTAACCGGATCTTCATCGCGGGATTTCAGAAAAATCCCTGTCGATCAGCATGATAGCCG
>JAPPHA010000053.1 GCA_028874915.1 Paracoccaceae bacterium
ATCAGCTCTCTATAGAGGTTCTTCTCGATTCTCGACCGCGAAGCATGAAGCGAGTCCTATTGGCAACAACGGCTCTCGTAGCTGTGGGTGCGTTCGCCAGTGTGGGTGCCGCGCAGGCCGACGAAATGATGGAAAAGCCGGTCACGGTAGGCCTCTCAGGCTACGCGGTCGGGGCTGTCGGTATCAGCAGCAACGATATGATCGACAAATACGACAAAGGTAACAAGTCGGAACACCCCGTCCGCGGCCAGGAAGTCTTCCATGTCTATGAGTTCGCCGTTTCAGGGTCCACCACGCTGGACAACGGCGTTACGGTGGCCGTTCACACGCAGTTGGGCTCGTCCGGCGACCCCTTTGACGAGCAGCACATCACGATGAGCGGGTCTTTCGGTTCGCTGAGGATCGGCAGGACCGAAAGCGCGGCCTTCAATGCCACGGTCGCTGCGCCGGGTGCTGGTCTCGGCGGCAGCTTCGGCGTCAACTATTCGTGGTATAGTCCTGCCGCGCCGATCGTCAACACGTTCAGCGGGCTCGTGGAAGACGCCGCCAAGGTCATCTACACATCGCCCAACTTCAACGGCCTGACGATCGGGCTGAGTTACGCGCCCGACGGCAGCGATGCTGATAAGGCCGCTGGCCGGACGACAGACGACACCTCGGTGGACGATGAGACCGGGGACACGAAGGGTCAACTGTCCGAGCACGCCGCGGTCGGTGTGAGCTACTCGACGGGCTTCATGGAAGGCGGCTCCCTGAGCATCGGCCTCGGTTATGAAGTGGCCGCGAACGAGATGAAGGGCGGGCGAGACATGGAGGCGATGAAGGTCGGCGCATCGGTCAGCGTCGATCAGGTCTCGTTCGGCGGCGGCATGTATGAGGCGACGCCCGACGGCGGAGAAAGCTCCATGCAGTACGATGTCGGAGCCTCCTATACTGAAGGGCCCATGGCAGTGGGCCTCCAGTACGGCGCGAATGATGATGGTGATACCGGCATGGCGGCTTTCCACCTGACCTACACCATGGGGCCGGGCGTCATCATCGGGGGACAGATTGCCAGCGGTACGGCCGACGGGATGGAAGACGTGACCCAAGTCTTGCTCGGTACGTCAGTATCCTTCTAATCGACCATCGTTGATCGTCAACTGAGGGGAGCGCCTAGGTGCTCCCCTCTTTGGGTTTCGTACCCGTGAAGCGGCGACCTCCCGGAAGTCAGGGTCCGGGTCTGGCGACCAACACCTCGTCGAGGCTGGCAGCGATCAGCACCGCCTCCGCCCAGGCTTCCAGCTCCGAGGCCGAAGCACCACGAACCCGCTCGCGAACGGTCTCCGGCAATTCACCGAAACGCAGTTCCAGCAGGCGAAGAAGCAGCCCCGCCTGGCCCGTCGCTATCCCTTGGGCGAGGCCCTGTTCCACTCCCACGGCCAAGCCTTCGGTCCGGCCGCGTTCGATCCCCTCCGCTCTTCCTTGTTCGATCCAGGCTTCCGCCACGGTGCCCATCAACGCCTCCCATCGATCCGGCTTCGTCCGGCGTAGCGACGCCTCCAGCATGGGCAGCGTCAGGTTCATGCGCTCGGCGATGTAACGAACAAGATGCCGCTCGCACTCGCTCCACGCAACTGGCCCGCCGGTCATCTGGTCGAGAATCTCGGGCGGGATGGCGTCGGCGCGAACCACCTTGAGCGCCAGAAGACCCTCCCGCACCTCGGGCATTCGGGACAGCCGAAACGGTGCGGTTTCACCGAGATCGTGCAGTACGTAGGCGAACTCCCGAAGGAAGGGTGCGAGCTCGTCGGGCGCCTCAATCGTTTCCGCCACCGAGCGGGCCGCTGTCCATCGACCCTGGCCTTGGTAGAAGACGAGCGATATGATCCGGGCGAGTACTTGGCGATACCGCCCTCTATCTCGCGGAGTCAGATGTTGGCCAAGTACTTCTGAATCTGAAGGGGCGTATCCGTGTCGACGCTACTTTCGTGCTCGAGGAGGACGTAGATCCTCCTTCGCGCGGCGCGGCTACACCCGGAGATCGCGCGGGTGTACGCGGGTTCGCCGCCGCCCAAGCGCGGGCCCTGTCCGGTGATGACGCCGCGCAGCTCATCCAGGAGGTCGAGGACGTGTTCGACATCTACGTTTCTGACAGGAGGGAGAAATAGCTCAATGAGAACACTTCCGAATCCTTACCCGGCGAAAGGTAGCTGGAACAAGATCACAGATTTCGCGTTTGTCGGCGACCTCGTGGTGAAGCGATTTTCTGAGGCCTTGCGTATTCGCCATGGTTCCGATCTCGAAACTGACGCTGAGTTTGTGGTATGTGAACCGTACCAGATTTCCTACAGGCTGGACCGCGGCGAGCAAAGAACGGTGACCGTGGAGAAGGGGTTCCTCAGCGATGGCGTATCTGTTCTCGGCAATAACGAAAGAACGAGAAAATACCTGGAAGCCTCTATCGTTCACGATTACCTTTATGTGGCATGGCAGTTTCTAGAGACTCCACACGAAAGAAGGCCGAGAAAGTGGGATCAGAAATTCGCAGACAAGCTGTTTCACATTGCTCTCTTGAAGTCCCCGAAGGTTACTCCTGACGAGGCTTGGTTCATATATAGGGCGGTCAAGAGTTTTGGGTGGTCGACGTACAGAGAGAAAGACCCAGACTCATTCGTAAGCCTGTAAAGCAAGCAGCGGTTCTAGTAGCAGAGGGGCGGTTAGGGGAACCTCACGTCTCGCGTGTCGGCGTTCTGGGCGGGGTGCCCGGCTCGCCTCCATGTGCACCAGTTTCCCGGATAGGCCAGTTAGGGATATAAGCCCCAGAGAATGCGGTGTGCAAGAGCCGACATGGTTTCCGGTCACGACACTGCAGCATTTCCTCACCGATCTCTCTACCGGGTCTCACGAAAGTAACCACCGAGTCTCAGGCAAAGTAGCATGAACCATCGTCGACATTCGGAATCACTCAAGATCCTTTGAACGAGTCAAGGACGCGCGGCCGCCGCGATTCTGCAGGCCCCGCCACCCGGCTCCAAAAGAAGCACCAACCCACGGGGGAATATGGCAGTGTCAAGGATAACTCGGAGAGCATCACTCTTGGCCTTGTCCGTTGGTTCAGGGGCGCTGGTCGCCGGCGCCTCAATCACGCCGGCCGCCGCTGATTGCCATGGGGGGCCTCTGGTCACTCTCGCGAACGACCCAGTTAACTTAAGGAGGCAGCGTCGTTTGGCAAGACGAGCAACACCACCATCACCCAGCGCTGATACCTTGAAGAAAGCTATAGCCGAGTTGCCGAGTAATGGCGACGGCGAATCCCTCAACGAGGACGAGCGCGGATGGCTGTCAAGTCTTTTCGAGACGTTGGATCAGGCATTGGGATACGCGACGGACGCAGTTAACGATGCATTCAACCACGCCGAAGAATTGTATATGGACACCAGAGACAGCATTGGCAGTGTGGCCCGTACTATTGCCGCCACTCTCGTTGATGAATTCCAGTACTTGCGAGATAATCTAAAGGGAATACTAAGGGAGTTTAGTCTGGCTGACTACATCGGATGGATCGCAACAAATGTACACAGAGCGATAAATGGAATACTTTCCGCCGCCGGGTTGCTTAGGGCGCTGCAGATGCCGGTTACACCGTGGATGCTCATACT
>JAPPHA010000102.1 GCA_028874915.1 Paracoccaceae bacterium
TTGCCGCGTAGCTTGGCCGCGAAGCCGTCGTCTTCAGGCGACGGAGTGTTCACCACTTGACCCCACATTCTTGTCCCGCCGGTCAGGTCCGTTGAATTCGGAGGCCCGTTCCATTGCGAGAATATGGATTCCCGGCATACATTCCATGGCCTGCTGGCGCTTTGTATTCTGGTTGACGTCGACGCCATCCATGGAAACCGCCCGTTCATTCTCTGCTCCCGATCCTTGGCCAGGTTTGTCCATGCTTGCGGATGAACAATCAATTGAAGTTCCCGGGAGTCCTGATCCAAATCGTCGTACCGGCACCACCGGTTCACATCATGTTTCGACGGCTGCATGCCGCACTTTCGCCGGCGCCCGGACATGTCGGTTTCGACGAAGTCTTGCTCGATGACTTGAGCAACGAGGTGACGACAAAAAACGTCTATTCCCATCACCTTCATCACGCGATCCTTGAGTGCAATTGTGCAGAAGGTGCCATTCCTCTTGACGAGTGTTTAGACACTTTCAACGACGGCAGTCCTGACAGCATGGCGGCGACGAAAACACGCGTGTGGCAAATGCACGGATGACCATAGAGGGCTCTCGGTCCGAAAGCGTGACGTGTCTCCGGGGAATGACGGCTTTGGATGCGTGCAGGAGATCCATCCAGGGACCGATGCAGGTCGATTGGTATGCAACGACATCAGGAAGTCGGTCGGGGCCTCGTCGAGAACGCAAACGCGCTGATCGTCGGACCGCCATGGCATCAGTCTGGAAGTTACCGGACCTTCAAGGACGCCGGCGCCGGTCCAGCAATTGATCTCTGTCTCATGAACTGGAACGGCCTGAACCGCCTGCATTGCAAGTCCCAACAAACCGCAAACACCTGAACAATCACGTTAGAATGCTGCAAACACTGCCGAGAGCTGTTACAGGTCAGCGTTGAAATCAACGCAAACGGGTACGACCGTGCCTCCATCGTTGGGCGGGCATCACGCGGGCTGGCAGGGTCTTGCGATCCGACTTTCGCATTTGACCCATCGCGGGCCAAGATGCCGGGCGACTTGACGGCACGAATCGTGCAAGCACCTCGGGGCCGCATCAGGAGGAACGATTCATGGCTCGGCGCGACTACTCTCTGCTCGGCCTTCGCGGAGAAAGGGCCGTAGCAACGGGACTGGCAACCGCCGAGTGGTGCCAATCCGACATTCCCCGTAAGGACATGAAGGCCTTGATGCGGCGGAGCGACCAACCGGCAATTCGGGACACGATCATCCTTTTTGGTTCGATGGCAGCCTTCCTCGCAGCCGGCCTGTAGCTCTGACCGAGTGGTTGGTCGATACCTTTCTGGCTGGCCTATGGCGTACTCTACGGATCGGCGATGGATTCTCGCTGGCACGAATGTGGCCACGGCACGGCGTTCCGGACCCATCTCTACAATGACATCGTCCACCAAATCGCGTCCTTCTGCATCGTCCGCAATCCGGTAAACTGGCGCTGGAGCCATGCCCGCCACCACACGGACACCATCATCGTCGGTCGGGATCCGGAAATCGTTACCATGAGACCTCCGGCCTTGATCCGGATCATCAGTAATTTTTTTGGCATTGCCGACGCGTGGGCCAGTTGGGGTCGGATGCTGCTGAATGCCGGAGGGCGTATCCACCCTGAAGAAGCCACATTCATTCCCGAGAGCGAGTGGCCAAAGGTCATCCGAGTTGCCCGGGTTTGGGTGCTCATTTACGCCGCAACGATAGCGACCTCTGTGATGACAGCTTCGATTCTACCGCTAATGGCGATCGGGCTCCCCCGACTCTACGGCGCCTGGCATCACGTGATGACGGGCATACTGCAGCACGGCGGGCTTGCGGAGGATGTCATCGATCACCGGCTGAATACCCGGACCGTGTACATGAACCCGATCAGCCAGTTCATATACTGGAGTTTGAATTATCATGTGGAACACCACATGTTCCCTATGGTTCCCTACCACCGGCTGCCCGCCCTTCATGCGACCATACGCCGCGATCTTCCGGAAGCCACGCCGTCAATCCTGTCCGGTTACCGGGAACTTCTGCCCATCCTTTGCCGCCAACTCCGATACGAAGACATGTATATCCGCCGCGACCTGCCCCCGACAGCCCGGCCTTATCGCGAGGATCTGCACGTGAAGGCGCTGGACGGCCTTTTGACATGACGGGAATCCGCCACGTATCCACGTTTACGACGTTCGATCAGTCAGCCGACCGAACTGCAGGCCTCAAAACTTCATGGCCTTGCTTTTTTCCGGTTCCCCCTGTCGATCTATCTGACGGAAGTGCTTGGACAGTCTGAGTCCCTGTCCCTGGTAGCTGGATCCGATTTCGGAACCGTAAAGGACGTCCGGAATCTCGGCCATCCGCTCAAAAACCAGTCGACCAAGCCCCTGCCCGTGCTCAAGCACAAACGGGGCCTCGTGGCACCGGACCTCGAGGACACTCCGCGATCGTTCGCCCCCGAATGCCGATCTCCCGAAACCGGGATCGAAGAAACCGGCGTAGTGCACCCGGAACTCCCCGATCATCGCGATGTAGGGGACCATTTCGGCCGCGCAGTACGGTGGAATGCTGACGGCCTCCCGGCTGACCAAAATGTAGAATGTCCCGGGGTCGAGGATGATGCGGCCATTCTCCGAATATACCGGCTCCCAGAATTCCGACGGCTCATAGTGGTCGGTTTTTCCAAGGTCCAGCAAACCGGCATTGGTCCGCGCCCGGTATCCGGCAGGTTCGCCGTTCGCCGGCAATAGATCGACAGAAAACTCAAGGCCGTTGTCAATCCTGGCGCGACCGTCAACCAAACTGAATTCCGAATCGAGTTTTCTCAACTCGTCGTCGTCAAGAATCGATTGGCCCCGGCGAAACCGGATCTGGCTGAGGCACAGTCGTGGGCGGACAAGGATGGAGAACGATCTCGGCGTGATCTCGGCAAAGAGCGGCCCCCGGTAGCCATCCTCTATCCGGTCGAAATCCGTGCCGAAGTCCGTGATACAGCGCGTGAAAACGTCCAGCCGCCCTATTGAGCTCTTTGCATTGGCGACGGCGTGCGTTCCTCGCGGCAGGGCCAGGGACTCCATCAGCGGTACCAGATGCACGCAGCCCTTTTCGAGGACTGCGCCGGCCGAGATATCGATTTCGTGCATGCCGAATTCGGCAAGGCGTTCCCCGACGGTCATCCGCTGTCCGGCGAGAAAGGACGCGCGGATTCGCCAGGCGGTTCGTCCCAATCGAAGATCAAGGCTCGCGGGTTGAACCTGACGACTCTCCAAAGGGAGCGTTGAAAGGATACGACCTGAAGAAGCCAACTTCAAAATGTCCTGAGACGGCAGGACACCAGCAAACTCTGGGGTCATTTCGCCACCGGTCCTGTTGCGAACTTGTCTCGAGTGGGGATCGCGGCAGCAGGATCACGTTTGAACGTCTGCCGCATGGTCGGGCTAGCAGGATTTGAACCTGCGACCTCTCGTCCCCCAGACGAACGCGCTAACCAGGCTGCGCCATAGCCCGACGCCATCCTTATAGCCGAGGTCGCGCTGACCGCAACATGAATACTGATGAGTCCCGACGCGGGTTTTCAGTCGGTGGCCTTTTTCGCCAAATCCAGATCGCCACTGGAAGCCAGCCGATCACGGATCGCTCTGAGTTCCCAGTACAGTTGTCGGATCTTGTCCCGCTCGCTCTCACTGTAGCTGTCGATTGGACGAAGCCGCAGCGGCTTCAAGGGTGACGGGTCAGTCGCCTCCTCCACGGGTCCGGTGGTTCCATCCGTTCGCAGCCGTTTCCTGCCGGTTTGGTCGGTTTTCGGTCCACCAGCAGATGTTTCCGCCGTCGGACTTTCCGCCGGTTTAGAAATCGCCTGAAGCGAGTCCGCCGCAAGGGACCGGACATGACCGACGCCCTGTTCGCGAAGGATCTTCTGGACGCCCTTGATTGTAACATTATTTCCGTGAAGGAGTTGCTTGAGTCCGCCAAGCAACAGGACATCTTCGGGTGTGTAATACCTTCGCCGACCGCTCCGTTGGGCCGGCCGGATTTGCGAGATCTGACTTTCCCAGTAACGCAACGTGCTCTGAGAAACTTGCAACATTCCGGCAACTTCCGAAATGTTGCGAAAGGCGCCCATTGCCTTTTTCATCTAGTCGACTGTCTCGTGTCCTTTGTTTCCGTCCCTGATCCGATCCTTCAGAGTTCTCGATGCATGGAAAGTAACGACCCTTCGGGCATCAATGAGTGCCGGCACCTTGGTTTTTGGATTTCGTCCCCATCGTTCCGCCTTGTCACGGGTCCTAAAAGTGCCGAAGCTGGTGATCTTCACCTGTTCGCCGCGAACCAGTGCATCGGAAATGAGCGAAAGAACGTTCTCCACGAAATCAGAACATTCGTTCTGGGAAAGTCCGACCTCGCGAATAACGGCAATCCTCAAATCGCGACGGGTCAGGGTCCTGTTCTCCATCAAATGACTCCCCACGACAATGAATAGTCAAGATACCACCGAGACGCGAAATGACAAGGCGGTCCAAATCCTCCAGGCACAACAAGCCGATGTGTCCTATCCAGACCGAAGGCGCGTCGCGGGCAATTCAAGAATGCCGCAGCCGGACATGTCGACGACTGGACTTCACGCCTGGAGATCTTCCTGACCGGAACCGTGATCCGAGGACAAAGGAAAACTGGAGTCAGACTCCCCTTTCCGGGGGCTTCCAGCCGTGGCGGGTTGTTATCCGCGCCTTTCCCATGAACGGGATTTTCACATCCCTGGACAGGCTGCCTGAAGCGGTTAACAAGCCCATCGCGAGGCAACCGGAACGGCATGGCATTCCGCGTACCCTGGCAAATCGAACGACAAAAATGGGAGACGCGAACCGACCGATCTACATTGGAACGCTCGACCAGCGCTATGGAATACGCTCGGAACTGTTCTCGTCTCGGCCTCGAGTTGCTGAACCGAACCGGCACAAACCCCGTTTGGACCGCTTCCGTCGCCAGTGTCGCCATTCTTCGGCGGGCGAGTTCTACCAGCGGAGAATTGCAGCGCCCCAAGCCAGACCACCACCAATGGCTTCGGTAAGGACAATGTCATTCTCCTTGAGTTTTCCTTGCTGCTTGGCGATGGACAACGCGAGCGGTATCGACGCCGCTGACGTATTTCCGTGGTCCTGCACGGTGAGCACGACCCGTTCGAGGGGAATGCCCAGTTTCTCTGCAGTCTTTCGGATGATCCTCAGGTTGGCCTGATGCGGAACGACCCAGTCGATTTCGTCCCTCTCGAGACCGGCATCGCCGAGAACTTCGCGCGCGATGGTCGCGAGTTTCGACACGGCGTGTCGAAAGACCTCGGGGCCTTCCATCATCAAGACACCAACAGTCTGTGTTGATGACACCCCGCCATCGACATAGAGCAGGTGGTTGAAGCGTCCGTCCGATCGCAGTCGGCTCGTGAGGATCCCACGGTCTCGGTTGTCACCTTGTCCGTCCCGGGCTTCGAAAACGACTGCACCCGCCCCATCCCCGAAAAGCACGCAAGTGCTGCGATCGGTCCAGTCCATGATGCGCGAGAAGGTCTCCGAACCGATCACCAGAACCCGTCGCGCCTGCCCCGAAACGATAAGCGCATTCGCATTCGACATGGCATAGACAAAGCCCGCGCAAACGGCATGCAGATCGAATGCATAACTTCGGTCTGCGCCCAGAGCCGCCTGCACACGTGTCGCCGTAGAGGGAAAGGTCTGGTCGGGGGTCGACGTGGCAACCACAATGGCGTCGACCAACGCGGGATCGATGTCGGCATCGGCCAGCGCATTGCGCCCGGCGTTGATCGCCAGATCCGACGTCATTTGGCCTTCAGCGGCAAAACGGCGATTCCGGATCCCGGTCCGTTCCTGAATCCAGGCGTCCGTGGTGTCGAGAAAGGCTTCGAATTCGGCATTCGGAGCGATGCGTTCGGGAAGGTAATGCCCGACTCCGGCTGGAACCGCCCTCAACAAGTCGCAGCGGCCCCAACCGGTTTCTGCTCGTCCGTCCCGGCGTCAGTTGCCGGTATCGTCGCGGCGCCGGATGCGACACGGGCAGCGAGTTTTTCGTGAAACCGGAGCCGCGACAGGCGATAGGCCAGCGTCACCGCTGCCGAGACACTGGTGGAATCGGCAGAACCGTGCGACTTGACGACGATACCGTTCAAACCCAGAAAGACTCCACCATTGACGCGTCGAGGATCAATGCGGCGACGGAACCGCCCGAGCGACGTGTAGGAACACAAGGCTCCAAGTCGCGACAAGAGTGAGTGGCGGAAGGCTTCCTTCAGCAAGTCACTGATCAAGCTTGCCGTCCCTTCCGCCGTCTTCAGGGCGACATTGCCAGTGAATCCATCGGTTACGATGACATCCACATGGCGCGACGGCAGGTCGCCGCCCTCAACAAATCCGGCAAATTCGTAACCGTTGGTCTCCGCCGCCGCTGCAATCAGTCCGTAAGCCGCACGCAGTTCGTCCCGGCCCTTGTGTTCCTCGGTGCCGACATTGAGCAACCCGACACGGGGACGCTCCCGGTCGAATGAGTTGCGGGAATAGGATACGCCCATCAACGCGAATTGGAGCAAGTCCTCGGCATCAGCCCGTACGTCGGCCCCGACGTCAAGAACGACATTGAATCTGTCCGGATCCCGAGATGGCCAAAGGACGGCAATTGCCGGCCGATTGATGCCTGGCGCCCGTCGCAAACAACTCATTGCAAGCGCCAAGAGGGCACCGGTGTTCCCGCAGGAAACTGCAACTGTTGACTCACCCTTGCCGACCGACTTGAGCGCTGCCCACATGCTCGTGTTCCGGCCATGGCGCATGACGTGGCTCGGCCGCTCACCCATCGCGACGGTGCGTTCCGCGTGACGGACCTCGCAGCGATCCTTGAGAAGTTCCTGCCGGAGGACAAGAGGATCCAGAGCGTGCTGATCGCCATGGACAACAAATCGAGCGTCGTCGTTCTGGCTCGCAAACTTGCACAGTCCGTCTATCACTGACGCCGGTCCAAGGTCGCCGCCCATCGCATCGACCGAAATTACGACCGACGGCGATTTGTCTGACGGATGTTGGCTGTCGGTCCCGGTCATTCAGGACTGGATCCAAATCTCGCGTTCGTTTCCGCGCCAGCGTTCGTACGCCGGAGCAACGCCTGGTTCACGCGGCGTCGTCTTCTTCGTCCAGATCCAAAGAAACGGCGACGACAGCGCGATTCTTGTAGTAACCGCATTCTGGACAAGCATGATGCGAACGCTTCAATTCACCGCACTCCGGGCACTCCTGCCAGTTGGCGTGCGGCAGTGCGTCATGGGAACGACGCTGATTGCGGCGGGAACGAGAGACCTTTTTTCGGGGGACTGCCATTTTTCGATCCTTGTAAAGATAGCCGGAGCAAATCCTGGCCGAACGGACACCGGAATCCCAGGACCCGTCCCGGGAGCCCCGCCAAGGTGCCCAAAAATAACCGGAAATCAAAATCCATCAAGACCGATTTCCGCCTTCAGCACGGACTTCCGCCTGACATGTCCCCGCCCGATTCCGGGACCAGTCCCCAAGCGGCCTGATCTCAAGACTGCGGGAACCGCGAACGAACCGGCGTTTATCCTTCGGTTTTCAGGACCGACAGGGCGGAAAACGGACCGGAAGTCGGATCCAGCGCGCGTTCATGACCATCATATCGGCCTCCGCTCTCGTCATCGGCCTCGCACTCACCTGCTGGCCGGACGCGACACTCGGAATCGGCCTCGCCCGATCGCGGGTAGTCGGGAAGCGCCAAAGAAAGTCCCTCGGTGGCTATGAGGACGAGATCAATCACTTCTGGCAACGACTCGACCGTATCATCATCCGGACAGACCGTTATCGTGTTGGCGCCAGGCATCTTGAGGTCGGGGACAAACGTCCGGACAGCCATGTCCTCAATTCGGGTGGTCACCGGCCGGAGTGTTACAACACAGGGCTGGACGACCGTGGCACCGACATTGCCGTTCAGTGTCCAGACGCCACGCCCACCTTCGACCAGCATGCCCTCGAATCTCATTTTCCGGATCGAGGATACGCCGAGGAAGTCCCGGATCGAGTCCATTTCCGGCCGCGAGAAAACAATCCGGAACGAAAGTCGGCCCGAACGCGGCAAATTTCGGACCAAAATCTGACGTAGAGTGCAGGGGCCATGCGAATCCGGCCATCCCTTTCTCCGCAGACGCACATCATTCATGGTTGATTCCGGTGCCCGATGGTTGCAATTCTCGCGTCGCCGCCCGGCAAGCCCAACCGGTTTCGCATCCGGGACAAGCGAAAGGGATCCGACAGAATGACATTCTGCCAGAAGGCCGTCGGCCGTGCTACAGCAAAGACCTGTCTCGGAGGGCTGGGTGTTGCGCTGCTTATTTTCACGTCCTGTTCACCCGTCATCCGCAGTCACGGATATGTTCCGACTGAGTCGGACCTGGCTACGCTTCAGGTGGGCGTGGACAATCAAGAGGATGTCACGGAAGCCATCGGCAGGCCGTCATTCTCCGGAGACAACACGACCGGTGGCTGGTATTATCTCGCCAGTACGGTCGTCGAGTTCACGTACAGGCGCCCGGAAATCATTGACCGACAACTTGTTGCCATCAGTTTTGATGACAGGGGAGTTGTCAGGAACATCGAACGGTTCGGACTGGAAGACGGGCGGGTCGTCGCCCTGAACCGAAGGGTAACGGACGATCCGGTGGCGGCTCCGGGAATCATCCGTCAACTCCTCGGCAACATCGGGACCTTTACGGCAGGCGACGTATCCAGCGGTCCGTAAGCCGCGCAGGAGTTCCAGAGTCACCGGATTTTGCCCTGCCGGCCAGTTTCAAGATCTGGAAACAAATACCTTTCGCCGTTCGATGTCGTGGCGGAGATCGTCTTTCAGTTCGCCGGCCATGCCTTTCGGACGGGAATCATTGACGGAATCGCACAGCCCGTTGTCGCCAGCGGGTTCCTGTTCCCTCACGGCGATTCGCCTCGGCTGATTGAATTCGGCACGAGAGAGTCATCCCTCGCGAATGGCTCTTCTGGATTTCTGAAGCGTATTCCGCCTGTTTGGTGGTGCAGTTGTCAGCATTTCATGCCGAACGACGAATCCCGTGAGGGCGGGTGATTCTCGGTGTTTCGAGCCGTCGCCATGCAGGACCGAATCCATCAAAAACCGGCAAGGCGGCAACGACATCGCGAACACTCCGGACACAACAACTCAGATCGTACAAATCGGGGAACGGACTGACCGTTTGGGCACCAGAGATGGCGCCGTCCTCACGGTGACGACCACTCCGAACCCTGAGCGTCCATGAGCATCCGGTCACCAAAAGGCCATCGGATCGATGAGCCCGCGGCCAGACGCATTGGAAAACAGGGCAAGACCGACGCGGTTCAAGACGTTGATCGGACAAGAAACCCTGTCGAATTCGATTCAGAACTCCAGATTCGGCGGGGCTTCGCGGCAACTTGTCACGCGGTTGCCTGCCGATCGTTTGCAGTGTCTGCGCACGCAGCGCGGCCGCGCCGACAGTGAAACGGAATCATCCAGTGACGATCCCCAGTTCTTACCCAGACTTTCCACAGGATTTCCAGATTGTCCCTGCCGATGCGCAAAACTAAAAAGGCGGAGTCCCCGTCCTGGTGGCGAGGAAAGGAGATTCGATCTTTGGAAATTCGGTCGCTCCAGAACCGCGGTGACACGGCGGCCGGCCAAATTGAACGTCCGCACAATATCGATGCCGAGCAAACACTCCTTGGGGCGCTCCTCATCAACAACGAGGTCTTTGACCGAATTGACGGCATTGTTGCCGAAGAGCACTTCTATGACCCGGTCCATTCCCGGATATTCGGGCTGATCGCCAACCGCATCCGTGCCAATACCCTGGCCTCACCCATCACGCTGAAGCCTTACCTCCAAGATGATTCGGGTCTGGAGGAACTTGGCGGCGCAGCTTACCTCGCTCGCCTCGCGGGATCTGCCGTCTCGATCTTTGCGGCTCGCGATTACGCCAAGATGATCCACGATCTGGCCATCAGGCGCGGTCTGATCGACCTCGGCGAGGACATCGTGGTCAAGGCGTCCTCGGTGCAACCCGACAACGAGCCCGACGAACAGATCGTGGACGCGGAACAACAACTATATCGGCTTGGCGAGACGGGTCGGCTTGACCAGGGTTTCCAGAGTTTCCGGCGCGCGTTGACGGAATCCGTGACCATCGCCGATGCCGCCTATCAACGGGGCAGCGGGCTGGCCGGGGTTTCAACCGGTCTCACTGACCTTGATGCCCGACTGGGCGGGCTCCACAAGTCAGACCTTGTGATTGTCGCCGGCCGTCCCTCCATGGGCAAAACGGCATTGGCGACCAATATCGCCTTCCACATTGCGTCGCGACCAGCCGACACGCTAAGCGATTCCAAGACCGGTGACGGGTCAAAGAGCAGCGGAAGTGTCGTTGGCTTCTTCTCTCTCGAGATGTCGCGCGAACAACTGGCGACCCGAGTGCTCTCGGAACTCGCGCGCTGCCCATCGGACCAGATTCGCCGGGGCCGGGTGAACGAAGCCGAGTTCCGGCGATTCGTCGAGGCCTCCCAACGGTTCGAGGCAGCATCCCTCTTCATCGACGATACGCCGGCCCTGCCGATCAATCAGCTGGCCAGCCGCGCCCGGCGACTGAAGCGAACACACGGGCTCGATCTACTGGTCGTTGACTATTTGCAGTTGGTCCGCCCGACGGCCTACCGAGACAGCCGGGTCAACGAGATCACCGAGATCACACAGGGTCTGAAGTCGATTGCCAAGGAACTCGATATCCCGGTCCTGGCGCTCTCACAGCTATCCCGGCAGGTCGAAAACCGTGACGACAAGCGACCCATGCTCTCCGACCTCCGGGAGTCGGGTTCGATCGAACAGGACGCCGATGTTGTCATGTTCGTGTACCGGGAAGAATACTACAAGGAACGCGAAAAACCCTCGGAAACCGACCCAGACAAGATGGCCAGCTGGCAAGCCGAGATGGACCAGGTCCATGGCAAGGCGGAGGTCATTATTGGCAAGCAGCGGCACGGCCCGATCGGAAACGTGGACCTCAGTTTCGAGAGCCAGTTCACGAAGTTCGGGAATCTCGCCCGGGACGAAGACGGCAGATATGGCGGTCTGAGCCCGACCGACGGCGGGGTTCGCGGGGAGGCCCGACGTGACAAAGGCCGAGATCCCGGCGGGAGCCAGGAAACGCCACCCACGGCGTCCGCCTACGATCCCTTCCCGGGGGACGACTTAGACGACGAGCTTCCCATTTAGACAGTTTGCGAGTCCTGTTCCCGGCTCCTCGCCGGAGAGTCCGGCACCGATGTTTCCGTCCACGGCATGCGACAGGCACAAGCGTCAATCCGGAAACCCATCCGGCATTGGCCGCGGGACTCGAGCGGCACTCGATACCTGGTATCCATTTGTGGTTCTGACTGACTGCGAAATCACCCGTTGCTGGCTGGCGAACATCTCCCTTTGGTCTGGCCACCCGGCGTAGCGAACATGGGGGAATCGAGAAACAGCCACCGAGAGGTCTCCCTGGGAATTCTCAACCGGCATTTCCGGGCAAGTCGGAACGCACGGCGTCGCTCGGCACGAGCCGGCGACGTGACATTTCAGGGATTCTCCGCTTCATGCGAAATCGTCGGCGTTCCAGACCATCATCCGCATTGCCTCCGGATTGGCTTTGCCTCGACAGCCGATCAATCGACCCGGCATCTTGGAAGCCCGGCACTGTGCAGTGTAGAAGGCGCGCGAATGTTTCCGGTCACGAGCATCTCTTGATGCATCACCAAGTCGGTGAGGCGAGCATCATGGCAAATTCCCGTTCCCGGTCAGCGCAATCAGCCGACGGACACGCGGAGGGACTGTTGGCATCGGCGGGAGTCGCCGCGATGAGCTGCCCGACTTTGACAATCGATCTCGACTTGATCGTCTCCAACTGGCGGGCGCTCGACGCCCGGTCAGCGTGTGGCGTGGAAACCGCGGCAGTCGTAAAGGCTGACGGCTACGGCACAGGTGCCGAACACATCGTCCCGGCGCTTCGGCGGGCCGGGGTCCGGACCTTCTTCGTTGCGGTCGCCGCGGAGGGCGCCGCCGTTCGCCGGGCGGCCGGCCCCGATGCAGAGATTCATGTCTTCGGCGGCCATATGGATGGTGATGCCGCTGAAATCGCGAATCACGCGCTGATCCCCCTCCTCAATTCGGCACGGCAGGTCCGGCGGCACCGGGGCACCCTTCCCGGCCATCCGTTCGGGATCCAGATCGACAGCGGAATGAACCGACTCGGAATGTCTTGCGAAGACTTCACGGCCCTTCGCGATATCGTGGACGAAGAGGACATCCGCCTGGTCGTCAGCCACCTGGCCTGCACCGATGACGCCGGAAATCCCCTCAATTCGCAACAACTGGCTACATTCCATGCCATAACGGCCGGGCTCCGGGTTCGCCGGTCCCTTGCCGCGACAGGCGGAATCCTTTTGGGCCGGGACTATCACTTTGATGTCACACGTCCCGGAATCGGCTTGTTCGGCGGCGACCCTTTCACAGACGGGACGCCGGTCGTGACGCTGGATGCACCTGTGATCCAGACACGCGAAATCCCCACCGGGGGAATCGTCGGATACGGTGCCGAGTGGGTCGCCCGGCGACCGTCCCGAATTGCCACACTGGCGATCGGTTACGCTGATGGCCTGTCCCGGGCACTGGGTGGTCGAGGCGCCTCTGAAGTCTGGGCCGGAGACACCCGTTGTCCGATCGTCGGGCGCATATCGATGGACCTGACCACGGTCGACGTCACCCATGTTGAGACTCTGCCCGATTCCTTGCAGATTCTGAATCGGAGCCAGACAATCGATGACCTTGCGGCCGTTGCCGGTACCATCGGTTACGAAATCCTCACCGGGCTCGGTGGCCGGATCCGTCTCCGTTACTTTGGCGGGTAGCGGGGCATGGGTCAAAGAGCGCCGATTCCGGCCGGGCCGGTCGCATCGACGAAAGCGAGTCTTGTGAGTATGCGTGGACCCTTGGGCATCGGATTCCTTCTCGCCGCCATTGGCCGGTCGACCCTCGCCGCCATCAGATCAATCGGGCGGATCTCGATCTTCGCCGTGATCGCTGTCAGCCACGTTCTGCGGCCGCCCTTCTTTTTTCGGGAGCTCAGCCAGCAACTCCTGGCAATCGGATTCTTGAGTCTGCCCGTTGTCGGGTTGACGGCTCTGTTCACGGGAGGGGCACTGGCGCTCCAGATCTACGCTGGCGGTGCGCGGTTCAATGCCGAATCGGTTGTCCCCGCCCTTGTAGCGATCGGAATCGTTCGCGAGTTGGGCCCTGTCATTGGTGGGCTCATGGTCGCGGGTCGGGTCTCGGCTTCCATCGCAGCCGAAATCGGCACCATGCGGGTGACTGAACAGATCGACGCCCTTGAGACCCTGTCGACCGATCCAATCAAGTACCTTGTGGTGCCGAGATTGCTCGCCGGAGTGATCACCATGCCATGCCTCACTTTCATTGGCGACACCGTCGGGATCCTGGGAGGCTTCCTCGTTGGAACACAGCGCCTGGGATTCAACGCGGCCGCCTACATCCAGAACACCTGGAACTTCCTTGAAGTCGATGACGTCACCTCAAGCCTCGTCAAAGCGGCCGTCTTCGGTTTCATCATAGCGATTATGGGATGCTATCACGGCCACCGGTCCGAACGAGGCGCCAAGGGCGTCGGGCGAGCGGCCACCAATGCTGTCGTCACCGCCTCCG
This sequence comes from Paracoccaceae bacterium, assembly GCA_028874915.1. Lineage (GTDB taxonomy): Bacteria > Pseudomonadota > Alphaproteobacteria > Rhodobacterales > Rhodobacteraceae > JAPPHA01. The sequence continues at coordinate 13,821 of JAPPHA010000102.1, forward strand.
TGCTGATCTTCACCGCCAATTATCTGCTGACCGAGACTTTTTTTTCCGCATGACTCCCGCCGTGAACACTGCACAGAATGGCCCGCCAAGTCCGCAGGTTGCGTCAGGTTCCGGCCGGGCCCTGATTGAGGGCGCCGGTCTCATCGAGATCGAGTCCCTGCACAAAGCTTTTGATCGCGAGGTCGTGCTCCGGGGAATCGACCTTAGCATCGACCGTGGCGAAAGCCTGGTGATTGTCGGACAGTCCGGTTCAGGAAAGTCGGTGCTTCTCAAGTGCATTCTTGGTCTCGCCAAGCCGGAGAGCGGCCGAATTCTTTTCCGAGGCCGACCGCTTCAGGGAGAAAACCGCACGGAATTCCTCGACCAATTCGGCATGTTGTTTCAGGGTGGGGCGCTCTTCGATTCCCTGACGGTCTGGCAAAATGTCGCGTTCCGCCTGCTTCGCGGCAAGAACCGGAAACGAGGTTCCGAGGCGCGAGCAATCGCCATCGAGAAACTTCATCGGGTCGGTCTCGAAGCCGACGTTGCGGACCGCTATCCTGCCGAACTTTCGGGTGGCATGCAGAAAAGGGTCGGCCTCGCGCGGGCGATCGGCGCGGATCCTGCAGTCATTTTCTTCGACGAGCCGACAACCGGCCTGGACCCGGTTCGGGCCAACGTCATCAATGCCCTCATTCGAGATATCGTGGACGAACTCGGCGCAACCGCCGTGACGATCACCCATGACATGTCCTCCGTTCGAGCGATTGCTCATCGGGTCGCCATGATCCATGACGGTATCATCGGCTGGTCGGGCCCGGTCGATTCGATGGACCAATCCGGGAATCCCCAAATGGAGGCATTCCTGAACGGCGGTCTATCGGCCGCCCGAACAGACTAAGGTTACCATGCCAACCCTTCTTCTTGCAGTTTTCCTCGGTGCGCTTGTGTTTGCCGCAACTCTTTTTTCGGCCGCACAACTGGTTCGGGTGTGGCATCGCAAGTGGCTCCGATTGGCCCATTTGGTCTCGCTTGGCGCGACTCTGGCGGCCATGGCGGCCTTGCAACTGGACTTGGTGATGCCATCCCGAGCGGCCGGTCTCCCACTTCTCGTCTCGGCCGCCGGCGCATTCACTTTGGAATCCGGATGGAACCGGATCCTGCCCCTCATCCAGGTCGGGCTGGCCGGCTTCCTCCTGTTTCTTCTGCCCACCTGGCAAACAGCCGGATTCATCTGAACCATGGCCCGGTCGACCATCAGCTATGCCTGTACGGAATGCGGCGCCGTTCGAAGCAAGTGGAGCGGCCAGTGCGATTCCTGCGGCAACTGGAACACAATCGAACAGCAGGTGACGACCGGAAACCGCGGGCCGGCGACTGCGGCTGGAATGACCCAAACCGCGAGCCGAAGGATTGTCGACCTGCAGCCGCTTTGTGGAACGCCCGACGCCATCGAGCGATCCGGATTCGGAATTGCGGAACTGGACCGCGTACTGGGCGGCGGCGTCGTTCCGGCGTCGGCGATCCTTGTCGGAGGAGACCCTGGAATCGGAAAGTCAACGCTGCTTCTACAGGCGGCGGCCAGCCTCGCCGATCGAGAACAGTCGACTGTCTACGTTTCCGGAGAGGAGGCGGCAGCGCAGATCCAGATGCGGGCCAAACGTCTTGGCCTCATGTCGAGCCCTGTTCAACTGGCGACCGAGACCGATCTTCGCGCCATTCTCGACACCTTGGACACGAAGCGTCCGGACATTGCCATCATCGATTCCATCCAGACCATGTGGCTCGACAGCATCGAAAGTCCGCCAGGATCTGTCAGCCAGCTACGCGGGACAGCCCACGAACTGATTCACTTTGCCAAGCGCACCGGGGTCGTCGTGATCCTGGTTGGACACGTGACGAAGGACGGGCAGATCGCCGGACCGCGGGTCATCGAACACATGGTCGACACGGTTCTGTATTTCGAGGGCGACCGTGGACATCAGTTCCGGATCCTGAGAGCGGTCAAGAATCGCTTTGGTCCCGCTGATGAAATTGGCGTGTTCGAAATGACCGGCCTCGGGCTCCAGGAAGTTCCCAACCCCTCGGCCCTGTTCCTTTCCGATCGCGAAGCCGCGGCCCCTGGATCCGCCGTCTTCGCCGGTATCGAGGGGACGCGACCTCTCCTTGTTGAAATTCAGGCACTGGTCGCAGATTCGCCGCTCGGCTCGCCGCGTCGCACAGTGGTCGGCTGGGACAGCGGGCGACTGGCCATGATCCTTGCGGTTCTGGACGCCCGCTGCGGACTGTCCTTCGCCGGACAGGATGTCTACCTCAACGTGGCAGGCGGGCTCCGGATCTCAGACCCGGCGGCCGACATGGCGGTTGCCGCCGCGCTTTTGTCCGCAAAAAAGGGGATCCCTTTGGAGACGTCGACGGTTGTCTTCGGCGAGTTGAGCCTTTCGGGAGCGTTGCGGCCGGTCGCACAGGCGGACCCGAGACTTCGCGAGTCCCGAAAACTGGGATTTTCCGATGCCTGGGTGCCTTTGCGGGCAGGAATTCGAGAGAATTCGGGCATGCGGATTCGGGAGGTGCTTGAACTCAGGGAATTTGTGGACAAAATCCTCGCGTCAAGGCAACCGGGCGGCCGGCAACCTGACGCTGTTCCCGGAGGCTGACCGGATGCAGTCATTTACCTACTTCGATGGCGGAGTCGCGCTGGTTCTCCTGGTCTCGGCGATCCTGGCATACAATCGGGGGTTGATCCGCGAAACCATGGCCATCGGCGGCTGGATTGCTGCCGCCATCGTCGGATTTGTCTTCGCGCCATGGGTGACACCGATCGTCCATGAAATCCCCATTGTCCGCGACATTATCGGATCCTCGTGCGAGCTGGCTGTCCTTTCGGCCTTCATTGTCACCTTTATCCTGGCCCTGATCCTCGTGTCCGTCCTCGTTCTCGTCCTCGCGGGAACGATTCGCAATTCAGCGCTCGGAGGCATCGACCAGTTGCTCGGCCTCGGTTTCGGCCTTATCCGTGGATTGCTGCTCGTACTCGTCATTCTCATCGTTCACGACAGAATCGTTCCCGAGGGCGACGGAATCGTCAGCATTGAAAACAGCCTCAGCCGGGAGATCTTGACCACAAGCCAGGACGGACTGGAAGCCTTGATCCCAGACAATGCGCCTGGTTGGATCATCGACCGTTACAATGACCTCATGGGGTCGTGCCGAACCGGGGAGACCGGGTTTCCGGACTTGTCCGGTGGCGAAAACGCGGGCGTTGGCGGCGGAGGAGCGGACGGCCCTTCGCCTGCCCCCGGAGTGATCCGAGAGTCAGGCGAGGCTGAGGCGAACGACCTGCCGGAAACGAGCGACCAGTGAACCGGTCGCGCAGACCTTGCTGGAACCCGCAATGAGGGACTGTAACCGGAAACCCGACAAGCGCCGAATCCTCCAACGGATCAGGAACGGCACATTGCTGAGGGCCGCTCCCGCGTTCATCCAGCAACCATTCGATTCGAACCGTCCGCGTGAGGAATGCGGGATCTTCGGCATCATCAACACTGTCGATGCTGCCCAATTCGTGGCACTCGGCCTGCATGCGCTCCAGCACAGGGGCCAGGAAGCCGCCGGCATCGTCGCCCATGACCCTGCCAAGGGATTCAACAGCATCCGCCGATTCGGTTACGTCCGCGACAGTTTCACCAAGGCCTCCGTGATAGGCGCGCTACCGGGCACGATTTCCATTGGTCATGTTCGCTATTCGACCGCCGGGTCGAAGGGCAACACCGCGATACGCGACGTCCAACCTTTTTTCGGCGAACTGCGACATGGCGGCTGTGCCATTGCGCACAATGGCAACCTCACCAACGCCGATACGCTACGCCGGGATCTGATCGACAGAGGATCGATTTTTCAGTCTTCGTCGGATTCCGAATGCATCATCCACTTGATGGCCCGATCCAGGGCAGCGGGTATCCCGGAGCAGTTGATGGACGCACTCCGTCAGGTAGAGGGAGCGTTTTCCGTCGTTGCCATGACCGGAGACCGTTTGATCGGTGTCCGGGACGCGTTGGGGGTCAGGCCCCTGGTACTAGGACGCATGGGCGGGAACCGGGTTCTGGCGTCGGAAACCTGCGCGCTCGACATTATCGGGGCGGAATTTGACCGAGAGGTCAAACCTGGCGAGATGGTCGTTGTCTCTGCGGACGGAATGATGAGTCACTTTCCCTTCGCGCCTGCAGACCCCCGCCCCTGCATCTTCGAGAACGTGTACTTTTCCCGACCTGACAGCCTCTACGAAGGCCGGTCGGTTTACGAAACGCGGCGGCGAATCGGCGTTGAACTCGCCAAGGAGGCGTTTGTCGAAGCCGATCTGGTTTGCCCGATTCCCGACAGCGGCACGCCAGCCGCCATTGGTTTTGCCCAACAGAGCCGCATTCCCTTCGCCATGGGCATCATTCGCAATCAGTACATCGGGCGGACCTTTATCGAACCGAGCGAACAGATCCGGAATATCGGCGTCCGCCTGAAGCTCAACGTCAATCGGGCGCTGATTCGGGGGAAGAGGATCATCCTTGTCGATGACTCCGTCGTCCGGGGTACGACATCGCGAAAAATTCGGGAGATGATTCAAGACGCCGGCGCCCGGGAAGTCCACTACCGCATCGCGTCTCCGCCAACCGCTTGGCCTTGCTTCTATGGTGTGGATACGCCGCGCCGAGAGTCGCTCCTCGCCGCCAATATGTCGGAAGAGGATATCCGCAACCATCTTCAGGTCTCCAGCCTTCGGTACATTTCACTCGACGGACTCTATCGGGCCTGCGGACAAACCCAGGGAAGAGATCCGGAGTGTCCGGCCTACTGTGACGCCTGCTTCTCCGGCGACTACCCGATTGAACCGTCGGCAACGGTCGTTGAATCCCGGCCGAAATTCTCCGACCGAGGACCCATTCCGCCAGCGGAAACCGGACGGGACCATGCGCCAGGAGATGTGCGGATCCTTGCAGAACCCGTCGAACCGTCACATTGACTGCAGCCGCCCCTTCCGGAATCAGGTGGCGATGGTTTCTGGTGCTTCGAGAGGTCTCGGTTTCGCAATTGCCGAAGGCCTGGCACGCCGCGGGGCTCATGTCGTCGCAATTGCCCGTACGGCCGGAGCCCTTGAGGCGCTGGACGACCGCATCCGGTCCATGGGTGGAACGGCGACACTTGTCCCTTTGGACATCGCGGACTCAGGCGGAATCGACCGCCTCGGTGCACACATCGGTGACCGCTGGGGCCGGCTCGACCTCTGGGTTCATGCCGCGATTCACGCCCCGCCCCTGTCACCTGTTACCCATTCCTTCCGCCACGACTGGGACACGTGTCTTGCCGTCAACGTCGGAGCCGTCGTCGGCCTGCTATCAGCGGTGACCCCGCTTCTCGAAAGACGATCCGGGCTGGTCGTGCACGTCGATGACGCGGTGCACACCGGGAAGTTCCATGCCGCCTATCAGGCTTCGAAGGCAGCACAGGGGGTGATCTTCGAGACGTGGTCACGGGAACAGGGCAGCCGGGGGCCGGAGTTGTTCGTCTTTTCGCCACGCCCGATGCCGACCGGTGTCCGGGCACGGTTCTTCCCGGGAGAGGACGGGACCGGCCTCAATCTTCCTGAGGCAGAAGCGAAACGCCTGATCGTCGAGATTGAACGAATCCAGGACGGCAAGAAGGACCCCGGTGATCGATTTCACGACTGACAGGCGACATTCCCGGACACTCAATACGCCGGCAATGTCGGATGGATGCGACGTTTCGGGAAGTTCGTGGATCGTTCCGTCAGACCGGATTCGCCCTGTCACGGCATCGTCAACATTTCGCACAGCCTGAAACCGTCCCGCCGAGGCTTGACGCCACGGGCTCAGGCCGCGTCGAGTGTTGCTTCGACGCGACAGGAACGATTTTGGACCATCGGTGTGCTTACGGGCAGAGACTGCATGGGCCGGCGTACCGCGGTCCGAAAACGAACAACTCCCGAGTGACGGAATTCGCCGGGAAGGACCTTCACGGCAACCGAAACGCGTAGCCTCCCCGCGTCTGGAGGTCGTGATCGTACCGGGGACTGTTGACGTCCACCGTTGCGGAAACGGGGAATTACCCGGGCCTATATGGATTCCGTTCGGGTCGGCTTCGCACTGTCAACCGGATCGGCGTACCCGGCAATTCGAACGTCTCCCGAAGACTGTTGATGAGGTAACGGCGATAGTCGTCTCCCAGTTGGCCAGACCGCGAACACATGACCACAAATCCAGGCGGGCGGGTTTTCACCTGCGTGACATATCGCAACTTCAACCGTCGTCCGCCCGGGGCCGGAGGCGGATGAAGTGCTGTCGCCCGCTCCAGCCAGCGATTGAGTTCGCCGGTCGGAATCCTGCGATTCCAAACGTCATGTGCAGATCGGATAGCGGCATGCAGTCGGTTGATGCCCGTCCCCTTCGTCGCCGAGACTGTAACCATCGGCGCGCCCCGCAATTGCGGTAAGAGCCGTACAAAGGTCTCGCCAAGCGAAGCCAGCGTCGTCCGTCGATCGTCCACCCGATCCCATTTGTTGATCGCTACCACCACAGCCCGTCCCTCCCGGGCCGCAAGATCGGCAATTTTGAGATCCTGACTCTCAAAGGGACACCCGGCGTCCAGGAGAACGACCACGACCTCGGAGAACCGCACCGCACGGAGCGCATCGCCAACCGAGAGTTTCTCCAACTTTCCTGCAACCTTGGCCTTTTTCCGCAACCCGGCCGTGTCCCAGATCCGAATCGGAGTACCCTTCCATTCGAGACCCACGGAAATAGCGTCGCGGGTAATCCCTGCTTCAGGCCCGGTCAGCAGTCGTTCCCGACCGAGAATCTGGTTGACCAGCGTCGACTTGCCCGCGTTGGGTCGTCCTACGACCGCAATTCGGAGGGGGTCGGCGCCGTGTTCGCTTCCGGCGGCGAGCGCGGCTGGTTTCGGTTCCGGGTCAGTTTCGGGTTCCGGCTGAGGTCCCAATCCCGATTCCAGTTCGTTCACTCTTTGGGAATCGTCGTTACGTGTCTCCGCGGTGTGACTGTCGGCCCATCGCTGAAGCCAGGCATACAGATCGTCGAGACCCTCTCCGTGTTCGGCGGAAATAGCCAACGGTTCGCCCAGACCGAGGGAATAGAACTCCTGCCACGCAATGTGCCCGATGCGTCCCTCGGCCTTGTTGGTAAGGAGCAAAAGCGCTCGATCTCGTTTTCTGAGCAACTCCGCCAGTTCGACATCCAAAACGGTCAGGCCGTCCCGTGCATCGACCATGAAAAGGCAGGCATCGGCCGAATCGATGGCCCGTTCGGCCAGGACTCGCATGCCGGCTTCAAGGCGCTTGGCCGTCGGCCCGCTCATTCCGGCGGTGTCGAGCAGGGTCAGGTCCAGGTCGCCCCTGCGCATTCGACCCTCACGAATGTCGCGGGTAACTCCAGGACTGTCGTCGACCAGCGCCAGACGACGGCCAATCAACCGATTGAACAACGTCGATTTGCCCACGTTGGGCCGTCCGACGATGGCTACCGTCAACATTCCCGGTCGCCCAAGTTCACGACAATCAACTGCGTCGGCATCAATCCGAACGGATGATGACCAGGCCGGCCAAGCCTATCTGTACGCGTGGAGTTCGCCGTCGGTGGACAGGACAAAGAGGACGCCCCCAGCTACCACTGGCCGGGAGGCGGCACCGTCGGGGATCTCGATCGAGCCGAGCGCCCTGCCGGTCCGGGGATCGAAACTCCGGAGGTAGCCATCACTTCCAGCCACGAAGAGTCGCCCGCCTGCCAGGACTGGGCCAAAGTGCACGAAAGCGCCGGCGCGGTCGTCGGGGTCGTCATATGCTGGCAATTCGACCGACCAAAGGCCCGTTCCATCGGCGGCAGAAAGACGTTTGAGTCGCGACTGGTCGGTCACAACGAAAACGGAATTCCCCGCCAGCCAAATCGGGCCGGTCGCCCCATCCCTTACTTGCCAGTTGATCAGCCCGGTATTCCGGTCGAGAGCTGCGAGGCTTCCGGAGTGATTGCCGACAAAAACCATGTCGTCGCCAATGACGGGGTCGCCGGAAATCGCCGCGATTCGAGACCGGCTGAGCCCTCGACGACCGCCGGCGACCGTGCTGTTCCAAACGCTGACACCGTTCTCCGACAAGGCCGCGACCACGGCACCCGAAGAAAAGGGAAGGATCACAAGGCGACCGGACATTGCCGGCGAACCGGCCCCGAAGACACCGGAACTGTCTCCGGCACCGAACTGCTGCCAGAGGATTCTGCCGTTTTCGAGGGACAGCCCGACGGCCTTGTCATTCCGCCCAACGACAACAACGCGATTTCGGTCGACCGTTGGTGCCGAAGACAAGGCCGCGTCCAGACGGTGCCGCCATCGGATTCGGCCGGACTCCGGATCCAGCGCGATGACTTCGCCAAAGCCGGTCGTGGCGACCAGCGTTCCCCCTCCATAGGCGAGCCCGCCTCCGGTCACTTCGCCCGGATCTTCCAGATTCGGCGACAGGTCCCGTTTCCACAGTCGTCTGCCTGTCATGTCGAAGGCGCTGGCCAGTGACTGGGCGTCAAGTGTGAACACGCGTCCACCAACAACGACAGGTTCTGAAGAAATCCGAAAACGTTTGCTGTTTCCGGCACCGATTCCGACCGACCACGCGTAGGTCAGCCGCGGTGCGAGCGCTCGGTGCTTTCCGAAATGCGAGGCTGAACCATTTGAGTGGGTCCAGGAGCCAATCTCGCTCGCCGTCTCCAGACGGAGAGGCGGCGGTTCCCCGGCCTGATCGTTCCGGACCCCCGACCCCGAGTCGACGCCTGGCCTGATGTCCCGTCGTTCACCGGGAAGCCGGTCTTCATCCTGACTGCACGCGGAAAACATGACAGCAAGGAGCGCAGCACCGAAGGTGCTGAAAAGGGCCGTCCGAACGACCACGCCCGATCCTCTCTGGCTTCCCACTGCTGTCCCTTTCGACTTTTGGTCCGTCGTTGATGAAATGCCCATGCACGCGGAAGGCCGTTTTCGGCACTCGAAGCTTTTCGCGCCTTCGGTCCTGCGCGGCAGGCTAAAAGACGAGTCCGTCAACCTCACCACCAAGGGCCACGATCCCTCGCCTGACCCGGGACCGTAACGCATCCGTCACCCCGGGTTCATCCAGCAGCGCAACCAACTCTGTCAACGCCTTCTCTCGTTCACCCCGTTCGATATGAACGACGGCGCGTTGTTCCAACGCAAGGGGCCGAAACGGCGACCCGGGCCGGGCAAACCGGTCAAGTGCCGAAAGCCTGTCATTTGCCTCCAGCAAATTCCCCTTGAGAATCAGCACCTTGAACGCCGCCAGATCGCGATAGAGACTGCCGATCTCCGAGTCGTCTGCGAGCATTTCGAGGATTCCAACCGCTTGATCGACTTGACCGGCCGCGACATATTCGGCGGCCGACCGCAGTCCGATAATGGCTCGCGCCGGGCCACCGTCCGCGATCAGATCGGACAGGGCCTTGGCCCGATTGGCTTCGTCCCCAGCCTCAAGCGCCAACAGAATCCGTTCTCCTCGTTCTTCCGAAGCCTGCCGGCTCACCACCTCGCGGTACTCGAAAAATGCGGTCGTGCCGACCGCGACAATCACGACCGTCACGGCAATCCAGCCGTATTTCCTCACATACCCGTAGAGTCGGTCCCTGCGGACCTCCTCCCGCACCTCGTCAAGAAAGGAGTCGGACTCACTCACCGTCAGTCTCCCTGGCCGGGGTCCCGGCACCACTGTCGCCAACAACGCACCGACTGGTGCGTCCGACCGGAGGCCGTACCGACCTCGACCCGGAGCTGATTTCCGCAAACTCACGGGCGGCTGGCATCTGAATGCACCGCCCCCACGCTTCCGAATAGGAACGGTCAAGGCCGACACTCGGGCCGGCGACACCCCTTACACGTTTTTGGGACATGTTCCAATGATCATCGAATCCGACATTTTGTGGATTGAGACCGATCGGATCTCCCGGTTTCTTGACGGAATCCGGGGGATCCCGAACGCGTGTCCTTGGAGCCCGTGAGGCCACGAGCCACCGAATTTACGTCAAGGGTATAAATGGAACGGTCCCCTTGGCGACACCACGGCATCGGCTTTTTCAGGGGATTCCGTCGGCGAGGCGCACCCAACGCCCACAGGTGAATTCCGAGACTGACGTTCTCCGGGACATTCCACGGGGGTTCCAGCTTGTCGATAAGCCGGTGCATTTCGCGAAACGGAAGAACCGCTTCGGACGAAACTTACACCGGGTCCGGGTTCCGGATGTCAATCAAGACCCTGTGATCATTCGGTCACAGGGAACATGTCGAAACTGGTGGCCACCGCTTGCGGATCGACACCCTGAGCACTAGATTCCGGTACGCTGCCTGGATGCCCCTTGCCGACATGTACCGCACGGGCGACGCGGCACAGGAGTCACGATGCGCCCGTTCCGATTGATTCTGGCGGTTGTTGCAGGCGCCGCGGCCTACGCATTGGTCGTCGAGCGCGACCGAATTCCCATGCTCTTGTCCTCGCTGCCTTTCACGGGAGGAGCCAGCGCAACAGTTTCGGCAGTGGAAGCTCGGTCGGCTTCACCGGGCCTTGCGGTCAGTGACAAAGTTTTGGTGGCGTCCACCGGTCCTTCGGGAGCAGCAAACGATTCCCCAGCGACGGACAGGACAATAGAATCCGCCGAATTCGACGGGCCGGCGGTCTCCGTCATGGTCAGACGCTCGACGGCACGGGATGTTGAGAGCGTGATCGTTCTCAGCGGCCGCACGGAGGCCTCCCGCTTCGTCAACGTCCGGGCCGAGATATCCGGACGCGTGATTTCCACGCCCCTGCGTGCAGGTTCAATGGTGAAAACGGGCCAATTGCTCTGTGAACTTGACCCCGGCAGCCGGAATGCCGTGCTTCAGGAGGCACGGGCGCGACTGATTGACGCCCAGTCGCGGAACGAAGTCTCGTCACGACTCGCCCAAAAAGGGTACGGTTCGGAAGCTGCTGCAATATCCGATACTGCTGCCCTCGAGTCCGCCAAGTCCGCTGTGAGGCGGGCCGAAATCGAGATCGAACGGCTTCGGATCGCCGCACCCTTTCCCGGACTCCTTGAGTCTGACACGGCCGAACTCGGGTCTCTGCTGCAACCAGGCTCATCCTGTGCGACCGTTGTATCCCTCGATCCCATCAAGCTGGTCGGGCACGCGAACGAACTGCAAATCGAAAGCCTTGCTGTCGGAAGCCAGGCTTTGGGACGAGTGGCGTCGGGGCACCGGATCGAAGGTGTCGTGACCTTTGCGTCTCGCCGGGCGGACCCGGTCACACGGACGTATCGGGTCGAAGTGACCGCCCCGAACTCTGCTCTCGATATCCGTGACGGCGCCACGGCAGAGATTCTCGTTTCCTTGGCGGCCGAGAGGGGCCACCTGTTGCCACAATCGTCGTTGACCCTCAACGACAAGGGTCAGCTTGGAGTCCGGACCGTCGACGATATCAGCCGGGTTCGGTTCTTCCCGGTGAAAATTATCCGCGATACGCACGACGGAATCTGGGTGAACGGGTTGCCGGATTCGGTCAATGTCATCGTCGTCGGCCAGGAATTTGTCATCGAAGGACGCAAGGTCCGTCCCACTTTTGAGGCGGAATCGTCATGAGAGCGATCATCGACTGGTCGGCGAACCGAGCGAGGATGATCCTGTTCTTTGTCGTCCTTTCGCTGGCCGCAGGTGCATTCGCGTATGTCAGCCTGCCCAAGGAAGGGACTCCGGATATCGACATCCCGGTGCTTTACGTTTCTGTTCCGTTTCCGGGGATCTCTGCCACAGATTCCGAGTCGCTACTGGTCAAGCCGCTGGAGACCGAACTCGAGTCGGTTGCCGGGCTGAAGTCGATGACGGGCACGGCCGCCGAGGGTTATGCCGGCATCCTGCTCGAGTTCGATTTTGACTGGGACAAGGAAGCGACTATTGCCGACGTCAGGGACAAGACAAACCGGGCGGCAGCCGACTTTCCGGACGGTGCAGACCGCTACGCGATCCACGAGATCAACATCTCGGAGTTCCCGATCATCGTCCTGGCGCTATCGGGCGAGGTTCCCGAACGCACACTGACGGCTGTCGCGAAGGAACTCGAAACCGAAATCGAGAGTCTGCCGTCGGTCCTGAGCACCAGCGTCGTCGGCTATCGCGAAGAGATCATCGAAGTTCTGATCGACCCGCTGAAGCTCGAGGCCTACGACCAGACTGCCACGGAACTGGCCCAGGCGCTGACGTTGAACAACCAACTGATCGCAGCCGGCGAGATCGAGACTCCGGAAGGGGCCTTCGGCGTCACAATTCCGTCTGCCTTCAATGATTCATCCGATATCACCAACCTTCCGATCGTGACCAGCGGGGACGGAGTCATCACTGTCGGCGATCTTGCCGAGGTCCGGCTGACCTTTGAGGACCGGTCCGGAACCGCCCGATTCAATGGAGAGCCGGCGGTTGTACTGCAGGTTTCGAAAAAAAAGGGCTTCAATCACCTTGAGACAGTCAGTGCAATCCGTGAACGGGTAGCCGACGTAACGGCCATCTGGCCTCGGGAACTGCGTGAGAGCGTGTCCGTCGACTTTGGCCTCGACCAGACTCAAGTCGTCGCATCGATGATACGTCAACTCGAGAGTTCGGTGCTGACGGCAATACTCATGGTGATGATCGTCGTGGTCGCGACCCTGGGGATGCGTTCGGCGCTTTTGGTCGGATTCGCCATCCCGACATCCTTTCTGCTCTGTTTTGCGGTCATGGGGGTGGTGGGAATCACGATTTCCAACATCGTCATGTTCGGACTGATTCTTGCAGTCGGCATGCTCGTGGACGGCGCCATCGTGGTTGTCGAGTATGCCGACAAGGAAATCTCCAGGGGAACCGGCCCGATGCGCGCCTATGCCAGCGCCGCCAAACGAATGGCCTGGCCGATCGTTTCCTCCACGACCACCACACTCTGCGCTTTTCTGCCCATGCTGTTTTGGCCAGGTGTCCCGGGTCAGTTCATGGGCAACCTGCCAAAGACGCTTATTTTCGTCCTGGCCGCTTCCCTCCTCGTTGCCCTTGTCTATCTGCCGGTGGTTGGCGGCGTCTCCGCACGACTTTCACGGCTTCAGAACCTGGCGGCGGAATCACTTCGCCGAAAGGTACACTGGGGCTTCCGGCTTCTCGGCCTCGCGATGTCACTTGCGATCCTTTTCGTCGGCGCCCTGCTCCTCGTTCAGGGCTCACTGCCAGCAATCGCCATCCTGATGCTGGGGGCCTTCTCGCTGGTCCTCACCGGTGCGTCGCTGTCGCGCCGCAGCCGGACCCCGGACCTTCGCAGGGCCTACCGAAGAACCCTCTTTGGTCGAGTCATCAATTTCATTGTCGGGAACCCCGTCATGCCGGTGGTCGTGATCCTCGCGACCGCCGGAGTCATCGCCTCGGTCGTCGGTTACTACATGGCGAACAACCACGGCGTCGAATACTTCGCCACGACAGAACCCGAGAACGGCATCGTCCATGTCCGGGCACGTGGGAACCTGTCCCTCGCGGAAAAGGATGTGCTGGTTCAGTCGGTGGAGGATCGCATCCAGACGATCGACGGGGTGGCTTCGGTCTTCGCTTTTGCAGGTTCCGGTGCGCTCAACCAGAGCCTTCAGGGCACGGGGCCGCTCGACAGCATCGGGCAGATCCAGTTCGAACTTGATCCCTGGGAAAAACGCGGCGCCGGAACGGGATTCGGAATCTTTGAGACCATCGGCCAATCCATCTCGGGAATCCCGGGCGTATACACAGACCTGACCGTTCAGGAACGCGGTCCCGGTTCCGGAAAACCGGTCAATCTGCGACTTTCCGGAGACAACTGGGATGATCTGGCCAGTGCAGCAGAGACTGTCAGTCGGAAATTTGCCGAAACCGAAGGACTGATCGCAATCGAGGATACCCGCCCACTTCCCGGAATCGACTGGTTGATCAATGTGGATGTCGAGCGAGCCAGTCGGTTCGGCGCCGATGTGGCGACCGTCGGCTCAATGGTCCAGATGGTCACGCGCGGACTCAAGATCGGCACCATGCGCGTCGCAGGTTTCCAGGACGAAATCGACATCCTCGCCCGCGTCCCCGAGAAGGACCGGCTGTTGTCCACCCTCGACACGCTGAGGGTCCGGACACGAGACGGGCTGATTCCCTTGTCGAATTTCGTCACACGGGAGCCCGTGAGGAAACTCGGGACAATCAGCCGTTACAACCGGTCCCGTTATTTCGAGGTCAAGGCTGATGTTTCCGCGGGCACCAATGCCAACGCAACGATCGGCCAACTCACGGAGTGGCTCACGGCAGAAGCCGGACTTCCAGCCGGGATCAGTTGGGCCTGGAAGGGAGAACAGGAGGAACAGGCAGAGAGTCAGGCCTTTCTGGGCAAAGCCTTCATGGGCGCGCTGGGCCTGATGTTCGTCATTCTCCTTGCGCAGTTCAACAGCCTTTACAATTCCATCCTGGTCCTCGTCGCCGTGGTCCTGTCGACGACCGGTGTCCTGCTCGGAATGCTGATTATGGAACAGCCGTTTTCGGTGATCATGACAGGGATCGGCATCGTCGCGTTGGCTGGAATTGTCGTCAATAACAACATTGTGCTGATCGACACCTATAGCGAATACTCAAGACGTATGCCGATCCCGCAGGCCATTGTCCGGACTGCGGAGGCGCGGCTGCGCCCGGTTGTCCTGACCACAACGACCACGATGGCTGGCATGACCCCACTTATGCTCGGGCTGTCAATCGACTTCGCCAATGGCGGATACACGATCAATGCCCCGGCCGCCGCATGGTGGAAACAGCTCGCCACGGCGATCGTATTTGGCCTCGGGACCGCAACCCTCCTGACACTTTTGCTGACACCATCCCTGCTTGCGCTTCGTTACTGGGTCGCGCAGGCTAGGGTTCGGCTGAGCCGGCGAGCCCGGGCTCTCGTGACAGGCCATGATGGCCGGGCGGCACGTGACATCTATCTCGACCGCAAGGCCCGGCAACAAACCGAACCTCAGGAACTGCTCTGGGTTGATCCAATTTGGGAGACGGAAGTCGACGGCAGTCCGGACCCGGACGATCACGCCGACGATGACAGGCACGACGATGAAGTGCGCCGAAAGAGGAAGGCGCTGATCCGGCGAGTCGTCTGACGAATCGTTGTGCGATACGCTCGGTGTCAACTCAAGGGCTGGACAGGTGGAGTCGATCCAGAATCGTCCGTAGTTTCAGCCCGCGTCATGTCCAGCACCGGCGCCCGTCATACGGCAGGAGTTGGTTGACTGGCCTCCTGGGACCGGACCGATACGCCGCCCTGCCAACTCTTCTGCCGGTCTCCCTCGTCGTCGTCGTTTTGATCCTGCTGACGATCCTCCTCGTTCTCCGCAAGTTGGTGCTGCCACATCTCGGCATATCGGCCGCCGAGCGCGAGAAGTTCGTCATGCTGGCCCGATTCGATGACTCGTCCCCCTTCGAGAACCAGAATTCGGTCGGAATCGACAACCGTCGACAGCCTGTGGGCGATCATGATCACCGACCGGCCCCGAGACATCTCGTTCAGACTTTCCTTGATTTCTTTCTCCGTTTCCGTGTCGAGAGCGGAAGTCGCTTCGTCGAGCAGGAGAATTGGTGGGTCCTTGAGGATCGTCCGGGCGATTCCGACGCGTTGTTTCTCGCCACCGGAGAGCTTCAGGCCGCGTTCGCCAACCGCCGTCTTGTAGCCATCCGGCAGACTCCTGATAAAGTCATGGATCTTTGCCGCCTTCGCGGCAGCCTCGATCCGTTCCCGGGACACGAGGTGATGACCATAGGCGACGTTGTATCCGATGGTTTCATTGAACAGGACTGTGTCCTGTGGGACGATTCCGATGGCATCGTGGAGGCTCCTCTGGGTCACGTCCCTGACGTCCTGACCGTCAATCCTGATGCTGCCGTCCTCGACATCGTAGAATCGGAACAACAGCCGTCCGATTGTCGACTTGCCCGACCCGGACGGGCCAACGACAGCAATGGTCTTCCCGGGGGGAACCCGAAGACTGAGATCTCTAAGCACCGGACGTCGCGGGTCATATCCAAAGGTCACGTGATCAAACACGATGTCTCCGGACACGACCTCAAGCCGCCGTGCACCCGGTTTGTCGGTAACTTCCGGATTCTGTTCAAGCAGGTCGAACATTTCGCCCATGTCGATCAGCGCCTGGCGTATTTCCCGGTAGACAGTGCCCAGGAAATTGAGCGGCATTGTAATCTGCAACATGTAGGCGTTGACCAACACGAAGTCGCCTACGGTCAACTGACCCGCCTGGACCCCGAGCGCCGCCATGACCATGACTGCTATCAGGCCAGCTGAAATCAGCAAGGATTGGCCGATATTGAGAAACGCCAGCGAGTAGCTGGTCTGCAAGGCGGCCTCTTCATAGGCACGCATCGACTGATTGTATCGTCCCGCTTCCCGCCGCTCGGCACCGAAATACTTCACCGTTTCAAAGTTCAGAAGGCTGTCAATCGCCTTCTGGCTGGCCTCCGTGTCCTGTTCGTTCATCTTGCGCCGGATCTCGACCCGCCATTCCGTAACCCTGAAGGTGAACCAGACATAAAGACCAATGGTCACCACGATCACTCCGAGGTAGCGGGCATCAAAGACGGCGAAGAGGATGACGGCGATAAAGAGAAGTTCCAGAATCAGCGGACCGATCGAAAACAACAGGAACCGAAGAAGGAAGTCGACGCCCTTGACCCCGCGGTCGATAATGCGTGAAAGCCCGCCAGTCTTGCGCGTGATGTGGTAACGCAATGACAGGGCGTGCAAGTGCTGAAATGTCTTGAAGGCAATGGCCCGGAGCGCCCTTTGACCTACGCGGGCGAATATGACATCCCTGAGTTCGTTGAAACACACGAGCATGAACCGCATGAAGGCATAGGCACAAGTCAGGCCGACGGCGCCAAGCGCCAGCAGGAAAGTCGGCGACGCCGCCTCCGGATCCGGTGCCAGTGCGTCCACGGCTCCCTTGAAAAAGAACGGTGCCGTGACACCAAACACCTTGGCCATGAACAGAGCCGCAAGGGCCAAAACGACCCTGAGCCTGAAGGCCGGCTGGTTCTTCGGCCAGAGATAAGGTGCGACCCGGCGAATCACCAACCAGCCGGTACGCCGGTTGATCTGTCCTTTGGTCATGATTGTGTGCCGCATCGGCGATTTCGCTCTCGGCGCGGTCAGGTCATCGATCTGGCGATCGGTTCCGCGTCAACGCGGTTCGTGCCTGAAGTCATTCCGGGTCTGGAACATCGAAGATCTGGCCCGGATAGATCAAGTCCGGATCCTTGATCTGGTCAAGGTTTGCCTCATAGATCCTGACGTATTGGATGCCAGCACCATAGGCGCGTCTGGCGATGGCCCAGAGCGTATGTCCGGGTTGGATGATGACCCGGGTCAACCGGGTCTTGGCCAAAGGCTGGGCGGAACGGAGTTCTTCCAAGATCTCTTCCGACGGAATTTCCCGCTTGAACGGACTCTCGACCCGAGCCCTGACCTGCCCAGTCTCGTCAACCTCATCGAAACGCAGAAGGTGGACGCCCTCTAGGATGCCAGCAAGCTTGACCTGCCAGACCCCGCTATCCTCCACACTGGCCGAACCTGACAGTCGATTGTCGACATAGACGCGGATTTGGCTGTCGACCTGGCCCCGACCGGTGGCAACCACATCACCCGTCGTGTCATAAGACACCGTATCGAGCGACAAGTCGATCGGCGGGTCCAAGATTCCGAGGTCCGGTTCCGAAACGCTTACCGTCAAGTCAAAATCTTCCGTACCGACGAGTCGGTTCGGGTCGGCACCGGCGATCGAAGCAACCATCGTCGTCGGCAGGTCCTCGCGGCCATTGGCAGACTCCGGCTCCGCTGTTTGGGCCAGTTGGGCCATTTCTATCGATTCAACAGGTTCGACGTCGTCAGCAGTCGTCGCCAACGGATCCGGCTGGTCGGGTGTTTGGATCTCGACCGGCCCTTCCGGTGCGCCGTTCGAACCGGACTCTTCGGTCGAACCGGCAGCATCCTGAATGACCTGTGCGCCGTCTTCACCGGCGATGACCACCTTCGGAACCAAGCCGCCAGTAACCGGCATGGCCAGCACAACTTCGGATGATGCCAGGCTCTCTCCGTCAACAGTGGTTTCAAGGAGGCTGAGTGGCTGCGGAACGTCACTCTGTGGCAGAGTCGAGAAAAGGACGAAAGGACCAGGTTGCAGAACTGGTGTCGAGGCGATTTCCTCTTCGCCCGCGAACAGACTCACGACCGTATACGGCCGGGCTTGGCCTGCAACGATTACACTGCCGTCCGGCTCGACGCGAACCAAGTCAAACCGGGGACCACCATAGGGAGGTGCAATGGTTCCTTCTCCCTCTGGAGCGGCAAGGCTCGGAACCACCGCGGCAATTTCGAACGACCGTTCTTCTACCGCGCCGTCAACAGGCCCGGACTCATCGGCAACAGCGATTTCCGGGATCGAGGTATTGAGAATGACATCGGATTCATCGGAATCGACGTCTGCCGTCGGAGTTACTTCGGCGATCCCTACCTCCCGGTCTCCAACGGAGTCCCCGGCCGCTTCACCTGCCACGGTCGTGACCGCAGAACCGGCCTCTTCCGCGATCACGGCTGGCTGACCGGCCGGTTCTTCGCCTGATGCCGCCACCGACGCCGTCTCCACGTTCGCAGCAATGTCGCTCTCGACTTTGCCTGGCGCATCATGTCTGCCCGCCGCGGCAGGCGTTTCCGCCATAGATCCTGACGGAATCGACGTCGACGATTCACCACCTTCGATCGTTGATGGGCAGCCCGAAACGGGTTCGCGTTCCGCCCCTATTTCACAGTCCAAGGTGGATTCCGCACCTTCATCCGACGACGAAACGAGGGGAACGCCCGGGTCAGGTATTTGAGTTTGCGTGACCAAGGTAGTCGACGGCTTTCCTGTCTCAACCCCCTGCCCGGACGCTGCAAGTTCAGTAGCCTCCGTTACGTCCGTGCCCGACTGAGTTTGTTCACCGACTGTTGATTCTGCCTGGACTACCAGCTCGTTCGGTACCGGTTCGACTGGTGTCTCAGGCACAGCCGCCGCGATCTGCAGCGCCGGCTCCGTTTCCGGGTCGGGTAAGCTTTCGTGAGAACCTCCGGGGGCCGATTCTTCATCTAACTGAACTTCCACGACAGCAGGCCCGGAAACGGACTCCGACGTGGATTCCGTTTCGGCGGCGGAAACCAGTTTCATGTCCGTCGCGTCCCCGACGCGGTCTCGGGGGGTGTCGGCCAAATCCGATTCCGGTTCGACGATACCTTCCTGAGCAAGCCCGGGTGAGGCGGTCGCAACGGTCAGGGGTTCAGCGGTCGTTTCGGACTCGGGCTCGGGCTCGACCGCCGCAACCGGACGCGGGACGGCGGGCACTTCCGCTTCGGGCGCGGCTTCAACCGCCGCAACCGGACGAGCGTCAACGGACACTTCGGATTCAGGCTCGGGCTCGACTGCCGCAACCGGACGCGGGTCAGCGGGCATTTCGGCTTCGGGCTCGGGTTCGACCGCCGCAATCGGACGAGCGTCAACGGACACTTCGGCTTCGGGCCCCGGCTCGACCGCCGCAACCGGACGCGGGTCAGCGGGCACTTCGGCTTCGGGCGCGGGCTCGACCGCCGCAACCGGACGCGGGTCAGCGGGCATTTCGGCTTCGGGCTCGGGTTCGACCGCCGCAATCGGACGAGCGTCAACGGACACTTCGGCTTCGGGCCCCGGCTCGACCGCCGCAACCGGACGCGGGTCAGCGGGCACTTCGGCTTCGGGCGCGGGTTCGACAGCCACAACCGGACGCGGGTCAGCGGGCACTTCGGCTTCGGGCGCGGGCTCGACCGCCGCTACCGGACGCGGGTCAACGGGCACTTCCGCTTCGGGCGCGGGTTCGACCGCCACAACCGGACGCGGATCAGCGGGCATTTCGGCTTCGGGCGCGGGCTCGACTGCCGCTACCGGACGCGGGTCAGCGGGCACTTCCGCTTCGGGCGCGGGCTCGACCGCCGCTACCGGACGCGGGTCAACGGGCACTTCCGCTTCGGGCTCCGGCTCGACCGCCGCAACCGGACGCGGGTCAACGGGCACTTCCACTTCGGGCTCCGGCTCGACCGCCGCAACCGGACGCGGGTCAGCGGGCATTTCGGCTTCGGGCGCGGGCTCGACCGCCGCAACCGGACGCGGGTCAGCGGGCACTTCCGCTTCGGGCGCGGGCTCGACCGCCGCTACCGGACGTGGGTCAGCGGGCACTTCGGGTTC
The DNA here is from genome assembly GCA_028874915.1 of Paracoccaceae bacterium. Classification (GTDB taxonomy): domain Bacteria; phylum Pseudomonadota; class Alphaproteobacteria; order Rhodobacterales; family Rhodobacteraceae; genus JAPPHA01. The sequence continues at coordinate 34,175 of JAPPHA010000102.1, forward strand.
GGGTTCGGATTCGACCGCCGCAACCGGACGTGGGTCAACGGGCACTTCGGCTTCGGTGGCAGACTCGACGTCGACTGTCGCTTCCGACTCTACATCCGGCAGTTTGATTTCGGCAGCATCCGGCACGGCGGATACGTCCGGTTCGGATACGGTTTCCGGAATGACAGGTAGCACGACTTCCGGTTGAGGGGCGGCTTCTGGCTCCGCCTGAACTTCCGGTTCGGTACCGACAACCGTGTCGGCGACTTCGGACTCCGGCGGTTCCGGTTCACCGAGGAACGAACGCCGATCTTCGGGCAAAAGGATCAGTACGATGAGAACGAGAATGACAATTCCGAGAACGGCCGCCAGAAAGAGCGGTCTCGGCACAGCTCCTCGGCCTGACGATTCCGACATCAAACTCTCGCCTCGCGGTGTCTCGTGTATGCCTCTGCGGCGTGTTAGACCAAATACGTCACAAGAGACAGACCGTAGACGTAGATTTGACAATGAAGACTTCGGATTACAGGGCGTCGATCTGCGTATTTTGCGGATCCCGGCCTGGCGATGACCCCATGTTCATCCGGAGCGCGGCTTCCGTCGGCGCCTGGATCGCAACGTCTGGTTTTCGGCTGGTCTACGGGGCCGGCGACATAGGCATGATGGGCGCGGTCGCAGACGCCGCCAGACAGAGTGGAGGACCAACTCTCGGAGTCCAGAGGTCCTGACCCCGGGGGCCGAAGCGGCCAATCATTTTGAAACCCCGGTCT
>JAPPHA010000087.1 GCA_028874915.1 Paracoccaceae bacterium
GTCGGCACATGTCCCTGAAAAACAATCATCTTTTTTTGTGCGCGTTAAACATGGGTTAGGGAATGACGAATCCAGGCCGGGGCCTTCATCTTCGCTCGGGCTGTAGTCAAGCACATAATCCCGCATGGAACGCCAGAAAAGGACGGTTCATCCGCGAAGTGGAGAGACGGTAAATCGGTCTCAAGGAACTACGGGCTAACGCTCGTCGAGGACGGTGCTTACGCGCCGCGCAACCGGATCCTGATCGGCAAGCTCACGCTCCCATAGCGTAAACACTGTCCAGCCGTTCACAGTCAGCTTGCCGAGTTGATGGGAGTGGCGTTCGACATTGCGCACGATCTTCGCCTGGCAGTACTCGGCATTTGTTTTCGGCAAACGATTTCCGTGCTTGCATGAGTGCCCGTGCCAGAAACATCCATGAAGGAAGATGACCTTCCGACGTGGCGCGAACACAATTTCACGTTTACTCGGCAAGTCCTTCCTGCGCAGACCGTAACGATAGCCCATACAGCGCCGGAGTCGTTGCACCTCCATCTCGGGTTTGGTGTCGCGACCTTTGACGGAGCGTTTGGTCCGGCACCGCTGCTGCGAGGTCAAGGCTGCGATCGTCGGATGGCGGACAGGTCGAAGTCCCTCTGCAGTGCATCATCGCGAACAATGCGCGGCGTCCGAAATGTGTCGGCGCCTCGATGGGCAACGTCGATGCTGGCGTATTTGATTGCCTTTGGCATGCACTGGAAGCAGTCGTTGAAGGCTCGTAATATTTGGACGTCGGAAAGCCGCTTGCGGCCGCGGAGTGGATAGTTGCGAAGACTTGGATTCTTGGAAGGCGGGACGTACAGGCGCGGCGGGGGTAGTGAGTACGTCCCGACAATGGTTTCTCGGTCAGCGCCAGCCACCGATTTGGGGCAAGGCCCGCCGATGGTGCCGCACACAATGTCCCAGATGACCATTCCGTCAACGCATTGTTCACGGGAGATGGATTCCGCGCTCTGGCGAATATGGATACCGGTACACGCGTTGTGACGCAGGTCCGCGGCCGTGTTCGTGCAAATACTCCAGATGATGAACTCGTTGGCGTTAGAGGGTCGCTCGAAGATGTTGGTGTTGTTACCGTCAAGACAGCCCTTCAATTCGGTGATGGCCGTTCGGCCTGCCTCAAGACTGACGGCGTAGTTGTGGCGATTGGTTTCCCCGTCGAACTCCCATTCCGTGATGAAACCCACATCCTGCATGTTTGAAAAACATGCTGGACGAACTGTCGCTTGTGTTCCCGCATGGGATGGAGTTGTGGGGGCGGTGTCCGCAAAATTCGACCATACGCATCATCATGGACAGCACCGGCATGGCGCGATTGGCAATTCTCCGCCAACCGCCTCGGGCCACCTGCTTCCATGATCGACGCCGAACACCAGTCCCAGACGGCGCGCGTCGACGATGGCTGCATCCTCGAGCACCCTGCCCGATGCCCGCCATTCGGCGTTCAACTCTTCCGCAAAACTCGCGACGGAAATGCTGACAATCGATGTTTGTGCGGCAACGACGGCAGTCCCCATCGGTCGCTCCAGGCTCCGGGCGTTGTCACCGGTTGTCGCATTCGATCCGGTGCCTGGACGCCCATCCTCTCCTGACTGCCCTGATCGAAGGGCCGCAACTGCATCTTCGGCGCAACGCGCGGGAACTCCGCAGACGGATACATCGCCGTGACACAGGGTGGCTGCCGCACCGTGGCCGGATCCTCCTTGGTTGCTCAATCCCGCACGAGCGACGTTTGGATGTGATAGAAATCCTGAATCTCGCTGGAGACGTCGATGCGTTCGGAAAGAAGCGTGCCATGGGCGATCTGGTTGCGGACGTTGTAGAGTTGCATGGTCCGCTTCCACTCGCCGCTTCCCTTCTCGAGAACCAGCGTCAGACGGTTCTCGAAGCTCAGACCGGAGAGCCGCCGGTCGTCGGGATTGTACAGCGACCAGGCTCTGCGATTGCGCCAGTCCCCGTGCGACTGCGCGTGTCGAATGGCATCCCGGCAGGCATTGTCGATGTCCGCCTCCAACTGGCCCCAGGCCAGTACGAACCAGGCCTGATCGTTGAGTTCCTGCTCGCGCGCAACGCGGTCGCGCTCATCGGCCTCTCCGACGGTATCGTGGTCATCGCGCAGGTGTTCAAGAAAATCGTCGATCCGTTCGTACGATGCCGCGATGGCCTGCAGGTCGCTCACTGCAGGAACCGCCGCAACCAGCCTCGCGTGACGGCCTTGCGGTCGGACCGGTGCTCGGCGGGAGCCGCCTGCCAGTCCGGCTCGTCGAAGTTCTCGGCCGCATCGACAATGAGGTAGCGTCGGCCGTCGCGCTTTACATCGACCCGGCCGTTGTTTCCAATGATCCACAGCGCGTGCGGTGCCAGCTTCACAATCTGGCCCGCCCGGCTGTGGAGCTCGAGCGTGGGCATCCGTTTCGCCGCAACGCCGAACTTGCGCATCAGCTTCTCGTGCATGAGTACCGGCTCGCCTTCCCGTGCCTCCCATCCGTCCGGCAGCCAGTCACCGATCATGGAGTAAAGCCCGTTCAGACGCGATTCCCAATCATCGACGCGCCGCCGTACATGATGGGCGTCGATGGATTCGCTGGTGACTTCGTCCAGAACCGTGTTCATCGAAACGTTCCCCATTTGTCGCCCGGTCGGCTGCGCCGTCGGTTGTCCGCACGACGGTGCTCATGAATACTTTATATGAGCCGCCGAAGGGCGCTTCAACGCGGCGAACCGGTTTTCGGACAAATGCGGCGCTGGTTCTGCGCGAACGCCCCATCTGAAGACCTTGGGCTCCCAATACGCCTTCGCCCCATCTCTCAGGCTGCTCCAAAGCGCGCTGCCCTTCATCGGAATCGTCTTCCAGGCTTCGGACGGACGGCGCCCGACAATTGGGGTCGAGCTGATGGCGGCGATACGGGAGAGCTTCAATTCGGGCCCCGGCCCCGGCTCCCGGTCGGGCGATTCGGACGCATCGCTGTCGCGACCCGAGCCCTTACCGCCTCCAATCCAGTCTCTCGGCCTGTCCGAAGATGTCCGCACTGCGCCGACAACATTGCCGTCGGTGTCGACTGGCCGAACCAGGTACAGAGTTCGTCGGAGTGCGGGCGATGTTCTCCCAGCCCGTAGCGGCGGCGGTCCGATGGCGTTCGACACAGGCCGCGAACTGCCGAGTGATGAAAAGCTCCAGGGCCCCCATCTTGCTTTCCTCGACAAGGAAGGCGAATGCGTCCAATTCGACCCGCTCCCAGGGCAGGGTCAGCACTTCGTCCAATGTCAGAAGGCTGAAGTCGCCTACCTTTGCCTGCGCGGGGATTCCGCAGTGCTCCACAAGGACGCCGGAAGCGCCAATGTCATTGGACGCAAGCTGCCGAGTCGACGTGGTCTCGAGGCTCAAGCCCGTTGTCATTCCAGAATCCTGTTGGCCAATTTGTCGATGCCGGCACGCAGAAAGATGGTGAAAGCTGCAAGCACGATGAGGGCGGCGAACATCAGGTCAGCCTTGGCTCGACCGTTGGCAAGAAGCATCAGATACCCGAGGCCTTTCGAGGCTCCGACCCATTCGCCAATGATCGCGCCGATCGGTGCATATACAGCCGCAAGGCGCAGGCCCGATGCAAGACCCGGCAATGCCGCGGGAATGCGAATGTGCCACATGACTCGAGCCGGGTGAGCGCCCATGACCCGGGCGAGATCCAACCAGTCCCGGTTTGTACGCATCAGCGCGTCAAAGAACGATGAAGTGATCGGAAAATAGATGATCAGGAGCGCCATGGCGATCTTGGACCCCAACCCATAGCCAAACCAGAGAGTCAGGATCGGCGCGAGGGCAAAGACAGGGATGGCCTGGCTGAACACAAGAATCGGTCCGACCAGCGTGCGCGCCAGCGGCGATGCCGCCAGGAAGACTGCAGAAATGCAGCCAACAACGATTCCAAGCAACAGGCCCGCCAACACTTCGGTGACCGTGATCAGCCCATGTTCGGCCAGAAGCGCGCGGCTTTCCCAGACGGTCTCGCCGACCAATCCAGGTCCCGGCAGGATGAAACGCGGCAAACCCGTGGCCGATACCACGCCCTGCCAGACCGCCAAGGCTACCAGTCCGGAAGCGAGAGCACCGGCCCAGACTTTCATGATGGACGGCACAGTCGTGAATACAGGCGCGCCTGAGTTGTCAGGACACCTATGTCGTCCATTGGACGAGGAACGGTGCCATTCGGCTGTGCAAAGTCCTCGATCCCGGCAGGGGTCATCACCTTGATGGCATGGCCCAGCCGGGCGGCCTCGCCCGGATCATGGGTAACCAAGAGAACGGTCCTGTTGCTCAACAATTCGGCTGACAATTCCTGCATCCGGGCACGCGTGAGCGCATCCAGGGCCGAGAATGGCTCGTCCAGGAGAACTACGGGTCGGTCTTCCATCAGCGTTCGCGCAAGGGCAACACGTTGCCGTTGGCCACCTGAAAGGGCACGGGGTCTGCTCGCTGCCTTTCCGACAAGTCCCACCTTTGCCAACATCGCCCGGCTTCGGGCCGCATCGGGTCGTTCGCCCCTGAGACGTGCGCCCAGAAGCACGTTGTTCTGCGCACTCAACCAGGGCAACAGCATGTCGTCCTGCGCCATAAGCGTTACACGGTTCGTGAGTCCCCCATCGGAAGCGGAAACCGTTCCGTTCAGAACAATTTCGTCATTGAGCCCGGAAAAAATCTTCAGGATCGTGGACTTTCCGACACCGCTCGCACCCAGGAGACAAGTCCATTGCCCAGCCGCCACGTCTAATCGGATATCCCTGAACACCGGCTCTCCGCCAAAGCTGGCGGAACCTGTCAGACATAGCGCCGGTGCCGACCGTGTCACTTGAGACACATGTCCCAAAACCCGACTTCCAACCGGGTCGCCGTGGTGAATCGCCGGCAGAGCCCGCGCCATCTCGGAGAACCATTCGGATCACTTCCCAACCTCCGGTGCGCTACGGAGTCGATCAAGGTGCCGACATCACGGCAGACCTGCTGATAGGGTTCCGCGGAATAGGTGTCGATCCAGTCGGAAAACGCATCGGAAGTCTTTGAAATAGCCAGATTTGCACCGATCTCGCCATAGCCCATGACACAGGGCGCAAGAGCCGCAAGAAGATCAAGCAGATCTCCCGAATGGCCAGCATCAAGAACATAGCGGGTATAGGCAAGATTCTCCGGTCGTTCCTCGGTGGCAAAGAGTTCCATTTCGCCAATTCCAGCCCCGGCGCAAATTTCAACGTGCAAGGCGATCTCATTGTTGATCAGTGCGTTCACGGTGCCGGCAGCCAGTCGCATTTCCTCCACTGTGTCAGACTTGGTCACTGCCAATGCCCAGGCACGGGCGAAGTGGATCAAGAAGACATAATCCTGTCTGAGATAGTGCAAGAATGCTTGGCGGGGCAGGCTCCCGTCACCAAGGCCCCGCACAAAGGCGTGATCCACATAAGCGGGCCAGACTGTCCCAGTCGCCTTGCGCCACGCTTCAAACGTCTTGCCGTAACTCATTGCGCACCCAGATCCACCGCCAGTGCCGATACCGGGCGAATCCCCGCGATCAGACCGGCATTCGAGAGGAACCGCTCAAACCGCACGTAACGGCCCGCGTCGAGCGCCTCAGGCCGCAGCGCAAAGCGTGGAATCGTGTCAACCCACGCCTTGGCGTTGAGTTCGTCATCAAGCTCGGAGGACGTGGATCTGAATATTTCCCAACTTTCTGCCGGGTGGTTGATGATGAACTGTGTCGCCAGTTCCGTCGCCCTCAGGAATCGGCGGATCTTGTCGATATCCATCAATTCAGAATTGGCCACGTAGATCAGTTCGTCATAGGTTGGGACACCTTCTTCCTCGACGTAGAAACAACGTCCCTCGATGCCCTCGATCTCCATCTGGTTGAGTTCGAAGTTGCGGAAAGCGCCAATGACTGCGTCCACCTGTCCGGACATCAGCGAGGGAGAGAGTGACCAATTGACATTGACCAGTTCCACGGTGTCGAGCGCAACACCGTGCTTGGCGAGCACCGCAGTCAGCAACGCCTCTTCCACGCCCGCGACCGAGAAGCCGATCTTTCGGCCCTCGAGATCGGTGATCGCTTGAATCGGGCCCTCCTTCAGCACGAGCAGGCAGTTCAGTGGCGTGGCAATCAATGTGCCGACACGCAAGAGTGGCAACCCTTCGGCGACCTGCAGGTGCTGACTGGGCTGGTACGAGATCGCAAGGTTTGCCTTGCCCGCCGCCACCAGTTTGGGTGGATCCGACGGATCTGCCGGCGCGATGATCTCGACTTCAAGCCCTTGATCGGCGAAAAAGCCCTTTTCCTGTGCCACGATGATTGGCCCGTGGTCAGGATTAACGAACCAGTCCAGGAGCAATGTCATTCTGTCCTGCGACTGGGTCGGGGTGGCGATTAGCATGGCGGTTGCGACGATGGCGTGTTTCATAGTGCGTCCCTCAGTGGTCTCCCAATGCGAGCAAGACAATCTCGCCGGGCCAGTGTGCGGACAGCCGTTCGGCGGTCTGCCACGCACGTAATCCGGAACGGCAGGCCAGAACGGCGCGTTGATCCGGGGATGGGGTCGGTCCGGAGGGGCCAAACTCGGTGACCTGATGGCGGCGTGCTCCGGACAGTTGAGGTCCGGGTTCACCTGCAGCGCGCAGGTCCACGACGAAGTCATCCGACTCGACGGCATCGCGGGCAATGAACGGTGCCTTTGGCACGGGGTTTTCCGCACCGTCAAAGCGGAATCCACCGAAGCGCATGGCCTGACCATCAAATGTCACAAGCTGTCCCAAGGGAGAGGGTTTCATGCCGGAAAGGACCGCCATGGCCATCTGCGCTTGCAAAGCACCGATTACGCCGACAGTCGGGCCCAGGACACCGTCCGCATCACAGGATTCCAGCTGCTCGGGCAGGTCCGGAAAGACAGCCCGAAGCCCGGGTGCCCCACCACAATACCCGCCGGAATATCCGTAGGTGCCAACCACGCTCGCGCTGATCAGGGGAACTTGGGCCGCCAGGCAGTGATCCGATGCGATATAGCTTGCAGCGATTCCGTCAGCACATTCGATGACCAGATCGACATCGACAGTAAGCACGCCTGCATTTTCAGGATCGAAACGAACGCGAACAGGGTCGAAGACCGTGTCAGGGTTCAGCCTGGCCAAATGACAGGCTGCCGCCGTGACCTTGGGCTTGCCGATGTCCTCTTGCCTGAAGAGGGTTTGCCGGTGCAGGTTACTCGGGTCGACGCTGTCGGCATCCGCCAAGCGGATATGGCACACGCCGGCCCCGACCAGGTACTGCAGGACCGGCGAGGCCAGTCCGCCGACGCCGATAACCAGGACCCGGGCGGCACGCAGGCGGTTCTGCCCGGACGGCCCGAATGCAGGAACTGCGATCTGTCGAACATAGCGGTTCATCGACAAACTTCCAGCCATTGGCGCACACGGTTCTCAGGGTCATCACTGAGCGTTATGTCGGTAACGGCCGATACAATATCGGCGCCCGCAGCGAAGGCGTCCTTCGCGCGCTCCACGCTCATTCCACCAATTGCGGTCAAGGGCATATCTCCGATGCGTGCCTTCCACGCTGTCAGCCTTTCAACGCCCTGCTGACGCCATTTCATCGTTTTGAAAAATGTTGGATAGATCGGTCCCAGCGCCACGTAGTCAGGGTTGAATGACAGGGCTCGGTCGAGCTCGGCATCGTCGTGGGTCCAAATTCCCAGTTTCAGCCCTGCCGCGCGGATGGCCAAAGGATCCGCCTCATCGAGATCTTCCTGCCCCAGATGCAGCCAGTCACAGCCCAGTTCGATGGCCAGACGCCAGTGATCATTGACGACAAGCACGGCACCATGACGGGCGCAGAGGTCCCGGGCCTCGGCAATCTTGGTGCGCAGCAAGGTCTCGCGACAGTGCTTGATCCGCAACTGCACCAACTTGACGCCCAATGGCAACGTGCGCCTGAGCCATTCGGGATCGTCAAAGATCGGATAGAACCTGGGCAGCATCAGAGGAACGCCTTTCCCAGAACCGGAGTCGAAGGCGCCGCCATGTCGCGTGGCTCCATGGGGTCGGCAGCATGCGCCAGCGCACCGGCATCCACCGCCTTTGCAAAGCCTTCGGCCATGGCCGCCGGATCGCCGGCCCTTGCCACAGCCGTGTTCAAGAGTACGGCGTCGTAGCCCATTTCCATCGCCTGGGCCGCCTGCGACGGCAATCCGAGTCCTGCATCCACTACCAACGGGATTTCCGGGAAATGGGCACGCAGCGAGCGCAATGCATAGGGATCGTTGAGGCCCAGCCCTGATCCGATCGGCGCACCCCAGGGCATCAGCACCTGACAGCCGGCCTCCAGGAGCTTCTCGCACAGAACCAGATCATCTGTGCAGTAGGGGAAGACCTGAAATCCGTCCTCAGTCAGGTTGCGCGCTGCCTCGACCAGAGCGAATGGATCCGGCTGGAGAGTATCCGCATGTCCTATCACTTCGAGCTTGATCCAGTCCGTATCGAACAATTCGCGTGCCATCTGGGCCGTGGTCACGGATTCGCGAACCGAGTAGCAGCCAGCAGTGTTGGGAAGGACGGCAACGCCAAGATTCTGGATCAGTATCTTGAAATCCGGACCGGCCCTGCCGCCCCCCGCCTCGCGCCGAACCGAAACTGTAGCGACGCCCGCACCGGAACGCCGGAACGCTTCGGCAAGGATCGCCGGTGAGGGGTATTGTGCGGTCCCGAGCATCAGGCGCGAAGCGATTTTGGTACCGTAAAACTCAGGCACCTGGTCAGCCTCCCTGGCGCGGCGAAACGATTTCCACGCGATCGCCGGGAACCAACCGTTGCGTGGCGCGCGTCTTGGCGGGAACGAAGGCTTCGTTCACCGCTGTTGCAATCCTGGCATTTCCATGTCCAAGGTCGACCAAAAGTTCGGCGAGCGTGCTTACCCTGGTCTCGACTGCCTCTCCGTTAACGGTGATCTTCATAGAAGTCCTCGGGTTCCTTTTCCTCCAGCAGAAGATCTGCGGTCATTCGTGCCAGCGCCGGTGACAGCATGAACCCGTGACGGTACAGCCCGTTCACGTAGACACGATCGCAGGTCCTGCGAATTCGCGGCAGGTTGTCGGGAAACGCGGGACGCGCGTCCGCGCCGACCTCCAGGAGTTCGGCCTCTCCGAACGCGGTATGGAGCGCATATGCCGCATTGAGAAGCTCTACGACCGAACGCACGGTCGCACGGTTGCGTTCACCGCTTTCGATCTGGGTCGCCCCCAGCATGAAGACACCGTTGCAGCGCGGCACGACATAAAGTGGAAAGCGTGGATGCAGCAGACGCACAGGGCGGTGAAGGATCACATCTTCACTTCGCACGGTCACCATCTCTCCCTTGACGCCTCGAAGGTCACAAAGATGGTCGCGCGCTTCCAGGCCCCGGCAATCGATGACTTGTCCGTTCGGTGTGCCGTCTTCAGTGAATACTACACCGGATTGTTCAAGCCGCTTTCGCAATCTTGTGAGGGTTCGTCGAGGATTCAGGTGAGCTTCGCTTTCCACAAACAGCGCATGCGAGAAATGGTCGGCCAAGTGCGGTTCCAGATCGACAAGCCGGTCGCGATCCAACCAAACCGCGCCATTGAGGCGCCGGGCGAAAGTTGCCAATTCGTTGTGGTCGCGATCGAGCGCCACCACCAGAGTTCCGCTTTGCGACAATCCAGCCCCGTGGGTTGCCCACCAGCTTGCGGCCTTGCGTCCATGCCGCGTGACTGCTTTTTCGGAGAACACGCCCTCGCATTCCGGTGCCAGCATGCCACCCGCCCACCATGAGCAGGCATGTTTCCCGGGCGCCCCATTCGGGTCGATCACTTGAATGCGGGCATCGCGTTCAGACAGTTCCGCAGCCAGGCTCAGGCCGGCGACTCCGCTGCCCAATATTGTGAAAGTGGCGTTCACGTCCAAATTCCATGGAAATGGTGAACCGGACCATTGCCACGTCCGATGCGCAGTTCGCCGGCCCTGACGATTGCCTGATGCAGCCAGTCGTGGGCGGAGCGTACCGCCGTTTCGAGCACATGTCCCCTTGCCAGACCGGCAGCAATCGCGGACGAATAGCTGCATCCTGTGCCGTGCGTGTGTCGGGTTGCGACCCGGCGGGAGTTCAGCGCGGTTTCGCCGTCACTTGAGACCAGCCAGTCCGTACAGAGGTCGCCCGTCCCGTGCCCGGCTTTCATCAGGACCGCACCGGAACCCATGGACAACAGCCGCGCACCCTGGGATTTCAGTTCCTGGTCGCAGTCAGCTTCGGCCTCATCGAGAAGTACGGCCGATTCAGGGATGTTCGGGGTCAGCAATGAGGCTCGTGGCAACAGGCAGGTCCTGAGTTCTGCAACGGCCTCTTCGGGCAGCAGAGTGGCGCCGGACTTGGCAACCATTACCGGATCCAGAACGACAGGACCGCTAAAGGCAGCCAGCGCTTCCGCGACGCAAGCGATCACATCCGGCATGCCCAGCATCCCGATCTTGATCGCATTTACATTCAGATCGCCCAAAACGGCCTCAATCTGTGCCCGGATCACGTCGATTGGAACCGCGTGAACCGCGGTCAAATTGCAAGTGTTCTGGGCTGTCACCGCCGTGATCACGCTGGCGCCGTAGACGCCGAAAGCGGAAAATGCCTTGAGGTCGGCCTGTATGCCTGCGCCGCCTCCGCTGTCTGATCCCGCAATCGTCAGGGCTATTGCAGTCAAGGCGACCAACCTTTCAAGCTTCGGATCACGACAGCGTATGCATGATTAGCGGACGGATTGGTGTAAAATGTTCGTATGAAATCTGGCTTTTTGATGAAGATTCGATAAAGATTGGGCGATTTTGCCGTCCGCATGCCGGCGGCGCAGGCGCATCTTCGCCCTGAACACGACCATCAAGCGGATCGTGGCATGCTTCGACGTCGACACGGCGTTCGACGAGGTGACAGAGCCCGTCCGGGCATTCACCGGCAACTGAAAGGGAATTTTCTGTCTGGCTCGACAAGCTGCGCCTGTTCGAACACGTGCCCGCGCTGCCGGGGCAACTACGCCGCGATGACCTCCCGGAGTTCATCCGAACGTTCGGATTGGCGCCCGGATTCGGTTGTTGGTAACCATGCCGTTGATGTGCACGGTCGTCGGAAATGTCAGCGTCGACGCAACGACTGTGATTTCACGCCTTTCCAACACGCCGGACGTTTTTCACCTCGTTGCCGCCTGTTGCGCCTGAGCGGACCACGCCCAGCGTCGTCGTGGCGGTCTCAAGAATCTGACGCAATTCGCGCTTCGGTTCCTTCTTCATTTCCCGCGTCGGCGGGCGGACTGAACCGGCGGGGACTCCCTGGAACTCGACGGCGGACTTGACCAACTGGGCGAATTTGCTGCCACCCTCGATGACGGACATCAGCGGCAGCAAAGCCGTCATCATGGCGAGCGCTTTGTCAAAGCCCTAGTCCCGAGAGCAGGCGTGGCAAAAGTCGACGGCTTCTTCGACAAGAAAGTTGCCCATTGGCGTGATCCGATTCGTCGCACCCCGGACCAAGAATTCGAGCGCCTGATCCTTGGCATTGCAACTAATCTTAATGGGCGGGAATTCGCGCGCGAGAAGGTGCAACCGGTTACTGTCGCCGCTGGCTTCCTTGATCGTTCTGAACGTGGTGCGTTGGCCGACCCGTTCGAGACAGTCGGCACCCATGCTAACGCCAGTGCGACCGGAGCAATTGTCGAGCATGATCGGCACCCCCCAGGCTTGGTCAATCATCAGGCAGTGGGCGGCGAGTTCACGTTCCGTCGGCAACGAATTGGGCGCCGCCGCGACGAGGATTCCGTCGGCGCCTGCTTCCTACGCTACGGTGGGATTTAGTTTCCCCTTTGGCTATCTCAAAGGTGTGGCCGAGCACCGGACCGGAGAGGCGTCAGCCCCGGCGCTGTGGGATTGGTTGGCGGAGCGAATCAAGGACGAACCCGACAACACAAACAATCGCTTTGAGGTCGCGACGAAAGTCAACGAAGCCTACGATTCGAGACTGGGCCCGTGCTGGGGTCATCCGCGCGCTTGGTCCTTCCCGAACCCGGCTGAGCCCGACGATCGATCGCAGCTGGCGTGCAGCCGTCCCGAAGTCCCTGGCGGGGCCCAAACGCGGCTTGCAAACTGACCTGCGGGCAAATCATGCCCGAACCGGACACGGACGGCCAGTGATTCGGTGCCGCAGAGCCCCCGAATCCCCTGAAATCACCCCCACGCAACAGCGATTTCGGTAAAATCCCCGAGCGTGAGAAAGTCCTGGCGCAACAACAGGCCGCTCACACCTTCAACATGGCGGGGAAAACAGACAAAACCGAGACCAACTGGCCGCAAAGCGGCCTCCATTCAAAAAAGTTCTTGTAACACTATTGTGAAATTTTACACGAATGTTAGAATTGCACGCGAAGTTTGAGCCTTTGGGAATGGGCTCAATGGCGAAGAACAAGCGATTGCAGGGAAGCAATGCTGGAGCAGCAACTCATAAACGGGCTCATGCTGGGCGGCATATATGTGCTGGTCGCCGTGGCCTTCACGCTGACGATCGGGATCCTGAACTTCCTGAATTTCAGTATCCCGGGCATATTCATGCTTTCTGGTGTTTTCACCTGGTTCCTGTTGAAGTCCGGCGTCCATTGGGCGTTGGCCCTGGCGGGCGCGATCGCCATCGGTGCAGCGGCGTCATTTGTCGTCGAACGGTTCACGTACCGCTGGATGCGCTCGTCGGACCACTATGTGCCACTCGTCAGTTCCATGGGCTTTCTCATTCTGTTCGAAAACCTGGTGCTGGTTCAGTGGGGATCGGACCTGCAGCGCGTCGTCACGCCCTTTGCCGACCTCAATATCCGTCCCGGTTCACTGGTCATCAGCATTCCGCAGCTTGTAAGCCTCGTTCTTGCGGTTTGTTTGGTTGCCGGTCTCCAGCAGCTTTTGCAGCGGACTCAGATGGGGCGGGCCTTACGGGCCATTGCCGAGAATGCGACGACGGCTGAAATCCTCGGCATCGGCGTCGTCAGTTTGGTGCCGGCGGTCTTTGTCATCGGGGGTCTGTTTGCGGCACTTGGTGGAATGCTGTTTGCGCTAAACTATCAGCAGGTCCACCCCTTCATGGGCGAGGAAGTGGCGCTCAAAGGCATCTCTGCCATGGTCATCGGGGGCATGGGCAACGTCTGGGGGTCCGTCCTCGGCGGCCTGCTGATCGGTATCGTTGAAGTCCTGTCCATTCATTTCCTGAATGCGGACTTCGTTGACTTCACCGTCTACGGCCTGCTGCTGCTCATTCTCTTCTTCAAACCGACCGGCTTGCTTGGCGCGTCGAAAATTGTCCGGGAGAAGTTCTGAGATGAGTGGTTACGTCGAAGGCATTCTGGTCATTCTGTTGCTCAATGTCATTTTTGCCTATGCGGTGTACTGGCCGTTGGCGGCCGGACAGCTCAATCTCGGTGTTGCAGGGTTCGTCGGAATCGGTGCCTACGTATCCGCCTATGCCAGCAACGAATTCGGTATCCCACCCTATATTGCCTGTGTCGGTGCTGGCTTTGTCGCCTTCGCACTGGCCTTGGTGATTGCCGTTCCGGTGCTGAGAACAAAGGGCATCTATCTGGCCTTGGCAACGTTTGCCTTCGGCCAGGTGCTGCAGTCGTTGTTTCTCAATCTGGAGATCGTCGGCGGAGCAGCCGGCTATCCGGTAATTTCCTACATCGGAGTCGGTGGCATTGCGGTTTGCACGGCGGCCGTGTTCCTCATCACCGCTTTTCTGGATCGCACGCGCTTCGGATTGAATATGGTTGCCGTCCACGACGACGAAGCCGTATCCGATTTATTCGGCATCAATGTGCGGGCCTATCAGGCGCTGGCATTCGCGCTCGGCGCCGGGTTTGCCGGGTTCGGCGGCGCTCTCTACGGCCACCACTTCAGCTATATAGAGCCGCAGAACTACTCGATCCTGTTCAGTATCTCGATCGTCTTGTTTGTACTGCTGGGCGGGACACAGACCGTCGTCGGTCCGCTAGTTGGCGCAGCGTTTTTTACGCTTTTGCCTGAGGTATTGCGTGGAAGCGAGGAATGGCGTTACGCGATTTTCGCGGTTTGTATCATTGTCATCATGATCCCGCGCCCTCAAGGACTCATCACCTCCGATCAACTTTCAGCTTTAAGGCAGTTTTTGGTTCGCGATCGGCTAAGGGAGGAACGCCATGGCTGATCAACCGATCTTGAGCCTTGACTGCGTGTCCAAGTCCTTTGGTGGACTGAACGTAATCAAAAATCTGTCATTTGATGTGAGATGTGGTCAAAGAACTGCCCTTATTGGGCCGAATGGCGCAGGTAAGTCGACAGTTTTCAATCTAATCAGCGGTGTCTTCCCGGTCAATTCCGGCCGCATCTCAGTCAACGGCAACGACATTACGAATGTTCCGTCCCGAAAGCGGATGAAACTTGGCGTCTCACGCAGCTTCCAGAACATCCGCCTCGTCCAGCATTTATCGGTACTCGAGAACGTTCTGGTCGGTCAAACGCCACGCGTAACCTCGCTCGGAGACATTCTGTATCCGATCAGGATGACATCAGGATCTCACTGGCAGTGCGAGGCTATGGAAGTACTGGAACGGGCCGGTCTTGCCGCCTTTGCCCGAGACCATGTCGGCAATCTGCCGTACGGTGTGCAAAAACAGATCGAGATTGCCAGGGCTCTTTTGGGCGGCGCCGACATATTGCTTCTTGATGAGCCGGCTGCCGGCCTCAATCCGCAGGAAACGGAGGATCTCAGTACCCGGCTTCATCAGATTGCGGACAGTGGGACGACCATCGTTGTCGTTGAGCATGACATGCAGTTCGTCGGTGCGTTTTGCGAATACGTCGTGGTTCTCAACTTCGGAGAAATGATAGCGGAAGGCACACCACAAGAGGTGCGTCGCGATCCGCATGTGATCGAGGCATATCTTGGATCTGACGTGGCTTAGTCGTCAGTGCAAAAGGAATGATTCCTCCCTTGTTCACCGTCTATCTTATGCCTTCCCCATGGCATGAAGGGAAAGAGTAACAAACATTGCATTGGTGGGAGCTGTGCAAAATGCTGCTTGAGACAAAGAAATTGCAGGTTTCATACGGGCGCATCGAGGCAGTAGACCAGGTTTCGGTTTCAGTCGAAGCCGGAGAAGTTGTAGCGGTCCTCGGCGCAAATGGGGCCGGGAAGTCATCGCTGTTGAATGCCATCTACGGCCTCGTCGGCGCTCGCGGCGGTGAGGTTTATTTCGAAGGCAAAAAACTGCCGGCCCGTTCGACCCATGCCCGCATCAAGAGCGGCTTGGCGCTTGTGCCCGAAGGGCGGCGCATCCTCGTCAGCTTAACGGTAGACGAAAATCTCCGTCTGGGCGCTTATGGTCGGAGGGATACGTCGAACCTGGAAGATGATCTGGATGCCATCTATGGGCGATTCTCGAACCTGAGGGATCGCAGGCACATGCTTGCATCGGCGCTATCGGGCGGCGAGCAGCAAATGCTTGCCATTGGCCGATCGCTGATGGCCAAACCCGCGCTCCTCATGCTGGACGAACCTTCGCTCGGCCTCAGCCCCAAACTTGTCGGCGAACTGTTTGAGTTGCTGCGCGAATTAAATGAAGATGGTTTGAGTATCCTGCTTGTCGAGCAAAACACCCACAAAGCCCTGCAGCTCGCCCATCGAAGCTATGTGCTCGAACTCGGACGATGCGTTGCCGCTGGCACGCCGGATGAGTTGTTGCGCCACGGCAAGATCGCGGAGGCCTATCTTGGGCACAGCAATGAAGTGACCCATTGATGGCCGCATCGGTGTCGAGGGGAATGCAGAAGTGAGAAATGGAGAAACATCATGAAACTTCAAAATGTTGCCGCTGTCGCGATAGCGGTGGCCTTTAGCCTGCTGACACTGCAGGCGCAGGCGGATGACGAACTCGTGCTTGGTTACGTGACTGCAAAGACCGGGCCGTTTGTCAGCTTGGCCAAAACCAACGAGATCGCCGCGCAGATGGCGGTCGACGAGATTAATGCCAATGGTGGTATCAACGGAAAGAAACTCAGGCTTGAGACTTTCGATTCCGCCGGCAAACCTGAGCAGGCGGTGGTCGGCGTGCGCACGCTCGCCAAGGACAAAAACGTTCTCGGTATCATCGGGCCTTTCAGTTCGTCTGAGGCGCGTGTTGCATTTCCAATCGCTGAACGGCTGAAGGTTGTCACAATGTCAATGGCCTCATCAGCGCCAAGACTGGCGGAGCCCTTCAAATATGCGTTCCGCAATACATCCAACGAAGGCTACATGTTCGCCCAGCTCATGAAGATCCTTGCGGAAGAGAGCATTCCATCCAACAATGCCGCGATTGCCTATGCGACCGATGACACGATTTCGAAAGTTATGGGCACCGCTGTATTTCCGGCTATTTTCGAGAAGACCGGAACTGATGTTAAAGCTGTGGTCACGTTCAAGCTGTCGGCATTCGATTTTTCGCCGCAGGTTTCACAGCTCGTATCCAAGCCAACGGATTTAGTTGCCGTCGGCGCACCCCCCGAACAGGCCATAAAGCTAGTGACAGAACTGCGGCGCCAGGGTCACGAAGGCCGTCTGGTCGCCGGATCTACCATAGCTGCGCCGGACCTGCCCGAGCGCATGGGAAAAGCGGGCAACAATACGACGTTGCCAACAACCTTTTTTGCCAATCTCAATGACCGCACAAAGGCATTTTCCGAAGTGTTCGGCAGGCGAGCGCGGGCGGAAGGTGAGCGCACTCTGCCTGCCCAGTTCGATGCTGCCACTTATGACATCGTGTTGTTTTTTGCTCATGCGATGGAGCAGGCGAACGTGACGGGTGATCCAGGAAAACTTGAGGATGAGCGTGCTGCCATTCGAGACCATCTTGCTGCGATGAGAAACTTTCCGGCGCTGGAAGGCGAGATTTCGTTCGACCCGGATGGGGACGCTTTGAAGCCTGTTTACATCGTTGAGATCAGAGACGGTGAGTGGAACTTGCTCGGCGCTCAACCGCTCGAACAGTAAGCCAAACTTGCGAAGAGGGCAGCGCGCCCTCTTCGCATTCCGCTCAGCGAAGGAAAACGATGGATCTTGAATTGACAGTGGCCGCCAGGTAGTTTGAGCAGCCGGTCATCGTTTAGGTCGACAAATTGGCAACTGTGTAAGAGCGGAGCGAATGCCCCACCCGGTTTCTCACCTTGACGAGCTGTAGAAGTTCTTGGGCAGGAGCTCGTCGAGGTGGCTTGTCGGCTGACCGGCGGCGATCGTTTCAAGGTTTGCCCTAAACCAGTCGTGGGAGTTGATGCCGTTCAGTTTCGCCTTCTCGAACAGCCAGTGGAGTGTACTCCATTATGAATAGGCATTTCTGACCGCTCGCCGGAACCTTCTTGCAGCAGTCTCAGCATGGACGGAAAGACGATGCGCAATGAAGTGCCGGCTCAGTGCTTCACCCGTTGTATTGAGGTTTAGATGATCTCTGCGGAACGTAGGGCGAACCGCAAGCCAGTCCCAGGTGGCCGTTCTGGTTTCTTTCCACAGCGGCAGAGTGCGCCTGCGTGGTCCTTTGCCGGTGGTTTAGTATTCAGTTCAGGCAACAAAATCAGAACCGGCAGTGTGATGTCGAACAGGCTCGCGCCGGCTGCATAAAGTACCGTAAGCGTTGTATCGAAGACAGTGGACACGGTTTCATCGATATCATCGAGAACGTAGTGCCTCAAAACGGCGAACGGTAACTGGTCTGCCGATTTGGCAACCGGGTCCGCGGTTCAATCGTCGGCAAGGACGGTGCGGGGGGCCGACGAAATCGAGGCTTGCCGACGGCGGCTGTACACCCGACTTCGGCAGCCTATTCTACGTCGGCTAATTGTCGGTGATCCCGCATATGGCGGCCGGAATACGGCACGAACCGCCCGTATCCGTCCCAATTGCCATGGTAGCCATTCCGTCGGAAACCGAGACGGCGACACCGGACGACGAGCCGCCCGGTATGCGACCCGTATCCCTATCGAAAGGGCTGCGCGGCGTTCCGTAGTGCAGATTGATTCCTAAGCTCGAATGGGCGAGTTCTGTCATATAGGATCGCCTGCCGATTTCGAGTCCGGACTGACGCAGACGCCGGGAGATTTCAGCGTTGGTCCTGGCCGGCTGTTCACCGTCGAACGATTTCGATCCGGCCCGGCTCACCTGTCCACGAAAGTCGAAGAGGTCTTTGATAGAAACTGGAATACCAACAAGCGGCGAAAATTCTGCGCAAGCGGCACGAAGTCTGTCTGCTGCATCTGCGCGGGTGCGGGCGCCTTCCGTGTCCACAAGGATGATGGTACGGGCGCCTTCGACATTTGGATCCTTGTCCCTGTCGAGGGACTACTCGACAAGTTCGCGGCCTGTAGTCTTACCTTGTGCCAGCCGGCTGGCCAGTTCGCTCGTATTTTACAACGTGTTAGGCCGGATCGTAATAGTGGATTTCCAGCAGGACGCATCCGCTGTTGGACTTGAAGGGTCCGTGATAGGCGCCGGGCGGGCGGCATGCATAGGTGTTCGGCGAGAATGCCTCGCCATATTCACCGTTTTCGTCGCTACCGACCGTCAGGTCGCCGCTGACCAGATAGACCTCTTCCCAGTAGTCGTGGACGAAAGGCGCGGTGGTAAAGACGCCCGGCGCGAAGCGCAGAAGTCGCGTGCGGTTTCCGTGCTTGTTCTCCTCGTCCAGCGAGCCGGCGAGGATCTTCTGCTCTATACCGTCCGGGTAACCAGGCGGCACGTGCCAGCCCTCGTCCATGTCGACAGCAAAAAATTCCTTATGTTCTTTGTTTATCGCCATTACTTTTTTCTCTTTTGCGACCTAATCAAGCGGCCTCTTTGTAGAGGCGGGCCAGCTCGTCTTCAAGCGAGTAGCTGTCGAGCATTTGATCGACCAGGCCGGTGCAGTTGTCCCAGTCGAAGGTGCGGAAACTGTGTCCCTTGGTCACGAACGTCGCGCCGGCATAGAACATCTCGTACTGCGTATGTCGCGACGCGAATTCCGAGCCGACGGCGTCCCAGGCGAGCTTGAAGAATTTGACCCGAGCTTCCGAGTCGCTTGCCGGCGACTTTTGGGTCTTGTTGATCATTTCGCGCATCTCGGGATTGGCGAAATCTGCGACCGACGAGGGCAGCATGATCACGCCGCCGCCTGCAAGTTCCCGCAGCGTCGTCATAACACGTGGATAAAGCTGCTGTGTCAGCACCTGCGCGGCGTAGAGCGTGTGTCGGTCCGGCATGAAATATTCACCGTGCTGCTTTCCCTTGGCTTCCATGGCGTGCACCAGCGAATCGACGATGACGGTTTCGGCGGCAAGGTTCCCGAGAGTTTCACGCACCTGCGGAAATTTTGTGATGCCGTTGGTGTCGGTGATGCGCTTGGCGATGCCGAGCAGAAAGCGCATTTTGACCATCAGGCGGATTTGCGCCTGGTAGTTCTGGTAGACATGTGCCGGCGTTGCATGGAACTGGTCCATGCACATTTTGATGTCCTGATTGACGAAAACGCGTTCCCATGGAACCTTCACGTCATCGAAGTAAAGGACTGCATCGTTCTCGTCGAAGCGATGGCTGAGCGGATTGTCGTAGACGCTCGGCGAATGCTCCTCATAGGACTTGCGCGACAGAATCTTCAGCCCCTTGGCATTCATCGGAACGGTAAACGACACGGCATATTTCTCGTCGCCAGGCTGCAACGGCTGAATGCAGGTCACGAACACCTCGTTCGCCATGATGCCGCCAGTTGCCAACATCTTGGCGCCGCGAATGGTCAGGCATTGCGAATCCTGGTCAACCACACCGGCGGTCAGGAACTCGTCGTCCTGCTCGTGCGCCGCCTTGGAGCGGTCGGCCTGCGGGTTGATGATGACATAGGTCAGGTAAAGCTCATTGTCGCGGGCGTAGCGGTAATAGTCGGCCAAAGCGGCGGCGCGCCCCGGATCATGGTCCTCAAAAACCTCAAGGCCCATATACATACCGGCAATACAGGAAGCCACGTGGTCGGGCGCGCGGCCGAGGAAACCGCCATGCAGCTCGGTCCAGGCCACGAGGGCACGGCGGCGTTCGACCAGATCTTCATAGTTCGTCGGCAACTGCCATATGCGGTTGGCTCGGTCCCTGCTGCCGGAAATCTGATAGGTCATCAGAGACAGATTGTCCGGGTGGCTCTGAAAGTCGTAAAGGCCACCCACGGATGCCACGGCATTTCTGTAGGCCGGGTGGATCGTGACGTCTTTGACAATCTCGCCGTTTAGATAGACTTGTCTCCCGTCCCTCAAGGTCTCGGTGTGTTGTTTGCCGGTCTTGATCATCTAACTCTCCTGGAATGTCGTGTGGAGGCCGTTTTGGTCAGTAGTGGACCGCCAGCGGCCAGAACGGCAACAGTTCGTCCGTCGATCTCAGCGAGCCGTATTTTCCGTTGCAGAAAATTAAGGGCATGCGGTCGGCGAAGGAGCGAAACCGTTTGACCCTGGCGATGAACAGGACGTGATCGCCGACCTCGTAGACCGTGTGCCGGCTGCATTCGAGCTGCGCGGTTGCGCCACGCAGCAACGGCGCTTTGGCTTCTCCGCGATCGAAAACGACGCCCGACCACTTGTCGCTCAAGGAACGCGCGAATTTGTCGGAAATATGCTTCTGGCTCTCGGCGAGAAAGTTCACGGCATAACCTTTGGCCTGCTTCCACTGGGAAAGACTCAGGGCGCGCCGGTCGATGCTGAAGAGGATCAGTGGCGGATCGAGTGACAGCGAGTTGAACGAACTCATGGTCATGCCGAGATCTTCGCCATCCGGGGCCTGGGCCGTGACGACGCATACGCCGGTGGGGAACTGGCCAAGCGCATTTCGAAAGGCGCGCGGTTCGAACCGGGCATCGGACACTGGTGCTATAGCCGCGTTGTCGGCAGCGGGTGCAGTCATTTTGCCGCTCGTTCCGTTCCAGTTATGTAGTCCGCCAGGGCGAGCGCCTTTTCCGACGAACCGACCAAATCGCCGATGATCTTTCCCAGTAGGTGGAATTCTTCTGCGCTCAGCGTTTCGAAAAGCACGTCATTGACCTCGCGCTGAACCGGCGCGAGGTCGTTCAAAAGACTGCGGCCCTTGGAAGTGACTTCCAGAAGAACCCGGCGGCGGTCTTTCGGATTGACGCATTTGCGCACAAGATCGAGCTTGACAAGTTTGCCGGTTTCGATGGTCACAAAGGCTCCTGAAAGGGAAAGATGCTCGGCGATTGCCTTGACGCCGATGCCGCGCGAACCCTGCAGATGCAGGATCGAGATCAGGATGGTGTATTGAATGCCTGACAGGCCGACGAGGGACCCGAAGCTTTGGCGCACGTCCTCCAGCCGAGAAGAGAATGCCAGAAGCCCGTGTACGAGGGCACGGAATCTGGCGTCCTTGCCGTCCTCAAGTAATTCGGTTCGCGATACCGTTAATGGTGTTTGCGCAGTCTCGAATTCGGTTGTAACGGTTTCGCCGGTCATCGGTCTTCCCTCGAACGTTATCTTTTGCGCCGCCGGCGGCACAAGAGATAGCTTTGCATCAAAGCTATCTCTTGTCAAGTGAAGTCTGGGTCGCAAATTCCATGGCGACCGCTTCGCGTTTATTGGCAGGTGTTGTTCGGCGCCGAAGTTGGACCCTAAGGAAATTCGAACAATCAATGGGTTATCTGCCGATCGACGCTCAACACACACGCCGATCAACAGATGCCCCTGTCCGTGACCGGTTCGACATTGGAGAGCCGGAGTCAACATTGCGCCAAAGCATCGATCCGGTCGGCAATCTGTTGCGCCGATTCGCGCAACTGCCCGACCGTCCAGTTGGCCGCGTAGCCTTCGGTCACGTTGCCGGGCCGGGCGAGGTTGACCGGCCGCTTGTTCAGCGCCTGCGTCAGCATCAATTCGCGCTCGGCCACCGTGATGAAGGCGTTCCGCGGGCCGCGGAACCAGAACTTCGCTCCGCCCGCTGACGGAAAGAATTTTTGGCCCCCCCTCTGGGGGGCGTTGGAGGCCCCTTGGTGGTCGTGGCGGCCCGGGTCATCACCTCGCGATTCGTCTCGAGAAGAGGAGAGCGAGGTGCCGGGGCCACATGTCACTGATCACCAGATGAGGACTTTCATGAACCACAGGAAAACCCTTTCGACCGAAACGGCGGCCGCGAAGGCCGGCTTCAGCGCCGCCACCGGGTACCGGATCCAACGGGACCCGCGCCCCCTTCGCAAAAACGGGCGCCCCCCCGGCCGGCGGCGCCCCGATCCGCTGGCCGGGATCTTCGACAAGGACGTCGTGCCGATGCTGCAGAAAAACACCGACATCCGGCCGGTGTGTGTGTTCCGGGAATTGATGCGGCTCCATCCCGAGCTGGATCCGGGCATCCGGCGCACCCTCGAGCGGCGGATCCGCGACTGGCGGGCCCGCCACGGCCCGGACCGGGACGTGATCTTCCGACAGACCGCCAGGCCGGGCCGGAACGCCCTCTGTCGGACTTCACGGTCATGAACGCTCTCGGCGTCACCGTGGCCGGACAGCCCCTCGATCACCGGCTCTATCACTTCCGGCTCCCCTGGTCGGGGTTCCGCCATGCAGAGGTGGTTCTCGGCGGCGAGAGCTTCACGGCCCTGGCCACAGGGCTGCAGGCCGCGCTCTGGTCCCTGGGTGGCGTTCCCGCCGAACACCGCACCGACAGCCTGTCGGCGGCCTTCCGCAACCTCGGCAAGGACGACGCGCGGGACCGGACCGGACGGTATGAGGCGTTGTGCGGGCATTACGGGATGACGGCCTCCCGCAACAACCGCGGCGTGGCCCACGAGAACGGCGCTATTGAGAGTGCGCATGGCCACCTCAAGCGCGAGGTCGCCGATGCCCTGGCCTGCGGGGGTCGAAGGACTTTGCCGATATCGACGCGTATCGCGCCTTCATGGCCGGGATCGTCGGACGCGGCAATGCCCGCCGGGCGAAGGCCATCCGGGCCGAACGCGGCACGCTTCGCGACCTGCCGCCGATGCGCACCCCGGATCGGGAGGACGCCACCGTCACCGTCACCACGTCCAGCGGCTTCATCCTCAAGAAGGTGTTCTACACCGTTCCCTCGCGGCTGATCGGCCACCGGCTCGGGGTCCGCATTTTTGACGACCGGCTGGAACTCCATCTGGGGCACACCCACCAGCTGACCCTGCCGCGCAAGCGCAGGGGGACATCCGCGAAGGCCGTGCATGTGGTCAATTACCGCCACGTGATCCATGCCCTCTCATCCAGATTGCCGCGCTATAGAGAGCCCTTCGTCAACACGCTCAGTCACCGTCTCAACAGGAATTTCTATTTAATTCCGGACCGATGTCCCTCCAGAACATGCCGTCCGTCTTCAATGTCCAGTGCGTGGAATTCCTTGTGCGGTTTGCCACTTGTCACATTCCCTCCACCAAGCCTGTCACCCGGCCACGGCCAGAGTCATGAAGTCATTGCTGCCGCGGATCCTGCGACCCAGTACCGGATCTTCCAGCTCGAACTCGAATCGGTCGGCCGGCTCAATTCCGCCGATCGCGGCAAATGTGCCCAGAAACACGGCGGTCCCACCCTTCAGGTGCCTGCAGTCCACAGCCAATTGCGCCAAGAGATCGTCAGGGCGTAGCAACTGACCGGCTCTGCCAAACTGATACAGACGTCTCATGTCACCTCGCCACGCGTAGGACCGCACGATGAGGTCGTCCCAATGGCCGATGACCTCGTCGCAAGGCCAGACGGTACGTGCGACGGGTTTCGGACAAACCTGCTTGGCAAGCGCAATGCCGTGGGTTTCAATCTTGCGGTCTGTATGGTCCGACCCCACGCCGACGAAACGGCCCTCCGGCAAATCCAGCAAAACGATTTCGGCTTCACCGCTGGACGCATCGCCCATGAGTTGCAGGCTCTCCGCCTGCGTGAGCAGGTGGTTTGAGACCTCGTAGAACATTGGTGTCTTTTCCGGACGCCTGACGCCGAGTTCTTCAAGTTCAAGGATGTGCCGGACCACCATCTCCCGGTCACGGCCGGTCCAGCCGGCAATGACCAGATGATCGATACGGGCATCCAATTGACCGGTGCCCGAGAATGATACTCTCTCGAAACGAAGCGAAGTCCCGGTCATCCCTGTTCGCTCGCACTGCCATCCACGACGTTACGGGAAAAGACGTCAGTCCTTCCCGTTCGCGGCGTTTCCGTGTCCCTTATGGTCCAGTGTGCGCTGCCCGGACGTTCTGCAAATGCGGTCGCAAGATCGGTCAGACTCCCGTGACGCATCTCCGATGCCATGCAATGGTGAACGCAGGCGGGTTTGCCATCCCTGTGGGCGCACAGGTTGCAGATGTCCGTCGGAATTGGCACGAAATCATATGTGAAACCGCCGTTCAGGATCTGTCCAGAAATGTTGCATGCAACAACCTTAATCCCGCGCTCGTCGGGTCCAAGGCCATGTTCCTGCCGGTAGGCCATTTCGCAGGCCCAGCATCCCGTGCAGAATTCGACTTCGATCCAAAGACCTTGGACCTTGCTCATCGCCATTCCTCCAAAAGCGGATCTAGGACCTCGTCCTTCACGACACGGCAGAGAACGGATTTGACCCGTGCGCCGCCGAATCCGGATTTCGAAAACAACCCACCCGGAATCAGCACATTTATGTTGGATTCATACGCACAGAAGTCGTTTTCCCTGACCTTCTCCGGGTACCTCCAGCTGTGCTGGGCCACGACGGCGCGCGGATGGACATGACTGATCTTGACCCGCATCCGACACCACCCGTGGTTGTTTTCAAGCCACACCAAATCGCCGTCTTCTATGCCGAACCCGACCGCCATCCAGGGATTGACTTCGACCAATGGATCCGGGTTCATCGCCCGAAGCGACCGACCATCCGGTGCTCGGAATGAAAGAACGCGATGGTTCTCGAACCGATTTTGAGGATCAATGAGTACTTTCTTGCCAGATCGGGCGTGCTCACCGGGCTGATTACCGACTTCACATACATTGGCAGCGGGTCCGTTCCCCACTCCCACAGCCGTGCGGAGTCGAGTTCGATCTTGCCGGACGGCGTCGCAAACCACGTCGCGCCGTTCTTTTGCAACGGGCCTCGTTTGTAGCGGAAATACGGCGTATCGGAATCTCTGTGGGCGGGTTCAATCCAGTTGTTATTTCGCAAGTCCTCCAGCGAGACAGCGGATGATAGCGGGAGTTCCCCGGAAGCGACCGCAACCAGTTGGGGCTCCCGAAGTTGTAGGTGAGAAAAACCAGCCAACCGCCCACGTCGTGGCCTGTTACCTGAACGAACAGCGTGGATTCGGCACCATGGTTCTCGCGCACCTGATTCATGCGCCGTTCAATGAGGTCCAGCGCTTCTCCCCATGATGCCACCCGCCAGGCGTCGGACCCGCGCTTCTCTTTACGAGTGAGCGGAGTTCTCAGGCGGTCCTTGTCGTAGACATAGTCCTTTCCTGCCAAGGCGCGGGGGCATAAGGATCCTTGGTTGTACGGATGATCCTTGACGCCTTCTATCTTCTCCGGTTTTCCCTCGAGCACATGCAGGTCGACACCCCAGCCGCCGTGGCAACCGGCACCAGCGGACCAGACGGTTGAACGGAAGCTCTCTGTTTCGGAAATGCGATCGACCATGAGCCGCCTCCGCGGTTTGGCGCCCCGATCTGATGGGTTGACGGGGAGCGAATGGTTCACCGCCATTCCAAACCGAAATCAGTTCACCATACAAAACTTTACTTGTCAATAAATAAAGTTTGTGTAATATTTCACAAAATTCAGCATGACGATCTCTGCAGTGCAAGATGACATGACAGTCAATTCTGCCCCCTGGATGGGCGCGAATCCGTTGGACCGGGTCAGACTGTTGTGCAGCGGGTGGGAAAAAGCTATTCACTACGGTGCTGCGAACGTCCTCGACAAGAGCCGAGATGGACCACAACGAGATGGATTCTCGTGCCCGGCTTGCTGACCGGGTTGTAAATAGGGACAGGGATTTGCCTGGAGAACAGGTATCCACAATTCCGGATGGCATGAGCCAACCTGACCGCAGGGGACTCCAGGAGCACAGGGGAATTGCCGACGGAACACAAGCGCCGACGAACGAGTCGCTGAGAGAGGTGGCATATTCCAGGCTGAAGGCTGCGATTATCAAATCCCACTACCATAGCGGCCAGTTCCTTAACGTCTCAATACTTGCCAACGAGCTGAAAATCGGTCGCACACCCATTCATGAAGCGATCATGCGGCTTGATCTTGAGGGTCTCGTGGACATCGTGCCCAGAAAGGGCATCGTTGTAAGGCCGGCGACGCTGTCGGAAGCCCGCGACATCGCGGCCGTCAGGGCGCTCAACGAGGCCCAGTGCGCCGCCTGGGCGGCGGAACGCGCCGACCGCCAGAACCTGGCCCGGCTCGATGCCATCCTGAACGAGGCGAGTCGGGCCATAGCTGACCGGGATGTCGATCGGGCGTTGTGGCTGGATCGGCAGTTCCATGCCACAATTTCAGAAATCGCCGGAAACAGGATCTTGGCCGGAATATTGTCGACCATCCATGAGCGATCGCACCGGTATTGGTATCTCTCGTTTTCGTCGGTCATGCACATGGAAAAAGTTCAGCAGCAGCATACGGACATTCTTGAGGCAATCCGCGCGAGGGATCCACTTCGAGCCTCACAGATGTCGAGACTGCATGTCGAAAAATTTCTGGAGAATGTGACACGCTTGTTCTGATGGTTCTTGGCTGGGCGCTGGAGTGTTTCGTGATGCGGGTGACGAAGCGGAACGGGTCGTTGCACCCGTCAATGCAGGATCGTGAAGTATGATCGTAGTCTATGTGAAACGCATCGTCCGCGAGGTTGACGGGCTATAGAAAGATAGTGCCAGCCCGAAAACCCAGGGCCATCCCACGCTAGTTTTCGCTGCTGACTTGATCAGTTGTCAGTGGTAGTTGCAATTCTAATTTCTGAACATGGCCGCGACCGGACGCGCATGGATCGACATATCGCGTCCAGTCAAGAGGTTAGTGGAGGTTATCGGGTCGCCACCTCGGGTCTCACCCGCCAAGGGAACGCCTCCCATTGCCATTCCCGTGTTGACCTTTGTGATGACGTTTCGACGGATTCTCAAACGAACCGAACAATGTCAACACCCTCCGGCAAGCGAACCGCCCTCCGAAAGATGACCCTCAACAACCGCAGCGTCGAGGCTCTCGTTCCCGAGAACAAACCGTTCATCGCATGGGACGATTGCGATCAATTGGCGAATGAGGTCGATTTACCACGTCTCGAAGTCGGGCCGCGACCGCTCAGGTTTCGGAGGGATTCCTTCTCCACCGCAACAGAAAACCGGCCGAACGGGGGCAACAAACGATGACGAATTCACTCGATCGAGCCCTGCACAAGCACATCCGAATCCTTCCCGAACAGCGGCGGCGCGTCGAGCGCACGGCGGCGGGCACCGTTGCCAACCATCTCCTGGTCGAATTCGCGATGGAGGCACTCGATCGGCGGGAAATGACCGATCCCGAGGCCGGACCGGGGTCGCAAGGGCCCAGCTGTTCGCCGCCCAGGCCATCACCCGCAGACTCATTGCGGATGGCCGCGAGAACGAAGTCGATAAAATCCCGGTGCTCATCACGACCATCGTCCCCGATCCGGAAGCAGATCACGTCGCGGTGGCGACCACAAAGATGCTGCCCGACCCATAAGTTCTGAAATTGTCGCAAACGCCCCGGAACCTGCAACGCCTGTCGTTCGCCCTTGCAACCCCCGATTGAGACCGGGCCGATGGCGCCCAACTACCGCCGACGCGAGTCGGAATGGTTCTGTCCTCAGATCACCACTTCGTGCAGGGGTCCTTTCCGAGAACCAATACTTTAGTTCCGCCTCCGCCCGCCCTTGTCGTCCAAGTCCGCCGGCGTCAGAACGCCAGTGGGCCTGGACAAAACGAAAGAGCCGTTTGCGGTTGCTCGTGCGGCACGACACCCGTTGCAAAAGGATTCTGCCTTTTGACTACGGCCTTCCAGGCGTGCCGAAGTCATCCAACAGCGTCGCAGCCCGTAACTGGATTGCCAGGAAGACTCTGAATCTCGAGGGCACTCACCAGCCGTCTCGTCCGTCCACTTCCAATGAGTCAGCCGCCAACGGTTCTTCCTCCACGTGGAAGATCACTTGAGTTCAGTCGGGAAAGTGTCCACGTCGCAGATTCGCCGACATCGTTCGGCACGCCGGTTCCCGTCCGACTTCGCATGCCCGCTTGCCGTCCTCGTGGTCGAACTTCTGGCGATTCCGTTTCGCGTCACCGTGCACAATCGATGACCGGAACTTGCAGAACCCGGTCATCTTCGTGAATGTTGCAGGCGCCATTCCGTGTGCATCCCAAGCATACAGACCGCCCGCGTGGCGCGCCTATAGGTCAGTTCTGACCTGTCCAGCCGGTAGAGGATTACGAGCGCGGTCACGTGGTCCAGAATCTTGTCCTGCACCTGCGTCCATCCGTTTCGCCCGAATGAAACCGACCAACGCCGGACAGTTCGGTTCGGCGACACCATTGGCGACTCTCATTGCACGCGCAATGGGTGATCAGGCTGGTTCGCCAACAGTGGCGAACACAACGAACAATGCCCCAGATGGGAAAGTGGCTGATTGGTCTGGCGATATGCGAAAGGACGCCTCAGTAGCATAGGAGAACGGAACGACTTTCCGACTCCGCAACTGTCGACTTGCATGTATCAAGGTGAGCGGCACGAGAAGCCGAAACGGCAGAAAGATTGATTGGGTGGCAAACAAGGTGCAATGCAAATCCGAGCAACTCGGGCCCAGCGAACCAGACGTCACGGGGATCGATGAGAACACCGACAGGGAAGACGCCGCGTTCCGAAAGCCTCTCTTCGACACGCACATCATTGTAGACTGGTCGGCGCGAGGTAAACCGGGTCCCGTAAAGCCAACCAAAGACGGAATCTGGTGGGCAGTTGCGTGCATTGACGGCGCCAGCTCGTCTGAGCGCGCCCCCGAATACGCGCGCACGCGCGACGATGCTCTGCAGCGCCTTTCTTGCTTGATTGCGGACGAACTCGAAGAGAACCGGCGTGTGTTGGTGGGATTTGATTTCCCCTTTGGCTATCCCAGGGGTGTGGCCGAGCACCTGACCGGAGAGGCGTCAGCCTTGGCGCTGTGGGATTGGTTGGCGGAGCGAATCAAGGACGAACCCGACAACAAAAACAATCGCTTTGAGGTCGCGACGAAAATCAACGAAGCCTACGATTCGGGACTGGGCCCGTGCTGGGGTCATCCGCGCGCTTGGTCCTTCCCGATCATCCCGGTGAAGAAGTCAGCTCGCACCGTGAAGGAACCGCAACCGCGAGAACGCCGCATCGCCGATCAGCGTGCCGACGGCGCAAAGACTGTCTGGCAACTGGCCTACGCCGGCTCGGTAGGTTCTCAAGTACTGCTCGGACTGCCCGCCCTCAAGCACCTGATCGAAGACCTCAGAGTCGCTGGACGTACGGCGGTCTGGCCGTTGCAAACCGGCCTGCAAGTGCCGAAAGCGCAGGCGGTGATCGCGGAAATCTATCCCTCTTTGCTCAGAACGGAGATCAAGAAACGCAAGCACAAAGATGAAATCCAGGACTGCGCACAAGTACGCATCAACGCAGAAGCCTTCGCACGACTTGACGAAGCTGGAAATCTCGCCCCTCTCTTTTTCGGTGCCCCACAGCTCACCCCGGATCAACGCCAACTCATCGAAACCGAAGAGGCTTGGATCCTGGGCCTTGGCCACGAACAGGCCTTAATGCGGGCATTACCTTCTCCCTGACGAACCGGTACGGAGTAGAACAGCGCACTGTACTCACACATGACGCTTGCCCAGTGTCAGCGTCTGCCGGTGGCGTCGCTTGAATTCTCAATACTCACTGCCACCCACGGCAAGGGGAACATTCGCGACGGTTCCTCGCAGCAGAACCGATCCGTTGTACGAGACTCAACGAAGGCCGGAGCACAAACTCCGGCGACACCGCGCTGGTTCCGAATCGTCCAAGTGACCTCTTTCCACGCTCAACGAAGACCAGTGCACAAACTCCGGCGACATTTGCCTTATTTGGGGTTAACCAAGAACACGGTATCACACGCTTAACGAAGGCGGGAGCACAAACTCCGGCGACACGTTCCTTCGACCGGGGCGGATAGACCGACTTGACCGTCTTCGCTCAACGAAGGCCGGAGCACAAACTCCGGCGACACCGGAACCTTCCGGCCTGCCAGGAACAGCTTGCCACCCGCTCAACGAAGGCCGGAGCACAAACTCCGGCGACACACGATGACCCTGTTTTCATTGCGGCTGGCTATGGATCGCTCAACGAAGGCTGGAGCACAAACTCCGGCCGACACCAGACAAGAATTTCGGGCGTGGACTTGGAACGTTCGACGCTCAACGAAGGCCGGAGCACAAACTCCGGCGACACACGACGCCGCCGCGGGTTCCCAACAGGCGGATTTCCGCTCAACGAAGGCCGGAGCACAAACTCCGGCGACACAATTGCCGCCACGACGCCGATCATTGATGCGACCACGCTCAACGAAGGCCGGAGCACAAACTCCGGCGACACACCGGTCCAGTTCGTCGGGTGTGAACACCTGGTTCGTCGCTCAACGAAGGCCGGAGCACAAACTCCGGCGACACGACACAACCAGCGGTCGGCTGTATCTGTTCACGAACGCTCAACGAAGGCCGGAGCACAAACTCCGGCGACACCCGAGGCCGACTCGTCGGTTGCGAGCTCGTCCCAGATCGCTCAACGAAGGCCGGAGCACAAACTCCGGCGACACCCGCTCTGCCTGTGCGTGCGCGAGCACATAGACGAGGGGCGCTCAACGAAGGCCGGAGCACAAACTCCGGCGACACCTGTCGTGACGGCTCGCTCTCTTATCATGCCGTTTTCTCGCTCAACGAAGGCCGGAGCACAAACTCCGGCGACACTTCTTGAATCCGAGAATGTAGACGTGGGATTCTTTCTCCGCTCAACGAAGGCCGGAGCACAAACTCCGGCGACACATCTGCTCCACAGCCGGGCCCCACACGTTGCAGTCATCGCTCAACGAAGGCCGGAGCACAAACTCCGGCGACACCGCCCTTCAAAACCAACACTCCAACCAGGAGGACACCGCTCAACGAAGGCCGGAGCACAAACTCCGGCGACACGCGCAGTCACGAGCGGCGCTGGCTTGATTTCGGATACGCTCAACGAAGGCCGGAGCACAAACTCCGGCGACACCTCGATTTTGGATCGAACTTCATCAGGTGATCGGGGTTCGCTCAACGAAGGCCGGAGCACAAACTCCGGCGACACGCCGTCACCCTCGGGGGGGCAGACGACGCGCCGCAGGCGCTCAACGAAGGCCGGAGCACAAACTCCGGCGACACCGGACGATTCTCTCCGGGACCGGCTCCTGGAACGGCGCTCAACGAAGGCCGGAGCACAAACTCCGGCGACACACCATCGTCTGAACAGCTTGCAGCGAATTGGTGACCGCTCAACGAAGGCCGGAGCACAAACTCCGGCGACACATGATCTCCCCGAGGCGCTGGTAGAGCGACGCGACGCGCTCAACGAAGGCCGGAGCACAAACTCCGGCGACACGCACGCCCCCAACGCAAACTGCCCCGGGACTTAACCGCTCAACGAAGGCCGGAGCACAAGCTCCGGCGACACCCGCGATAAACTACTTGTTGTCCGCCACGACGATGATTCGCTCAACGAAGGCCGGAGCACAAACTCCGGCGACACCCCTGGATCTTGGCATGAATGAATGTTTCGACCCACAATGTGCCTTCGGGCCATGACTTGCCAGGTTCTCAGGTTTACATCTGCAGCATTCAGACATGGATTCACAGCTATCCAGAATGTTCTCTTGGCAGATTCCCTTATAGATTGGCAAAAATTCTGGGATCAGCGGAGGTTCGCACACCCGAATTTAGAGTACCCAGGGTTGCCCGAGCTTGTGTGTGCATTCCTGCCCGAGCCGGGTTGTGGAATCCTGGATCCGTCCTGGGAATCGATAAATGATGACCGAGTCGTGGTCCGAATCGATGGCATCTTCAATCTCCCCTTTCATGCGGGCCATTCGCGTAGCAGACAGTCGACACTCAAAAACGGAGAACTGAACACGTTGGCCGTACTTGCCGCAGATGTCGGCAATGCGCCGTAATCGGGCGGCGCCGGCTCCATCCGTGTCGGCTATGTCGTAAGTGACGAGTATGTCCAATGTCTCACCTCAAGACGAATGGGGGGTAAGCTGGTAAGTCTTGACGCAGGTGCCGTGCAAGCAATGTCGCCTGAATCGACGGCAAAGCCCACCGGCCAACAGGTTTGCCCAGCAACTGATGGTGTAGAGACGACTCCTTGTGTTCTTCCCACATGGCGATGAGGCGCTGCCGGCCGTCGTCATTCAAGTACACGCCGCCTCCCGGAGTGGAGACAAAGTCATCGGGGGCAATCTGGCGCCGGCGTACCATGGAAACAACGAATCGATCCGTCACGGCACGCAATTCTTCCGCCAGGTCAAGAGCGAGGGAAGGACGGCCTGCGCGGGGCCGATGGAGAAACCCGATTTGATAGTCGAGTCCGACGCTCTCGGCGGCACCGACACACTCGGTTACCAGCATGGCATAGCAAAACCCGAGCATGGCGTTGACCGGGTCGCGCGGCGGACGCCGGGACCTGCCGGAAAACTCGAATTCTCCCGACGCGACCGCTCGTCCGAGCGCACCGAAATAGATCCGGGCGGCATCGCCCTCGATGCCCCGGACCTGGTCGCCGGTGCGGGCCTCGCCAAGCCGCGCGAGACGCTTTCTTATCAGCGATGCACGCGTTGAAAGCCCGTCTGCCTCGGCCGGGTCCTTGTGATCCCTGGCCCATCTTTCCACAACCCGCCGGCTGCTTTGGAGTTTCGCCGCGACGGTCGCCTTCGAAATCGCCAAGCTCTGATCACAGTCGCATGCAACTCGATTCTGTGCGAGCCTCAGATGCACGTTCCCGCTTGTGGGTCCGCTCACAATGAACCTGACGGCTCCGTTGCTTCGCAGGGCGGCAACTCGTACGCCACGCTGAACACATGCATCCAGTGCCTGAGTGGTTATCTGCGCGCCTCCCAACAGGAGCAGCGCATCGATAGCCTCAAGCGGGATCCTGTGCGTGCCGTCGGATGAACTCACATGGAGTGACCCGCGTCGATGACTGATCCGGGCTGTATGATTGCGTACGTATGCCGTGCTCAGGTGTCGCATCCGAATACGACATCGCGAAAATATCGTTTCACCTTGCCTGGAGATTGCGTGAGCGCCGGAAGGCAATGTTCACTCAACTGGCAGGCCACGCATCGGCTGTCATCAACAGCGGGAGGCAGTTTACCTGCCAGTATCTGGCCGCGGATTGCGGTTATCGCGTCGAAAACATGGTCACGCAACCTTTGAGTGAACTCGACCCGGACGCGGCGCTTCGGTCCACCGTACCATACGAAGCCGTGCGGAATGTCGACACTCAGCATTTCCTCGAGACACAAGGCCTGTGCGCAAACCTGCATGTCCGCCGCCATTCCGTGGCGCACGCCCGACTTGTACTCGACAGGGCAAACGGCTCCGTCCTTCATTTCGACGGCGTCCGCTCGACCTGACAGCCCAAGCGCCTCCGACCACAATGGGATGGAACGTAGCACCTCCTTGCCCCGCTCCCGGCGATGGTAACCGCTGTCTACCCGGCGATGTGCCCTTTTCCCTCCCACCGTATGTGCATTGTCGCTCCAGACTCCATCGCAGTGAATGAGAGCGCATTGGCGTGGACAATACTCAAAATGCTCGATGGCGGAGATCGGAACGACGGGTTCCACAGTCACAGGCGCGTTGCCCCGTAGGCTCTGGTCATGTCACGATCCGAGTGAATGAACTGCACGCTCTTCCACG
>JAPPHA010000120.1 GCA_028874915.1 Paracoccaceae bacterium
TTGCCGCGTAGCTTGGCCGCGAAGCCGTCGTCTTCAGGCGACGGAGTGTTCACGACCTGATCTGCCGTTGGAGTCCCATGTTACCCGAGCGGCCGCCGCGCGCCGGCATCGACGTGATCGTCAAGACTTGCCATGCCAAGGGCGGGCCCTTCGTCACCAGGTTTGAAGGAGTCGTGCATCGCAGCGCCCACATGGATGCGCCGCTCCTTCTGACCGAGAACACGCCAACCGTGACAGGTATCGGAACATTCTTCGGCACTTGCGTTGCGGCCTCGACCCCGACAAAGACATGGCAGATCGACACGGTCGAGGTCTTTGATGGCGCGTGCGCGGAGAATTGGCAGGGCGACATCCACATGTTCAACACAGGCATGAATCACGGGATGCCCGATACAGACGAGTACGGCGCGTGCACATCCCCGAAATCCACGCCGGGCGCGCACGGAGGATGGCAGCAAGGGGGTCAAGAGGGTCAAACGTGATGTTCGGACCGGTGATCACCTCCTGGCCGCCGAGTTCGTCGAACACGGATTGGCGTCGACGCATCCGTATCGGATCGAAAGATACAGGGTGCGCGCCGGCCGCGGCACGAAGGATGATCGTCCCGAACCGGGAGTCGCCTACAGGATCCTGATTGGTGCGGATGGTATCCCGGGGATCGAGGCCGTAGGCAGTGAACTCGATGGGGTCACCGGAAAGCACCGCACCTTCGTGGCTTACCCCTGGCGTTTGTCAGAAGGCGAAGGTCGCAGCGTCCGTGTCAGGGCGGCCGTCGGCCCGGACCAGAAATGCCGCAAACCAACAGGAGTCCCATGATGGATGATGTTTCACTACACCTGCGCGACCCGCTGTCGATGTTCGAAGTCCGCGGGCGAGTCGCAATCATAACGGGGGCATCAGGCGCGTTTGGTCGGGCCTGTGCACTCATGCTCGGTGCGCTCGGAAACAAGCTGGTTCTGGTTTCGGGATCAGAACGCGAACTGGCCGGGGTCTTGCGGGATGTCGAGTCATGCGGCGGCGAGGCATTTGCGATGACGCGCCGTCCGGATTCCCTGAAGGACTCCGAATCGATCCGTGACTTTGCGTTGGACTGCTATGGCAGGATCGACCAACTTGTCATCGCATCCGGATTCAACAAAGCGGGTTTCATCCAGGATCTCGATTACGAAGACTGGCAGACTGTGATGGATGCCAATGTCCGAGGCCCGTGGTACATGGCCAAGACCGTCGGCACCTACTGGATCGAACAAGAGATCAAGGGCAAGATGCTGTTGATGTCGTCGGTGCGCGGGCGGCACGGCGCCAACTCGGGGTACACGGGTTACTGCACCTCCAAGGGCGCGACCGATGCCCTGACCCGCGTGCTTGCGACGGAATGGGGAAAGTACGGAATCACGGTCAACGCCATAGCGCCCACTGTGTTTCGCTCAAACCTAACAGCCTGGATTTGGGCCGACGATCCGATCGGCGAAGCGACCCGGAAGCGTTCGCTGTCGCGGATTCCGCTGGGCCGTCTGGGGGAAGTTGAGGACCTGATGGGCATGGCCCTGTACCTTTTGTCACCGGCATCGGATTTCTGCACCGGGCAGATCATGTATGTGGACGGCGGTTTCACGGTCGGCTGAGGCGACGCGCGTGCCATGACCGAACCGCCCAACGTCTTACTGATCTCGACCGACCAGCAACGTGCGGATCATCTGGGCTGCTACGGAAATCCAACGGTCGCGACCCCGGCCATCGACAGCCTGGCTGCGCGCGGGACTGTATTCGACAGGTTCTATGTCGCCTGCCCGATCTGCATGCCCAACCGAGTGGCCATCCTGACCGGACGGATGCCGACGGTGAACGGGACGCGGCACAACGGAATTCCTCTCTCCAGGGACGCCGTAACCTTTGTCGACGTGATGCGTGCGGGCGGTTACCACACTGGTCTCGTGGGCAAGTGTCACGCACAGAACATCACTGGGAAGCCCCTGGACGTAAAGGCAATGTTCCCGCAATCGGCGATGGGCACCGCGCCACCGGAGGCCCTTGCCGATGCCAGCCGAGAGCGGCGCTCGGGTTCCGGCTACGAAGCCGAACTGATGCCCCTCTGGCATGCGGACCCCGAGCGCGACGCTCCGGAGACACCGTATTACGGCTTCGATTATGTTCGTTTTGCGAACGGTCATTCGGACAAGGTCCAGGGTCATTACACCGCCTGGCTCAATGCGCGCTCGGGCGATGGCGACCGGCTTCGCGGCCCGAAGAATGCCCTGCCTGCACCCGGTCTTGTGGCGCCCCTGGCCTGGAGGACGGCCATTCCGGAAGCGCTCTATCCGACGCGTTACATTGCCGAGGAATCCTGCAACTTCATTGATTTCCACCTTCAGGAAAGACCCGGAAACCCGTTCTTCCTGCATTGCTCCTTTACCGACCCGCATCACCCGTTCACTCCGCCAGGTCGCTACTTCGACATGTATGCGCCCGCAGACATTCCCCTCCCGCCCTCCTTCGATGCTCGCGATCCCGATGCACCGCCGATGCTGAAACGCCTGCGCGCGGAGTGGGCTGCCGGAACCGCAAGGACTGACGGACCGATGCCGTTTTGCGTGACGGCGGAGGAGGTCAGGCAAATCATCGCCCTGACCTATGGGATGATCAGTTGTATCGACGATGCCGTTGCGACCCTGCTTGGCCATCTCGAAAGTCACGGAATCAGCGACAAAACCGTCGTGATCTTCACCTCCGATCACGGCGACTTCATGGGCGATCATGGAATCATTCTCAAGCACGGGCTGCACTACGAAGGCGTCTTGCGCGTGCCTCTCATTTGGGCCGATCCCGACCGCTCGGGCCCTGTCCGCACCGACCTTCCCGGCAGTTCCATCGATATCGGCGCCACGATCCTGACCCGCGCAGGACTTGCGCCGTTCAACGGCAACCAGGGTCTGCCGTTGTTGGACCTGCTCGACGGGGCCATACCGAATCCGCGCCGGGGAATCCTGATCGAAGAGGACGAGCTGGGGGCGCATCTGGGCACGGACGCGGGCCTTCGCACCCGGACCTACATCGAGGACAACTGGCGTTTGACACTTTGGCAGGGAATGGAAGGTGGCGAGTTGTTCAACCGCAATTCGGATCCGCACGAATTGAAAAACCTGTGGTCGGACCCGGACTTTTCCAATGAAAGGGCACGGATGACGGAGGCAATGCTGCGAGAAATGATCCGGCTTGGAGATACGGCGCCTTTCGCGACGCACATGGCCTGACCGTCGAATGAGCCGAAGAATCGTCAGTAGACCCTGCGGACACGGACGTTGGCTCGAAGCAATGGACCTCGGTTCCCGAGGATGGTTTGGCGACCATGTCCGGATCGGTGCTGGGCGAGAGGACCGGAAAATGGGATCCCGACCGCGGCCCTGAAGTATGCTGGCGCCGTTGCGCCCCTGAAATCGACGGGAGGGAAGGTGATTTGCCCGAATTGGATGTGGTTTGGATGGGCCAACGCCGACTGCCTTGAATGAGTCGGCTCTGTTTACATATGCGGTCGTTAAAACAAACGCGACGAATCGGCTGCGACAATGGCTCTGTCGGAAGCACACTGTCAGAAGAGGAAAACCTGTGCGAAACTCTGGTGATTTATTGCGGACGGCTTACTATCTGGTACGTCTTGCACAGACAACACCAGCGTCCTTTTGTGGGTAAAGGCGTGATCTCGTCGGAAAGCTGCGAATTTCACACGCCCTTTTCGTGATCGGGGTCGGGAATGTGACCAAGGGAACCGACTTGAGGCCCACAGAGAAAGCGATAGAATCGCATCTTGGCCCTAAATCTGGCCCCCTGGCGCTCTTGGCTCCCTGCAAGCACTGGCCATTCCGTCCTCACCTGTCCCCCATGATGTGCGATCCGCACGAGAGCAGTCCGCAGACTCGAGTATAACCGACCATTGCCAAGGCCAGGACAGGTCAATCCATGATGCCTAGATGTTCTCAGAGGTGTGGATCTCGAAGCCTAAGCGAATGTTCGGCGCGCTCGCCGCGTGACCAGAATCGATCGCTTTGGCCAGTCCGTCGATTGTGGCACGGGCAAATGATTTCAAGGGATGCGAGATGACCAAGGTAAGCGTGCCGTCAATAAGGCCCTTTCGTGTCGGTTCCATCAACTCATACCCGACACTCACGAATTCTTTGCGCAAGTCTGCGTCCCGCAAGGCTGCCAGAGCCCCGGTAATGCCGCCGCCCGAGATGAAGAGACCGCACATATCGGGGTGCTCGGCGAGCAGATGTTCGGTCATTTCGCGCGCCACGGCAGCACTTTCGTAGGTAGATCGAGGTTCGAGAAGGGTAAAGTCCAGATCGTGTTCGCGAAAATAGGAGCGGAAACCGCTCTCGTTCAAGTCTTGGTTTCGGTAGCGATGATTTCCTACAAGGATTCCGACTTTCCCCGGTGTCGCGCAGATCTTGGCAAACGCCCACGCGGCCGTTCGCCCGACCTTCCAGTTGTCAAGACCGATGTAGCCGACATTTCCGCGGGCGGTCAGCGGCGCAATAAGGCCGGAAACCGGGACATACCTTTCAAGTAGGGCATCGATCGCATCTGAGATCAGCGGATGTTCGGCGGCGACGAGAGCAACCGAATCGCATTTGTCTCCGATTGCCAGCAATCGTTCTGAAACGTGGTCTGGTGAAAGATCGTCCATGAACTCCAGCGTCAGGTCGATTTTTCCCTCTGCGTAATCATTGGCGGCTTGTCGAAGGGCCATACCGAGATCGCGGTAAAACACGCGGTTGCCCTGTTGGAGCAGTATCCCGAGGCGGAGGACCTTCCGATCCTTGGCCAGCGCATGCCTGATTGACCCAAGTCCATAGAATCCGATTTTTTCAGCAGCGTGAAGGACAATCTCCTGTGTGGATTCCCGAACTGCACCGGGATTGTTGATAACCCTGTTCACCGTTGAAACGGACACACCGGCGGCTTTCGCAAGATCTTTGATCGTCGGTCTCATGGCATCCTCCGGCATATGCCATTTTGTTTCATCATCGAAAACCCTGATGAAATGTTTTGACATAAAATGATTTTCTATAGTTCATTCATCTTGATTTGAAATGCAACACTCTGTCACCCATTTCAAGCAGCGACAGTGATCTGCCGAGGATGCCGGGAAGGGAAACCCGATGGATGACCTCAAGTTTGGAACACGCGACATTCGCGGCAACTGGACTCCGAATGCCCGACTGCAGATTGCACCATTTTGGCTTGGCAAGCTCAACGAAATGGGCCGATTCCTGATCGATTTCATTTGGCCCTGGAACACCTTCCATATGGCAACGGCAATTCTCTATTGGGTTTTGATCATTCCCGATATGGAAACCATGCAGACGTTGGCATGGAGCTGGGCACTCTGGCTCCTTGCAGCAAATTCCGTCGGCATCTTCCTGATGTACGGCGCCATCGAATTGTTCTACTATGCCAGGCGCATTCAGGGTCGACGGTTCAAGTACAACCACAAATTCCCCTCCGAACATCCTTCGAATGTCTTTTGGTTCAAGAGCCAGAACCTCGACAACTTCCTTCGATCATTCCTTGTGGGTATCCCGATCTGGACGGCAGTCGAGGTCGGTGTGCTCTGGTGCTATGCAAATGGCATTGGCACCTGGCTTGATTGGCAGGACAACTGGCTCTGGCTCGGAATGCTTGTCATTCTTGTGCCGGCGATCCACGAAATTCACTTCTTTTTCATCCACCGTCTCATCCACACGCCGTGGCTCTACAAGCACGTTCATTCTGTGCACCACAACTCCATCAATCCGAGCCCGTGGTCGTCGCTCAGCATGCACCCCGTCGAGCACTTGCTATACTTCGGTGAAATCGTCTGGCACTTGATCATTCCGTCCAACCCGGTCGTGATGCTCTTCAACAGCCACGTCGTTGGCTACGGTGCGATCAACGGGCACATCGGTTTCGACAAGCTCGAGTTGACCGACGAAAAGGGGCTCGATAGTCACGCCTACGCCCACTACTTGCACCACAAATATTTTGAAGTGAACTACGGCGCGGACGGGCTGGTGCCACTCGATAAGTGGTTTGGCTATTGGCACGATGGATCCAAAGAAGCGGACGAGCGGATGAAAGAACGATTTCGTCGTAAGAAGGCCCAAGTGAATGCCAAAAAACGTCTGGGCACCTTGGCCGGATAAACGTTCAACAAGGTCAACCGTGCGCTTCCAGACCGGAGGCGATCACCAACAAGGAGGTAAACTGACCATGAAACTGACCAATACCTTTATTGCCGCAGCAACGACGGTTCTGATGGCCAGCACGGCGATGTCGGCCGACATTTTCGTGATCGGCGGCAAGCCGGACGATCCGTTCTGGTCGATCGTGAAGCGTGGAGCCGAAGACGCCGGAATTGTGGTCGAAGCACAGGGCGGGTCGGTCACTTGGCTTGGTCCGCAGAACTATGACAACCTTGGTGTCGACGCTGCGGAACTCATCCGTCAGGCGATTGACCAGGGCGCAGACGCCGTTGTTGGCCCAAACTGGGTTCCTGAAGCCATGGACCCGGCCTTTCAGGCTGTTGTCGACGCAGGCATTCCCTTGGTCATCTACAACGCTGGCGGAATTGAAGCCGCCGATCGGCTAGGCGCCATGAATTACGTTGGTTCGAACGACTACAAGGGTGGCGTTGCAGCCGGTGAATACCTCGGCAACGCTGGCAACCTGAATGGCGTTTGCATCAATACCCTGCCGGGCGCTGCCAACATCGAAGCGTTCTGCAATGGATTCATCGAGGGTATTACCAATGTTGGCGGCGAAGGCACGGTTCTGCCGCTGCCGGCGACCTCTTTCGGCTCGGCCACCGCCGTCGCTCAGGCCGTTCGCGCCCACCTTCTGCAAAACCCCGAGATCAACGCCGTGTTTACTATTGGCAATGTCGATTCCAACTCTGCCGTCAGTGGAATCGCCCAAGCAGGCAAGACCGGCCAGGTCAAGGTCTGCGGCATGAACTTCGACGAGTCGATCCTGAACAACATCAAGACCGGCTCGCAGGCTTGCGCAATCGACCAGCAGGGCTACCATCAGGGTTATCTTGCGGTCTCGATCCTGAACGGTTTCGTTAACTACGGCCTGACGGTTCCGACACGTGAAATCCTGACCGGCCCGGGCGTCATCGACGCTTCCACCGTCGACGCCACGCTGGCTGGCGTGAAAGCGGGTACCCGCTAATTTCTTGAAATGGAGGCCGCGCGATTCCTTATCGGGCGGCCTCGATACACCATCTCGACTTGACTGAGGCAAGCATCCATTCCATGCACCGACAGTCAGGAAAGTAATGATGTCAACGGAAGCCGAAGACAGGCGCAGAGTGTCCGGTGCGTTCGGTCGTCTTGCACGACGGCCCGAATCTGGCTCGTTTATAGGAATGATCTTCGTATATGTGTTCTTTGCAATTCTTGGCGGCAAGGTGTTCCTCGGCGCGCCGGGGTTTTCCAGTTGGCTGAACACCGCCGCCGAAGTCGGGATCATTGCGCTGCCTGTCGGGTTGTTGATGATCGCAGGAGAACTGGACCTTTCGGTGGGGTCTGTGATACCGGCCGCGTCACTGACGGTCGCCATCATCTCGGGTCACCATGACGCGCCCGAAATCATCGGTATCCTTGCGG
This sequence comes from Paracoccaceae bacterium, assembly GCA_028874915.1. Classification (GTDB taxonomy): domain Bacteria; phylum Pseudomonadota; class Alphaproteobacteria; order Rhodobacterales; family Rhodobacteraceae; genus JAPPHA01. The sequence goes on from JAPPHA010000120.1 coordinate 7,647, forward strand.
GGCTTTGCGTCGGCCTTCTGGTTGGTTTCGTAAACGGATATCTCGTTACGCGTACCACCATTCCATCGATAATAATTTCCATTGGCACGATGTTCGGAGTGATGGGAATGACACTCGGCTTCACCGTCATGATTGCCGGCAGCACCGGGGTCTTCATTGTTCCGGATCCGGTGACCAAGGCGCTTCTGGGTCAATTTGTCGGTGGAATGTTTCAAGTGACGATGTTTTGGTGGGCGGCGTTCATCGTCGTTGTCTACTATCTCTTGCACATCTCGCACTACGGCAACTGGATCTATGCCCTTGGCGGCGACCGGGAAAGCGCGCGGAATGCCGGAATTCCGACCCGCAGGCTGACAATTGGACTCTTCATGCTCAGCGGGTTCGCCGCCGCGTTCGTCGGCGTCGGCCAGGTCTTGACCTATCAGAGCGCTCAAGTGCTGACCGGGCAAGCCTTCATATTCAACTCGATCATGTGCGTCGTGATCGGCGGTGTACTTTTGACGGGGGGCGCAGGTTCGGTTGTCGGGATTGTCTTCGGGACACTTACGTTTTCGATTGTGAATCAGGGCATTTTCTTCAGCGGTCTCGATCCCAACATCGGCAGCGTGATCATTGGTGCGCTCCTTTTGATCGCTGTCCTCACCAATGATAGCTTCAGGCAGATGGCGCAGAGTTACGCGGCGAAGAGAGAGCCTTAAGGGCCCCCCCAAATGAACGCTTTCGGCCATTTCCTGCGCCGCCCCGAAGCCGCATCAATTATCAGCCTCTTGGCCGTGATCGCATTTTACGTGATTTTCGGTGGCGTCGACCTGAGTAAGCTTTTTGGTGCGGCCAGTTGGGTGAACTTTGCGGCCAATCTCGGAATCGTAGCAATCCCGGTCGGACTCCTGATGATTTCGGGCGAACTGGATATCTCGATTGGCGCAATGATTCCGGCAGGATCGATGACCACCGCGATCCTATCCGGTTACTACGAACTTCCGATCTTGGTCGGAATGCTGGGCGCACTCAGCGTCGGCGTATTGGTCGGAATCGTGAACGGCCTGCTGACGGTGCGGACAACGGTGCCATCGCTCATCATCACGCTCGGAACGCTCGTTGCAATGCAAGGCATAATCCTGAGCGCGTCCGTACTCCTGACAGGCAATGCAAGTGTACCGTTGGACGCACCTGCCTGGGCAAAGTTCGTCTTTGGACAGTTGATCGGAGGTAGCCATCAGATCATCATCATTTGGTGGGTCGTTCTGACGGTCATTTTTGCCTTCGTCGTCCACCGGACCCGCTATGGAAACTGGATATTCGCCATGGGGGGTGACCGGGATAGCGCACGCAATTTGGGCATCCCGACAAACAGGGTTACGGTCATCCTTTTCATTCTGTCCGCAACGTCTGCAGCTTTCGTTGGCATGTGCCAGGCGATCCTGTTCAATTCAGCGCAGGTGTCGGGCGGTATGAATTTCATCTTCAACGCAATTGTCAGCGTCGTTGCCGGAGGCGTACTTCTGACCGGAGGTTTCGGATCCGTCATCGGCATCTTCGTTGGCACGCTGACTTTTGCCATCGTTAACCAGGGCATCTATTTCACGCAAATTGACCGCAACTGGTCGAATCTCATAATCGGCGTGATACTTCTGGTCGCAGTTGGCATGAACGAAACGTTCCGGGAAAAGGCGCTAAGTTACGTGCCGAAAAAAAAGAAGACCTGATCCGATGACCGAGAGACCACCGATTCTGGAACTACGCGATATAGACAAGAGCTTCGGTCCTATTGACGTCCTTCACAAAATTTCTCTCAAAGTGCACGAGGGCGAGGTGCTTTGCCTTCTGGGCGACAACGGCGCTGGCAAGTCGACACTTATCAAGACACTTGCAGGTGTGCATAAAGCGACGGCCGGAACGATCTTGATGGACGGAGAACCGGTCGAGTTCAACCGTCCCCGCGATGCCGCCGACCGCGGCATCGCCACTGTGCACCAGTTCGGCGGCACTTTCCCGCTGATGTCAATTGGTCGATCTTTCTTTGTCGGGGTTGAACCAACGAAGCAATGGGGGCCGTTCACTGTCTTCGACCGGAAGAAAGCCAACGAGATTGCGGTAAAGGCGGTGCAGGACTTCGGCATTACCCGGATCAACGACGGCGACAGGCTTGTCGGCGGGCTCTCCGGCGGCGAGCGTCAGTCGCTTGCCATAGCCCGGGCAGTGTACTTTGGCGCCCGTGTGCTGATCTTGGACGAACCCACAGCCGCTCTCGGAGTGAAACAGGCGGCCCATGCACTTCGAATTGTCAACGAGGCCAAACGGCGCGGACTCGCGGTGATCTTCATCACGCATCAGGTCATGCATGCGCTCGCTGTCGGCGATCACTTCGCGGTCCTGATCCGTGGTTCCGTGGCCGCCGACTTCCGCAAGAACGAAAAGACTCGTGAAGAAATCACGGACCTGATGGCAGGTGGTGAATCCATGGCCGATCTCGAAGCCAGCGTCGAGGGTTATGTGGAGTCCCACGAGGGCCGACTGCCGCCGACCAATGCAGACGAGTGACCGGAGGTGTCGCAAAGGAAACGATATGACAACAAGACTTGCGGTCATCGGCGTGGGTGTCATGGGTTTGGACCACGCCCGGATTGTCGCCGAAAAATTATCTGGAGCGACACTACAGGTGGTTTGCGACATGGACGAGGTGCGAGCGCGCAGCGTGGCCGATGCCCTTGACGTCGCTTATGCTACTACCGACCCCGAAATAACGATCTCGCGTGATGATGTCGATGCGGTGATCTTGGCCAGCCCTGATTTCACCCATGCTTCGCTCTGCAAGGCCTGCATCGCTGCGGGAAAGAAGGTTCTCTGCGAAAAGCCGTTGTCGCATTCCTCGGCCGAATGCCTCGAGGTCATGGAGGCCGAACAAGCCACGGGCGAAAAATTCGTGCAGCTTGGCTTCATGCGACGCTACGATCAGTCCTACGTCGAGATGAAACGAACCCTGATCGACGGCACGCTTGGCCGCGCGCTCATGATGCACAACTTTCACCGAAACGTAGAGACGCCCGCGTCCGACTTCACTGGCGCCATGGCAATCACCAACTCGGCTCAGCACGAGTTCGACATGGCGCGCTACATTCTCGACTCAGAATACCAGATCATCTCAGCCTTTCAGCCGAAACGTTCGGACTCGCGTGTCGCACCGGTCATGATGGTACTCAAGACAACGGACGACCAACTCGTGAATATCGAGGTCAACAACAACGCTGCCTACGGCTATGACATTCGGGCAGAGCTTGTCGGCGAGAAGGGCGCGGTCTCGATGAACAACGTTGCCTATGTCCGCAGCGACATGCTGCTGGCCAGCAGCACGGCTTACGATATCGACTGGCGCAGACGCTTTGCGGAAGCCTATCGTCGACAGAATCACGATTTCTTGCGTTTCGTCGAAACCGGCGTGTTCTCGACCATCGCATCAAGCTGTTGGGATGGATACTGCGCCGCGACAGTGGCCGAAGCAGGTGTGGCCGCACTTGATGAAGGGCGCCAGAAAGCGGTCGATATGATCGATCGTCCGGCGTTTTATGAATAACGAAAATCAGGTGTCCAACTTGTTGATGGCGATGGTGTTTCCCTTTTTTCACGTTTCGGGCGCCTTGCAAGGACACGGCGCATGATACTTCGATTTTGTCCGGCTGCCTGCACTGGGTCCGACCTTCCTGCGGGCCACGCGACGGACACGATGGTGAATGTGCCAGTGCAGGCCGCAACGAGCCTTCCGGAGAACGGAAGTCTGATGGACATTCCAGCCCGGTCGTGGAGCAATGTCACGCTCGGGTTTGGCTTTTACGAGCAACAGTGGAGGCAGTTTTGCTATTTCCTGAGGATGTGCGGCGACGACGGCTGGCTTGCAGTCGAACACGAAGATGTTCTTCTGAATTCCCTTGAGGGACTCGAAAAGTCCGTGGCGCTTTTCAAGAGCGTTATGCCGGCAGCCCCTATCGACTTCAAACTACACGACATTTGGGGAGGCACTCATGGCTGAATGGATCGACGCCTGTGCTGCTGATGACATCGATCCCGAAGACGTGATCCGCTTTGATCACGACGGGCGAACTTTTGTCATCGTGCGGGATCACGAGGGCGACTACTTTTGCACCGACGGGCTCTGCACCCACGAAGACGTACACCTGGCCGATGGCCTGGTAGTCGAAAATACCATCGAGTGCCCCAAGCACGCTTCAATCTTTGATGTCAGGACCGGCGAAGTGGAGTCCCCGCCCGCATGTGAAGACCTCCGAACATATCCAACCAAGGTTGAAGACGGTCGTGTACTGATCGAACTGTAGAACATGAAGCAGCCGTTCCAGACAGCCGCCTGCGACTGGATGCTGCGGAACGACAAGCCTTTCGACCGGTTTGCGAGAGGAATGACAGCGATGGGACTTGGCTCTGGGATTGACCCCGTCTTAGCATCGGCGCGCTCGGGAAGACAGAAACGGATTTCACAACCATGGACGGCAATCACAAGGGCCGCCTGCGTTTGACACTTTCGCACCGCATTCAAAACCTGACCTTGGGAGAAACTGATGAGTATGTACCATAACCGCCCCCACGTTGAAGACATCCGCAACATGAAGAAACGTGGCGAGAAGATCTCGATGCTCTACGTAACCACCTTGGAAGAAGCCTCGGCGGCCGATGCCGCCGGCATCCACATGTTGTCGATCGAGGGCCGGTTCTTCAGCCCCGAGATGCGGGAGGCGGCAGGCAGTTGCTTTGTCCAGGTCGGGCTACCGTATGGCGGCTGGGGTCAGTTCGAAGGGCGTTACCTTGCAACCGCCGAAGACTACCTTCGCGCGACTTATCATTTCACGTCCATGGGCGGTGACTGTTTTTATTGCGCAGCGTCCTATGATATCCAGAAGGCAATGTGCGACAACCACGTGCCGATCGTGGCTCATATCGGCCTCATCCCCAGTTATATCACGTGGACGGGCTGGCGCGCCGTGGGAAAAAGGGCGGATGAGGCGGCAAATCTCTGGGAACACGTTCAGCGACTGGAGGCCGTGGGCTGTTTCGGTGCCGAGCTAGAGGTCGTACCTGACCGCGTCGGGAAATGGATTTCCCAAAACACATCGATGATCATGCTCGGCATGGGCGCGGGGCCCGGTGCGGATGCGCAGTACCTTTTTGCCGAAGATGTTCTTGGTCACGGCGTCAATCACAAGCCGCGCCATGGGAAGGTTTACCGTAACTTCAAGGCGGAGTTCGAACGTCTCCAGAGCGAACGCGTTGCCGCTTTCAAGGAGTTCATCGACGACGTCAACTCTGGGGCCTATCCTGCACCCGAACACGTCGTGCCGATCGAAGACGATGAGTTCGATCGGTTCTTGAAGCAAGTGAGTCGATGACCGGGACACCTGAAAGTCCGAAACTTCGTGTTCGGCAAGCTAATCGAACAGCGAGGGCGTAATATGGGCAGGGGCCTCGCGATGGTCGTCGAGCTTGGTAGTCTTCGTTTTTGCGTTGTCGGCCAGAGCAAAAGTACCAGTAAGATAGCATTTTTCCGATCAACGTCCGGATGAACTCTGACAACCGAAGTTTGTCCGGAAGGAACTTGACCGGTTGTCGGCAGGCGGCATCGGAGTCATAGTCCGTGCGTGACGGGCGAGGAGGAATTCCATGGCTGAATGGATCGACGTTTGTTCCGAGGACGACATCGATTTCGAAGACGTCGTGCGTTTCGACCACGGCGGATCCACATATGCTGTCTACCGATCACCGGACGGCGAGGTCTTCGCCACGGACGGTCTCTGCACGCATGAAGAGGCGCATCTTGCTGACGGCCTCGTGCTCGATGACACCATCGAATGTCCGAAGCATAACGGGCGGTTCAACTACAGGACCGGAGCCCCGCTCCGGTCGCCGGTCTGCGTGGCGATCGGAACCTACCCGGCCCGAATGGTGAATGGACGGTTCGAGATCCAAATCTGAACCGGACGGGAGTCAGCCCGCTCGGTTTGACGGGGATCCCCAACCGCCGCCATTTGCGGTGCGGATCACCAGCGAGTCACCGGCCGCCACGACGAGATCGCTCGCAAATCCGTAATCTTCGCGGTCGCCGTTCGACCGGATGACGGTAAGGCCGTTGGTGCCGCCGTCGTGGCCGCCGGCGAGCCCCCAGACCGGCAGCCTGTGGCGGCTGAATCCGACGGCGACCGTGGCCTGGCCCCTGGGCCGGTAGCAGATCGTGAGGCCCCGTCCGCCGGAGTGCCGGCCTTGTCCCGCACCGCCGGCCGATCTCGAGTTCATCCGTTTCCAGGCGACGTCGAGCCCGTAGCGGGCTTCGCAGATTTCGACCGGACAGTTGAACGTGTCGCCGTGGCTCGTGGAATACATGCAGTCGAGTCCGTCCCGGTTGGCGGTCGCGCCCCAGCCGCCCATCTGTGGTTCCACCATGGTGTAGCTGCGACCGGTTTCCGGGTGGACGCCGGCAACGACCGTACCGCCGATCGTCCCGAAATGCCCGGCGGGAAGCCGCTCCGGAAACGCCCTTGCCAGACAGCGCCAGAGCATGTCGTAGAGCCGGATCCGGGTCTCGAAATAGAAACCGTGGGGTGCCGGGTCCTCGGCATGGAACACGGTTCCGGGTTCCGTGATCACGTCGAGGGGGCGAAAGGACGCCTGGGTGGTCGGGAGCGATGGGCCGGTCAGTGCCTTGAACAGCATCTGGGACGCAATGACGGCGCCGTCGCGGCTGGTGTTGTGGGGAGCGGCCCGCTGCTTCGGGTTGTCGCGAAGATCGACGCGGAAGGCCTCGGTGCCGATGGTGATCCGCGCCCGCCAGATCGCCCCGTCGTCCTGCTCCTCCTCGATGGCATAGTCTCCTTGCGGCAGGGCGCGGAGGCCGGAGCGGGCCTGCCGCTCGCTCCGGTCGAACAGCGCATCGAGCGCTGCGTTATAGGCGTCGAGACCGTAGGTCGCGGCCATTTGTCGGAGTTGCGCCGCCGCCCGGCGTCCGGCGGCGATCTGCGCCCAGAGGTCGCCCGATGCGAACGCCGGAAGGCGGGAATTGGCGGCGATGATGTCGAAGACCGGCGTCACGGGCCGCCCGGCATCGAATAGGCGTACGGCAGGAAGCCGCACACCCTCCTGATAGATTTCCCGCGCCGCCACCGACATCGAGCCCGGCGTCATGCCTCCGATGTCGCTCCAGTGGCCGATCGATGCCACCCAGGCGATCCGGACCCCCGCGTGAAACACCGGTTCGGCCACGACGACGTCGTTCAGATGGGTCACGCCTCCATAGGTGGGGTCGTTGGTGATGAAAACGTCGCCGTCCCGCACGCCGCCCGGACCGAAGGAATCGTGGATCTCCAGGATCCGCCGGACTGCTTTGTCGAGAACCCCGACGAAAGACGGGATTCCGGCACCGGATCCGACAAGGTTCCCGTCCCCGTCCGTGACCCCGGTTCCGACGTCCAGAACCTCGTGGATGATCGGGCTCATGGCAGTCTTTCTGAGAACCGCAAACATCTCCTCCGCAGCCGAAGTCCAGCCGGCCTGGATTACCGCGAGGGTGATGGGATCCGCGGCTACCGGGCCGGTTCGGCCGGTTGCCGGAGGCGTCGATGCCGGGCTGTGCGTTCCCACGGTTCCGGTTCCCTGTCGCCGTCTGCTCGGGCTCGAGAGGCCCCCGGCTTCACCCGGCCCCGAGAACGATGCGATTGCCGAAAACGTCGGGGTCATCAAACCCGCCGAACAGGGCCATCTCTTCTTCGGAGGGAGCCTCGCACGACCATTTCCGGCTGGGAATCCAACCGTTCAACCGTTTGAGGATCGCCCCGTATTCGGCCCGCCGGAACGCGGCGAGGGCCGGATCGATGACCGGGACCCCGAGAATGTCCGAGAGGGTTTCATGGAAGCCGATTTCGAGCGTGCAGCCGAGAATGATCGCTTCCGCGTGATCGTCCTCGACGGCTTTCCGCCCCGCCTCCACCAGGAGCGCGTTGGTTCTCTCGTGATCGGTCTGGAAGTCGTTGACCCCAAGTCCGACGGTATAGAATCCTGAGAGCCGGTCCGCCATGCCGTTGGCGACGACCGTCGCATGCATCTGGTCCACCCATTTGCGACGCCCGACAATGATTCCGAATCGGTTCGAAAGACTGGCGGCGATCTCCATCGCCGCGACACAGGGCGCTGTCACCACCATTTCGCCGGAAAGCTCCCCGGCGTCGTGGAGTGCGGTGTCGTAGAAACACCCGATGGCCAGGGCGTCGAATCCCTCGCGGCCGGCGGCCCGCGCCGCCCGGACAATGCCTGGCGTCACCATGGCTTCATAGGATCGGAACTCGATGTGGGTGAACCGCCCACAGGCAGGTGACAGGGAGGTGACGTGAACTTCGGTCCCTGGCAACCGGATGGCGCCGATGGCGTCGGCGAAGACCGCGTCGTAGCCGTCAGTCCCGACCGGATTGAGATACATGACCCTCAAGGGTGCGCCGTCCGGCGTCATGGTCGTCATGGTGCAGTCCTCTGTGCTGAATGGGTTCGGGCGCCTCCGCCGCGCCCGACGAAGGTGTCCTAGCCCGTTGAACCGGCCCCGGCGTTGACGTCCACGCCGAAGATCTCCCGTGCCCGGTCGGGCGAGATCAGCCCGTTCCCGACGTCCTCCCGGACCCGGTCGGGGTCCCGTTCGGCCGGGTCGCCGAGACCGCCGCCGTTGCCGGTCACCACACGGATGACATCGTCCGTGGAGGTGGTCAGGCCCGACGCGAAGGCGAAACGCCGCCGCTCCCCGTCCTTCGGGATGAACTCGATATAGTTGGGCGAGCCGTCGTGGCCGCCGTCGAGGCCCCAGGCCGGAAAGCGCGAACGGGTGTAGCCGGCGGTCAGGAAACCGTTGTCGGTGCGGATCCGGTAGTCGAGCACGATCCCCCGGCCGCCCATGTGACGGCCTTCGCCTCCCGGTTCGAGATTGAGTTCCATGCGGTCGACGAAGAGGCCGTTCCTTGCCTCGTTGATCTCCGCCGGACAGTTGTAGGTCTCGCCGTGGAAACCGCAGAACATCGCGGAATTGCCGTCACCCCGGCGGCTGGCGCCCCAGCCGCCGAGTTGGGGCTCGATGATGGTGTACTGGCGGCCGGTGTCCGGGTGAATGCCGCCGATGAAGGTTCCGCAGACCGACGCAAAATGCCCGGCCGCCAGTCGGTCGGGCATGTGCGGCGCGAGGCAGCGCCACATCAGGTCATAAACCCGAAGCTCGATCTCGTAGTAAAAGCCGATGGCGGCCGGTTCGCGGGCGTGAAACACCGAACCCTCGCGGGTGAGAAGCCGGATCGGTCGGAATGACCCGCCATTGGCCGGGGAATATGGGTCGGTCAGTGACTTGAAAATCATTTGTGCGGCCACCATGACGCCGTCGCGGCTGGTGTTGACCGGGCTCTTGCCCTGATCCGGATTGTTCCGGAGATCGACGGTGAAACGGTCGTCATCTATGGTGATGGCGACATTGAAGATCTGCCCGTCGTCCTGCTCCTCCGAAAGTTCGAACGTCCCTTTCGGCAACCGGGCCAGCGCACGCCTCGAAACGTCCTCGCCGAAATCCATGAACGACGACACGGCATCCGCAAAGACCCCGGTGCCGTACTTTCGGGCAAGACCCTCCAGCCTCCGGGCGCCGATCCGGACCGAGGCGATCGCAGCCCAGAGGTCGCCCTCGAGGACGTCGGGCATCCGCGAGTTGACCCGGATGACCTCCATCACCGGGCGGATCGGTTCGCCGCGGTCGATGATCTTGACTGCCGGCAGACGCAGCCCTTCCTGGTAGATCTCCGTGGCCTCGCCGGTCAGCGACCCCGGCGCCATCCCGCCGACATCGGAGTGATGGGCGATGTTGGCGGTCCAGGCGATGAGTTCGCCGTTCACGAACACCGGCATTATGACGACAATGTCGTTCAGATGGGTGACGCCGCCGTGATAGGGGTCATTGGTGGCAAAGATGTCGCCCGGCTGGACGTCGCCCGGCTGGTCGAACTTGCGGATGATCACCCGGGTCGCCTTGTCCAGCACTCCGATGAAGGCGGGGATGCCTGCCCCGGACGAGGCGATCTCGCCGTCGGAGTCCATGATGCCGGTGCCCATGTCGAGCACTTCGTAGATGATCGAGCTCATCGCCGTCTTCTTCATCGCGGCAAACATCTCGTCCGCCGCCGCCTGAAGCGAATTCTGGATGATCTCCAGCGTGATCGGGTCCTGTCGGCTGCCGGTCATGTCACACCCCCTTTGCCCTCGCTGCCGCCGGTGGCCTCGTCCGTGCCCGCGCCGGCGCCCGATCCCGGGAATTCCTTCCCATTCGCGTCGCTGACCTGGATCACGACATTGCGGTAACCGTCGATCTCGACGCGGTCGCCCGGATGGATGACGATGGTGGTCCCGGGCGCCTCGACGATGGCCGGACCGGCGAACCGCATGCCCGGTTCGAGGCGGCTTCCGTCATAGACGGTGGCCGCATGGTCGCCTTCGCTGGCGAAGTCGACCGTTCGGCCCGGTTTCTGCGCGATTTCGGCCGACGCTCCCGTGGATTCGCGATCCGTCATTTCGAGCTTTCCGACTTCGGCCGACGCCACCAGGTGGAGTCCGACCATCTCCACAGGAGCGTCCAGCCGGTAGGTGTATTCCCGCTCATAGGCGTCGTGGAACCGGTCGGCGATGGCGCCTACCGACGCCTCGGAGACCGGATCCGCATCCAGTTCGATCTCGGTCGTGTGCTCCTGGTTGCGGTAGCGGAACTTGCCGAATCGCGTCACCGTGACCCTTTCAGGCGAAACGCCTTCCGACTCGAAGTCGGCGATTGCCCGGGCGACCGCCTCGGCGTAGGCAGCCTCGATTCCCGCGGCCTCGTCCGGGGTCAGATCCGCAAGGCGGGTCACGAAGTAATCGCGCCGGAGATCCGACATCATCATGCCCCAGGCGGCGAACACCGAGGCGCTCTCGGGCACCACCACCTTGCGGACGCCCAGTTCCTTCGCGAGTGCCACTGCATGCATCCCGCCGCCGCCGCCAAAGGCGACCAGTGTGAAGTCCCGCGGATCGAACCCGCGATTCAGCGACACAAGCTTGAGGGCATTGACCATGTTGTTGTTTGCGATCCGGACAATGCCGCGCGCCGCGTCGTCGGTGTCAACGCCAAGCCGCCGGCCGACGTCGGTGATCGTCCGTTCCACCGCTGCCATGTCGGCCACGACTTCTCCGTCGCAGAAGTGGTCGCGGTTGATCCGGCCCAGCCAGAGATTGGCGTCGGTCGTGGTGGCATCTGTGCCGCCACGGCCATAGGCCGCCGGGCCCGGGACCGCCCCTGCCGAGCGTGGTCCCACATGCAGCTTCCCGAAGTCGTCAACCCAGGCAATGGACCCACCGCCATTGCCGATTTCCACCAGGTCGACCACCGGAACCATGATCGGGTAGCCGGCGGACGTCCGATCGCGTTCGATCCAGTAATCCGTCATGATCCGGACGTTGCCACCCTCGACCAAAGCGCATTTGGCGGTCGTGCCGCCGATGTCGAGCGCGAGGATGTTGGACTCGCCGATCAGCCTGCCGAGTTCGGCGGCGCCCCAGACGCCGGAGGCCGGGCCGGATTCGACCATGGTGATCGGGATCCGCGAGACCGCCTCGAGAGAGTCGACGCCGCAGTTCGACTGCATCACGTAGAGGCTGCCGGCGAATCCCCGGTCTTCGAACCGGTCCCGGAGCCGGTCGAGATAGCGTTCGGCCACCGGTTGGACATAGGCCGACAGGACGGCCGTGTTGCAGCGTTCGTACTCCCGCCACTCGCGGGCGATCCGGTGCGAGGACACCACCGAGACCTCCGGCCACAGGTCCCGGACTGCTGCCTCCGCCGCCACTTCATGGGACGGGTCGGCATAGGAATGAAGGAAGCAGATTGCGACCGCCTGCACGCCTTCGCCCTGGAAGTCGGCGATGATGCCGTCGAGGCCGGAGAGGTCGAGCGGCCGCATTTCCTCGCCGCGGTAGCTCATCCGCCCCGGCAGTTCACGGCGAAGCCGGCGCGGCACGAAGGGGGGCGGTTTCCTGTAGTGGAGATTGAAGAAATCCGGACGGTTCCCTCGGGCGATCTCCAGCGTGTCGCGGAAACCCTCCGTCGTGATCAGACCGACCCGGACACCCCGGCGTTCGGTGAGCGCATTGATCACGACCGTCGTTCCGTGAACGAGGACGTTGACGCCGGCAGGATCGGTCCCGGACTTTTCGAGAACATTCATGACCCCGATCTCGTAGTCCGGTGGCGTCGTGTCGGCCTTTGCCGTTCGGACCGTCGACTGTCCGCTTTCCGCGTCAGTTTCGAAACAGACCAGATCGGTAAAGGTCCCCCCGACATCGGCGGCGACGCGGATGGTCTTTCCAGGCATCGGCCTTCTCCTTCCATTTCCTGTCATGGCGCCACCGGCATCCGTCCCGGGCGCTGTTCCGTTCCGTCAACCCGTTAGCCCGTTCCGCCGGCTGCCTCCTGCAGCCCTTCGGCAAGGCCACGCACACGTTCCCGGAAGGCAACCTCCTCCGCCCCAATGACGGGCACGGCGCTGATCAGCCGCCGGGTGCAGGGATGGCGAGGGGATTCGAACAGGTTGACCGTGTCTCCCACCTCCACCACCCGCCCGGCCTCGATCACAAGGATCCGATCGGCGATGTTGCGGACCACCGACAGGTCATGCGTGATGAAGACATAAGTCAGCCCTCTCTGGGCCCGGAGCTGCGCAAGGAGCGCGAGCACCCGCGACTGAACCCGGACATCGAGGGCCGATGTCGGTTCGTCGAGCACCACCAGTCCGGATTCGCAAGCCAGTGCCCGGGCGATGGCCACACGTTGCCGCTGGCCACCGGAAAGTGCCGCAGGTGGTCGCGTGGCGAAGTCGGCCGGGAGTCCCACTTCCTCCAGAAGCGCGCCGACCCGGGCGGGCCGGTCCTGCCGGTCGCCGATCCCATGGACGTCCAGCGCCAGGCGGATCGAAGCCCCGATCGAACGCTTGGGGTTGAGTGAGGAGAGCGGGTTCTGCTGAACCAGCTGAATCGCCTGCCGGTGCCGGCGTTGCCGGCGATGTGGCAGGATCTCGCCTTCAAGGCGGATTTCGCCGCCGGGATCCGGCGGCAGGACGCCGAGTATCAGATTGGCGAGGGTGCTCTTGCCGGAACCGGACTCGCCGACCACGGCTAGGCATTCGCCCCGGCGGACATCCGCCGTCACGGCGTTTACCGCCCGGACCTGGCGGGTGCCCAGATGGAAGGTCCGGGAAACACTGCGGAGTTCGAGCAGCCGGTCCGTCATCTCACCCGTCTCCAGTCGGAGTGGGCTCGGGCGGATGCACTTCTCTCGGGGCGAGGAATGCGGGCTCGTCCTCGGAGACGTCGGGGATGCCGCCGCCGGTGATTCGCGGCGCGGCCGCCATCAGCGCCTGCGTGTAGGCATGGCGCGGGTCACGGAAGATCGCTGCACTCGGCCCTTCCTCGACGATTCGCCCCTGGTAAATGACATAGACCCGGTCGGCGAACTCGCGGACGACGCCGAGATTGTGGGAAATGAACAGCACAGACGTTCGGTGACTGTCGACGAGGCGACGCATCAGTCGGAGCGTCTGGTCCTGAACCGTGACATCGAGAGCGGTTCCCGGTTCGTCGGCGATCAGCAGCGCCGGTTCGTTGGCCATCGCCATGGCGATCATCACCCGCTGGTTCATGCCGCCGGAGAGTTGGAACGGATACGATTCGAGAACCCGGTCCGGTTCCGTGATGGAGACCTCTTCGAGGATCGCCGCCGCTCGATCCCCGGAAACGCTACGGCGGATGGCGGGGTCGGCGCGCCGATGCACTTCGTGAAACTGCTCGCCGATGGTGAAGACCGGATTGAGCGAGGAAGTCGGATCCTGGAAGATCATCGACATCCTCACGCCCCGGAGGCGCCGCCAGGCCCGGGTCGTAAGCCCGGTCAGGTCCTGGCCCTCGAAGTCGATATCACCGTTGACGATCGCACCCGGGAGCAGCTGGAGGAGGCCAAGAATCGCCCGCGCGATCACGGTCTTGCCGGAACCGGATTCGCCCACGAGCGCGACCCGTTGTTCCGGCGCCACCCGCATCGAGATCCCGTGAAGGACCGTTGTCGTTTCCGTATAGCCGCGGAACCGGAGGCGGAGGTCCCGAATGGCCAGGGTGTCGATGCTCTTGCCGGTCTCCCGGGCACCGTTTCGATCCCCGGTTCCGGCCATCCCGGTGACGGCACCATCGGTCACGTCCGGCGTCATTGATCGGACCCGAGAATGTCGCGCAGGGCGTCGCCGAGGAGGTTGAAGCCGAACACTGCCACCAGGATCGCGAGTCCCGGGAAGACGGTCAGCCACCAGGAATCCGGCAGGTAGTTGGCGCCTTCGGCAACCATCGATCCGAGATCCGGGGTTGGCGGCTGGACGCCAAGCCCGAGAAAGGACAGCGAGGATGCGATGAGAATGACGAAGCCGATGTCCAGGGCCATCTTGGTCAGGACCGCCGGGATGCAGTTTGGCAGGATCTCCCGGAACATCACATGCAGGGAGGACGCGCCGATGACCTCGGCCGCCAGCACGTAACCTTCCTCCCGTTCCGCCAGGGTGATGTTGTAGACGAGGCGTGCGTACCAGGGCCACCACATGACCGTGACGGCCATCATGCCATTGAGCAGGGTTGGTTCCAGAACACCCATGATCGACATCGCGAGGACCAGCGGTGGAATTGACAGGAACACATCCGTGAGCCGCATCAGCGCATGGCGTCGGAAACCGTCGAAATAGCCGGCAACCAGCCCGACAATGACACCCGTCGGCATGGCGAGGACCAGAACCACGACCGCAAGAACCAGTGAAGTCCGGTAGGCGTAGAGAATGCGGCTGAACAGGTCGCGACCGACCAGGTCCGTGCCCATGATGTTCGGCCAGTGCGGCGGCTGGTTGAAATTGGTGAAATCCACCACCGCCCCCCGGTGGTCCGGGAAAGGTGCGACGACGCCGGCGAAGATTGCCGAAAGCACGACCAGCAGGACCAGGGCGACGCCGATCATCGACAGCACCGAGGACCGGATGATGGCGAGCGCCCGCTTCATCCGCCCGTTCCCCGGCCGTGGCGGATACGCGGATTCAGCCAGGCGATCAGGAGGTCGACGATCAGATTGGCGATCAGGAAGGTCGCGGAAATGATCAGCACGGTGCCGATGATGGCGTTGAGGTCCTTCCGCAGAATCACCGCCACGCCGTAGCGCGACAGCCCCGGCCACGCGAAGATCGCCTCCACGAGAAAGGCGTTTCCCAGCATGGCGGCGAAGTCCAGCCCGAGGATGGTCAGCGAGGGGATCAGCGACGGGCGGAAGGCAAAGCGGCCTGCGATCCTCCGTTCGGGAAACCCGTAGGATCGGGCCATCTCGATATAGGGCCGGTCATAGGTCTCGACCATGTTGGCCCGCGTCAGCCGTGCCGCCTGGCCGATTCCGGAAAGCGCCAGCGCGAAGGCGGGCAGCGCAATGTGGCTGACCGCATTGCCGAAGGCAGCGGGATTGCCTGCAAGAAGCGTATCGACCAGCAGGAAACCGGTCACCGGTTCGATCAGGAAATCGGTGGAAAGCCGACCGGCAATCGGGAAAATCGGCAGGAAGAAGGCGAAGAGCAGCATCAGGATCACCGCCCAGACAAAGCTGGGCGCCGAAACCCCGAGGAGCGCCACCACCCGGATGGAATTGTCGATGATCCCTCCGCGGTACCGGGCTGACAGGATGCCGAGCGGGAGGCCGAGACCGATCATCAGGATGGCCGCGGCGAAGACCAGTTCCAGCGTCGCCGGGAGGAACTGGGCAATGTCGGTGGTTACCGGGCGGTTGGTGTAGAGGGAGACCCCAAGGTCTCCTCGTGCGAGATCCGCGATGAAATGGCCGTACTGGCGCCAGACGGGCTGGTCGAGGTGCAGCGCATCCCGGAGATTGGCAACCTGTTCCACGGTCGCGTTCGGGCCGAGGGCAATTCGGGCGGGATCGCCCGGGATCACCCGGGCGATCACGAAGATCAGCACCGACACGCCAATGAGCACCAGCGCCGACATGCCGGCGCGGCGAAGGAGAAGACGCAGGACCGGATGCATCCGGGTCGGTGGTCACATCGGGGCCCGGAGCCGCGCCGACCGGCGACGGGCCGGCGGCGCGGAATCGGGCCGGGCGGTCCGTGTCAGTTCTCGACCGTCATCAACCGGAAGCTGAATCCCATTCCGTCAAGCCCGAAAGCCTGTGCCGGATCGCTGAGCGCCGGGGCGTTGACCTTCGGGCTCCCTGCGAAGATTGATTGCCGGTCGTAACTGTAGATCGACGGCGCGATCGCGGTGAGCCGGTCGTTCAGCGCCGCATAGGCCGCATCCCGCGCCTCGTCCGAAGCCCCGGTACGTCCCTCCTCCAACAGCCGGTCGACTTCCGGATCATTCAGGTGTTCCGGCGACTGCCAGGTCCCGGCGGCCGTCGAGTGATACATCCCGTAGAGCAGCGTGTCCGGGTCTCCGGTCACTGCATTGACGAACAACTGCGACACGTGAGGTGTGTTTTCCGCCTTGTTGACCTGGCTCGAAAACAGGGCCCAGGGCACCTTGGTGATGGTTGACCGGATGCCGATCTCGGCGAGATTGGCCTGGAAAAGGAGCGCAAAGCGTTCCTCGACGGGGACTTCCGCGATCCAGGTGATCTCGATGGAAAAATCTGCCGGGTCATGGGCGCATTGGGCCAGATGGTTCCGGGAGGCGTCGACGTCGCGGGCGAGGGTCATACTGGCGGGATTGGCGCCGAACATGCCGACCGGGATGGCGCCGGTAGATGCGGACCCTTGCGACAGGGTGTCGGTGACGGCAATCAGCTTGAGCGCCGCCTCGTAGTCGAACGCATTGGCCAGCGCCAGGCGGCAGTGGACATCGTCGAGAGGGGCCTTGGTGGTGTTCATCTTGAAGTAGAAGGCACCGGTGCCGCTTTCCGTCAGGAGTTGCATGCCCTCGTTGGACAGGGCGCGCATGACTTCGGGTGGCAGCCACTGGGACGAGATTTCGTGTTCACCCTGAGCCATGAGCGTGCGGACCGTTGCGGCCTCGAGACCGTAGCGAAGACGCACAGTATCCGGCGCCCCTTCGTCGATTCCAAGGAAGTAGTCGTCATTCCTGACCATGACGGTCTCTTCCTGGGGATTGTGGGCTATCACCCTGTAGGCACCGGTCCCGGCGCCGTTGGCGGACAGATACCCCTGGCCCCAGTCCTTCATGTCACCCTCGCCCTCGCCGAGATTTGCCATCACGGTTTCCTTGTCGACGATCGGCAGACGCACCAGGGAGGCCACGAAGGGAGCGTAGGGCTCGTTGAGGCTGAAGCGCACCGTATGTGTATCGACGGCCTCGGCCATCTCGACGTTGCCGAAGAGGAAGGAAAGTCCGCGTCCAAGCGCCTGCATCCGTTCGAGCGAGAACACGACATCCTCGGCACGGAGCGGATTGCCGCTTTGGAACCGGACATCATCGCGGAGCTGGAACGTGTACTGGGTTCCCTCACCGTCCCAGTTCGCCGCCAGATGCGGCACATGGCCGGGACCGCCCTGTCTCGGCAGGACCAGCGTGTCATAGACGTTGAACATGAGAATCGAGTCGGCATAGTCGGATGCCAGTCCCGGATCCAGTTCCCCGACCGCGACCTCGTCAAGACGGAGCACGCGATCGGCGCCCACGGGCGCGGCCAGCGCCAGGGCCGCAGCGCCGGCCAGGGCCAGGCTTGCCACCCGGAGGGGTGTGATAAAGTCTGGTTTCATTTCGGTAGTCTCCTCAGTTAGCCTGTTCTGCCCGACCTCCGGCTTCGGGATGTCGGTGCCGCCGCGTCCTGCGGCCTCGGAGACCGATGCGACCCGGTTGTCGCCGGTTCATCGGTTGCCGGTTCGTCTTGTCGGTCGCCGAACACGTCGATTGTGCAGACGTGCAGGATTCGTGCCGGCGACAGGGTATGGTTCCAGGTTGAGTGCCGGCGCATCGAATCGAAGTGAATCGAGTCACCCGGGTGCAGCACCGTGCATTCACCGTCGATCTCGACAGTGATCGACCCTTCCAGCATGTAGAACAGCTCTTCGCCTTCGTGCCGGATCGGTTCGCTCCGGTAGCCTGGCGATTCATGGATGATCACCCCGCTCAGGACATGGCCGGAGAAATTTGCCGAGATCCGTTCGTAGCCGAAGATCTCCGGGTCAGGACCGTAGACCGGACGCCGGAACTGGCGCGTCATCGGCGACTCCCCACCGGGCGCCACGAGGATGTCGGCGACACCGATGTCGAGCACCCGAGCGATTGCCAGGAGTGACGTCAGTGACGGAGACGTCAGGTCCCGTTCCACCTGTGAGATGAATCCCACCGACAGTCCGGCACCGTCGGCGACGGCCTGCAACGTCAAACCGAGTTCCTTGCGACGATTCCGAAGCGGAATTCCTACTGGTTGGCGATCCGACCGCCTGGTCGTTCCCGTTCCGGTTCCCGACGACATCGGCTCCTTCCTTCGGTAAAGATTTTAGTAATGGTAAAAATAACCGCCGCGAGACCCGCGTCAACAGGAATTGTCCTGAGTTTCATCCCGGTTCCGGCATGGCCGGGATTTTTCAGCCGGGATGGTGTCCAACCGCCGTCATGGATCCGACCCGGGCCCGGCGTCGCCGCTACGGAATCGCGCGTGCTATCTGGAGTCCAAACCGTGCAATTCCCGGTTCGATTCGGCATGTGTCTTGTCCGGTCTCAACATCACCGATCCCGGACGACCCGCGAAGCGGACCGCTGGGTTTGCCCTCTTCTACCTGTCGCCGTCGCCTGTCCGACCGGATGCCGCGTTGTGACCTCGGTCACCACTTTCGGCGATCCGCTTGACACGGTCGAGGACTTCGTGGTCGGCCGCGGCGGTCAGCTCGCTGCAGCACTCGCCGTGAGTGCGGCTCTGGTCGGCGCAGTTCGTGAGCAATGCGGACACCGTCCGCGCCCTCCTCAAGTCCGGACGCTTGGACGGTTCATGGGCAGGCCTCATGGCCGCAGTGCCGGATAGATGACAAAAGGTCACATCCTAGGAAAAGGCCTCCGGCCCCCAAAGCCGGCAATTTCTTTATCCGTTGCAACGCCTTCTTTGGAAGGAAGAAGCAGTTTCAGCGCCCCGACGAAATTTTGTTCCCGCTCAAGAAACGTACGGAGAGCCGTAACGAATTCTGTAAATGACTCTTTTGGTTTCCCTACAGGATAGGATTGTATCGGAGTGGAGTAAATCGATTGAAGTTCCTTGTATTTTGCATAAAGGCAATCAAAGTTCGGTTCCGGCGTTTGGTCCCGAACAAGAAATACCTGTCCCTGCCTGCCCTTGCTCAGGGACCTTTCGGCGATTCAGCGTTCGCCATAGATTTCCGGAGTAGCATTCATCCGAAGATATTCCCTTCAATGCGGGGGTTGGACGTGTAATTCGAATCCGCCAGCTTCCCTCGGCGGATCCTCCTGAGTGTCACGAGGCGATCCCCGTAAATGGGGCAAGCGCGCGGTTCACCTCCACCATGTCGGCATCATCGAGATGTCAGAACAACAGCCCGACGCGGCGCGTCCCTGCCGAGAAGATCTGTTCGATCATCACATAGGAGCGCCTGTGTACACCATTGCTCTCCGAGGTTTCGACCGGTACGCGAATCAGCGGGACATTAGGCGCGGTCGAGGTCAGCAAGACGACAGTGACAGTGGAAGTCAGTTCAGCGAAAAGATCCGACTGGATCACCAGCGCAAGGCGCGATTTGCCGTGTTCGCCCTGCAATGCGACGGTGACGAGGTCGCCACATCTCACTCGCCGTGTCCGGCTTCGAGAGCGTCCAGATGTTCGGCAAGATCGGCGGCTGCGGCATCCATAAACTGCATGAGTTCGGGATCGGCGCGGTTAGCTTCGTTGACGATCGCGGCCTGGCGGGCGCACTCTTCGGCAAAGCCGGGGGCGCGGGTATCGGGAACCCACATCTGTATTGGCCGCAGCCCCTGCGCCCTCAGGGCGGCCCTGCGCGTCCCTACTCGCTGTGCGCTGGTGTTTGGAGGGGCCATAGCGTCTCTCCCATCGGATCGTTCGCTACATGTGGCGCATTTGGCCGTTGCAGGAAAGTCCCCCGGCTCCGGCCGATCGTCACCGGCCGGAACAAGCTCGATCGCCGCCAGAAGGGCAGGCGCCGCACTCGGCGGCGTTCCCGCGACCTTCAGAGGTTCGGGAGCCACGCAATCGTCCAGAGAGGTCAGCGGTCGAAGTGGTAGGCGATCTCGTCGAAGCGGTCGCGCGGAACAGCAAACACGAATACGAGCGGTTCCTCCCCGGTGCAGCGAAGCGCGTGCCGGACGTCGGGCGGGATGTAAACCGAACAGCCGGGCACCGCCGGCTGCGACCGGTCTCCGAGTCCCATCTCGCCCCAGTCAATCGTGCTACCTTGCGCCCGTAGATGGCCGCGATGTTGGGGTGGATGTCCGGAAGGTCAGTGCCGCCGACAGTCGCCCGTTCAGTTCGTCCTGGCGCGCTTCCAACTCACGCAGCCGGTCCACAATGTCGTGCACGTTGCCGCCATCCTCGATAACGGCGATCATGGCGGCGATCTTCTTCCGTACACCGGCCAAACCCTTGCGGTCGCACGCGCCCAAGGCGCGGCTGAAGACCTGCGGCAGGCTCGGGGTCTCCGTCGGAGCCTATCGGGCCGATCCAAAGGCGTGGCCGGCGCCCCACGTCCCGCGGCTCGCCGATCTCATCGTTGAGTGTGCCACCGCCTGACGCCCGCTTCCGCAATCTGCCCGCCTTTCCATCCAGGAATTCGATGCCTCGTCAAGTGTACAATCCCCGATATTTACTGATGCTGACTGCGGCTTGTCGCTGATTCGAAATCGGTCATTTATCGTCGTAATTCCCCCGGCAAACTGCCACTTGTATGCGACCTTCATGACAACGTATGGACCTGAAAGGAGACCATGTGGCCCCGCACGCCGATGAACAAAAAACGTTGGTGGCCGCGCGTCACAAACCATGCTGAGGGATGCTTCTCCGCGAGGAATTATCGAGGTGTCCGCCGATAGGCGTCCCGGCGGTGCGCGACACGAACGACAAGCACGACGAGTTCATTGTCCCGGACTTCGTAAACCACGCGGCAGTCGCCCACCCGGAGCCGCCGCAAACCCCGCAGGTCGCCCTTCAGCACGGCACCGAGATGAGGGGTCTCCGCCAGCCGATCGATCGCCGCGACAATCCGGGCCCGGTCCGTCCTGGCCACACGCCGCAGCTCCTTCGCGGCACTCTCCTTAATCCGTATCGAAAAGCTCACGCCGGACCTCGTCCCAGTCCAGCACCGGATCCGTGGGATCGCGGAGCCGGTCAATGGCGACGGAGAGATCGTCGAAATCCTCAAGGTAGTGTTCGACGGCGAGGCGGATGACGTCGGCCCGGCTGCGTCGGAGTTGTGCTGCGGCCCTGTCCAGGGCCTCCAGTACCGGATCCGGCAATCGTGCGGTAACCTGCAGTGGCATGGCGGTTTCACTTTCGGAAAAGTAAGTTACATTGAATTACTTTAAACCTACTGCCAGGTCAATCTGGCTTGGAGGCAGGGGTGTACGAAAAATTTGTGACGATTCGTCCGAGCGAATTGCATTGAACTGATTTTGTCATTCGGTCCGGTGTGATTGTGGTCCCAGTTTGGCCGTCTCTCGTCTTCCGGGTCACAGTCCAACCCGCTGAGACGATCATGCCGGACATCGGTGCATGAAACGGTCCCGGGACGAAGCCCAGGCCTGCTTCGCGACCCTTGGGGACCTGCGTCCCGGCACGCTGCACGAATACTACCGCAAGTGCGGCAAGCCCAGTTGTCACTGTGACGGTCACGACAGCCCGGGGCACGGTCCGAGTTGTGTGCTCAATCGCTCGATCCGCGGAAGCACCCGCTCGATCCGCATTCCGCCCCGCGAGTATGAGCAGACCCGGCGTCTCGTCGAGGAGCATGAGCGCTTTCTCGGCATCTCGGCGCGCTATCTTGAGGCCAGCGAGGCGCTTGTGCCGATGCGGTGCGTGCCGAGGGGCGGGGACGGTCGGGGATGGCCGCAAGAAAGGGGACTCTTCGCGCGGCGGTCGCGGCGGAAGTCTCGCAGGACGTCGAGCGCCAGACCGGTGGCCCTGTCGACGGGCTGGATTTCGAGGTCCTGGAGCGTGAGGTCCGCAAGACCGCGATCTCGACCGCGGCCTCGCTGGTTGCCGCCAGGCTGAATGCCGGCCTGTCGGACGGGGAGGCTGTTCGGAACTGCCTTCGCCGATGGCCATTCACATTCGCCGTCCGTTTTTCGTGCCATGAACGAGATACCGCTTCGGCGGGTCGACAGGATCCGGATGCCGAACCAACAGGCGTTCGTGTCACGGATCTCACGAACGGACTTGCCCGGTTTGAGGGTGTCGACTCGATGCTGGGCCGGGCGAAGACCGGTCTTGGGTCCCCCCAATCAGTCGCACTGGCGAACCCGAATGCGGTCGAATGGCCGTATCCGGTTCCTGACGCGAGAGACGACCTCGTCAACGTGGATTGTTGCGTTTTCTCAGTACCGAAATTGCGAAGATCGTTGCTCGTGGACGTCTAGGATGTCGGCACATCCGCGTCGTCACTACATAAAGTCCCGTACGTGCACGATCGCCGTGAGATAACCTGCCGCCAACATGCGACGGGTATCGTTCATGTCCATTGGCTGCTCCCGGCGCCACGTGTCGAGCACATCGGGCGCCTGTTTTCCGGCCGCCTTCTGTATCGTTGCGTCGTACCGGGCCATTCGGGAGTCGTCGTCGTCGGCATCGGCCCGGCCTGCGAGCACCCGCGCGATGTCGATGACTTCCCGGTTGTTCGGCCCGAGCGCCTGTTCGCGTTCCTTGAGCGCGGTGGTGAGCAAGTGATCGGCCGTATTGTCGTCGTCCAGGAAAAGTCGGGCGATTGCGAGATTGAAACGGGTCAGGGCGACCGCGCCCGTCAGGAATTCGCGGTGCCGTGCCCGCCGAACATCGCCGAAGGCCTTGAGATGGCGTTGTTCCATCCGCTGGTGATAGAGCGAACTGCGCCCTGCAGCCTCAACCGCCATGCCGCGGGTCCACGCCAACGCCGCGTCCCATGCGGCAAGCGCCGACGAAAGGGCCTGGACTGCTGTGGAATGATCCTGATCGATCAGGAAGGCGAGGGCGCAGTTGTTCTCGCTGGCCGCCCGACGCGGGTCGCCGTCCGGAAATCCCCGTGCGATTGTGCCCGTTCGTCGCCACAGGTGAACCGCTTCGCGGCGCCGCGCCGCGCGGTAGGCCTCGAGCGCGGTGGCCGAGAGGGCGTCCCACTCCCATTCCTGCTCCGTCCGCCCCTCGTCCATGTCGCAACCCTCTCTGCCCATTCGTTCCGCCGTTCGCTCTCAACCGGACCTTCCAAGGGACCAACCCGGGAGGTTCGATTCGCGGGCGCCGGCATTTCGGTCGTTGCCGACGTGAACCTGCTGTCCCGAAACATCAGGATTCTCGGTTTCCTGTTCATTGTCCATGAAAAGTCGGCGTTCACCGCGCCTTCCAAATCGCAATCGGGAGAGTCGGTCTCGCCAGTCAGTCCCCGACATCGTCGCCCGGCACCTGGATTCGAACCGTCTGCCGGCGGACACCGCTGGGTACAAGTGGCCGGAGAATTCCTTGCCTCCCGCGGGCCAGGGGGCTCGGCGGACCAGAATCCCAAGCGATGGACAAGGTCGCCGACCACTTCCCGCCCCGTGCGCGTTGCCGTTTCACGAGCCACACAGGTTGGCCTCCACTTCGCGACAGGCGCTCTCGGGCTCCTTCGTTCCCCAAGCCCTTTCCGACTTTCGCTGGCCGGAACACGTCCGGTCGAGGGAAGAGCACAGGCCGCGCAGGTCGCCACAACCGGTTCGCCCATGGCCTCATTGCTCGATCCGGGCTGGCAATCCATTCTGCCGGGAACCGCTCGTGAGGTTTGCGTTCGCCAGGCCGCGCCGGGCGCGATCGGACCGCGCGATGCCGCCACTGTATTTCCGGTACATATTCCGCTTGCATCCGGCCCCTGATTTGACATGCTGTCCGCGATTGACCGCGACCGTACAAAAACCGGACGACCCGCATTGCGGATGGGTCAGAATGAGTCATGGCGCTGGCGGATTGGACCCCGGTTACGGTAGCGGAAGCCGTGCGGTGTGTTTCGCCGGCAACCTCGAGACGCTTGAGGAATGCCGCCTGGCCACGGTCGCCGGCACATTCATATCAAATCAGGGAGGTCAAAATGTCACGCAAATCGCTTGTTCAAAAAATCAGCAGACGGAAATTCCTCTGGACGTCAGGGTCGACGCTGGCAGCAGTGGGTGCCGGCCTGCCGCGCGTTTCCTTCGCCGCCGACAACACCATCAAAATCGGCTTTCTGGCCCCTCTCACCGGTCCGGTTGCGGCCTGGGGCAAACCCGGTCTCGACGGTTGCCTGATCTGGGCGGACTGGGTCAACGCCCAGGGCGGAGTCAACATTGGCGGCCAAGCGTACAATATCGAGTTCGTCGGCTATGACAACGAGTACGATCCGGCCAAGGCGCGCACAGGCGCCACCAAATTGATCAAGGAGGACGGCGTCAAGTTCATCATGATGCTGGGCGGTGACACCTGGCCGGGCGTGCAGACGATCGCCGAACGCGAAGGCATGCTGTTCTCGACGCTTCTGCCGAGCGATCTGTCACCGGACAGCACGACCCTGCTCGCACCCTGCGAGGTGCATCCGATCTATAACGTGACCGGAGTCGAATGGCTGGCGGAAAACAAGCCGGAACTGAAGACCGCGGCAATGTGTGCCCAGGATGACTCCCTCGGCAAGCCTTCGGTGGCGACCTATCTGGCGGCCTTCGAGGCGGCCGGGATCGAGATGGTGGATGCTCCCCTGTTCTTCGACCCCGCGACGACCGACTTTGCCCCGGTCATGACCAAGCTGATGGCAGGGAACCCCGATATCCTTTGTCTGGATACCTGCTACGCCGATTACGTCCACCCGATTTGCGAACAGGCGTTCCAGCAGGGATTCGAGGGGCAGATTATCTCCTGCACCGCCGACTTTTATCAGAAGATCATCGAGAAGACGTCGGAAGAATTCATGGAAGGCTTCGTCTTCCAGTTTCCGGATTTCGATGATCCGGCGCTGAACAGTGAGGAGGTGAATTTCGCCAACCCGAACGGATTCTATGCGGAATACGCCGAACGGTACGGCGCCTCGGAATGGAGCGCCGTGTCCTGGGAATATGCCTCGATCATGGACCTCTGGGCCGACGCTGCGTCCAAGGCCGGAAGCGCCGAACCGGCGGACGTCCTGGCGGCGATGAAGGCCGACGGCACCGGCAAGCACGCCTTTGGAACGGCTGACTGGTGGGGTACGGAACTGTTCGGCATCGACAACGCCCTGGTCGGGAATTGGCCGGTCGTGGTGATCGAGGGTGGCAAGGCCCGGATCAAGGAATTCAGGTCCATTCCCGCCTGGTGGGACCAGCACAAGGACTTGTTGATCAAGCACATGACGGACCTGGGCCAGATGTGGAACCAACGCGGATAGACCACCGCAACCCGCATGGCGCCGCTGTCATGCGGGTAGACTCTGCCGGGGGGGGGGGGGGGCCCCCCCCCCCCCCGGATTTTTTTGGGGGGCCGCCGGGCCCGCGCGGGGGAGGGCGTGGGGGGGGGGGGGGGGCGCCGCCCAATAGGTACGGCCAAAAGGAGGGGGGTGGGG
>JAPPHA010000098.1 GCA_028874915.1 Paracoccaceae bacterium
CTATCATGCTGATCGACAGGGATTTTTCTGAAATCCCGCGATGAAGATCCGTTTAGTCGCAGGCATGGGGAAGGCTTTGCGGAATGTCCGGGATACCGGTCAGAAAGATCGCGTCACGTTGAAAGTTCGAATAGGCGTTGAGAATGTATTCGTTCCAATGGTTGGGATCTGGACCGTATTTCATTAGATGATGGCGTTTGTCTTCCGTTTCTTGCGATTTCTTCTTCGTTTTCATCTGCGCGAACTCGCGCTCCAAGTAGTCGACAAAGGCGCGTTCGGGATAGTCTCGGATGACGTAGGGTGTGTTGAACACAATGTGCTGTTGGCACAAGCGATGGGGAGGAGGAACCAGGCGCACGAACCAGATCTGGCCTTTGCGACCGCGATAGCCGGCTGGTGACAGGCATGACATGATCTTCCGTGTTCCGACCTCGCGCAGAAGAACCGCCCCATTCTTGTTGCCGCAATGTACGTAGAAGCCCATCCTTGACTGTTGCATCAGTTCAACGATGTCCATCAGCCAGGACAGGCCGTCAAACTCGGGAGCGATGCGCAGGATGCAGGTGCCTATGGTTTCTCGGCTGCTGCCGAATCGGACGTCGAACATCGCCCACATCGAGAAATAGCTGGTGGTCAACGGGCTCATCGGCGGAAAGCTCGGCATGTATTCTTCCTCGGCGTCACCGACGATTCTGGCGAGACCTTTCGCTTCTCTCAATCCGGAAATGAGTTCGGCCATGACTGATGCGAAGTTCTGCCCCAAGACGTACATGGCGTAGCAAGGGTCATGGTCCGCAAACCTTTTGGCGAGGGCTTGGGCGTCGTCACCGAGTCCGGCTTCGAGAGCCAGGTCCCTGCCTTCCCGCCAAGCCGGCAGGTCAACGACTTTCGACTTGGCAGAAGACTTGAGCTTCTTCGCGATCTTGTTGGCAACGGATCCCATGGATAGCTTTCTATGGTTGCCGGGCCGCCGCGTGAAGCCAAGAAATGCTGCGCTGATTGCCAAGTGAATCCCGATCACCCATCGCACGGTCCGGAGATATCTCCTTTCTTTCTGGAAAGTAGCCTACTGGACTGCGCACATGTCCGGTTGCATGTATGTTGGGAAAAGTGCCGTAACGGAAAGCTGGCAAGTCGATCGTTGGCGAGGATTCCTGCCAAGGTCGAGCAGGGGGGTTGTTCGCGCCGCGGGACGCATTGACCAGATTTCGATTCAGCGGAAGGTCCCGGAAAGCCACTCGGACACTCCTGAGCACAACCGTCAAACCGGGGGCCGGGCTCGCGACGGCCGCGCAACTCAGTCCGTCAAAAGTCCCCAAATTGCTAGTTCAAAAATGTCTCTACCAACTCCCCAAAACCATTTTCTCTCGTTGAAACAAGTTTCTGCACTCAATTTCCCTCCCCACCAGCGGTCGTTTCACGATGAAGTGCGAGGGAGACTTCAGACTTTCGTTCCAGGTGGCATGACCTTCATTCGCTCCGGTTGCGGCACAGGCGTTTACGCTTTCCAGATGCTGTGGAGGTGGCGGTCCGGCCACACTAGGCGGAATGTCGACCGGCCGAAAACCATTGTTGCCGGGGATACTGACCTTGGGACCGTAGAGGCCCTGGCATTTCCGTCGGCGATGCGAAGAGTAGCAATCACATCCGCGTAAGTGCCAGTTGGTTGGGTGTCATGGTTGGCGTGAATGCGAGCGCGACCGGGTCTCGATTCAACTCGATCCGCGGAGACACCGAAGTCACTATCGCTGACTGACTTTATCGACCCGAAGATCGACAGTGCGTTCACCAACTTCCGGGATGTCGATGCTGGCCTACAGCGGGCTGACATGACATGGGACGATGTCCCGATGACAAGCAGCGGATTTGCGACCGGGTCGAACGGAAACTCGATCCAGGGGAAGTTCTATGGACTGAACCATGGGGAGGCCTGTGCCGGATTTGGCTGACCGTAGCCGTAGCGGCTCGCGTGAAATCCGGTTGTTGCTGGCACCGGTGCTGCCGAGCCGCTGCCGCCCTGGCCCGTCGGAAATGGGCAGGTACGGAAAGGGTCTTCGAGGTCAGTCTGCGACGGCGGCCATGAAACGGTCGCGAATGGTCACCGGATCCATGGTTATGACCGGCATTTTGGCGTTCCCGCTGTCGCACTTGCAGACGATGATCGTCATCTCGCCCGACGCGAGGGCGTCCTCAAGCGCATCGCGCGTCGCTTCGCCGCGGCATTCGACGACCCGCTCGCAGCCGCAGGCTTCGGCCACCCTCGCCAGTGACGTTCGGGCACCGGCATAGGTGGGTTGGTCTCCAGTCGATCCGTAGGACCCGTTGTCGATGATCAGCAGGATGAAGTTGTCCGCCACATTGTTGGCAATCGTTGCCAATGTACCGAGATTTGTCAGGACGGAGCCGTCGCCATCAATGGCCACCACAGGTTTCGGCTGGGAAAGGGCCAGGCCGAGACCGATCGATGATGCCAGCCCCATGGTCCCCAGCATATAGAAATTGGTCGGCTGGTCATCGATGGCGTAAAGTTCCTGGCTCGGGATCCCGATGTTGCAGACAACCAGCCGGTCGCGAAGAACTGGCGCGATCTCCCGGAAGATTTCCGAACGGATCATGTCAGTACCCTCCCCAGAACGACGTGTGGGACAGGATGGCCACGGGCTTGTTGCACATGAACGTGAACTTCAGGATCTTGTCGAGATCCTCGACATCCGCCGTACGGCGGAAGTGAAACGTGGGAATGTTGAGTTCCGCCAGAAGTGCTTCCGTGTGGACGGCCATTTCCACCTGGCAGGCGACCGGTTCGCCAAGACCACCCCGATAGGAAATCAGCATCGGAAGCGGTATCCGGTAATACTGAATCAGGGTCGTGAGGGCATTGATGGTGACGCCGACGGCCGTGTTCTGCATGATGATGGCCGCCCGACGGCCGCCCATGAAGGCGCCGGCGCAGAGTCCCATACCCTCGTCTTCCTTGTTCGACGGGATATGCAAGACGCCCTCGCGATATTCGACCTCGCGAATCACTTCGGCAAGTTGCTTGCAGGGGACGGTGGTTATCAGCGTGACCCCGTTGGCCACCAGATCATCGACGATCCTGACGTTTATATCTTCGACCATCACGGTTCCTTGTCAGACACGTTCAAGCACTTTGCTGGCGATCAAAGCGCTCACTCTCTCGTTACTGTCCGAAGTTACCCCGGCAATGTGTGGGGTCAGGACCAGATTGGGGATCCCCTGAAAGATCCCGGCAACCTCGGCGGTCAGGGGTTCGGTATCAAAGACGTCCAGCGCGGCACCCGCGATATGACCGCTTCGCAATGCAGTGGCAAGGGCCGGTTCGTCGACAATGCCACCGCGGGCGGCGTTGATCAGGACCGAGCCGGGCCGCATCCTTGCCAGCCGGTCGGCATTGATCAGGTGTCGGGTTTTCGGAGTCAGAGGCACATGCAGGCTTAAAGCGTCGACCGTCTCGAGAAGGGCGTCAAGGGACACACGCCGAATACCATTCCAAATCGCGTCTTCAGCCGGCACGAAGGGGTCGAACGCCGAAATCTCCATGCCCAGCCCCCTGGCCAGCCGGGCCGTCTCCCGCGCGGTCTGCCCGATTCCGACGAGTCCCAACCGGCGCCCGGCGGTTTCCCGACCGAAACATTGTGACCGAGGCCACTGCCCGTCCCGCACGGAATCGCTTGCATGAAAGGCACTTCGGAGGAGCACCAGAACGCTGGCCACGACATATTCCGCGACGGACCGCGCGTTGGCGCCGGCAGCGGTGACAACCTCGACATTCCGGGCCCTGCAGGCTT
Source organism: Paracoccaceae bacterium (assembly GCA_028874915.1). Taxonomy (GTDB): domain Bacteria; phylum Pseudomonadota; class Alphaproteobacteria; order Rhodobacterales; family Rhodobacteraceae; genus JAPPHA01. The sequence goes on from JAPPHA010000098.1 coordinate 3,810, forward strand.
CGACATCAATATTGTCGAGACCGACACCAAGGCGGCCAATCACTCGAATGTCCTTTCCGGCTGCCAGCAATGCCGGCGTGACCTGCGTCCGGTTGCGGACGACAAGGGCGTGGACACCCTTCAGCCGGCTCGGGATCTCGCCTTGACGGTCGGCAAGGTCCGGCGCGTAGACCGTGGGACGTTCCGCCATCAGACTCCGGACGGCAGCCATGTCCATGAACTCGGTGATCAGGATCATTTGTTTGTCACGGCTGTCCTCGAACCAAGGGAAATGGCGCGGTCAATCGGTGCGCGAGTTGATCATAACTTTCGAATGTGGGAAATACGAAAGTTGCTGGTCAGAAGAAGACGAAGATGCAAGTTAACCGGAATTCCAAGAGGCGCAGGACAGCCATCCTGAAGCACCTTCAGTCAAGTGGTCGTGCTCTTGTGGATGAACTGGCCGAAGCATTCGGAACTACGCCCCAAACAATCAGGAAGGACCTAAACGCGCTGGCCGAGACAAGCCAGGTCATCCGGTTTCACGGCGGTGCTGCGTTGATTGCCGGAACGGAGTACACGGGATTTTTGGCTCGTCAGGAGATTGCACGCGAGGAAAAGGCCTCAATTGCGTCCGTGGTCGCATCCAGCATTCCCGACAACACAACAGTCTTTATCAATTCAGGTACGACAACGGCTGCGGTCGCAATGCGTCTTTCGCATCATGTTGGACTGAGAGTTGTCACGGATTCGGTCTATCTTGCCAACGAAATGAGGGAATTGCCCGGCGTTGAGGTCATGGTCCCGGGTGGCTTCGTCCGCAAGGGCGACGGTGCGATCGTCGGTCATGAAGCCGCCGATTTCATCCGGCAGTTCCGGGTCGACATCGCAGTGATCAGTGCTTCCGCGATCGCCAACGATGGCGTGATGCTTGACTACGACCTGCGCGAAGCTTCGGTAGTCAGGGCAATCATCGAAAATTCGCGACATGTCATACTTGCGGCAGACAGCACGAAGTTTGGGCGCGCAGCACCGGTTTGTATCGGCCGGCTAAGCCAGATCGATACGCTTGTTACAGACAGGTCGTGTCCTGCCGAGCTTCGCGAACTCTGCTTGCGCGAGAATCTGGATCTCATTGTCGCACCGTAGCGAGCCTTCTGCGTTGTCCGAATTCGATTGACCTGTAGCGGTCTGTTGGTTGGCGCGGAATTCTCTTTACCCGCGATAGGGTTGACTCGCGCTCCTGTCTTGTCATCGCCGGGCGGCATTGTGTCGTATTCAGAGACTGTTGCACTCTGCGACCACCTGGGTCGACCATCGGGTCCGGGGCACAACAATACCGAGCCTTTTCAGAGACTCTTAGCCATGTCCGAACCGGTTGGCCGGAGATGATGGCCTCCTTTGTCGGCGCGCCGTGCAGAAATCCGGCCAGAAGCCCGTACGCCGACAGTCGGGAATGAGCACTGGGCACGACGCCGGGCGAGGCGGCGGCGTGCCCAGGTTTCCGGCTGTGACTGTCAAAGTCCTGAGATCGACCATTTTGAAAGCGATGGATGCCGCGTGCCGGAACCCGATGGACAATTGACCCGCCCGCCCTCGCGGCGCCCGCCAACGGACGATCGCCGCAACGAGAATCTTTCCAATATTTTCGCTTTACAACTGAAAAAAATTTGAGGAAACTAAAAACGCGCCTTCGATCAGGTGACGTTTCGGACTCGCGGGGGGAGGGAGTTTCTGATGTTGTCGGTCCTCAGTCCCGTCGCTTGGGCCAACACACGAATTTTGCGCATTGGCCGGCAGCTTGCGTGGATTGCGCTTGCCCTGATGGTTCTGGTCACATTGGCGCAGGTCTTTTTCCGGTATGTGCTGAACAGCGCTCTCGCCTGGCCGGACGAAGCGGCACGATTCCTGATGCTGTGGATGATCGCCTTCATTGCGCCTTCGGCGATGCGATGGGGCGGTTTCGTGTCAATTGACATGCTTCCGCGCGCCTTGCCCCGGGTGCCTTCGCTGATCCTCGGGATCGCGCTCCTCGGGTTGTCGCTCGCGGTACTGATGACGGCTGCCGGGCACGGCTACAACCATACTTTCGGGTTCGGCGGCAAGTTCGACAGCTCGTCACTTCGCGTGCCCCTGGAGTGGATCGGCCTCGAAACCGTCAAGGTCAAATTGCGTTACATGTACGGGTCGCTCCTGGTCTGCGTGGTCCTGCTGACCATGGTCACGGTCGAACTGATCCTTCGAATGCTCGTCATGCTGGCCAACCCGGAGGCCGAGCTGCCCTCCGATGACGCGTCCGGCGCTCGATTTGGTGCCGAGTGATGCTGGCGCTCTTTCTTCCGGTTTTCCTGGCTCTCCTGCTTTTTGGACTGCCGGTTTTCTTTGCTCTGCTCTTGGCGCCAGGTGCGTTGCTTTGGTTGAACGGCCAGGAGCGCGACATCGCCTTGCTCTACCGGAATGTCTACAATGGAATGGATTCTTTCCCGCTGATGGCGCTGCCGTTTTTTGTGCTCGCGGGAGAGTTGATGAACAAAGGCGGAATCACAACGCGCCTTGTCGAGTTCAGCCAGGCTCTCATGGGACATCTGCGCGGCGGCCTGGCGCACGTAAACATTCTCAGTTCGATCCTGTTTGCCGGATTGTCCGGATCTGCGGTGGCCGACACCTCGGCACTTGGGTCCACGCTCATCCCGGCGATGGAAAAGAACGGGTATTCCCGGAGGTTTGCCGCCGCTGTCACTGCGGCAAGCTCGGTGATCGGTCCGATCATTCCGCCCTCGGGAATCATGATCATCTATGCCTACGTGATGGGCGAAAGCGTGGCGGCGCTTTTCCTCGCTGGCATCGTTCCTGGCGTGCTCGTTGGCGTCGGCCTGATGGTGGTCGTCCGCCTGATGGCAGACCGGTACGACCTCCCGAAAGCCGAACGTATCGTAAACAGGGACCAGGAGATATCGCCAGTGGAATACTGGGTATCTTTTGTCCTCCTTCGCATCAATATCGCCGGTGTTCTCGCAGCCCTCTTCGTGGGCGTGGCCAATTTGCTGCGGGCGACCTTCAACGTCGAGATGGGCCTGAGCGGATGGCTGGTCTTTCTGGTGTTTCTGCCCATCGCACATCTCTTGCTGATGCGGTTGAGAAAGGGAGTCTCTCCGGATTTTCGCATCGTCTGCAAGAAGGCCGTCGCACCGCTGCAGACCCCGATCATAATTCTGGGCGGTATCCTGGTTGGTGTCTTCACGCCGACGGAAGCTTCGGCCGTGGCTGTCGCCTACGCCCTGGTTGTAGCCTTTTTCGTCTTGCGCTCCATGCGACTCGGCGACCTCCCGGGTATCCTGACACGTGCGGCCTTCTCAGCCTCAACGGTCTTGCTGTTGGTGGGTGCTGCCGTTGCATTCAAGACCGTTGTCAGCCTCAGCCATGCACCCGAGCACATGGCCGGCTTCATGCTCGGGCTCAGCAGCAACCCGCTGGTGCTCCTGTTCCTGATCAACGTGCTTCTCTTCATTGTGGGCATGTTCCTGGATGCCGGTCCGGCAATCATCATTCTGGGGCCGATCCTCGGCCCGATCTTCGTCGATCTCGGCGTCCACCCGATCCACTTTGCCATCATCATGTCGGTAAACCTGACGGTAGGTCTCGCCACTCCACCCATGGGGCTCGTGCTGTTCGTGGCTTCATCCGTCTCCGGCGAAAAGGTCGAAACGATTTCAAGGACGATTCTTCCGTTTCTCGCGGTCGAGGTCGTCGTGATTTTCCTGATCACCTATGTCCCGGCTATTTCGATGACGATCCCTCGTCTGACAGGGTTCGTTCAATAGTGCGCCGGGGAGTCCAACCAAGGAGGTAAACATGATCAAATCCACTCTGAAAGTTCTGATGACTGGAGCGATGCTTGCAGGCATTGCGGTCCCCGCCGCCGCGGCCGACTACAGCATCCGCGCCACGGCAAACTCGAACGAAAACGATGAGGACTATGACGGCCTGATCGTGTTCAAGAGCTTTGTCGAAAGTGCTTCGAATGGCGCCATTGAGGTCGAACTTTTCATCGGCACGCAACTCTGCGCAAACGGTGCGGAATGCCTGCAGAGTGTCGCTGACGGATCGGTTGACGTCTACATTTCCACTTCTGGCGGTGCGGCTGGCATCTTCCCCTACGTCCAGGTGCTGGATCTGCCTTACCTGATGTCGAACGACCGTGTTGCCGAAGCCGTCCTTTCGGGCGATTTCACACGCAAGATGCGCGAAATGGCCCTCACCGATTCCGACGGCCTGATTCGCCTGATGACGATTGGCAACACCGGCGGCTGGCGCAACTTTGCGAACACCAAGCGGCGCGTGATGAACCCGGGCGACCTGGCCGGCCTGAAGATTCGCACGGTCGTCGCCGACCTCCCGCAGGAACTGGTCAGAGCACTTGGCGCCTCCCCGACGCCGGTTCCGTGGCCGGAACTCTTCACGTCGTTTCAGACCGGCGTGGTCGAAGGTTCCAAGAACGGCATAACCGACATCATGGGTATGAAGTTTCCTGATGCCGGCCTGCAATATGTCACGCTTGACGGCCATGCCTACATGGGGGCGCTGTGGTGGATGAACAACGCATCGTTCATGTCCATGCCGGAAGACATGCGCCGCATCGTGATTGATGGTTTTGCTGCGCTTCAGCAGGCGACGTTTGCGTCGCCAAAGCGAAAATCGATTCAGGCCTACGCCGATTTTGTCGAGGGTGGCGGTGACATCTATGTTCCGACCCCCGCGGAGAAGGGTCAGTTTCGCGAAGCGGCGGCGCCGGTCTATGAATGGTTCAAGGTGAACATTGATAGAGGTCCGGAAATTTTCGACGCGCTCATATCAGCGGTGGCTGAAGCCGAGGCCGGCCTCGAGGCCGGAACGGCCCAGGATATCAACTGACCTGCGATTCGGATTTCGGGGGCTGCGCGCTGCGCGCAGCCCCCGGTTTCAACGAAACGGGTAGAGCCAGTACCGGTAGTCATCAATCAGTTCATGGGCCTTCCTGATTTGTGCTGGCGTCATCTTTTTCACCACTTCCTCTTGGGAAATGGCCGCGTCCGGGTCTCCGCCGATCGCGGAAAGGACGTACCACATGTATGCCCGGACAAGGTCCGGGGCCGGAATGCCGCGCCCGATCTCGTAATACCACCCGACTCCGGATTGGGCTCCCGGGTGCCCCTTCATGGAGGCCCGAAGATACCATTCGAATGCGCGAACGTCGTCGCGCTCGACGCCCAGGCCCATCGCGTACATGACACCGATCAGTTCTTCGGCTTCCGCGTTCCCGGATCGCGCTGCCGGTCGGAGCTGTTCCATCGCAGCGGCGTATTGACCCGCATCCATAAGATCGCGCGCCGTTTCGATCTCGGCCGGTGCCGGTCCGGAGATGCAAAGAAACGCAAGAAGGGCAAAGCGCTTCATCTCGGTCCTTTCCTGGCTATGCTTGCGTATGCGCCCGCGCATGGGACCGATTTTCCGCCACCGTTGCAACCCTCGGACTTTCAGGATTTCAGTTCCGAACAGGTCAAGTTGGGCCAACTTCTGTTCTTTGACCCAATCCTTTCGGGCAACCGCAACATCTCCTGCGCCACATGCCACTCTCCCGACCATGCCTTGACCGACGGTCTGTCGCTCGGAATCGGCGAAGGCGGCACGGGTGTCGGTCCGGAGAGAACTGCGGGAACGGGCAAAGAGCGCATTCGCAAGCGGATCCCGCGCAATTCACCAGCCCTCTGGAACCTTGGCGCATGGGAAGTCGAAACGCTTTTCCATGACGGCCGCATTGCGGTTTCCGATATCTACGAGAATGGCTTCAACACTCCTGCTCAGGAATGGCTCCCCAGGGGTTTGAACAGCATTCTTGCCGTGCAGGCACTGTTTCCGCTGACGTCGCAGTTCGAGATGGCCGGTGATCCAAGTGAGAACGAAGTTGCCGGCGCGGCCTACGACCGCATTGACGCCGTCTGGCCGATTCTGGCCAAACGGATTCGCATCATCCCGGAATATGCCGAATTGTTCATTGCTGCCTTTGATGATGTGAGCAGTCCGCCTGAGGTCGACATAACGCATGTCGCCAACGCGCTTGCCGCATTCGAGGCAACCGAATTCCAAAGCTATGACAGCCCCTTTGACGCATTCCTTGCCGGTGACTCTTCTGCCTTGTCGCCGCGTCAACGGGCCGGGCTGGAACTCTTTTTCGGCAAGGCGGGGTGCAGCGCATGCCATTCGGGCAAGCTCCTGACAGATCACCGGTTCCACGCGTTGATGCTGCCTCATTTCGGTCCGGGCAGAACCCGTCAGTGGGATCCGGTGGTTCGAGATACCGGGCACATGGCCGTGTCTGATCGGCTGGAGGACGCGTATCGATTCCGTACACCGTCGCTTCGCAACGTTGCGTTGACCGGCCCTTATGGCCACAACGGAGCCTATTCCACCCTAGAGGGGATCATTCGTCATCACCTTGAACCGAGACGCGCGTTCGACAGGTGGCAACCCGGGCTGGCCGAACTGCCTGACGTGCCATGGCTCACCGCAACCGATTTCCTGCCATTGATCGATATCTACGAACGCGCACGCCTGTTCTCGCGAGTGGATATCAATCCGGTGTCGCTTACGGACACCGAGATCGGGAACCTTGTGGCCTTCATGCATGCGCTGACCGGAACGGATTCGGTGAGAGGACGTCTTGGCCGTCCGTCTACGGTTCCGAGCGGGCTGAAAGTGGATTGATGGCCCGTGTCCTTGTGATCGGCCTTGCAACCATGGACTTCGTGTTTCAGGTGGAAACCCTGCCCGAAGAAGCCCGGAAATACAGAGCGCGCGCGGCAGAGGCCGTGAGTGGAGGCTGCGCAGCCAATGCGGCTGTGGCAATCACGCGGCTCGGGGGCGAAGCGCTCTTGGGCACATGGCTGGGCTTCGATCATTTGGGCGAACTCATCGTGTCTGACCTTCAGCGCGAGGGTGTGGATACGAAACACGTTCAACGGACTGGCGGCGCGAACTCATCTTTCAGTTCGGTCTATGTTGATTCCGCTGGCGAGCGCCAAATCATGAACTTTCGCGAAGCGGATCCTGCGGTCGAAAACGCCTGGATTGCCGATGTCACCGGCGTTGACACGGTTCTTTGTGATACACGCTGGAACCAGGGCGCCGTAGCTGCCTTGAAACTTGCCCGCAAAACCGGTGTTCCCGGAATCGTGGATGCCGAGGCGCCCGTGACAGCCAGTACACTGGAATTCGCGAGCCACGTTGCCTTTTCGCGCCAAGGCCTCCTCTCTCTAGTCCATGACGCCGACCTGCCGGCTGCGCTGAACAAGGCAGCCGAGAAACTGGGCGTGTGGGTTTGTGTGACTGATGGCGACAAGGGTGTCTGGTACTCCGGCCCGAACGGGATCGAACATGTGGCAGCCTACACGGTTGATGCGAAAGACACTCTCGCGGCCGGGGACGTCTGGCATGGCGCCTTTGCGCTTGCTCTGGGCGAAGGCCGGGACGAATCCGGTGCCGTCAGATTCGCGAACGCCACGGCCGCTATCAAGTGCAGCCGTACCGGGGGTCGAAATGGTGCACCATCACGTGTCGAAGTCGAGGACTTCCTGAAGGAGAGAACACGATGAACCTGACGCCCGGGAAACTGTGGGGGCTGCGCCGTATGGCGGATAGCCGGGGTATCTTCAAGATGACGGCCGTGGACCAGCGGCCACCGATCGAAGAGCCGATTGCCAAACATCTCGGCACAGGCATGGCGCCTTGGAACCAGGTTGCACGGTTCAAGGCATTGCTGGTGGAAACGCTTCAGGCAAAGAGCACGGCGATGCTCCTAGATCCACACTACGCAATCCCTCAGGCCATCGGAATGCTCTCACCGACGAAGGGACTGATTGTGACGCTTGAGAACAGCGAATTCGGAGAAACCGCGGGAGGCCGCCTGTCTACCAGTATCGATGACTGGTCGGTCGGCAAGATCAAACGCATGGGTGGAGATGCGGTCAAGGTTCTTGCCTGGTATCGGCCCGACGCTGCCCGCAGCGTAACCAGCAGACAGCAGGATTACGTGAAACGCATAGGCGGCGAATGCGTCCGGTTTGATATCCCCTTCCTGTTGGAACTCCTTGTTTATCCCATGGCGGAGGATATCCGTCAGACTCGTGAATATACGGAAATGAGTGGAAAAAGGTCGGAACACGTCCTGGCTTCGGTCGAGGAATTCGCGAAACCGGATTATGGCGTGGACATGTTCAAATTGGAGAGCCCCGTCGGTGCGTCGGGTGCCGATGGCTCGGCGGAAGTGCAGGGTCTTTTTGACGAACTGGGTCAGCTCGCGCGACGGCCCTGGGTCATGTTGTCCGCTGGAGCGGGAAAGTCCGAATTCAAGGCTGTTCTCGAACATGCATTTGCCGCTGGTGCATCCGGGTTCCTGGCCGGCCGTGCCATCTGGTTCGACGCATTCAGGGCGTATCCAGACTGGGGCGCCATAAGGACGCAGCTGAAAGACAGTGCGGTTAGCTACATGGCAGAAATATGTGACCTTGCGGACAATCACGCATCGAACTGGGCAGCCCATCCCTGCTTCGGAACGGACGGGGCTCGGTTTCGACCTTCCAATTCGAGCTTTCGCCACGTCTATCCTGGATTTGGAAGCCTTTCATGAAACTGGGCGTCCTGCCACTCGCCCGGCCGACATTCGACTTGGATTATGCCGGTCAAAATCTTGCGGCAATGCTCGCCCGTCTGGATGCAACCGGACATGATATTGTCGGTCCGCGCACGTTCTTGCTCGATGACGACATGGCCCGGCACGCCATACGCGACCTGGCGGTGTCGGGGGTGGAACACGTCCTGATCCTGCAGGGGACATTCACCGATGCCGGAATGGCGAGTGCTGCTGCCGTGTCGTTCGACCAACCCTTGTCGATCTGGGCAGTGCCCGAACCGCGCCTTGGCGGTCGCTTGCGGCTGAATTCCTTTTGCGGACTGAATCTCGCAAGCCACGCATTCGGTCGCAACGGCCGCAGGTTTTCGTGGCTCTATATTGACCCGAACGGCGATGTCGCGGAAGACATCGCGGACCTGCTGGCAGGCGAACGTGAGCCGAGGGTTCTGGATGCCTCTACGGTGCCTGCGCCGAACCCGGAAGGTTCAAGGGTCGCAAAGGCTGTTCGGGGCCGGCGGATCGCCCGGATTGGTGAACATCCGGCCGGTTTCGACACCTGTGCCTACGACCCGGTCGAGATGAAAGGGCTCACCGGGGTCGAGGTGGATGAACGCGTGCTCGACGATCTCTTTGACGTCGCGCGGACCGTGCCTGACCAGGGCACGGACGTTCTCCGTGCGGAAACCTGCAAGCAGTTGACAGGCCTTGATCAGGTCGATCAGGCCGGGCTTGCCAATTCACTCCGGTTGAAGATCGGTCTTGAGGTGCTCAAATCCGAACGCGGTTATGATGCCTTCGCGATCCGGTGTTGGCCCGAAATGTTTACCGAATTCGGCGGCGCGGTTTGTGGACCCGCGGCCATGCTGGGCGAGGACGGGGTTCCATGTGCCTGCGAGTCTGATGTCTATGGCGCGCTTACGCAGCTTGTCTTGCAGGAAACCGCGCAGGCACCGGTGTTTTTGACCGATCTGGTTGATATCGACGTGAAAGATGACACGGGCGTCGTCTGGCACTGCGGTCAGGCGCCCTTGTCCATGCGCGATCCCGAAATCCGGGCCGAGGCCACGATTCACTCCAACCGATTGCAACCCCTTCTCTACGAGTTCCCGCTAAAGCCGGGTCCGGTCACCTGGATGCGCATCAGCCAAGCATTCAACAGACCGCGGATCGTACTTGGATTCGGTGAGATGCTTCGCCGCCCGCTTCCCTTTTCGGGTACATCCGGCGTGATCCGGTTTTCGCGCGATGCTGACGATGTTCTCTCGGACATCATTTCGAGCGGCCTTGAACACCATATTGCCATCGCATACGGCGATCACCGGCCTACCTTGCGGGGCGTGGCAGGGGCGCTGGAAATGCCGCTGCTTGAGGTTTGAGATGGAGCTTCGCTACGGATTGATCGGGTCGGGCATGATGGGCCTCGAGCACATTCTCAGTCTCGGCCTCCTGGAGGGTTGCGAAGTCACCGCTGTCACGGACCCCGACGATTCAATGCGGGCGCTTGCGATCGAAACCGCCGGTGGAAAGGCAAAAGGTTTCACCGACCACGGGAAAATGCTCTCGGAGGAGATTTGTGATGCTTTGATCATTGCCTCTCCAAACGATACCCACCATGAAATACTGCTGGATGTGCTCGGATCGGACCTGCCCATCCTCTGCGAAAAACCGCTTTGCACAACCTCCGCACACTGCCGCGAGGTTCTTAGAGAAGCCGAAGACCGCGTTGCACCTGTCTGGGTTGCGATGGAATACCGCTTCATGCCGCCGGTTCAACGTTTTCTCTACGAGCTTCGCCGGGGGTCTGTCGGGGTGCCCCGGATGATAGCGGTCCGCGAGCACCGATTCCCGTTCCTGGATAAAGTCGGCGACTGGAACCGGTTCAACGCGCGTACCGGAGGCACACTGGTCGAGAAATGCTGTCACTACTGGGATCTGATGCGCCTGACACTCAACAGCAATCCTACGCGCGTCTTTGCGTCCGCCGGTGTGGATGTGAACCATCAGGACGAAATGTACGATGGTTGTGTTCCCGACATCATCGACAATGCATTTGTCGTTATTGAATTCGAAAACGGCACGCGGGGCATGCTCGACCTTTGCATGTTCGCCGAAGGTTCATACTGGCAGCAAGTGATTTCGGTCGCTGGAGATGCAGCAAGAATCGATGTGAAGGTTCCGGGTCCTGCCCGGTTTTCAGCCGATGGCAAGGAACGGGCCTCGAAAATCGAGATATCGCTCAGATCTACCAAGGAGGTTTGTCGCGAGGAAATCACCGTCGACCACGAGTTGCTTTCGGTCGGTGATCATCACGGCTCGACGTATTTTCAACACAAACGATTTCGTGATCTCATTCTTCGTGGCAGGGGCAAGCCAGAGGTCAGCCTTTTGGATGGACTTTGGTCGGTCGCCGTCGGCGAAGCCGCTGAAGAAAGCGCCCGGACCGGCGAGTCCGTTGATGTGAAGGTCTAAAGAAGGAAGACCTGGAATCATGAGGATGGCGTGCTGGCAATTCCCGCCCGTTCTCACTTGGATACGACAGAAGCACGTGAAATGGGGCCGAGCAGACCGGGTCGTTTACCGAGCCCCGTCATACACAGGACCTAACGGGCAGATTTCCCGGTTCCAATGGGTGCAGCTTCGCTCCGGAACGAGCATAGATCGAGTGCACCATTCGCGCAGGCGGTAGTGGCAGGCGTTGAAGAAGCAGGTTCATCCGGTCCAAGGCCAAGGTTTCCGTGCGGCGGACACGTTTCGAAAGCAAAACAGGCGCCTGCTGGCCCTGGTTGAGGGCCCCATGGGACACGCAAACCCCCACTGCCGTCTCAGTCGGAATTTCGCGTACCCAACCGAATCGGCGCTCGCATTTCCGGGCGTCAATCCCACCATGTCATTGCGAAACGTTTGACGAGATTCGATCAGGATCCCGTGTTTCGCATGTAAAACCGGTCGGCGCCGGGATTGCCCGGCCGTAACCGTAGCGGCCCGCGAGTAATCTGGATGCCGTCACCGGTGCCGGTTCTGCCGAGTTGCCTGCCGCCATGGCCCGTCGGAAACGGGCAGGGACGGTAAGGGTCTTGGGGGCCAGTCTGCGGCGGCGGCCGTGAAAAGGTCGCGATTGGTTGCCAGATCCATAGTGATGACCGGCATTACGGCGTTCCCGCCGTCGCAGTTGCTGACGATGACCGTCATCTCGCCCTTGCGATCGGCCGGGTCCGGCCCGTAATCCGTGGGAACTTCCATCAGTCTCCGCATGGCAGCCTTGTCCATGAACCCGGTGATCAGAATCATTCGGGATCGGGGCACCGCTCACGTCGCGACGATTCCTGCGTATCCGAATGTCGGACCGAGGCAAGGGCCAGCGTTGAACGCATTTGCGTGGCTCCGCCACGAAGCCGGGGCGACTCGGCGACGACACTGGCAGGAAACGCCAGACGCTTCGTTTCCCGTCCTCTTCTGTCGTGCGGTCCGACCCTGGCTGATTCCGACCGACGGCACGGGCTGGAACCGTAGGGGCCGGTTTGAATTCGAGGCAATAGTCCGCCGTCATGCTATAGTCCGGGACGGGATTCGGCGAAGACAGGCTACAAACGTCCGGCCGAACGGGCCGACACCGTTCCGTTGCGATCGAACCCGCGTCCGGCACCTGCAGGCCGGACTTGGCCAGCCCGCACGGAGATAGGGGAAGCAGAGTGGTACAAAAGATCGTTATCGACACGGACCCTGGCATTGACGATGCCATGGCCATTCTCTTTGCGTGCCTGCATCCCGAATTGGAACTGGTCGGCCTGACCACGGTTTTCGGGAACGTCACCGGAGATGTGGCGGCTCGAAATGCCCTCGTACTCGTCGACATCGCGGATCAGGACATCGACGTCGCTCGGGGATCTGACGTGCCGCTAGTCCAGGACGCCAAGCCTTATGCGTGGGAATTCCATGGGCGAGAAGGCTTTGGCGACTTGCCTCCGAGGGAGCCGCAGGGGACCATTTCCAACCTGACGGCGGCGGAGTTCCTTTGTGAAACTGTCAATCGCAATCCTGGAGAGGTAGTCTTCTGCGCTGTCGGTCCCCTCACCAACCTTGCCGACGCGCTGGCTCTGGACCCATCGATTGCGGAAGCGGTCAAGTCGGTGGTGGTGATGGGCGGGAGCCTTGACGCCGGAGGCAATGTCACGCCCGCCGCCGAAGCCAATATCTGGCAGGACCCTCACGCGGCCAACCGGGTGTTCTCCGCACCTTGGGACGTGACGCTCGTCGGTCTTGACGTCACCCATCAGGTCATCTGCAGCCCGGCTGACTTTGCCGGCCTTGCCCGGGCGGCACCGACGATCGGCGGATTCCTGGACGGTGCCGCACAGTATTATTTCGAAGCGGAACGGAACCGGAATGGCATGGACGGTTGTTATCTGCATGATCCGACGGCGGTCATTGCGGTCATTAGGCCCTCATGGTTCCGCCACCGGCGGGCTGCAGTCGCTGTTGTCGAGACCGGCAAACGGGTCGGTGCGACAGTCTGGGCGGATTCAGCCGTCCGGCATCCAGTCTCGGTCTGCGTGGGAGTCGAAGCTGACAATGTTCGCCGTTGCTTTCTTGAGACAATTCGTTCGGGTTTCTGACGGCGATGACGGACAGGGATTCCGCGCTTTCGATCCGAATCCTGAACTCCATCCGGGATATCCCCACGGACGACTGGGACGCCTGCGCCGGAACGGCGTGTCCATTTGTCAGCCACGGGTTTCTGACGGCGCTTGAGGATTCCGGTTCCGTGGCTCCGGCCGAGGGCTGGATGCCTTGTCATGTCATGGCTGTCGAATCGATCGACCGTGTCGTCGGCTGCGTTCCGCTCTACCTCAAGAGCCACAGCCAGGGCGAATATGTCTTCGATCATGGCTGGGCGGATGCCTTCGAACGGGCCGGGGGCCGTTACTATCCGAAACTCGTTTCCGCGGTCCCTTTCACCCCGGTGACGGGTCCGCGACTTCTGGTTCGACCTGGCGAGAATCGGGATCGCGTTCGAGCGCTCTTGATTGCCGGAATGCTGCAGGCAGCCGAACATTTCGGTGTTTCGTCCCTCCACGTCAATTTTCCGCATGAGGACGAATGGCGGACACTGGGATCCTACGGGTTTCTCCAGCGCCTCGGCCATCAATTTCACTGGCATAACCGGGGGTACGAGACTTTTGACGACTTTCTCGCCGCGCTCTCGTCACGCAAGCGCAAGACGATCCGGAAAGAGCGGCGTTCCATCACCGAAGCAGGTATCTCGATGCATCGCTTCACCGGTGACGCTCTCACACCGGAACATTGGGAGGCGTTCTATGCGTTCTACCGCAACACCACGGACAGGAAGTGGGGCTGGGACTATCTGAAGGAGCCGTTCTTCACAATGCTGCATGAGCGGATGGCAGACCGGGTCGTTCTGGTCATGGCAGAATGGCAGGGCCAGTGGGTTGCCGGGGCGCTCAATCTGGCCGGGACGGAAGCCCTCTATGGCCGGAACTGGGGATGCTCGGCCCGGTTGCGGAACCTCCATTTCGAAGCGTGCTACTATCAGGCGATCGAGCATGCGATCGAGAACCGGATTTCCCGAGTCGAAGCCGGTGCCCAGGGTCCGCACAAGCTCCAGCGCGGCTATCTTCCGGTTCGCACATGCAGTGCTCACTGGATCGCCCATGACGGGCTCAGACGGGCGGTTTCGGAATTCCTTGACCACGAACAGAAAGCGGTGAGCGACGAGATGGGCATCCTCGATGGCTTCACACCGTTTCGGAAGGGTTGATCAGGCGTGAAAGGAACGCCGTAGCCGGTATGTCAGAGAACACTCGAGAGGGCCTGGTCGAGCTTTCCGACCAATTCATCGACCTGAGCATCGGTGATGATGTAGGGCGGGGCGAGAAGGATGTGTTCGCCGCGGACGCCGTCGACAGTCCCTGAAATCGGATAGCAGATCAACCCGGCATCGAGGGCAGCCTTTCGTATGGCCGGAGCCAGCTTCCGGTTGGGATCGAAAGGAGTCTTGGTCTGCCGGTCGCTGACGAGCTCCAGTGCCCTCAAGAGTCCGCGGCCGCGGATGTCTCCAACATGGGGATGCTTGCCGAAACTGTCTGCAAGGGCGGACTGCAGAGACCTGCCGGCTGTCATGACGCGGTCGGGAAGATCGTCCTCGATGATCATCGTCAGGACCGCGTGTCCAGCGGCGGCAGCGACGGGGTGCCCAAGACAGGTGTGACCGTGCTCGAACGCTCCCGACCCCGAGGCTATCGCCCCGTAGATGTCTTCGGAACAGAGCATGGCGCCCAAGGGCTGATAACCGGCGCCCAGCCCTTTGGCGACGGCGACGATGTCGGGTGCGATCCCGTCCTGTTCGCAGGCGAAAAGGGACCCCGTCCTGCCCATGCCGCACATGACCTCGTCAAGAATCAGCAGGATTCCGTGGCGATCGCAGATGTCACGGACTCGGCGCCAGTAACCGGAAACCGGCGGCACGGCACCGAGAGTGGCGCCGACGACGGGCTCGGCAACGAAGGCCATGACGGTCTCGGGCCCGATCCGGCAAAGTTCCGTTTCCAGTTCGTCGGCAACGCGTCGTCCGTAAGCGCTGTCGCTCTCGTTGTCCCTTTTTCCGCGATAGGCATAGCAGGGTGAGATGTGGGAACTGTCGGTCAGGAGCGGTCCGTAGCGGGCACGCCTCAGGAGACTGCCGCCGGCAGATAGAGCACCGATCGTGCTCCCGTGATAGCTTTGCCGCCGACCGATGATCCGGTGCCGCGACGGCTCGCCCCGCTCGAGAAAATATTGCCGGGCGAGCTTGATTGACGCCTCGATGGCTTCCGAACCACCGGAGACGAGGTAGACACGGGACAGCCGCCCGGGCGCGTTCCGGGCCAGGAGTTCGGCAAGCGCCTCCGCGGGTTCGGACGTCATGAAGGCCGTGTGGGCGAACGAGAGACGATCAATCTGGGCTCGCATCGCATCCCTTACCGGCGATGCATCATGACCGAGACAGGATACCGCCGCACCGCCCGATCCGTCGAGATATCGCTTGCCGGTCGTATCGAAGATATAACATCCCTCCCCTCGGATGGCAGTTGGAAGATGCTGATGACAATGTCGGGGAAAGACTGACGACATGGAGACCTCCCGTGAAATTCAGGCCTGTGACATGTCGCACCGGTTGCCGGTTTTGGCAATCCGGTCGCTCGGCCCGGGAGGATGGAATTCGGGGGAACGGAACAGGGTCATCGGTGCCGAACGAATGTGGCTGCCCGGATCGGGAGAGCTGGTCTCCTATATTTTCCTACGCCGCGAGGCAGAATCTCTGTGAAACGGCCGCTGCATCCCTATTTTCGGCATCCCGGATGGCCGCATCCAGCGGCGATTGCGCATCGCGGATTCTCCGCGCGGCATCCGGAAAACACCATGGCCGCTTTTGCCGCAGCGGTTGAACTTGGGTACCCCTACGTCGAAACCGACGTGCATGCGACTCGCGATGGCGTGCTGGTGGCGTTCCACGACGACCTGCTGGATCGCGTCACCGACCGCAAGGGAGCGGTCTCGGAGTTGAACTGGTCGGACATTCGGCGCGCACGGGTCGGAGGGACCGGGGAAGCCGGTCGGGTAGGCGGGACGGAACCGATCCCTCTCCTGGAAGAGTTGCTGACAACCTGGGTCGACCTTCGGGTGAACATCGATCCAAAGGCCGACTCCGCGATTGCGCCGCTGCTTGACGTTCTCGAACGGATGGATGCCTGGGACCGGGTCTGCGTCGGTTCATTCTCGGGGCGCCGCCTGGCCCGTATCCGGAAGGCCGCAGGCGACAGGCTGTGCACCTCGATGGGGCCAACCGAGGTCGTCCGACTGCGTCTCGCCAGCCTAGGTCTGCCGGTCGGCGGGTTTGACGCCTTCTGCGTCCAGGTGCCGCCCCGTGATTACGGACTTCCGGTCGTGGACCGATGGTTGATGCGCGCCGCCCGGTCCCGCCGGCTCCCTGTTCATGTCTGGACGATCAATGACGACAAGGACATGCACCGATTGCTTGACATCGGTGTCGACGGAATCATGACCGACGAAGCGGAACGGTTGAAGGCCGTTTATGAACAGCGCGGCTACTGGCCCGGTTCGGGATGACGCCGCCCGAGACGGTCACGTCCGGGATTACCCAGGTGACGCGGGTGGAATTACTGGCGATAGATCAGGTCGGCCTTGACGCTGGTTCGTTTCACGTGGCGGGCATTCGGGATGTCATTCTCGTCAAGTTTCCGGCGAATCTCGTCTGCATCCTGCCCGTATCCGAACCAGCGGTCGCGGAGGCGGCGTCGGAGTTCCGGGTCTTGAACCTCAATCATGATCGTCAGGTCAAAGAACCGGTGCAGGACCGACCAGGGAGCGTCACGGCAAAGCAGGTAGTTGCCCTCGACGAGGACGACGGATGTCGTGGCACGTATGACCCTGGCGCCGGCCCGGGCGATTTCCAGGCGACGGTCGAAGACCGGAACCACGACGTCGCGTGCCGGAACTCCTGACAACCGCATGAGAACGTGGCTCAGCCCGTCAATGTCGAACGTGTCGGGGGCGCCTTTCCGAGGCAGCCGACCCATCGTCGTCAGCAGTTCGTCGTCGAAATGGAATCCGTCCATTGGCAACACTTGGGCTCGTGCGGTGCTGGATCGATTGAGGAATTCGGCGGCGTCATCGGCGAATGCGGATTTTCCGGCACCCGGCGGTCCGGCGATTGCGACGATCCACCGTCGTTCATCGGACAGGCTGTCCAGTCGCGAGAGGATTTCCGGCCGGTTCATCTCCGCGGCCAGCGCGGGTGCCGGCTGTTGACGCCGCGGAAGAGACGCCTTCGACAACCGCGTCCGGTCATGGACGAAGCCCGGGTCCATTCGGGTACAAAACCAGCCCGGTCCTGTCGGAGCCCGGCCGTCGGGTGAGCGTCGAACGTTCAAAGGTGCCAAACTGGATGCCGGCGACCGACGGCGGCACCCATTTCGTACGGCCATCGATGGGGACATCACGCATCGTCGCCGACTTAATCATCGGCTGATCGCGGAGTCCACACGTCGATTTCGGGCGCCGGCAAGATCAGCCGTGAATCCCGATTCGGGATGAACCGGGTTCGGCCTTGCCCGGCACCTGCGATGCTGGCAAGGGACCAGAACGGAAAGGCGTGTGGTCGCCGATTGCTGACCGATGAACGGATGCTCCATGAGTGAACCCGTCCTTGTCACCGCAGCACCCTGTGCGTTGAAGACTGGACTTCCGGTCGGGACGCGTCTCTGCGCTATCGGCGACGTTCACGGACAGTCGGCGGCACTGCATGCACTGCTTGATCGATTCGCGATGGATTGTGGGGCTCACGACCGAAACGTCCTTGTCGTGCTCGGGGACCTCAACGACCGGGGCCCCGACAGTCTTGGGGCCATAGATGCCGTCATCGAAGCCGTCGACAATCCCGCCGCCCTCGGATTCGACGAGGTCGTTCCACTGATGGGCAATCACGAACAGATGATGAGGCTCACGCTCGAGGAACAACCGGGCGGGGACCCCTGGCTGTGGCTTTTCAATGGCGGCTCCGGCGTCGTGGCGGAACTCGGCTGCCCCCCGCCGGTCAATCCGACACTCGTGTTCGGCTTGGATCTCGACATGGCGAATCGAGAGTTCGTGAGCCAACTCGCTGCGGGATTGGGTGAACGACGTCTGGCGTATCTGAAGAATCTCCGTTCGCACTATCAGGAGGGGCGGCTGCTCTTCGTTCATGCCGGAGTCGACCCGGAGGCCAAGCCTGCCGTCTTCCTGGCCGAACCCTGGAATCGACTCGACGACAATCACTGGGCGTGGATACGTGAACCCTTTCTCAACAGTCGGGAACCGGTTCCGGGCCTTGTCGTCGTGCATGGTCACACTCCGGTTCGGTGGACGCCGCCGACAGGATCCGCAGACGCAATTGCGTCTTTGCACCGTCTGCGCGACGGACGGATCAATCTCGACGGCGGAAGTGCAGCATCCGGCTGTGTTGCAGGGGCGGAATTCACCCAGACGGACTACCGGATCGTAATGGTTTTCGAGCCCCGGCGATGACGAAACCGACCGGTCGCGATGGCTGACAGGCCCACCCGAAAAAATGCCTATGGGTCACCGGTTATTGGACATCGCTCTGAATTCCTGGTGACCGTGGCCCGAGCCTACCGGAATCAGGCGGTTTGCCAGAGGGAGGTTGGTGGGCTCATCGGGGGCCGTCGTCGCCGGACCTGCACGGTGGACGAAGCTCGCCAGGTCGTCCGGGATCGACACCAGATTCGAACAGAATGGGTGATGTCGTCGACGTGGAGGTACGCCACAAGGGTTGAGTTTTGCCGGTTGAATTTCATAATCGGCGCTTGCGGACAGGATCCGGAAAGGGAGGATGGCCGGAGATGTGTGGAATCGTGGGTCTCTTCCTGAAGGACCGGTCACTCGAGTCTCGACTCGGTACTTTGCTGACCGGAATGCTCGTCACTATGAGTGATCGTGGTCCTGACAGTGCCGGCGTGGCGATCTATGGAGAGTCGGAAGAGGGGAGGGCCAAGCTGACAGTACAGTCGGTGGCGCCGAATTCGGACTTTGCCGGCCTCGCCGAAGATCTGGATCGAGCTCTGGCCGAAGATCGGGCGGCGGACGTTGCCGGGGACAACGGACCGGCCACGAGGGTCGGAGTCAGTCTGTGCCGGAACGACACGCATGCAGTGCTGTCTGTACCGGCAGGACAGGTTCGGATGGCCCGCGACCGGTTGCCGGAGCTTCGGCCCGGAATCCACATCATGAGTGATGGGGCGGCGATCGAAATCTACAAGGAGGTCGGGCTTCCCGGAACGGTCGCGGACCGCTTCGGCCTGCCGACGATGGCCGGGAGCCACGGCATCGGCCACACACGGATGGCCACAGAGTCCGCAGTGACGACGGAAGGGGCGCACCCTTATTCCACGGGATCGGACCAATGCCTGGTGCACAACGGGTCGCTGTCGAACCACAACCGGCTGCGCCGGCGCCTTCGACGGGAGGGAATGACGTTCGAGAGCGAAAACGACACGGAAGTTGGCGCTGCCTATCTCACGTGGCGGATGGACAGGGGCGCCAGCCTCGGGGAAGCCCTGGAGACCAGCATCGAAGACCTCGACGGATTCTACACATTTGTCGTTGGTACCCGTGACGGTTTCGGCGTTCTTCGGGATCCGATCGCCTGCAAACCCGCAGTTCTGGCGGAAACCGATGCCTATGTGGCCTTCGGTTCGGAATACCGGGCGCTCGTGGATCTTCCCGGAATCGACCGGGCCCGGGTCTGGGAACCGGAACCGGCCGAAGTGTATTTCTGGACCCATTGACATGGAGACGATTGATCTCGCGGCCATGGGGCTGCGCCACCTCAACCGGACACTCCAGTCGCTCGACCCCGGCACCAATCGCAGGCATTGGGATGTGGTCAACCCGCGTGGCAGCCACGCGGTGGCCGTCGGGCTGAGCGCTCCGGTCGAAGTCACTGTCCGTGGTTCGACCGGATATTACTGTGCCGGTATGAACCAGCTTGCGACGATCAGGATCACCGGCTCTGTGGGGCCCGGGGTGGCCGAGAATATGATGTCCGGAAAGGTTGTTGTTGAGGGCGATGCCAGCCAGTCCGCCGGCGCCACGGGGCATGGCGGGCTCCTGGTTATCAAGGGCAATGCGGCATCGAGATGCGGAATCTCCATGAAGGGAATTGACATTGTGGTTCATGGAAATGTCGGCCACATGTCGGCGTTCATGGCCCAGGCCGGCACCCTCGTCATTGCCGGCGATGCCGGCGACGCGCTTGGGGATTCGATCTATGAGGCGCAGATATTCGTGCGAGGCTCGGTCCGAAGCCTCGGTGCCGACTGCATCGTCAAACCGGTCAGGCCGGAGCATCGGGCTCTTCTCGCTGAGCGCCTGGAGCAGGCCGGGCTTGATGCGCGGCCCGAGGATTTTCGCCGCTACGGTTCGGCCCGCAAGCTCTACAACTTCGATGTCGACAATGCGGGTGCCTATTGAGGCCTTTGAGTGCGTGCACCGGTCGTATTGCGCATGCCGACTGAGGACGTCCGATGACCGATGACCGATCAGCGACAGGGATGATATCAATGGCGGAACGCAATGGAACCGAAGCCGGTGTTCCCCGCTGGCAGCAGGAGATCCGACGGGCCGCCGAAACCGGAATCTACAAGATTCGGGGTGGTGGCGCCGGTCGCCGTTCGCTTTTCGACGATCTCCTGTTTCTCGGGGCCTCAATCTCCCGATATCCGCTGGAAGGCTACCGGGAGTCCTGTGGGACCGCGGTGACGCTCGGTACGCGTTTCGCGTCCAGACCGATTGAACTCGAGATCCCGATTACCATTGCCGGGATGAGCTTCGGCGCGCTCTCGGGTCCAGCCAAGGAAGCCCTCGGCCGCGGTGCTTCGGCCGCTGGTACCTCGACCACCACCGGCGACGGCGGCATGACGCCTGAAGAACGGATTCACTCATCCCAGCTCGTCTATCAGCTTCTGCCGTCCCGATACGGAATGAACCCGGACGATCTTCGCAAGGCGGATGCCGTCGAAATTGTCGTTGGCCAAGGGGCCAAGCCGGGCGGTGGGGGCATGCTGCTCGGCCAGAAGATTTCCGACCGTGTGGCGGAGATGCGAACGCTGCCGACGGGAATCGATCAGCGTTCGGCCTGCCGTCACCCCGACTGGACCGGTCCGGACGACATGGAAATCAAGATCATGGAGTTGCGCGAGATCACGGGCTGGGAAAAACCGATCTTCGTCAAGGTCGGGGCCACACGGCCCTACTACGACGTGGCGCTGGCTGTGAAGGCCGGGGCGGACGTCGTGGTGATCGACGGCATGGAAGGGGGCACGGCCGCCACCCAGGAGGTGTTCATCGAGCATGTCGGGATCCCGACGCTGGCCTGCATCCGGCCAGCCGTTCAGGCCCTTGAGGATCTGGGCGTGCATCGAGAAATTCAATTGGTTGTGTCCGGCGGCGTCCGCAACGGCGCGGATGTCGCCAAGATCCTGGCACTTGGCGCCGACGCGGTCTCGATCGGAACGGCGGCTTTGATCGCGCTCGGAGACAACCATCCGAAGTGGGATTCGGAATACCGGAACCTCGGGAGTTCCGCTGGCCGCTATGAGGACTGGCACGAAGGGCGGGATCCGGCCGGAATCACGACGCAGGATCCGGACCTTGCCGCCCGGCTCGACCCGATCGAAGGCGGCCGGCGAGTACGCAACCTGCTCAAGGTGATGACGCTCGAAGCGCAAACCATCGCCCGGGCTTGCGGCCACAATCAGCTTCACAATCTGGAACCGGAAGATCTTTGCGCCACCAGCGTCGAGGCAGCGGCGATGGCGCGAGTCCCCCTCGCCGGCACTGACTGGATCCCCGGTCAGGACCGATCCTGATTCGCTCGCCAACCCGGTCGTTTGGCCCTGGTGCCGCGACCGACACGGATTCAGACGTTGGATGCGCTTTTACCTCTCCGGGACTCGGTTGGATTGGGAACATGGGAGCTTGGCTGGGGTGGTAGGATTCGAACCTACGATTGACGATACCAAAAACCGTTGCCTTACCACTTGGCCACACCCCAACACGCACCTTTGGTGCTAAAGCTCTGTTTTAGCGATCTTTTTTCTCCTATAATTCGCCGATGCGGGCCAGATTTCGATCCGATTTCGCCGCGCCTGCAACTGAATGCAGGAGAAAAACGATGTCATCAATACGCCTCACCGACTCGAGAATCAAGGCCCTCAAACCCGGAGAATCGGCAAGGGACATTCGTGAGACAACCCCGAAAGGATTTGGTGTCCGGGTTCTCCCCTCAGGCCGCAAACGGTTCTTTATCCACACTCAGATTGATGGGAAACGGTTTTGGAAAATCATCGGTGATCCAAATGAGATGAGATTCGCAGAGGCGTACGAACGAGCAACTGTCGTTCTTGCTGCAGTTTGGAATGGTCAGCCGTCAGTCGGCTTGCCAGAAGAAACCGTGTTCGAAGCTGTCGCTAGGCAAGTGTTCCACCGCTACGTCCGAAACTGGAAACCCGGGACTCTGAAGGTCAACCGGGGATATTACCGGAAGCAAATCCTGCCGTGGTTCAAGGGTCGGCAGATTGCCGAAGTCACGAGACGTGACGTTCAGGACAGGCTGTCATCATTGCACGAAACGCCTGTCGCCGCCGATCGTTCGGCACCGATCCTGTCTGTCATCATGGATCAGGCCGAAATCTACGGATAGTCGCGCCGAATCGCCCTTCCGCGAATCCGGCCGACGGTATACCGCGTGGACCCGCCGGGTCGACCGGGCCGTCAAGGCAGGGAACGCGCTTCTCGAGGGACGGAACGCGGAACGCATTCATCCCGAAACCCGGGCGGCGTTCGAGGCCGGTCTCGACCGGACCGGAAGGCCGCCGACCATGACGATCTCCCGCCTGCGTTCCTCCGAGACTGGGAGGCCTTCACCGACCGGGCCGCCAAAGTCGGTGGACACCGCTTCTGCGTTCCCGGCTACGAGGACCTCTGCGACCGGATGGCGGGGCTCCGGACGCAGACCGACGCGACCCGGTCGTTCATCCACAAGGAGATTTGGGAACGCGAATGGATGCGCCGAATGCGGGACACCCTGCGCGAGGCCGAGCGCAGTGCGGCCAAATGGCAGCAGGAACGCGGCGGCCGCGGCCCGGAATTCGTCGAGGCGGACGCCTACCCGAACTGGCGGTTCCACGCGGAAATCTGGCTGCGACCGGCCGATGCCCTGCTGACGAAGGACAGGAACGCCACGGCGTTCTTCGACCGGGACCCGGGGCTCAGGTCCCGGCTGCAAGACCACCGGTCATTGCTGGCGGACCAACTGGATCGGGATTCACTCTCCTGGAAAGTCGTCGAAGCCCGCAAGTCACGGGAGCGGCAGCGGGAGATCGCCCGTCAAATGGCGAAGAGCTGGGACCGGGGCTTCGGCATGGAATGGTAGCGCCTTAGTCGAGCCACCCCTGCTGGCGGGCCCGGGTCAGGAACCGTTCGGCGATCCGTCCGCCCTCCTCCGGTCCGAACTGCTCCGCGAGGATCCGCGTCATCTCGCGGATCCGACGGTCCCGCACCATGGCGAGCATCGTCGCCATGAGGAGGAAGCCCACCCGCTTCCGGAGCCAGCCGAGGTCGGTGAGGTCGTCGGGATCCGCCATTCCGGATCGCGATCCGGTCTTTTTCGCTGGGACCAAAGCAGGTGCGGAATGCGGGTTCGGTGGCCAGCATCTGCGACTGGTTCGGTGTCAAGAGCCCGTTGACGATGACCCGTGTCAATGACGAACACTGCCACAGGGAGCGTCCAGGATACTCGGCAAAAACCCCTGTTGCCGCATTCAGGAGCCCTGGATGAGTCGGATGATAAGAAGGCCGACCCGATACGCGTCAGCTTGAGGGGTAGTGCCGATTTGTTCCCAATTTTCAATGGCGCGTTTCGCGAGTTGGTAGTTGTAGAGCGCTTCGCGGCGAGAGAAGGACCGGTATGTATTGTAGTCAGCCTGATGGCGAGCTTCCTGAAGGTCCCAGAATCCCTGGGCGATGGATTTGAGGGTGGGATCGACAGGGCCTGGAGAGAAGGCGTCGGCGAGTTTGCGAGGGGCGTTGCCACGGGCAATGGTTTCGGAAAGTGTTCGCATGTCGGAGTGGCGGAAGGCGCGGGAAATTGACTGGCGAAGGGGATCGCGGTCACGGCGCGACATGAGGGTTCGGGTGACATCGTCCACGAGACAGTGAAACAGAGCGTAATATGAAGCGGAAATGGAACGGCGCAGGCTTGCCTGAGTGGGGCGGCGCGGATCCTTTGTGGCGAGATGGCGGGCCTGTTCGAGCAGGTCGGCATGCAGGCTCATTCGAGATCAACCATCTCGCCGACGGTTCTGAAGCTTACATAGACGTTGAGTGGAAATTCGTTGTGCTCGCGTACATGGGAAAGGACGAGATCTCTGACGGCAATCAGGTTATCGAAGTCGGTTTCGACGTCGGTTTCATCGTCGGGAAGCACAGCCCATATCCAGACTGCGGGTTTGTCGGCGGAATCCGTTCCGGTTTCGACGTGCCAAGTGGAAACGTCGATGGGGAGGGCCGGCAGCTTGCCGAGAGCTGCGCGGATGTCGGTGTCGACGGCCTTCATTGCAGTTTGCCTCACATGCAGATGGCTTGACAGTTAGGTACCGTTTGGGCGGAAGACGGGCAAGGGGATGCCCTTTGTCGGTCGGACATATCGGGGCCGAGCAACCGGCAGAAACGGGTAGACCGTGACCCGAACCTTTTCGCAGCCGAACCCGGTCGGACCTGGCATAACCGGATCGGCCGCTGGTTGCGCGGCGTTGGCGCCATGCTGGAGGAGCGGTCGGAATCCGAACCGTTTCCGGTCCGGGATTCCGTGCTGAATGCCCGGCGGGAACATCATGGCAGGACCGCTTGAACCGGGCCTCTCAGCCTTTCAAAGGCGGTCAAGGCCTGCCGTATCGCATGGCAGTGGGAGATTCACCGCGATCGGGAACGGAGCCGCGACCGGGGCTTCGGCATGGAATGGTAGCGCCTCAGTCGAGCCATCCCTGCCGGCGGGCCGGGGCCAGGAACCGTTCGGCGATCCGTCCACCCTCCTCCGGTCCGAACAGCTCCGCGAGGATCCGCGTCATCTCCCGGATCCGCCGGTCCCGCACCATGGCGAGCATCGTCGCCATGAGGAGGAATCCGACCCGCTTCCGCAGCCGGCCGAGGTCGGTGAGGTCGTCGGGGTCCGCCATCCGTTCGGTGATCCGGGCGACCCCGTCCCTGATCGCGATCTGGTCTTCTTCGGTGAGCACAAGGCGCGGCGGAAACCGGGACCGGCCATCCTGGTCCGTCACCAGTTCGACCGTCAGCGCCTTCTCGACGACGTAGCGCGACATCGACATCCCGGCCGCCTCGGCGCGTTTGCGCACCCGATCCCAGTCGGAATCCGGGCAGGAGATGGCGCGGACTTTCGGGGGATCGGACCGCCGCCGAGTCATTCCGGATCCTCCCCGTCGCCGTGGATCCGGCAGAGGAAGGCCAGCGCCCCGAACATCGACATGCCAAGTTCCGGGAGCGGCTCGTGGAGTGCCCAGCTGCACCGGTCGAGGAGTTCGATCCGGTCATGAAGTGTCCGCTGCTCCTCGGCCGTCAGTGCGAGCACCGTGTCGGCGGGTGGGTCCGGCGGATCGTCTTGGAGTGCGCAGGCTACGACGAAGGCCGAGGTGTTCATGCCGGCCGTGCGGGCACGGTCGGTGATGTCGGCCCAGTCGACGGGATCGCAGTAGAGCCTGCAGCGCCTGGACCGGCTCAAGCCGGGTCTCCCGGGGCGGGATCGCCGACGGCCGTCCGTTCGGTCCGGAGGCGAAAGCCGACCCGCTTGAGGGCCGCCTCCCATCCGTCGCTTTCACCGCGTTTGGCAAGAGCCTCCGGCGCTCGACTTCCGCGAGCGTCAGGACGGCGGTCTCGATCCGTTCAAGCCGGCCGGCGACGGACTCGAGGGGAGGGGCCGGGGGAATCCTTCGGTCGGGGCCGGCCGAACGCAGGCAGATGAAGCGGGAGATGGACATGCCGGCCGCATCGGCGCGTTCGCGGATGCGCGCCCACTTACTGTCGGTGGCCATGACGGGACGGGGCCGCCGCCGGGGTCCGGCTCTTCACGGGGATCATGCATAGTCGGTCTCCTGGTCTATGTAATGGCAGGAGACATTCGAAAATCGTTTCCGAAACCTGTGTGGCATATACATGTGTTCAGTTATGCAGCCATGCCGCCAAGCCTGTGGCGGTGACAGGAACCGACCGCTATCCGTGCATGTGCGGGCCCTGCGTTCGCGGTCGGCGTCCGTGCATGGAAATCTCCGGAATTGCAACTGAGGTCTTCGGAATCTCCGAACTGGGGACATTTCGGCCGGGACGGATTGGCCGTTGCCGGCCGCCATAACCTGCTGTAAATGTTACAGAATTGGAGGGAAAGGAGACGCTGAACAAATTCCTCCACAAGGAGGATTTGGCAGATTGGTGGGTCACACCCCATGTGCCTCCGGCGCTGAAGCCGTTGTATAGCGTCTCTTTTTTCGCTTGCAACCGCCGTCACGAAGGGGATTCGGTGCCGTAGTTTCCGCGAATGCAACTGAAAGCGGAAGGAATTCGACGTCGGGAGAGACGTCTCGCTGACGTGCGAATCAAGGCTCCGAGTCTGGAAAATCCTGCGGGGAACCATCGCTATACGGACCTTCGTCAAGTTCCGCAGGATCTTGCACGGAAGATCAAGGCGACGCGGCGAACGAACGTGGTTTGTTCTTTTTTGGCATTGAAGATTGTGTTCCTCGACTGCTCGATCCTGGCCAACTGATCTCGCGACGCCGGTCATTCGCGCTTGCGCTGGTGCGAGTTCGTTCGGGCGTCAAGAAAGGCGACTGGCTTGCATACTGCCGAAATCAACTGCATGGCCAGTGCATTCGAGAACGAATTGAAGCGAACGCTGCCCCTTGTTACGAGAACCCGCTTCCAGATCCCAAACTGATAACGAACAGCCCGTCACCGTCACAACGGTTGACTTGATCGTCAGGGACACTGAGGACGCTGGATTCGTAAGGTTCAATTGACTCTCGTAGCCGCATCCGACGCAGTCCATTTTGGACGCTTTGATGGCAACGACAGCCACGAGATGAACTTGTCGGACTCCGATTTGTTCGGGCGAGTCGTTGTCCGCAACCATCTCGAACAGGACTTCAATGTCTCGATCTTGACGCGTCTCGTTCGCCGAGCCGTCGTTCGGAATCGCCGCATGAAGGATTCGGAATCGGGAAAATCTGGAATCCGCATAGGGCGGTAGTGATCAGCCGGTGGGACTGGATCACAAGTTTTTGGCTGGTGACGAATGGTCGAGGGCGAAATTCGGAGGGATTTTTCCGAATACTCTTGACAACGATTTTGTTGCCAACAATATTGTTGGCAACAAAATCGTTGGGAGATGGGCATGATCCGAAAAGGCGGGAGCAACTGGGTCGACGGAGAGAACTTCTTCGACCGCAAGGCCGAGCTTGAAGCGCTCGAAGAACGCGTGCGGGAGGGAACCCATACCCTGCTGACCGCACAGCGGCGGATGGGCAAGACGAGCCTCGTTCGGGAGCTGCAGCGCAGGTTGGCCGAAACGGGAGATTTCGAGGTCGTCTTCGTCGATCTGGAGGCGGCTACCGATCCGGCCGATGCGATTGCCGAAATCGGGGTTCAGGCAAAGCCCGTGCGCGCGGCGTGGGACCGGATCATGACCGGCTTCGCCAACCTGGTGAGGAGTGCCGGCGGCCGGATCGAGGAACTATCAGTTGCGGATCTGAAGGTGAAACTGCGCGCCGGGATCGATGCGGGCAGTTGGCCGCAAAGAGGGGACGCGATCTTTGCCGCCCTGGCGGAAAGCGGCCAGCCTGTCGTGCTCGCAATTGACGAGTTGCCGATACTCGTAAACCGGCTGCTCAAGGACGAAAAGGGGCGCATGACGCCGGAGGGGAAGTGGAAAGCGGACGCGTTCCTGAGTTGGTTGCGAAAGGTGGGGCAGTCGCATCGAGGTCGGGTCACGATGATCCTGTCGGGCAGCGTGAGCCTCGAGCCGCTGCTAGAGGAGGCGGGGCTCAGCGCGCAGGTAAACATCTTCTCCCCCTACGATCTGAAACCGTGGAGCGAGGATACTGCCGTTTCCTGCCTGGAGGCACTCGCCAGATCCTATGAGGTTGGTCTTGCGCCGGAAGCCAGTCGGGACATGTGCCGCCGGCTGCGATGCTGCATCCCGCACCACGTCCAGATGTTTTTCGACAGGATGCACGATCATCTGCGACGCGCCGGGCGGAGAGATGCCTCGCTGGACGATGTCGAGTGGGTCTATGTGCGGGAGATGCAGGGTGTGCGCGGGCAGGTCGATATGCAGCATTACGAGGGCCGGCTGGATATGGTCCTCGGGAGAGCGGAGTACACGGTAGCGCTGGAGGTCCTGACGGCAACGGCAGTCGACGGTGATATTGGCACTGAAACGGTCGAACGGTATCGCAATTGGTTCTCGGCGCGTGACGCACAGGACGGAGACGGCGCTCCCGCAGTCGATCATGTACTGCACGTGTTGCAACACGACGGCTACCTTGAACCCAGGAACGGCGGGTATCGGTTCGTTTCCGGGCTTCTGGAGGACTGGTGGCGCAGGCGTTATGGGCAACGGTTCGTGCCCGTGTTCGACCGGCAGCGCTGAGAACGGGAGCCGGGCCGATGGTTGTGACCGGCAGAAAATACAATCCGGGCTTCCTCTCGGTCGACGAGCTGGTCGCGATCTTTTGCGTCCGGACGGCCGAGCACGAATCCCTGATCGAGGCGCTGCGCGAATGCTCGGGCAGCGCGAACACCCATCAGATCGTGATCGGGCCGCGCGGCAGTGGGAAGACGAGCCTGCTGCTGCGAGTGGCGGCGGAGGTCATTCGCGATGCCGATCTCTCGGCGCGCTTCTTTCCCATCGTATTCGCGGAGGAAAGCTACGAGGTCTCGACCGCCGGCGAGTTCTGGCTCGAATGCCTCTCCCGCCTGGCGGATCAAGCGCCGGCCGGGAAAGGCGGCGTCGATCTGCACCTCACCTTCGGGGAGCTACGCGCCATCCAGGACGACCGGACTCTGGAGGCCCGGTGCCTCGGGGTGCTGCAGGACTTTGCCGACCGGGAGGAGAAGCGGCTCGTGCTGATCGTCGAGAACCTGAACATGATGTTCAGGGACATGGGCGACGACGATGCGGGCTGGCGGCTGCGGAAGGCGCTGCAGACCGAACGGCGGATCGTTCTGCTGGCGAGCGCGACCAGCCGGTTCGACCAAATGAACGACCCGAAGAAAGCCCTCTACGAACTGTTCCGTGTGATCCGGTTGCATCCGCTCGACACGGAAGACTGCGCGACCCTGTGGCAAACCGTGTCGGGGCAGGC
>JAPPHA010000066.1 GCA_028874915.1 Paracoccaceae bacterium
GTCGATGACGGAACGCGTGAGTCACAACGCCGAAAAATATGCAACTGTAGTACTAGTCTCGCTTCTTCCTTTCGATGCCATCACCTTCCCGCTCGATGCCCTCTGGCCCGAGATGATCGCAGGTGCGGGAAAGGCGGAAAATTAAGTGGTGCGGAACTCTCCGAGTCAACCGCACCACGACTGGACATCGGAGGCCCGGCATTTCTGGATTGCCGGGCGGTAGAGCTCAATCTCCTTGCGGCCATCATCATCTACTGGAACTCGGGCCTCCCGCCTTAGAAAGTGACACCCTTGCATTTTCAAATTGACCGGCGTTACTGACGTTCAGAATTCTGTTACATGATAGTCGTCCTGTTTGGCGGTATCGGATGTCGGCCTTGTGTTCGATTTCGTGGCCAAATTTGCAACTCCGAGCCCATTACTCCATTTAGGCACGTTTGTGGTCGAGATGGGTGATTAGAAATACATGTCCTGAATTCCGCGAAAAATGCAGTTTGCACAGCATGACTTGCTAATTATGCAAAAGTCATGTAGGTTAGTCCGCACAAACTAAGGATTTACATACATGATTCTGGACAAGCGTGCGTCTCTCACCGAATACGTCACGGAACTCCAGTCGAAGGGCCGGATCGTCTTCAACGCGGAGGATGCCGTGGTCGCCCTCGGCACCAACCGTGGCGCGTTCCTGGATGCCGCTCAGCGCCTTCAGAAACGTGGCAAGCTGATCAGTCCGCGCAAAGGTTTCTATGTTGCCGTCCCCCCGCAATTCGCCTCCTGGGGGGCACCGCCGCCATCCTGGTACGTGGACGCACTCATGCGGCAAGAGCGGCAACCCTATTACGTTGGCCTCCTGAAGGCCGCGGAGTTGCATGGTGCGACCCATCAAGCCGTAATGGAATTTCAGGTCGTAACTGGCAAACGCATGCCCAGGATTCGGGCGGGGCGCAACCTCATCGTCTTCTACTACAGAAAGGAGATGGCCGCGGTCGTCGACGGAATCGAAGACACCAAGACCGATACCGGAAGGATGAAGGTATCCTCCCCCGCGCTGACCGCGTTCGATCTCATACGTTACGGCAGGGGGTCGGCCGGCATCGACAACGTCGCCACCGTCCTCTCCGACCTCGGGCCCAGGGTCGACGGCGATCAGCTCGCGTTCTTGTCCCTTCGGTTCGAGAAACCGGTCGTTCAGCGATTGGGCTACATGCTCGACATTCTCGACCGGCGTAGCATTACCCAAAGGATGCACGACATGCTGATGTCGCGGGGCAAGCTGCCCTGGACCGAGTTGGACAGGGGAGAGGCAAGGAACCCGCTCTTCGCACCCGATCCTGTCGAGCGGGACCGGAGATGGCGCGTCGTGGTGCGCCGGCTACCGGAGGTCGATGAATGATCCCGAGCCAGAACATCGTTGAATGGAGCCAGAAGGCGCCTTGGGCCGAGCGGAGGCAGGTTGAACAGGACCTGATCATCTCGCGCACCCTAGTGGAGATTTTCGGCGATCCGTTCCTCGAATTGGAGCTTCGGTTCAGGGGCGGAACCGCACTGAACAAACTGCACTTCCCGAAGCCACTCCGCTATTCGGAGGATATCGACCTCGTGCGCACATCGGCCGGAGCGATCCGTCCGATACTGGATAAGTTGCGGGAGCTCCTGGAGCCGTGGCTCGGTCCCGCGGACTTCAAGCGGAGCCCAGTTGCACCGAAGCTCCGCTTCCGGGTACCGGCGGAGGATGGCGGCGAACACCCCATCCGCCTCAAGCTCGAAATCAACACGCGTGAACGCACCGCCTACGACCCGGTCGTGATGAAACCATTTTCCGTCGAGAACCCCTGGTTCTCGGGCGCATCAACGATACCGACATTCTCCAATGAGGAAATGCTGGCGACCAAATTGCGCGCGCTCCTCCAAAGGAACAAGGGCAGAGACCTGTTTGATCTGGCCCATGGGCTTGAGGTCTTCGGCGGTCTCGATTGCGCCCAAGTCGTGAACCTATTCGAACGATACCTTGCCGACGGGGGCGTGCAGATCTCACGCGTACAGGCCGAACAGCGGATGCTCGCGAAGTTCGCGAGGGGCAATCTCTTGACGGATCTGCGCCCGTTGTTGTCCGCC
The DNA here is from genome assembly GCA_028874915.1 of Paracoccaceae bacterium. GTDB lineage: Bacteria > Pseudomonadota > Alphaproteobacteria > Rhodobacterales > Rhodobacteraceae > JAPPHA01. Next base: position 2,116 of record JAPPHA010000066.1, read on the forward strand.
GACTCGGCCGAACGCATGACCGATGATGCCACCAGTCACGCCGTCAGGGCCATATTCGAAAGACTTATCCGCAGGATGCCGGGCAAACCCTGGGCGAAGACGCCGGAGGCGAAGGCGAGATTGGGGATAGAGTGGTGAGCGACGACGCCTCCCTCCAGGCCGTCGAAGGTCCGTCCGCCGCGCGAATTGCCAGATCGTGGTGGTCGAATTGAACCTGACGGAGGCACAATGCGTGGAGGATCTTGCCGACCTTTTCCGCGACTTCCTACCCGGGAGCGGCAACTCTCGGACCGCCTTCCCGCTCGCCGCCGCGACGGTGCAGTCGCAAGACTTCTGGGTCGGCGGGAGCAAACGCCCAGCGATCGTCCACCTCCTTTCGGCGATGCTCGACCAGCGACGTCACAGGTTCGGCCCGCTCATGCTGGCGATCGTCAGGCGATCCATGACCTGGCGGCAGGGGAGGGGCGATCCGCTGACGCGGGACGAGACCTTGCGCCCGAACGAGATCCACCTCCGCCTGTCCATCAAGATTCCGGAGTTGAATGAGCAGGACTTCTTGGACACTCTACACCGTCCGGACACGAGGCGGGACGATCCCACGTCGCCGGGCGAATTCCAGCCAACCGACGAGGTGGCAAAGGAGCTCTCGCAGACACTCATCGGTCTCTATGAACATCCCCCGCAACGGAGGGGCTACGAATACGACCGGTTTCTCACAGAGCTTTTCGACGCCTACGGGCTGGCGCCGCGCAGTCCCTTCAAGCTGACCGGCGAGCAGATCGATGGAAGCTTCAAACTGCACGGGGATACCTATCTCGTCGAAGCCAAATGTCAGGCGGGGCTGACCGGGCAATCGGACCTTCTGACCTTCTCCAGCAAAGTCTCGGGGAAGGCGACCTGGTCCAGGGGCCTCTTCATCAGCAATTCGGGCTTCTCCGACGACGGGTTGAAGGCGTTCGGCTCCGGTCGACGCACAAACATCATATGCGCCCATGGACTCGACCTGCACGAAATCGTTCACAACCGCCTGTCATTGATAGAAATCCTCGAAGAGAAGCTGCGTCGGGCAGTGGAGACCAATCGTGCCTTCATATCGGTGCGGGAACTCCGATGATTTCTCGATCCGAACGGTTGGCTTCGGATACCAACCTGAGGCGACCCGCAGCCACAAAAGAAAATAGGCATACCAAATCGACTATTCCAAAGAACCATCTAGTCGGATCTTCATTTTGAAGTCTTCGTGTCAACGGCGCGCAAGCCGTT
>JAPPHA010000107.1 GCA_028874915.1 Paracoccaceae bacterium
GAACGCGAACACCGAGACGGGCCGAAGGCGGAACCGGGAGCGCCAGCGGCGCTTCGTCACCGGACCGCTCACGGGCAAGGGTCCATCTGCATGGAACCGATCCGTTTGTCTGGCCGAACGGTCCGACATGCAACTCGCCAACAGCTTACATTCGTGCAACTCACCTGCAGCCGAAGGGGATATCTTCTCCGGCAACCCCATCAAGGTGTCAGGCTTCCAATGTCGGGCAACGCTACTGCCGTCGAATAGCGGCGAAGACGGACCGTGCACATCGCGGGCGTCCGTCAAACGCACCCGATCTGGATCCCCGACAAGATGCACGGAGCTTTTCGGTCGCACTGGGGCGGACGAAAGTCCCGTTTCTTGCTCGAGGGCAAGGTCCCTACGCCAAAGCCCCTCAAGGGGGCGTCCCGAACGTCCCGTGCTGATTTGACGGATTTGGGCGTTCTGACTCGTGCGTCTGCAAGGCAACCTGTTTGCATGACTTTCTCCTGCAGTCAGCTCCAAACGCGGAAGAATTCGGGCCGGATCCAATCCCCAACCACACCTACGGTTGAGAAACCAGACGATATAACAAAACCGAATGTGCGTCAGTTCGACGTGCAACTGCATCCTGGCTGTTTCCATGGCAACGGGCGCGCTGGGCAGTCGAGTGGCGAACGTTTCGTTGGGTGCGGTACCGACCGAAGTCGAAACCCTCGACCGGTTTCAGCAACTCAGGGTGCGCCATTCAAACTCGGGCTGGTAATCCTCGCGTTGTAAACCGACGCACCATGTCTCCCTGTCCCGAATTCTATGTCCAGGCCAGGGCATCGTCCGCGGGTTGGAGGATGGCACACGGATCGGGATCGCGAACGGTGCAAAAAAGTGGTTTTTTCTTCAAAAGCCGGAGAAAAATAGATATGGGTAGCCTCATTCGACCTGTTTAGTGTCAATCCCGGGGGTGAATCGATGCGCGAAACTCATTTTGAAGACGGCAAGTGGTGGGTCAGCCCTTACAATTTTGTTCCCGACGTTCGCAACGAACTTTCGTTGCCTCCGAAAGTCGAAATTCACGACGCCACGTTGCGGGATGGCGAACAAACGCCAGGTGTGGTGTTCTCGGTCGACGACAAAGTCCGCATTGCCACCAAGATGGACGAGATCGGTGTCGACAGGATCGAGGCCGGAATGCCTGCCGTTTCGCCGCAGGACGCAGAAGCCATCCGGGTTATTTCCGGACTTGGGCTGAAATCCCGGATATTCACCTTTGCACGCGCCATGGCGGCCGACATCGACATGGCACTGGAGTGCGGGGCGCACGGCGTGATTATCGAGGTCCCCATCGGATATCCGAAGCTCGTAAAACAATTCGGCTGGACCTGGAAGGACGTGTTCGCGAAAAGCCGCGACACCATCAACTATGCGCGCGATCAAGGCTTGTACGCCGTGTATTTCCCTTATGACACGACACGGGCGCGACCGGAGGATCTGACCAATCTGTGTGCTGCAATCATGGCAGAGTCACCCCCAGATGCCATCGGAATTGTCGATACGATGGGCTGTGCGACGCCGGAAGCCATCAAGTACATGGTGCGCTGGGTCAAGGACATGACAGGTCTGCCGATCGAGATCCACACTCACAACGACTTCGGCATGGGCGTAGCCACCGAATTGGCCGCCGTTACCGCCGGTGCCGAAGTCGTACACAGTTGCGGAAACGGCCTGGGCGAACGGACCGGCAATGCGGCGCTCGAAGAGCTGATCCTGGGTCTCGATCTCCTTTATGGCTACGAAACCGGCTACCGACTCGACAAGCTTCCCGAACTTGGAGAACTGCTGTCCGAACTGGCCAACATCCCGATCGCGCGCAACAAGCCGGTCCTGGGCGATGGGAACTTCATCCGCGAAAGCGGAATCGGCATCCAATACGTCATGCATGACCCGTTGGTGATGTTCGGCACGCATCCGGCGCTCACAGGTCGGACGGGCGAAGTCGTTCTGGGAAAGAAAAGCGGCAAGGCTTCCGTTACCTACAAGATGGACGCGCTCGGTCTCGGCGAACTGTCGGACGCTCAGGCCACGGCGGCACTGGCGAAGGTCAAGGCGAGGGGAATCGAAAAACGTGACATCCTGAGCGACGCCGAGTTCCGCGCCATAGTAGACGCCGTTCGAACAGGTGACGCCGTCTGAATCCGACTGCGTGCCAGTCCGAGCCATTGGCCAGCCGGTGATTTGGCCCGACACTCTGCGAGCATCGTGATCAGGTTTAACGGACCCGGAGTGGCCCGGATAATCGATCCACCTGGAACCTGGCTCGGGACCTCCAGGAACGGGAGCGGATGTCCTTCGATTACGGTAGGGGAGTAAGCGGGTCCTTGTCAGAGCGGAGCCTTCCCTGACGAGACGGATTGATTCCGGAAGACCGGGCCACGACACTGTCGTCCTTCCGTGCGCTTCCGGTTCCGAACGTCCGTTGCGATAGGTCGCGACTCTTGGTCCCGCCTGATGCGCGGGATCGTCCCGTTGCCAATATCCCGATCGCCTATCGCGAATCCGTCGTGAGGCGGGGATTTGCGTCCGGAAGTTTCTGCCGCCATAGTCCTGCAGCGGCCGCAAGCGCCAGGTTCGTGACTGGAACCGGCGGCCCGTTGAAAACCCATGGCCGTTCTGACGGAACTGCGAAATACAACTTTTGTAAGAAACCATGCAGCACTATCTGGAATTCGAAAAACCGATCGCGGAAATCGAGGCCAAGGCATCAGAACTTCGGGCCATGACGCAAGGAGGGCCTGATCTCGATCTGTCCACCGAGGCGGAACGCCTTGACGAGCGGGCGAACCGCCTCCTGAAAGACACCTATACGTCGCTGAATCCCTGGCAGAAATGCCAGGTAGCTCGGCATCCGGAACGACCGCATTGCCGGGACTATGTTGACCGGCTGTTCAATGAATTCACAGCGCTCGCCGGCGACCGGAAATATTCCGAAGACGAAGCCATGGTCGGCGGTCTGGCCCGATTCGACGATGAGCCGGTCGTCATCCTGGGCCACGAAAAGGGGCATGACACGAATTCGCGCCTGACCCACAATTTCGGCATGGCGCGACCGGAAGGATACCGCAAGGCGGTCCGGCTCATGGAGCTTGCGGACCGGTTCTCGCTCCCGGTCATCACACTTGTCGATACCCCGGGGGCCTATCCCGGCAAGGGCGCCGAGGAACGGGGACAGTCGGAGGCAATCGCACGGTCAACGGAATCGTGCCTCCGGATCCGCGTTCCCATCATCTCGGTCATCATCGGGGAAGGTGGTTCCGGTGGCGCCGTTGCCATTGCCACAGCAGACCGGGTGGCGATGCTGGAGCATTCGATCTATTCGGTCATCTCGCCGGAAGGCTGCGCATCCATCTTGTGGAAGGATCCGGAAAAGACACGGCAGGCAGCAGCGGCGCTCAAGCTCACCGCCCAGGACCTGGAGGCCCTGGGTGTCATCGACGCCGTAATCCAAGAACCACTTGGTGGCGCACAGCGCAACCGCACCGAGACGATCGACCGTGTCGGCAGTTGGATCTCCGAGACCCTCGCCACACTCAGGAAAAAGAAACCGGACGCATTGCTCCGCTCACGGCGGCGGAAGTATCTCGGGATCGGTCCATCATCCGGCCGTTAATCCCGGTGATTCGGGCGGTGACCCGTCCTCACCCGTGTTGCTCATTTTGCCCCTGCTGCCCCGATCCGCCGGCAAAAAGGCCGGCTTCGACGGATAACCGGTCCGATGCCGACTCGATCTCGGTTTCGATCCTGGCCATGAATTCCTGCCTTGACAGCCCGCGAGGCAATTCCGAAAGATACTCGACCACAGCTGTACCTGGCCTGCGAAGAATGGCCCGGCGTGGCCAGAAGTGCCCGACATTGGTCGCCGCCAGTACGCAGGTCTTTCCGTGACGATCATAGAGGATTCCGGCACCCCCCTTGTAACGGCGCTTCTGCCCAGGGGGGACCCTCGTCCCCTGTGGGTAGATGACCATCTGGGATGCACCATCCGACGATCGCGTCACACCCTGCTCGAGCTGTTCCGTCGCACGGGCCCGATCGCCTCGATTGATCGGCGCACAACCGATCTGTTTCGCGTAGAAGCCGAAGACCGGAATCCACCCCAGTTCCCGCTTCATGACGAACTGCGGCCGATCCAGGAACCGGCAGTGGATCAAGACGTCGAGGAATGACTGGTGTTTCGACACGACCACAACATCACCTGTCGGGATCTGCCCCCGGACTTCGACGGCCAACCCGCAAAGGGTTTCCAGCAACCAGAAGATGTTGGAACAGTAAAAGCGGATGCAACGATAGGCAGTCTCCCGCGAGAGTGCGGATGGAATTGCGCAAATCACGCCCAGGACCACCAGCCACAAATACATAACTGTGTTGAAAAGGAGAGACCGGATCAGCTGTCCTGCACGCGTCATGTCCAGCCGCCACCCGCCGTCAGGTCCCCGACCAATCCAGCGCCGCGCCCTGTCCCTTGAACCGGTTCCGGGCTCACGTCAGAATCCAAATCCCGCGTTTCCGCCCGGGCAATTGACAGCCGCCAAGCGCGATGGCGCTGTCTCATGAGCTCCAGACAGTTCTTGCCAATGCCGGCACAAGGAAATGCTCGCACACTGTTTCATTGCTGGACCCAAACCCCGGAGACCCACATTCGACCAAAGTTCCGGTCCAAACCTGTGCAACCCTGTGAATTTTCTACTTTGACTGAGACTGCCGTTCCGCATTGACCGGACCATGGCAATCATACGTGGACCACCCGCTGCAATCCAGCCCTGACGTCGGCGTACTTGAATGCATTCGACGGCCCGAAATGCATGCCGGGCGAACAAGCCTGCGAAAGCCTCCCGCGCTCGTATGGACGACGGCGTTGCGCATAGCATGTGACCGACCGAAACCGTTCGACTGTCACCACAGGAGAACCCGGCCCGGCATGAGTCTTGCCGGAATCCGCATCGCTGCCTTGTGCGATCGCGCTTCGGCGATAACCTCGATTCATTTGGCGTCCCGTTTCTCCCGCCACGGATGACAGGGCGGGTCTGTTGCAATGCCCGTCATATCCGTGTGACCATGCCTGGCCAGGAAACCCCCTGAACGACCGACTTCCGGCAACGGTCTGGATGTTTCGTCGCGAGGAGACCCCGTGTTTCGGTCCTATTTCGACGCGCGCCAATCCACAGACAAATTCGGGACGGCCTGTACCGCCGATGGACGGAAACCCTGTGGCCGGATTTCGGATCTGATGGTTTTCGTAACCCGATGACAGACCCGGACAGACGCCTCAAACTCCCGGATGAGGTCCGGGCCATTCTCCGTGACGAGGCAAGATTTTCGGGGGCCGTGTTCCCGGATGACCCCACCACGACACATGCCGGCAAGGATGCGGCAGTTCCGGAGCCCGGTCTCTCTGACAAGGACCGTCCAGCGAAGGGATGGTTTCGTCTCGGTTTCGCTTTCTCACTGCTTGTTGCCTGCTGTTTGGCCGCCGCCTATCGGCACCGGATCGTGATTGCCGATCATGTTCCCGACGTGGCGCCCAGTCTCGTTGCCCTTGCGGAACAGGTGGTTGCAGCACGTCGCCTTGCCGAGGTTCACTTCGCCTGGATTCCGGAGTTGACCAGCCGCGTGGCGACCATCCTCTCGGGATCATCCATTTGAAAGCAGGCTGACGTCGCCAGTGCAAGGTCGTGGGTTCGAGCCGAGGAATTCCGGGAATCCGGCAACGACCGCAGACGGTAGCACGGATGTCCGGACTGTTGCGAAATCCCGCGTGGAGACATTGCCGGCCCCCCGAATCCCGCCCACCGCGACGGCCAGCTGCCGGGCGAAGCATCTGTTTCACAGCAAATTGCCTCGGGTCCCCTTGCCTTTTATTCAGTGCCGGCATCAGGAACGGGACGGCGTTCGGCAGAATGCCTTTCCGTGACGCGACAGGTTCGCATATGGTCGCCCCTTCCCCGAATGGTTTCGGGAGCACCCGCGAACGCCGTCACGGAGACGGCGACACCACATCGAGGCGCGACCCGATCGCGAGGAGGAACGAATTCCATGAAATCCAGTTACCGTGTGGTTGTCATCGGAGGCGGTGTCGTCGGCGCCTCGGTCCTGTATCATCTGGCCAAATTCGGCTGGCGCGACGTCGCCGTTATCGAGCGGTCGGTTCTGACTGCCGGATCATCCTGGCACGCGGCCGGCGGCATCCATGCGCTCAATGCCGACCCCAACATGGCGGCACTGCAGGCCTACACCATCGATCTCCTGTCCGAGATCCAGCGGGAATCCGGTCAGGACATCGGCCTGCACATGACCGGCGGCGTCACGGTGGCTTCCGCTGAACCCCGCTGGGAATGGCTACAGGCGACCTACCGGGTTTTCCAGACGATCGGAATCGAAGATTGCTGGCTGATGACCCCGGCCGAAGTTCAGCAGAAATGTCCGATCATGGACATCGATGGTGTTATCGGCGGGCTCTGGGCCGACCGCGAAGGCTACATCGATACCACCGGGACCGTCCATGCCTATGCTGGCGCGGCCAGAAAACTCGGTGCCGAGGTCATCGAACACAACCGCGTTCTTGATCTGGACCCCCGTCCGGACGGGAGCTGGAACGTGATCACCGAAAAAGGCACCGTTCATGCCGAGCATGTGGTCAATGCCGCCGGCCTGTGGGCCAAACAGGTTGGCCGCATGGCCGGGCTCGACCTGCCGTTGTCGCCGCTCGCCCATCACTACTTTCTGACCGAGGGGATTCCCGAAGTGGCGGCTCTCGATTTCGAACTGCCGATGACCATCGACCTCGAGGGCTTCACCTACATGCGGCAGGATCAGAACGGGGTGTTGATCGGCATCTACGAGATTGACCACCAGCACTGGAATATTGACGGTGCCCCCTGGGACTACGGTTTCGATCTGATTCAGGAAGACATCGATCGGATCGAGCCCGAACTCACAATGGCCTTCAAACGTTATCCGGTGCTGGGCCGGACCGGAATCCGCAACTGGGTCAACGGCGCCTTCACATTCTCCCCCGACGGCAATCCGCTGGTCGGCCCGGTGCGTGGCGTGCGAAACTACTGGCTGGCCTGTGGGGTAATGGCCGGATTCCTTCAAGGTGGCGGAGTCGGCAAGACGCTTGCGGAATGGATGATCCACGGCGAACCGGAAGCCGATGCCTGGCCGATGGACATCGCCCGCTATGGCGAATTTGCGTCCAACCGGGAGTACATCCGCCAAACGACAGGACAGTTCTATTCCCGCCGTTTCGTGATGACCTATCCGAACGAGCAGCTGCCCGCGGGGCGCCCGTTGCGGAAGGCTCCCGCCCATGACGCGATGGACCAGGCCGGTGCCCTTTGGGGATGCAGTTGGGGTCTGGAAGTCCCGCTGGTCTTCGCTCCGGACGGTTTCACGGAGACTCCGACGCTGAGGCGTTCGAACGCTTTTGACCTTGTCGCCGAGGAATGCAGGGCCGTTCGGTCGGCCCTTGGACTGCTCGACATTTCCGGATTCTCGCGATTCGAGATCGCCGGTGGCGATGCCTCTGCCTGGCTCGAGCGGGTCTTGGCCGGACGCCTGCCTTCATCGGGCCGGATCGCCCTCGCCCCGATGCTCGGACCTGACGGGCGACTGAAGGGCGATCTGACGCTCCTCAACTGGGGAGACGGGAGCTGGTGGATCATGGGTTCCTATTATCTCCGGGAATGGCACATGCGCTGGTTCACCGACCACGTCTCAAGTGACGACGGCGATGTCTCTATCCGCGACATCTCCGATGGCATCGTCGGATTCTCGCTCTCCGGGCCCAATTCCCGGCAGGTGCTTGCTGAACTCACCCATGCCGACGTCTCCAACGCCGCGATGCCCTTCATGTCCTGCCGAACCCTTGACATTGGGCTGATCCGGGCCCGGGTCGGGCGGCTGTCAGTCTGTGGCGAGCTCGGATACGAGATCAATTGCTCGGCCGCCGAACACATCGAGCTCCGGAGGCAACTGCTCGAAGCCGGACGGAGACACGGCCTCCGGGAAATCGGTTACTATGCGCTCAATTCGCTCCGCCTCGAGAAGAGCTTCGGGATCTGGTCCGCAGAATACACCCAGCGCTACACCGCCGGCATGACCGGTCTCGATCGATGGATCGACTTCAGCAAACCGGTCTTCCTTGGACGCGAGGCCGCGCTTCGTGAACGCGAGGGCAATTTGCCGGCCGAACGGCTGGTCACCCTGGAAATCGACAGCCGGGACGCCGATGCCTCCGGATTCGAACCGGTCTGGCGCAACGGGAAACGCGTCGGGTTCATCACGTCAGGGGGGTACGGCCACTGCGTCGGCAAAAGCCTAGCGATGGCTCTGGTCGAACCGGAATTTGCCAGTCCCGGAACCGAACTCTCGGCCCATGTCGTCGCCGAAGAGTTTCCGGCACGGGTGATACCGCGGTCGCCTCACGATCCGGGCGGATCCGCCATGAAGATGTAGCCGCCACGCCCGGGATTTTTGACGGCAGATCGGCCGGCAGGGCTGGTCTCGCGGAATCTTTGGACGCCAGCCATGGTATCCCGGTTGTTCCGCCGTGCTGCCCAGGAATGACAGGCGCGGACTCGGTTTGACGCATGCTGTCGCCCAAGGCGGGAACCCGTTGCCATGCTCACGCGCATTGCCGGACACGGAAAGGATCGGCGTCAATGGCCACGGTGAAACGGCCGTTTTAACCATGCGTCAATGCACGGTATGGCTTCCGGATGCGGACGTCTGCCGTGCGGTCTCCCCACCACGACAGCTTCCCCTCCATTGCATGTGTCGACGGACCGATCCGCGACGGTTGTCCCGAGTCGGAATCCGTCATGCGTCACCACCCGGTTCCTTGCCTCGGCCGACGACTGTTGGTCTCGTCGGGTCCGAGAAACTGACGCCTCCCCTTCGTGTCGCCGTTCACCCGAAAAGCCAGTCCCGAGCGAGATCGGCACGGCAATACTAAACGATTGTTTTTGCTGCACGCGTCGAATCGGGACTTTTTTTGAAACTTCGCACGCCGTGACAGGATCGGGGTTGACAACGAATTCCAAACTCTTCATTTAATTCGTTAAGTGAACGAACTAATAAGTCGAACGAGATTGGGGGAGCATGGCGCACAGTTCGCGACGCCTGTCCTTGTGCACGGTGATGCAATCGATCGTCCACGACGGACCGATCTCGCGAGCACGCATCGCCCGGGAGACCGGTCTCTCGAAGCAAACCGTGGGCGAGATCGTGTCCGGGCTCGAAATTGGAGGTTGGGTCCGGGAGAAGGGCCGCACCCGTGGCCATGTCGGGCGCACCGCAACCACCTATGAGACAGTTGGCACCGCTGCGGGCGTAGTCGTCGTCGACCTTGGCGGCACCAAACTCCGCGCCGCCGTCGCGGACCTTGCCGGCAACATTCTTGACGATGTTGTCGAACCGACGGACCCGGCGGGCGGCGCTGCGGTCGCCCGCCAGACGGCCCGCCTTTGCCGTGTGGCCACGGAACGCAACGCAATCGGTTGGGACCGCATCAAGCTGGCCATCGTCGGTGTCGCGGGTGTTCCTGACGCAAGTACGGGCGCGGTCAGACTGTCTCCCAACATTCGCGGCCTCGACCGGATCAACCTTCGCTCGTCGCTTGAGGATGCGCTCGGGGTCGACGTCTACGTCGAAAACGACGTCAACCTGGCGATCATTGGCGAGCAATGGATCGGGAGCGGCGCCGGCGAAAAGGATCTGGTCTTCATTGCCGTTGGAACCGGAATCGGCGCCGGGATCATGATTGGTGGAACACTGGTCCGCGGCGCGGCGCAATCGGCGGGCGAACTCGGCTACCTGCCAGTCGGAGCCGATCCCTTCGAAGCGGAGTCGCTCCGGACCGGCGCCCTCGAGAGGGTCGTGGGCACGATCGGAATCATTCGCCGTTACCGGGACCGCACCGGCGAGGAAGCCGATGTTCCCGCGATATTCGATGCGGCAACCCGTGGAAACCTCGCGGCCTCCGCCGTTGTCGACGAAACCGCGAGCCATTTGGCATGTGCCATCACGGCCGTATGCGCCACTGTCAATCCGGCCAAGGTCATTCTCGGAGGATCCATCGGGTCCCGGCCGGATCTGGCGCGCCGCATCCGAACCATCCTTCCGCAATGCGCACCGATCCCGGTCGAAGTGGAGACATCCCTGCTCGGGAGCTACGCGGCGCTGGCGGGAGGCGCAGCAGTCGGGTTCGAGAAAATTCACGCCATGCTGTTCTCGGACGGACATCCGGGTGCCCTCGTGTCGTTGCCTCGCCAGGACGCGAACCGTTTTCGACTGACGGGACAATGATCGATCCGGCCGAATGGAAACGGCTCTTGACGCCGCACCTGGAACCGGAGGCCCATATTCGTCGTCTCCGCGATGCCGTTCGGTGCAGGAGCGTCACGGGCAATGAAGCCGAGTTCGCGAGTTTCCTGGAGACTGAACTCGAGGCGATCGAAATCCGGGCGGACCGCGCAGATTTCCTGCCAGGCCGTCCCAACCTCTGGGCGAGACGTGACGGCGTCGGGTCGGGCCCGAAGCTTCTCGTCATCGGGCACACAGATACGGTCCACGCGCATGGCTGGCGAGAGCACTGGCTCGGCACCGAACGGGAAGATCCGTTCGGCGCGGCCGAAGCCGATGGCGCGATCTGGGGACGAGGGGCCGCCGATCTGAAGGCCGGAATTTGTGCCGCGATCGGTGCTCTGGAACTCCTGGACCGGTTCGGCGCGCGATTGAACGGAGACCTCCTCTTCGCATTCGTTGGTGACGAGGAGAGCGGTGAACCGGGAATGGGGGTCAGTGCGGGAATGCGTGACCTGGTGCGGCGAATGGCAGCGGGCGAAATCGCCCGGCCGGACTTCGCTCTCTACACGGAACCCACTCGTCTTTCAGTTTTCACAGCGCAGATGGGGTTTTTCATCGCGGATGTGCGGATCATTGGCAAATCTGCCTATTTTGGCTTGCCGGAACAGGGCATCGATGCCTTGAGAGCAGGACATACCGCGCTCTCGGCCCTCTGGCAGCATTCCGACGAGATGGCCGGGGAAACCGAGCACCCCCTGATTGGGCGTTCCTTTGCCCTGGTGACCGAATTCAGAAGCGGCGAGTCGATCGCCGTTCCCGGAGAGTGCAACTTTTCGCTCATCCGGAAACTGCGACCGGGCGAATGCCTGGACCGGGCCGCGGCCAACCTGGAACGCGCGGTCCGAAGCCGGATCGAGGGGATCGAGGGGGTCCGCGTCGAGATCGGCTATCCCGCCGGACGCGACCACCCGCTCGGCGGCACGCCGGCCGAGATCGATCCCGACATCCCGGCGGTCGGAAACCTTCGGTGCGCACTGGAGGCAGTACTTCCGGGTGCCGGATCGATCGGAGGAGCTCCCTACTGGTCGGAATCCGCGTTTCTTGTCAACGAGATGAATTGCCCCACCGTTTATTGCGGGCCGGGCGATATCGCCCACTGCCACACCGTGATGGAACGCGTGGAGGTGTCTGAATATCTGGCGGCCATTGTGGCATTCGCCATTTTCTTCGCCAGTTACTGCGGCGTCGCCAAGAACTAGCGATGCCGGAATTCAAGCAGAAAGGGAACAGAGCCATGAACTGGAAACTCTTCGGGCCGGCGTCGGTGCTGGCGATTTCGCTGACCGCGGTCGTTGCGCATGCCGAGACCATCGGACCACAGGGAGAAGCGGCGACGCCGTCCGCTTCCGTGACAGTCCCGGATGGCAAGGTCGCCATGCTCCAAGGCGGTGGATACAAGGCGGCGTTGCTCTGGCATGATCAGTCCGATTTCGTGAATGCGGTCACGGCGGGCGCGTCGGATGAATTCGCCCGCCTCGGCATCGAGGTCGTTGCGACCACGAGTGCCGGGTTTGACGCGGCGAAGCAAAGGAGCGACGTCGAAACCGCGATGGCGAAGGAGCCGGACATCATTCTGTCTCTTCCCCTCGATCCGGTCACGTCCGCCGCCGCATTTGCGGAGGCGCGGGATGCCGGCGTCAAGCTGGTTTTCCTGTCCAATCTGCCGAGCGACTACCAGCATCCGCGGGACTACGCAGCCATTGTAACGGACGATCTGTTCCAGATGGGCAAGCAGGCGGCTGACGCACTGGCTGCAGCGATGGGAAACACGGGAACGGTCGGCTGGGTCTTCCATGACGCCAACTACTACGTCACCAACCAGCGGGACAACGCGTTCAAGGCCACAATCGAGAACAACTATCCGGACATTTCGATCGTCGCGGAACAGGGAATCAGCGATCCGGCCCGCGCTGAAGAGATCGCCAATGCCATGCTTCTCAAGAATCCGGACTTGGGCGGCATCTACGTAACCTGGGCCGGTCCCGCAGAAGGCGTACTGGCCGCGTTGCGGGCCGCCGGCAACACGACGACGCGGATCGTGACCCTCGACCTGTCGGAGCCTATTGCCCTCGACATGGTTCGAGGCGGAAACGTCGCGGCCATCGTCGCAGACGAGGCCTATGAACTCGGCCGGGCGATGGCGGCAGTCGGGGCTCGCGCACTTGTCGGCGAGGACTCACCCCCCTTCGTGGTGGCGCCGGCAATCACGGTCTCGGCGGGAACGGTTGCGGAAGGGTGGATGCAGTCGCTACACCGGGAAGCGCCGGCAAGCCTCCTCGAGGCGGCGAACTGATTGCCCCGATCACGGTTCCGGTTAAAATGTCTCAACCGGAACCGTGACGGCCAACGGCACCATTGACACCCGGCGAAACAAACCGATCAACGAGGGCGCGGGACAACGGAACGGGCCAGCACCCAATTGAATTCGGCGGGACCATGAACAGCGCGAAGGTCTGGCTTGCAGAGCGGGAAGCCGAGAAATGGGTCCTCTATCTGGGCTTCCTCGCAATCTTCGCATTCTTCGCGCTGACTCTGCATGATGACGGATTCCTCAGCCGTCGGAATCTGGTCAACATCGTCCTTCAGACAGCCCCGGCCACCATCATGGCCGTGGGCCTCGTTTTCGTCTTGTCGGCCGGCGAAATCGATCTCTCCTTCGGATCCATCGTTGCGGTTTCGGCGCTTCTGGCAGCCGTCGTCATGCGCGAGGCGCCCGCGGTGTATGGCATCGCAGCCGGCATCGGTACTGGAGTCGCAATCGGCGCCATCAATGGCGCTTTCGTGGCCTATCTGCGGCTGCCTTCGTTTCTCGTGACCCTGGCGACAATGGGTCTCTTTGCTGGCATTGCACGGTCCTTGACGGACCTTCAGTCCGTGCCGGTGCTCAACGGCTTTTTCACAGGATTTTTCGGATCCGGTTCACTGGCCGGGATTCCCTCGCTCATACTCTGGACGATCGTTGCGGTTTTGGTCGGGCATGTGATTCTCAAGGAAACGCGTTTCGGGGCCCACGTCCTGGCAACCGGGGACAACGCCCAGGCCGCCGCGGTCGCAGGCATACGCGTCGCGCGATTGCGACTGTCGGTGCTGGCCATCAGCGGCGGCTGTGCGGGACTTGCCGGACTTCTCTACGCCGGACGCCTCCAGGCGGCCAAGTACACGCTCGGCGAGAGCGACCTGATGACGGTGATTGCCGCCGTCATCGTTGGCGGCACTGCGCTCGCAGGCGGGCGGGGTTCGATCATCGGAGCCTGCGCAGGCTCGTTGCTTATGGGTATGCTGAACAACGGTCTCATTCTCATGGGGCTCTCGGTCTCGGAGCAGATGATCGTGCGCGGCCTCATCATTCTCGCCGCCGTAGCGGTTTCAATGCGCGAGATCAGTCGCTGAACGGGGGGCATGATGTTTCTGGACGTCCTTTTGCGCCGAAATCCGGCCTTCATCGAGGCGGTGATCGAACTGCACCAGCAGGGCCGGATCCCGGCCAATTCCTATGTGCTCGATCTCGACGCCATCGAGTCGAATGCGAGCCTGTTCCGGAAGGAGGCAGAACGACTCGGTATGGCGACCTTCGCCATGACGAAACAGGTGGGTCGACATTCCGGGTTCTGCCAGGCCGTAATGCGTGGCGGTATCCGCCAGGCGGTCGCGGTTGACATGCAGTGTGCGATCGCCTGCGAACGCGCCGGTATGGAGATCGGCCATCTCGGGCACCTGGTGCAGGTTCCGCGGCACGAAGCCGGAAAGGCCGCCGGGCTCCGGCCTGAATACTGGACCGTGTTCTCGGAAGGAAAGGCGGGCGAGGCCGCCGCTGCCGCCTCTCGGGCGGGGCACGAGCAGAAACTGATGGCTCGGATCCAGTCGGAAGGGGACATTTTCTACTTCGGCCACGAAGGCGGATTCGCTGCCGATGCCATCGTTGCCACGGCCGACGCAATCGACGCGACGGCGGGGGCGGTGTTCGCAGGCATTACGACCTTTCCGGCACTGCTGTTCGATCCCGACACGGGTCAGGTCGCGCCAACCCCGAACCTTGCCACGCTGTCCGCGGCCGCAGACGCGCTCCGGAGCGCTGGCCGGGACGGGATCGAGATCAACGCGCCCGGCACAACTTCCTCTGCCGTCCTGGGAGCGCTCGCGGATGCCGGCGCCACCCAGTGCGAACCTGGAAACGGGTTGCATGGCACGACCCCGCTGCATGCCGTGAAAGATCTACCGGAGGTCCCGGCGGTCCTGTATCTGAGCGAAGTCTCCCATCTGCACCACGGCCGCGCATTTTGTTTCGGGGGCGGACTCTACATCGATCCCGTTTTCCCGGATTACGATCTCCAGGCCATTGTTTCGCGAGAATCCACATCGACCCGCACGGCGCTCGCACGGGTCGAGATCCCGCCACCATCGGCGATCGACTATTACGGTCTGATCGACCAGTCCGACTGTCCCCGTGTCCGGGAGGGTGACTCGGTGGTCTTCGGCTTTCGCGGTCAGGCGTTCGTCACTCGCGCCAACGTCGTGGGCGTGTCCGGTGTCTCCACGGGACGACCGGAGGCCGGCGCCGTGGAGAACGGCTTCGGGGATCCTGTCGCATGGCACTGAACGACCGCCTTCGATGATCATGAACACTGACCCTGGCTCGTCAGCCGTGTTGTCGCTGCGAAACATCCACAAACGATTTGGCGGCGTTGTCGCGATACGGGACTTTTCGATGGATCTTGGCGCCGGCGAAATCGTGGCTCTCGTCGGCGACAACGGTGCCGGCAAGTCGACACTGGTCAAGGTCATCTCGGGCGTGTTTCCCCCGTCGTCCGGATCTATGGCGATGGATGGAAATGCGGTCAGTTTTGCCAACTCCAGCGCAGCACGGCGACGGGGCATCGAAGTCGTCTACCAGGATCTCGCGCTGGCAAACCAGCAGCCGGTATACATGAACCTGTACCTGGGACGCGAATTGCGGAACCCACGGACCGGGCTTCTCGACCGCAGACGAATGATAACGGAATCCGAGCAACTCGTCCGGGATCTCGATGTCAATCTTCCGAACGTCCGTGCGCGAATTCGGGACATGTCTGGTGGGCAGCGCCAGGGTGTGGCAATCGCCCGAGCCACGCATTTCGCACGCAAACTGATCTTGCTCGATGAGCCGACGGCGGCGCTCGGAGTGGCAGAGACGGCAAAGGTCGAGAGCATCATCGACTCGCTGCGCGCCCGCGGGTTGTCAATCTTGATGATCAGCCACAGCCTTGACCAGGTATTTCGGCTCGCCGACCGGATCACCGTGTTGCGCCGCGGTCAGCAGGTGGCAACCCGTGACGCCAACGGAACGGACAAGAACGAAATCGTGTCCATGATTACGGGGCTGCATTGATGGTATCGTCCTCGAATTCCCCCGAGTCCGGTCAGATGGGAGCGGAAATCTCCGAGATTCCTGCAGTGGCAGAACGCCAGATCGCCGAGGGCCTGAAGCACTATGTTGAGGAAGGACGCCGGCTTGCTACGTTAAACCCACGTGTCTTCCTGACATGCGCACGGGGCACGTCGGACCATGCCGCCACCTATTTCAAGTACATCACGGAGACTCGGCTCGGGATCCCGGTCGCATCCGTGGGCCCCTCCGTGGCATCGGTCTACCAGGCACCGCTCAGGGCCCGGGACGCCGTATGCATTTGCGTGTCACAGTCAGGCGCCAGTCCCGATGTCGTTGCACTCCAGGCGCTGGCAAGACAGAAAGGCGCCCGATGCATCGCCGTTGTGAATGACCCCAGCTCGCCGGTTGCTCTCGAGTCTCATGCAATCCTCCCGGTGTTGGCCGGTCCGGAACGCGCGGTTGCGGCAACCAAGTCGTTTGTTGGAAGCCTGATCGCGCTGTGCGGGATTCATGCCGGGATGGTTGGCGACCGAGACCTCGAAAACGCGATGCGCCGACTGCCGGAGTTCCTTTCCAATGCGCTGGGGTGCGACTGGTCCCGGGCATTTGGAACGATCGCCAGCGCGTCATCACTCTACGTGTTGGGCCGCGGACCCGGGTTTGCAGTCGCCCTAGAGGCGGCGCTCAAGCTCAAGGAAACCTGCCGCCTGCACGCCGAGGCCTACAGCGCCGCCGAAGCCCGCCATGGTCCTCTGGCTCTCGCGGGCCGGGGGGTGTGTGTGCTGGCATTCGTTCCCGGCGATCAGGCGGACGACAGTGTCGCGGACGCCGTTTCGGCGTTCCGGATGTGTGGTGCAGCCGTGCTGTCCGCAGGATCCGGGGATGAATCGGCCTGGCTTCCCACGGTTCGCCCGCCCCACGATGTGCTCGCACCGATCTGCCAAATCACCAGTTTCTATCGGTTCGTGGACGCGCTCGCCGCCGACCTCGGCGAGAACCCGAGCCAACCGCCACACCTCCAGAAAGTCACGCGGACGATCTGACGTCTCTAGGTTCAGCTCTGGAGCATTTTACGGACCTCGGGTCGAAACCACGATCAAACGGCCGAGACCGTTCGGTCCGTTATGTCTGTTTGTGCGGGATTTCGACACGGAATTCGCGGGAAACCGGTCGAGCGGAGTCCAGCCCGATGTTCGATCAACGGATCGAACGTCCCGTTGCTGTCGCCTTTGTCTTTCGCCGACCCAGTGAGCCCGGCGCGTCGGATCACGACGAAAGACGGGGCGACACGATCAGTCAGATCATTCGGGGGCAATCGCGGGTTGCCGTGCCGTTCTTGAACGGCCGGCCCACCGATAGGGGTCGACGCGGCGGGCCTTGCGAGCCCCGAGCACAACCTTGTCCTTGCCGGGCCATTCCGGCCCGAGCTTCCTTCGGCCCTGCGAATCCGATAGCGCTGATCAGTCTCAAGCACCCGATCGGCCACAATTCCACATCGGTTTCAGCCCAGGACCGAAAAGCTGCTTTCCATGTTGATCTCGCGATTTCGGGAGTAGAAACCCACGTCGATGTCGAGACCCGTATAGGGGAGCCTGAACTGCAGCGGTTCCCGGTCATGGTCATGGCCCGCTTCGCAGTGGTCGATGAGCGCCGCCATCATCTTTCCGGCGATCGGCGCGTTCTTGTACTGGTTGCCGCTTGTTCCGACGGCCATGTAGAATCCCGGCAATGCGGATCGATCGTAGATCGGGATCCAGTCGTCGGTGACGTCATAGAGATCGACAATTCCGCGCATGCGGCTCGGAATTCCCAGCGTCGGGACCCGCTGCGCATAACGGAGCGCCTGGTGCGTCCATTGGTCCGTGAAGTTCCGGTCATAGGTCTCCGGATCCACCCATTCGCGGGGGTCGCATTCCGGATCTTCGGAACCCACCAGGATGAAGTTCCCTTTTTCCGGCCGGACGTAGCAGCCGATATCGCTGTCGGAGATGACAAAACCATCGCCATAGAAATCGCAGCCCTCGGGTGCCGGGACATGCACGACTTCCTGTTTCAGCGCACGCGTCGAGATCGTCATGTCGCCATCGACACCGGCCATCGAATTGACGGACGCCGAAAAGGGGCCGGCCACATTGACCACGACCGGCGCCTGAATGGTGCTGCCATCATCAAGGCTCACGCCGGTCACCCGCCCGGACGCAGTCGAAATACCGGTTACGGTCCGACCGAAGATGAAACGCCCGCCACAGACCTCCGCGGCACATTGCAGGTTTTGTGCCGACAAAGCCGGATCGGTGACATATCCGGCGGTCTGCCAGAACACGCCCCCCCGGATTCTGCCGCCGTTCGGTTTCCCGAAATCCGGATCGTCCAACCGGCGGGCCGGGGCGAAACTCTGCAAGTCGTAGAATGGCAACCGACGGAGGATGTCCTCACCGTTCCAGACTTCGTAGGGAACACCGAGGTCTTCACAGATGGACATGTGTTTTTCGAGATGCCCGTTCGATTCGGTCTGCATGACCAGGCAGCCGGTCTCACGGAATTCCGCCGTCCCGCGTGGGTCCCGGACTCCCAGATAGTCCTCCCAGTCACGCCAGTCGTGATATCCCTCATAGGCGAATGCGGTTCCATCGCGGGTCGAGTAATGGACCCGGACAATTGCGCACGACCCGCTGGTCGGCCCGTAACCGGCGGCCGGGTTCCGGTCGATCGAGATGGTCCGACATCCTTTCCGGTTCAGTTCAAGTGCGATGGCCGTGCCAATCACGCCGGCACCGATGATCACAGCATCCGCAGTCCTCGTCATCCTGTCTCTCCCATGTCCCTGGACCGGCGACCCGGCACCCGGCGCCTCAACGTCCGACCGCAAATCCCTTCGGAATCTCCAGTCCGATTTCCCGATAGTATCTGAGTGCCCCGGGATGAAGTGAAACCGCCAACCCATCGAAGGCCCCATCCAGACTGACACGGCGCAGATAAGGCGCCACCTGCTGCTGAGTCCCGATGATCTCCCAGAAACTCCGAGTGATCCCATAGACAGGCTGCTCGGCGACGTCCATTCGGGCCATGACGCCGGCGATGGTGCCGAGCGTGTGCACCGGCCCGTCATTCACGACCCGTCGGGAATAGATGCCGGGATCAATGGTCTCCAACCGAAGACCCGGATCAGAGTTCAGTGCCAGCACGGCCTCGTTCGGTGATGCTGCGTCGTCGGGTTCCAGCCCCAAGAGGCGAATCGGCGACGATCGAGCGAGTCCCGCGACCTCGCGAAACGGCGGAATCCCGACACTGACCCAGGCATCAATGTCTCCTGACAGAAAGGCCTTCTGCGCTTCTCGCGGCTCCGACCTGACAACCACGAAATCATCCCCGGGCACGAGCCCGGTCACAGCCCGGATCCACGCGATGGCCAAGTCCCGTTCGTCAGAACGAGGCCTGCCGGGCCAGACCCGCCGACCCCGCAGATCCGACAACCGGTCGATGCCGCTTCCGGCCCGAACGGCCACATGCCAGGCGCCACCGGGAAACCAGAACAGCAACCCGAGATTGCGGCTGAGCGCCGGTGCTTCCGGCAGACGGCCGAACACGCCGCCGCCGTCCATCATCTGCTGAAGGAACCCCGGCGTCGCCAAGACAATGTCGTGGCCGCCCCTCGCCGTTTCGACCATCTGCCGAGCCGTGTTGCCGCCAGCGATCACGACAAGGTCAATCCCCGCCAACGGCCCATGAAGGCCCGTTGGGCTCGTGGCAAGGCTGGTCATGACCAGATTGACGGAGGACCCCGGCGGACCCGTAACCATGCGAACCGTTTCCGCGAGGCCGGATTCTGACGGCAGGAACGCGATCATCGCCGCGGCGAGTATGGATCGGGTCAGACGCCGCGCCCGAATCGTCCACATGTCCGTGGACAGCAGGGACGCCGGTCGGACTCCGGATCGACGTCGCGACGGTAGGTCTGTAGCCAAGGTCATGGACCGGTGCCGGTCCGCATACCGACTGGTCCGGCCAACCGGGCCTGATTGGGGTTCACCTGCCCGGCCGCCACGAGCGGATCATGCCTCATAGGGCAGCCCGGCATACTGCTCACAAAGCCACCGCTGGGCGTGTTCAGAGGCCAGAAGATGGTCATATTCGTTCTCCGACAGGCGGTCATCGAAAGCCGACCGGTCCGGAAACCGGTGCAGGAGCCATGTTAGCCACCAACTGATCCGTGTCGCACCCCAGACCCTCCTGAGCGCTGTCTCGGAGTAGCAGTCAAGATAGCCGTCATCCTGCTTCCGATAGTGCCAATCCAGAGCCCGGGCCAGATAGAAGACATCGGAAATGGCGAGATTGAGTCCCTTGGCCCCGGTCGGCGGGACGATATGTGCGGAATCGCCGCAGAGAAACAGGCGGCCGTAACGCATCGGCTCCGACACGAAACTCCTGAGCGGTGCAATCGATTTCTCGATTGTCGGGCCCGCCTCTATCGCCGTTGACATCGGATCCGGAAACCGGCGAACCAACTCCCGCCAGAACCGGTCATCCGGCCATTCGCCGGTTGTCGTCCCGCTCGGAACCTGGATGTAGTAACGGCTGAGCGACGGACCCCGCTGGGCCGCAAGAGCGAATCCGCGTTCGTGACGAGCATAGATGAACCGGTCGAGGGGCGGGACCTCGGCGAGAACCCCGAGCCAGCCGAAGGGATAGACCCGTTCGTAGTCCTGCCGGACCCGATCCGGAATGGACCGGCGGGAAACCCCGTGAAACCCGTCGCAGCCGGCAATGAAATCACAGTCGATCGTCAACGGCCGGCCACGATGAACGCAGTCAACCCCGGGACGGTGCGTGGTCAGGTCATGAAGGCGAACGTCGGCGACGTGGTCCCGGATTTCCGCTCCGGCCGCCTCCCGAACAGCATACAGATCGGCGGTGAGAGCCGTCTGGCCATAGGCGATCATGCTCAGGCCGACATGGCGTTTCGTATCGATAAGGAATTCGGGCTTGTCCTGCCAGGCGATGGAAACACCGTCATGACGGTGGCCGTGGTGGTCCATGTTGGCGCCGAGTCCGACATCACGGAGGAATCGGGCCGATCCGGTTTCCAGAACGCCTGCACGAATGCGGCCCTGTACATGCTCCCGGGATCGCCGTTCAAGGACAATACTGTCTATCCCGTTGAGGGACAAAACATGCGACAACAGCATTCCGGCGGGTCCGCCACCGATGATGGCGACTTGTGTTCGCCGCCTTTCAGCCGTCATGGCCACCCGATCCTCGCCCGGTCGGAGGAACGGACCCGGTTCGCATGGCAGCCACCTCGTGGACAGGGGAGACGCGACAGGATCGAATCCAACCCTGAACGGCCAGTGAAGGCCTCAACCGGCGACAGTGGGATCGAGGCGGACGGCCCCTTGGCTTGCGTTGCCAACCAACGCCGCATAGGCCCGAAGCGCGCGCGTCACCCGGCGTTTCCGGGAACGGGCCGGTTTCCAGGCGGCATCTCCACGCGAATCCATTTCAGATCTGCGCCGAGCCAGTTCCTCGTCCGAGAGACGGACGTTGATCCTGCGTTCGGGAATGTCGATTTCGACGATGTCGCCCTCCTCGATCAGGGCGATGTTACCGCCTTCCCCGGCTTCCGGAGACACGTGGCCGATCGACAGGCCGGATGTTCCCCCGGAAAACCGTCCGTCGGTGACCAACGCGCAAGCGGCCCCAAGTTTCATCGACTTGAGATAGCTGGTGGGGTAGAGCATTTCCTGCATGCCGGGGCCGCCCCTGGGGCCTTCGTAGCGGATCACCACCACATCCCCGGACGCCACCTCCTTGCCGAGGATCCGGTTAACGGCCTCATCCTGCGACTCGCAGATGATGGCCGGCCCGGAAAACCGGAGAATATTCCGGTCCACACCCGCAGTCTTCACCACGCAGCCCTCTTCCGCAATGTTGCCAAACAGGACCGCGAGACCGCCGTCCCGGGAAAACGCATGATCGACGTCGCGGATCACGCCGTTTTTTCGATCGAGGTCGAGGTCTCCGTAGCGTCGGTTCTGGGAGAAAGCCGTCTGGGTCGGCACGCCTCCCGGAGCCGCCAGGAACAGGGACCGGACCGACGCATCGGCGTTGGTCGCGACATCCCACCGGTCAATCGCCTCGCCCATGCACGGCGCATGCACCGTCGATACGCTCCGGTCGATCAAGCCGCCTCGGTCAAGCTCGCCAAGGATGCCGAAGATGCCGCCAGCGCGATGGACATCCTCCATGTGCACATTGGAGACCGCGGGGGCGACCTTGCAGAGGCAGGGCGTCCGGCGCGACAGGACGTCGATGTCGTCGAGCGTGAAATCCACGCCACCTTCGAGGGCAATTGCCAGCAGATGCAAAATCGTATTGGTCGAGCCGCCCATGGCGATGTCCAGGGTCATGGCGTTGTTGAAGGCGGATTTCGTTGCGATTCCTCGCGGCGTCACCCCGGCGTCGCCTTCGTCGTAACGCCGCCTGGCGAGCACGACGATCCGCTGCCCGGCCTGGCGAAAAAGCGATTCCCGATCCGCATGAGTGGCGAGAATGGACCCGTTCCCGGGCAGTGCCAGGCCGAGGGCCTCTGCAAGACAGTTCATCGAATTTGCAGTGAACATGCCGGAACAGGACCCGCAGGTCGGGCAGGCGTTGCGCTCGAATTCGGCCACCTCCTCATCGGTCCGGTCGGGATTGGCTGCCTGGACCATGGCGTCAACCAGGTCGACGGCCACTTCCTTGCCTTTGAGCACGACCTTGCCGGCTTCCATCGGTCCCCCGGACACGAAGATTGCCGGAACGTCGAGACGCATCGCAGCCATCAGCATTCCCGGCGTGATCTTGTCGCAATTTGAAATGCAGACCATGGCGTCGGCACAATGGGCGTTGACCATGTATTCGACACTGTCGGCGATGATCTCCCGTGACGGGAGGGAATAGAGCATCCCGTCATGGCCCATGGCGATTCCGTCGTCGACGGCGATCGTGTTGAACTCCTTGGCCACCCCTCCCGCGTTCTCGATCTCCCGCGCGACCAGTTGGCCGAGATCTTTCAGATGGACGTGGCCCGGAACGAATTGTGTGAAGGAATTGACGACGGCAATGATCGGCTTGCCGAAGTCGCCATCCTTCATCCCGGTGGCCCGCCAGAGCCCCCGCGCACCCGCCATGTTCCGGCCATGGGTTGTGGTCCGCGATCGGTAAGGAATACCGGCCATGGTCATTGCCTCCCTCTGGTCTCGAATTCTCCCCTTCCTGCATCAGGCCCGGGGCAATTTCCAGAGAAAACGCCGTTGGCGCAATCGCACGAAACCCGGTACCGCTTCTTGCATCGCGGTCGGAAACCGGGCCGACCTCCCTGAACATGGTCCGGTACCAGACCGATGGACTGCCCGGCAATGAACGTCAGGAGGACCGTTTCGGCCCCGGCTTTCCCACCGCCTTGAGGCGGTCGTCAACCGGACACTATCAGCGGCGGAACCGCGAAAGCAGCCGGTGTCGGATTCGATCGATTCGCCTTCCGCCGGTCTCAAGGGCATCTTCCGCATCCTCAAGTCGCCGCCGGATGAACCGCCGCCCCAAGCGGTAGAGAACCAGCGTCAGGAGCCCGACAACGACAAGAAAGATCGTGTTGAACCATGGAAACAGACGTGTTTCCGGACCCTCGACGAGGCGGATGGACACAGCGTTCGGATAGATCGAGATCAACTGGCTGCGCCATCCGTAATGGGTGATCGCCACCCAGACCGGATCCGCCCCTGCCTCGGTGAGCGCCTTGGCTTCCGCGTTCAGATTGGCACTGTCGAACTTGAAATAGGGTGGCCACCCAAATCCGGTGTCCTCGTTTCGGTAGACGGCGGGGCGGCCGTCCGGTCGCAAGGAATCGATGAACAAAACGTCCCGGGTCGGCAGTTCGGCGGTTCCCTGCGGCGGCTGGGTCCAGAACAGCCAGTTTGACCCGAAGTCAACGCGACGTTCGTAGACGTCGACGATTCTCACGATGTCTCTTTGGGGAAGCGTATAGTGCAGGAACAGCGCCATCCCCGCGAGGCCTGCGAGAATGATGGCGATCCGCAAACGGCGAAAGAATCGTTGCAACACCGGCTTCCACCTCCGTTTTCGGGGCCCGGGCGATCTCCGTGGACTCCCGGCCCGTCATATTCGATAGTACAAGGTGTTGGAAGCAGAGCCGGACTCGAACCATAGCGACTGGTTCTTGCAATCCCGACGATCAGGGCCAATCCGGATTTGGAAGACATCGCCGGCAAAGCCCGAGCTGCCGTAAGGAGGCGGCCCGTGAAGCAAGGGACACGCAACCTGATTACCGATGTCGAAGGAATCCTTGTCGGCAATGCCGCAGATTCGGCACTCAAGTCGGGAGTCACCGTCCTCACCGCAACACAGCCCTTTACCGCGTCCGTACATGTCATGGGGGGCGCGCCGGGGACACGCGAGACCGATCTTCTTGGCTCCGACTGTCTGGTTCAACAGGTGGACGCGCTGGTCCTTTCCGGCGGGTCGGCATTTGGCCTCGATGCGGCCGCCGGCGTCGCCGACGCCCTGGCGCAGGCCGGGCGGGGTTACAAGGTCGGAAACGTCAGGGTCCCGATCGTACCGGCGGCAATCCTCTTTGATCTGCTGAACGGCGGCAACAAGGACTGGACAACCAACCCGTATCACGGGCTCGGTCGTCAGGCGCTCTTCGCTGCAACCGATCAGTTCGACCTGGGCACTGCAGGTGCGGGAACCGGCGCCACGACAGCCACTCTCAAGGGCGGCCTCGGCTCGGCATCGCTGCAACTCGACGACTCGATGACGGTCGGTGCGCTGGTTGCGGTCAATCCGGTCGGATCGGCAACACTTCCCGAGAGCCGGCAATTCTGGGCCGCGCCCTTCGAAATCGATGGTGAGTTTGGTGGTGCCGGGCTGCCAGAGACCGCGCCATCGCCTGAGAGCACATTTGCAGGAAAGCACCAGTCCCTTCAGGCCGGCGCGAACACCACTATCGCCATCGTCGCCACCAGCGCCGATCTGACTTCATCCCAGGCGCAGCGAATGGCCATTGCCGCTCATGACGGGTTGGCCCGAGCCATCGTCCCGTCGCATACTCCGTTCGATGGCGATCTGGTCTTTTCGGCGGCTACGGCAGCCACGCCCCGGCTGATCACGTCCGCAGACCTCCTTGTCCTCTGCCACGCCGCCGCGCATTGCCTGACCCGGGCCGTGGCCCGCGCCGTACGCTTCGCGACTCCGGAGCCCGGCGATACGCTGCCCTGCTGGACCGGACGCTGAATCCGGTAGAACCCGGACATAACGGGATCGGCGAAGGTAGCAGAGACGATACGGGTGCGTCTCGTCATTGGAGTTCCTTGCGGCCCAACGCCGATTGTGGCAACCAAGAGCCTTCCTCATTCCCTTGTCACAGCTGCAGGGTTCCACAATGCTTGACCGAACCAATTTGAAATTCCTACTCAGTGACCCCGAACTGCTCGCGACCCGGGCCTATGTTGCCGGCGAGTGGATCGATGCCGATGACGGTGCCCGTTTCCCTGTGACCAATCCGGCACGGGGCGATGTCATCGTTGAACTGCCGGATCTTGGAATCGCGGAAACCCGGCGAGCTATCGCAGCCGCCGAGTCCGCCCAGAAGGACTGGGCCGCGAAAACCGGCAAGGACCGGGCGGCCGTGCTTCGCCGCTGGTTTGATCTGCTGGTCGACCACGCCGACGATCTCGGGGCCATTCTCACGGCCGAAATGGGCAAGCCGCTGGCCGAAGCCAAAGGCGAAATCATGTATGGTGCCAGTTTCATCGAGTGGTTTGCCGAGGAGGGCAAGCGGACCTACGGTGAAATCGTTCCCGAGACCCAGGCCGACAAGCGAATTCAGGTCATACGGCAACCGATCGGTGTCGTGGCCTCCATCACGCCATGGAACTTCCCCAACGCGATGATCACGCGCAAGGCAGCACCGGCTCTGGCCGTTGGTTGCGCCATGGTCGCCCGGCCCGCCAAGGAAACGCCGCTCTCGGCCCTGGCCTTGGCCGTCCTCGCCGAACGGGCAGGAATTCCGGCCGGAGTGTTCAGTGTCATCCCCTCCACCCGGTCATCCGAGATCGGTCGCGAATTCTGCGACAATCCCGTGGTTCGCAAGCTGACCTTCACCGGCTCGACCGAAGTCGGGCGGATCCTGATGCGCCAGGGCGCCGAACAGATCATGAAGATGTCGATGGAACTCGGCGGCAACGCACCTTTCATCGTCTTTGATGATGCCGACCTCGACGCCGCCATCGAAGGGGCCATGATCTCGAAGTATCGGAACAACGGGCAGACCTGCGTTTGCGCCAACCGGATCTATGTCCAGTCCGGTGTCTATGACGCATTCGCCGAAAAACTCGCCGACGCCGCCCGCGGTCTCAGGGTCGGCGACGGATTCGACGCATCGGTCACGACCGGGCCGCTGATCAACCCCGATGCGGTTCTCAAGGTTGAGGAGCATATCTCCGATGCCGTTGCCAAAGGGGCCAAGGTGGTCACCGGCGGCAATCGCCACGATCTCGGCGGGACATTCTTCGAACCGACGGTCCTGACCGGAGTGACTCCCGACATGGTGGTAACCCGTGACGAGACATTCGGTCCCGTGGCGCCGCTGTTCCGCTTTGACGATGAAGCGGATGTGATCGAACAGGCCAATGACACCATCTTTGGACTGGCGGCATATTTCTACGCTCGCGACCTGTCCCGGGTTTATCGGGTGGCTGAAGCGCTCGAATACGGAATCGTCGGGGTTAACACCGGCCTCATATCGACCGAAGCCGCGCCGTTCGGCGGCGTCAAACAATCAGGAATCGGCCGCGAGGGCTCCCGTCACGGCGTCGATGACTTCCTTGAAATGAAATACATCTGTATCGGTCTCTGACGACCTTCGGCCGTCGGTTGACGGCCGCCTGATTTGCACGTGGAAACGGCCCGCAATGCGGGCCGTTTCAAGCCCCGGCGCAGGGGAGACATCGACAGCGCCGGGACTTTTCGATTACGCCGTGGCCGTGCCGTCGATGGTGCGTGCCGGATTGCGGATCTCGATCCGGCGTGGCTTCAGTTCCTCGGGGACTTCACGGACGAGATCCACGTGCAACAGACCGTCCTTCGTCGCCGCTCCGACCGCACGGACATGGTCCGCCAGCTGAAAGCGTTTCTCGAATGCCCGCGTGGCGATGCCGCGGTGCAGAAAGGCACCACGTTCACCGTTTGCCTTCGTTTCGGGCTTGGAACCGGCAATCACCAGCTGTCCGTTCCGCATTTCGACCGAGAGTTCGTCATCGGAAAACCCCGCCACCGCGATGGTGATCCGGTAGCTGTCTTCGCCAGACTTCTCGATGTTGTAAGGCGGGTAGCCGTTGGCGTTTCCGTCGGTGGACATCACCCTATCCAGCATGCTGGCCAGATGATCGAATCCGACGGTTGATCGGTACAGGGGTGCAAAGTCATAGTTGCGCATGGTCACATCCTCCTTATGAAGCGACATGTTCGGTTTCGGCCCTCCTGTCGAACGGGCCGGGTTTACTGCCGGAGCCGGCCTTCCGGCCTCCGGCAATGCTGATGTGGGAATGGGACCGCCCGGTTTCAAGTCCGGCCGACGAGACTGGTCAATGTCCGGCGCCAGGACTCCCCGCGGCGATCTTGGGCGGAATCGGCCCCCCTGTCGCCCAGTCAATAAGTTCGACAGTGTGGACAACCGGGGTCTCGACGCCCAACCCGATCTGCACCATGCATCCGAGGTTTCCGGCCGCAATCACGTCCGGGGCCAACGCCGCCAGCGCCCTGACTTTTCGGTCCCGGAGCCGGCCGGAAATCTCCGGTTGAAGAAGGTTGTAGGTGCCGGCCGAGCCGCAGCACATGTGCGAGTCCACCGGTTCGGACACCGAGAAACCGGCCGATTCCAGGAGTGCCCGCGGCCCACCCCGAATTCGCTGCCCATGCTGGAGCGAACAGGCTGCGTGGTAGGCAACGTTCAGACCGGACCCGACACCGTTAACGCCGACGGCCGATTCGAGCCCAAGGTCGGCAATGACTTCCGTAATGTCCTTCGTCAGCCCGGCGATCCGCGCCGCGGATTCGGCCAGCGGCGTGTAACGGAACAGATGTCCGTAATCCTTTACGGTGGTTCCGCAGCCGGACGTGTTGATGACCACGGCGTCGAGCCCTCCGGTCTCGGACACCGCGGTCCAGGCCCGGACATTCCTCGCAGCTGTCTGCCTGGCCTCGGTTGTCTTGCCCATGTGAAGTACCAGGGCCCCGCAGCATCCCGCGCCTTTTGCGACAACGACTTCGCAACCGAGCCGGGTCAGAAGACGGATCGAGGCATCGTTGACGTCGGTGTCCAGCGCACGCTGGGCGCAGCCTGTCATCAGGGCCACTCGCATGCGCCGTTTCCCTTGGGCCGGGAAGATCTGCGGATCGTCATTCCGGCTCACCGGAGGCAGCTGCGCCGGCGCCAGATCCAGCATCGCCCGGAGCCGCGGATCGGGAAGCCAATGGCGGAATGGACGGGCGGCCCGGGCCAGCAACAGCGCGACGCGCATTCGCGCCGGGAAAGGGAGCAACCGGGCGAGAAGCCAGCGAATTGCTCGGTCGGCAAGGGGTCGCCGATAGGTTGTCTCGATATGGGCCCGCGCGTGATCAACGAGATGCATGTAGTCGACGCCGGACGGGCAGGTTGTCATGCATCCCAGGCAGGACAGGCAGCGGTCGATGTGTCTGACCGTCTTCGCGTCCGCCGGAGCGCCGCTCTCCAGCATGTTCTTGATCATGTAGATCCGCCCTCGGGGACTGTCGCACTCATCTCCGAGAAGTTGATAGGTCGGACAGGTCGCGGTGCAGAAGCCGCAATGGACGCAGGATCGGATGATGGCGTTCGACTGGCGCAGCGCCGGGTCCTGCAACTGGGTTTCGGAGAATTGAGTCTGCATCGCTATCCGTTCTCCGGCCGTGGCCCCGCCATAATGCCAGGATTCAGGATGTTGCGGGGATCGAATCGGGCGCGGAGCGAACGGGCCATCCGGACGAGTGGTTCCGGCTCCGGATGAAACGCACCAATCTTTCGACGGGTTGCAGGGGCGGCACGGACGAGTGTCGCGTGACCGGAGATCCCCCGGAGAGACGGCCGAATGTCATGGTCCTCCGGCACGCACAACCAGACCAGTCCGCCGCCCCAGTCAAGGAGAACCGACGGTTCCGCAACATCTGCCAGGGACAGACGAACCGAACGCACCACCCGTGGCCCATCGGTCGGGCGGACCGAGACTTTCCAGACGTCTCCGGGACGGCCGTGAAACGATTCGGCATCACGAACCCACCGCCAGCCGGCCGCCGTTGCCAACGGGTCGGTCTCCACCCGGACGTCGCCGAATTCGGCAAGATGGTCGCGCAGCCGCTCCGACCTGTAGGCGACGGAGTCGGCGGATCCTTCGACCCGGATCATGGTCACGGGATGGCCGTCGAGGCCGGAAGGCGTATGGGCGGCACCGGAGACGCCCCAGGGCGACCCCAAGGCTGAGGACAGGGGCGCAACGGCCATCTCAAGAGACAACCCGTCGATGAGCAAGACCGCCCGGGTTTCCGGCGCCGGGAGGACCCGGAAGGTGACCTCGCTCACCACCCCGAGCGTGCCGAAACTCCCGGCAAGCAGCTTGACCAGATCATAGCCAGTGACATTCTTCATCACCCGCCCGCCGCTCTTCGTCACCGTCCCGGTCCCGTCAATGAAGCGGACTCCGATCAGGGAGTCGCGACAAGCGCCGGCCTGGATGCGGCGCGGACCCGAGAGGTTGCAAGCCGCCGCAGCCCCGACCGTCGGCTCCCCGGCGCTGCCGAGAAGGCCGCGATGATCAATCGGTTCGAAGGGAAGCTGCTGCCCGTGGGCCGCGAGCGCGGACTCGACCTCGTCAAGCGGCGTCCCGGCGCCGGCAATCAGGGTCAACGCGCCCGGTTCGTACAGCCGGATTCCGGAAAGGCCGGTCGTGTCGAGACAGGATTCGGCTTCGACCGGATTTCCGAGCCCCTGCCGGGTTCCCCCGCCGCGAATGCGAATCCCCGACCGTGCCGAGGCAATGGCCTCGGCCAGTTCGGACTCGCAGACCGGTCTCATGCCTCCAGCCGTCCGCCCGAAACCTCCAGCGGAAAGACCTTGGCCGGATTCAGGAGCCAGCGCGGATCAAAGGCGTCCTTCACCCGCATCTGGGCCTCAAGGTCATCCGGGGAAAACTGTTCAAACATGAGATCGCGTTTTTCCACACCGACGCCGTGTTCGCCGGTCAGGCATCCGCCGGACCGGACGCACAGGCGGAGGATTTCGGCGCCAAGGGCCTCGCAGCGGTCCAATTCACCCGGGGCATTGGCGTCGAACAGAATCAAGGGGTGGAGATTGCCGTCACCGGCATGGAAGACATTTGCGACCTTCAGCCCGTACTGTCGCGAGAGCTCACCAATCCTTTTCAATACTTCCGGGAGTTCGGAGACCGGAATCGTTCCATCCAGGCACATGTAGTCAGCGATTTGCCCCATGGCGCCGAAGGCGGACTTCCGCCCGGCCCAGATCCGCGCCGATTCCGCTTCGCTTCCGCTTTCCCGGATTTCCGTGGGTTCATGGGAACGGGCAATCCTGACGATTGTCGCCAGTTGCTCGGCGATTTCGGCCTCGGAGCCTTCGACCTCCACGATCAGCAGTGCCTCGACATCGGGATAGCCAGCACCGACAAAAGCTTCGCAAGCGCGGATACACGGACGGTCCATGAACTCGATGGCGACCGGAAGAATACCTTCCCGAATGATGCCCGAAACGCAGGCACCTGCCCGTTCATTCGAGTCGAAGCCGATCAGAACCGGTCGTGCCCCTTCCGGTTTGGGGAGGATCCGGAGCGTCGCCTCGGTCACCACCCCGAGCTGACCCTCGGAACCGCAGATCACGCCGAGGAAATCGAGGCCGGGAGCGTCGAGATGGGCGCCACCGATGTCGACGATGCTCCCATCCATGGTCACCATCCGAACGCCCAGAAGATTGTTGGTGGTCACCCCATACCTGAGACAGTGGGCTCCGCCGGCGTTCATGCCGATGTTTCCTGCGATGGCACAAGCGAGCTGGCTGGATGGATCCGGTGCATAGAAGAACCCGTCGGCCTCAACGGCGGCGGTGACCCCAAGATTGGTGATTCCGGCCTGGACCTGAATCCAGCGGTCCTCGTAACACCGGTCGAGCACCGCATTCATCCGCGACACCCCGAGCACCACACAGTCG
Organism: Paracoccaceae bacterium; assembly: GCA_028874915.1. Classification (GTDB taxonomy): domain Bacteria; phylum Pseudomonadota; class Alphaproteobacteria; order Rhodobacterales; family Rhodobacteraceae; genus JAPPHA01. The sequence goes on from JAPPHA010000107.1 coordinate 31,059, forward strand.
GCCGTCGGCAAAGTCCCTCCGGCGAGGGACGTTCCGGATCCCCGGGGGACCACCGGCACTCCCTCGTCCGAACAGATCGTGAGCACATGGGCTACCTCTGCCGTCGTCCCCGGCAGCACGACCGCGAGCGGAGGACAGCGGTAGGCGGTCAGGCCATCGCATTCGTAGGCACGAATCTCGTTGGCACCATCGATCACGGCCTCGAACGGCAGCACTGCCCGCAGCCGGTCGACAATGTGATCCCGCCTTGCAAGGACAGTGCCATCTGGTGTCGGCATTTCCATCGGTTCCGCTCCTCCAAATGGCCAGGCGTCCAACCGCCGGGTCCACTGGGTTCGTCCTCCCCGGGGAAACCGGCACGGTCAACCCCCCGTGCCCGTTCCACCTGTCCGACCCGATCCGGATGTCCATCAGTACTGGAATGGCCACGCCCGAACAACGCCGGGACGCACGAACGCCACAAATCACGTCCTGTCATAAACCGAACGCAAAACTGCAGGTGGCCTCATGGGACACGTCATGGCCTTTGGAGGCCAGGCCGCACATTGGGACCGGAATGCCTCGGACCGAGGGCCTACGACGGGGGCCCATGCGCAACGACGACGTACCGGAAATGACCCTGACGGGGCGCGGAGACGAACTCCTTGAACCGGCACGACTGCCCGAGACTTTCCGTCCAGCCAAGCCCAGGCAGCATTGGCCAGATCAGATCGTTGTCTGCCTGGCTCTCGTTGGGCGAGCGGTTCAAGGGGATCCATCAGACGTTCCGCTCGACCCAGCCACAAGATCGTCGAGCGCCGTTCCTGTCGCATCATCCCGATCCGCCGGCCCCTCCATCAAGGGGGAAGACGATCATCGGCAAACAGGCTCCCGCGGACGGGCCGTTGGTCATCACACGCCGGAAATCCCTGGTGAGTGCGGCAAGGCGGCGGGGACATCGGTGCGCGCGAAGTCATTGCCTTTGAATAACAAGGGCTCACCGGTGATCCGGGCGAGCGCATAGGCAAAGCAGTCGCCGAAGTTCAAGGCCGCCGGATGCCTGCCCTTGCCAAAACGCCGCCAAGCCCGCCGCGCCGCCTCAAAGTGCTCCGTCGTCACCGGCGCCGGCTCGATTTCAGCGTGTTCCAGGAAGGCATCGAACTCGCGACCCGCCTTCGCCCCGCCACAACCCTCGACAACGATCGACGTCTCCAGCATGTTCGCCACCGACATGAGGCACGGCGATGCCGTCAGGATCGCTTCCTGAAAGCGATCAGCATCGGGCTCGCGGTTCAGGATTGCAAGCAACGCAGAACTGTGAACGATCACTTGGGCAGCCCCCGATCGTCATAGAGCAGGTCGCCGTGCTCGATTGCCGACGGTCCCGGTCCCATGAGCGTCGCGCAGCGCTCGGCGATGGCCCGAAGCTCGCGAGCCCGGCTCGCGACGTCGAGCTTGCGCCGCTCACGTTCCAGGCGTTCGCGCAAAGCGACGGTGATCGCGCCCGTCATGGTCTCGCCCGTCAGACTTGCGAGCTCTCTCGCAAGCGAACAGGTCTCGTCGTTCTTGATGTTAAGGCTCAATGCTCTCTCGGTAGAAGAATTTCGAGACGTCTACCATAAAGGTCATTGCACCTGCCTCAACGACCATTGCACGCAAAACCGGAAGACCGGTCATGGGCAATGCGTTCACTCCGAAACCGCCGACGCCGACTGCCTCATGATTCCTAAAAACGTGGGACGGTTTCAGATCCTGTCGGTGCCGCACTCCTTGCCGCCAGAGCCACGAACCGGAGTTGCGACGCCAGCGACCTGCCAGGACGCAGAGCCAGCGCAAGTCGAAATTTCGGACTCCGATGCCACCTCCATTGCGAAATGCGCTCCCGGACTACGTCGAAACCAAAAAACATCACGGCGCCGGTCAGCAGTTGGCCAGCAAGCTCAGGGTTGTGAACACTCCGTCGCCTGAAGACGACGGCTTCGCGGCCAAGCTACGCGGCA
>JAPPHA010000063.1 GCA_028874915.1 Paracoccaceae bacterium
GAAATACGCCGAAATCGGCAGATTCACGCCAAGAAACGTTAAACATGGGCTAGGCTGACCGGCGAACCAGCCGATCCGGCAACGCGCAACAAACCACCCTGTACCGCACCGGGAACGGCCAAGTCCGTGTGTCGCCCGTGTCACCCGGAATTCTTGGAAACCGCACTGCCAGTATAAGGACTCCGATTTCGGCTCCATCGACGGCCTTGCCACCATCGACCGTCGTCATCGGGTCGTCTCCCTCGCTCACGCCACCTGGACAATCTCCTGCCGCCTTGACTCTGATGCGGCATCAGACCCAAAGGACGTTTCTCGAAAGCCTTTCTTGGGGGCGCGACAGTGCATGGCAACCGGAAAAACGGTGCAGAATTGATGGTCGAACTGCTTGATGGCCACGGTGTGCAGCACATCTTTGGCCTTTGCGGTGACACGAGCTTACCTTTCTATGATGCGCTGGCCCGGTTGGATCACGGAATCACTCATGTCCTGTCTCGGGACGAACGCCATGCCGCTTACATGGCCGATGCCTACGCCCGGGTAACCGGCAAAGTCGGGGTCTGTGAAGGCCCGTCGGGGGGCGGTGCGACTTATATTCTCCCCGGCCTTGTCGAGGCGCAGGACTCGTCGGTACCAGTCTTGGCCATCACAACGGACGTTGCGACCACGGCCGCTGGTCGGTTCCCGTTGACGGAACTCGACCAGGAGGCGCTGTTCCGGCCCGTGACCAAGTGGAACCGGGTCATTCCATCCGTCGAACTTCTGCCCCGAATTGTCCGAAAGGCATTTCGCGAACTGACGACCGGGAGGCCTGGAAGCGTGCATCTTGGACTGCCGTTCGATGTCCAGATTTCCGAGACAACCGACGACGATCCCGACGGGGCAAACCCCGAATCCGGATTCTATCCGTCACACGCAGTTGCGCCGGACATCGGCGCGGTTGAGGCCGTTCTCGACGCCTTGGCGGACGCCCGGTCCCCGGTCATCATTTGCGGTGGTGGCGTCATTCTTTCTGGCGCTACCGCTGAACTCGAAGAACTGGCCTCGGCTCTCGAAATTCCGGTCTGTACATCGGTGAGCGGCCAGGGAACCCTGCCGGACGCCCATCCGCTTCTGGTCGGGGTCGTCGGCTCGAACGGAGGCCGGCCGGCCACCCGACGGCTTGTCGACGAAGCGGATTGCGTCTTCTTCATCGGATGCCGGGCCGGTTCCGTGACCACCGAACGCTGGCGGAGCCCTACGCCCGGGGTCACGGTTCTGCACCTCGACATCGACCCGTCAACAATCGGTGCCAATTACCGGACGCGGGCGGCCATGGTGTGTGATGCCAGGCTGGGCCTCCAAGCGCTTCGCGATGCGTTGCCGTCGCACCCGATCGCCACAGTCGCAGCCGCGAAGGACGCCGGCAACGGCATTGAACGGGTCGCATCGGCCCGGGCCCGGAAATGGGAGGGTTTCCCCGTCCGAGTCGCAGATGATGCCATACCAATCCGGCCGGAACGGGTTGTTGCCGAATTACAGGCCCGGCTTCCGGAGGATGCAATCATCTGCGCTGATCCCGGGACCCCCTGCCCCTTCTTCTCCGCCTGGTATCGCTGGCCCCGGGCCGGTCGCCACTTCATCACGAATCGCGCTCATGGCGCTCTCGGATTTGCCATCGGCGCCGCTGTCGGTGCGCAGTTCGGCCGCCCGGAGGCCAGAGTCGTGGCGGCGACCGGAGACGGATCCTTCGGCATGAGTGTCGGAGAACTCGAGACCATCTGCCGCTACGCCCTCCCGATCAAGATCGTGGTCTTTTCGAACGCGTCATTCGGATGGATCAAGGCCGGACAGAAGTCTGGATTCGGCAAACGCTATTTCTCGGTGGACTTTTCGCGAACCGATCATGCGGCCGTGGCCGCTGCCTATGGAATCCGCAGTTGGACCGTGAGTCGGCCCGGCGACATCGGCAAGGCGCTCGAAGCCGCCATGCGCCACGACGGCCCGGCGCTGGTCGATCTTCTCACCGAACCGCTGGAAGATGCCGACGCCCCGGTCAGCGAATGGGTGGCATAGGTGGAGTTCTGGAAAGGATTCGGAGTCGACGGCAGGAACGCCATCCAACGCAATTACGGTGCGGGGAATGGCGCAGGGGTCCGAAATCAAGGGCTTTTCTCTCTCGTTTAGGAAACCGGAAACGGCCAACCGGCCGCATTCCGGTTCGCCAATGCAATGGTCTCGGCAGAGACCCATTGCCAATCTTCGCCTGACCGAGTGTCGAATCGACACGGTCGAATCCGGAAAGTCCGCCCGTGACGTCCGTGACACAGACATTGGCGGGTTTGGCGTCCGGATCCTGCCGAGACGCGCCGGCCTCCATCTCCAAGGGTCGGCCCGACGGATCGCGGCCAAGCGTTCACAAACGGCGAGCGGAGGCATCGAACGAAGATTGAGCCCAGGAATTCTGTGGGCCTCGGCAATGCGGATGACCGTGCAGGTGCCATCGACCGCCTCGCCGCGTTCACTCCAACGGACAATAGCTTCGACCGGCCGGCCCGGTGTCACGAGGATGGCGACATTGCGTACGTGCAGCTTGCCGACGGCCGGTGGCACAACTCAAGCATGGAACAGCGCGTCGATCTCGGACATGCGCAAAACCAGCATGAGCGGCTCGCAGTCCGAGAACGGACGGAAGCCGAACCTCTCGAGAAGACCCGGGTGCATTCGTCGATGGCCTGCACCACGACGGCGGCGGCGAGCGCGCGCCCCGTCGCGTCGATCAGGAGGTCCGAGCCGAGGCCCCGGCCCCGCCAGGCCTCGTCCACCGCAATCTGCCCCAGCAGGATGACGGGGACCGGATCGGGCATGTTTCGGCCAATCCGGGACGACACGACACCCGGCACTGTTCCAAGGAACTCGCGGCGAGGCTGGTGAACCCCGCCACGAGGTCGCCATCGCAGGCGACATACGTGCGAGCGCCGCCCCTGGCCTCGTTCAGCCTTGCCTTGCCGCGGAGCCAGGCGTCGAAGGTGGAGACGCCCGAGGAGAACTGCGGGATGTCGTGGCTCGACGCGAGCGGCTCGGGCGGTCCCAACGGTTCCACTGGGGCTTGCGTGCGTAGCGCGCCTTCACGGCGGGGTCGATCTCCACCGGCGCGTCGAGCGCTGCGACGAAATCATCCCAGGCTTCGTCGTCGAGGGCGTTCACAGGGTGCTCGTTTAGCCCATGTTTAACGTTTCTTGGCGTGATTCTGCCGATTTCGGGGTATTTCTGACCATCCGTTTTCGACAACACGCTGTTTTTACCCGATATTGTGTTCGTGATCGTCGGGTGTAGTGCCATAAATGAGCAGAAAGGGG
>JAPPHA010000021.1 GCA_028874915.1 Paracoccaceae bacterium
ACCATGCGATCAGCGGACCGCAGGTCTGCGCGGTCGCTCCGAAGATGTCCTTGCCGGTCTTCGTTGTCAGGAAGTTCTCTTCATCCAGCATGGCATCGCGCAGATACGCATCGGCGTTGCGATGCGGAAACTGCAGGCTCGAGATCATGCGCGGGAGATGTGACGGCAGATGCGTCAGATCGGAGAGGTCGAGAACAAACTCCGGGATGCCAACCGACGCGCGTTCCCTGCGTAGCGCGTCTTCCAGACGATTGGCCTGTGACGGTACATTGTCTATCACAATGACGTGCGTAGGCTCGGTGTCGTCGACGCTCGCCCATCGGCGATCGTCCTGGAACCGTGCACCGGCATACACCGCAGGTTTGACAGTTCCACCGGGTCCGGCCAATGGCTCGAGTTCCGCGTGCAGCCTTATTCCGCTATCCGAAGAGGTGTCGGAGCATCCTCGAATCAGGGCATCGAGATCGATCGTTCGTGTCATGCGTGCTTTCCTTGTTTGCGTTGTACGAAGGCGCCGATGGCTGAGAGGAAACGCGTAATCCCGGCGATTCGCCGCGCTATTGCGAGATGGTCCCTTTCCCCCATTGCCGGTTTTTGTCGCTGTGGTCGGATTTGTGTTGGCTGACTTGTTGCTGCGGCCATACGTTGACTCATTCGTGTGCGTCGGGGGGCGCCGGTCGGGTGGCGAAGGCCCGGGCGGGCCCTGTCCGAGAGCTTGCGCCAGGTCCGGCCACGGCAGCAGCTGACACTTGAAGCATCGGCGTCCGCCATGTGGGTGAACGGGTGAACAAGGCTTCCGGGTGGATCCATGCCGGAACCAATCAGGGTCGCGGTCGCAACGACACAAAGGTGGAATTCGGAAAACCGAAAATGGACATCTGGCTCTGCCTGGTCAGAAAAGACTGGAAAGACCCTCAATCGGTGACCATCATCGGGTGGCCAGAATCCGGTCCACATCACCATCACACCACAACCGAATGTTTACTGCGCAGGTCGCAGGCGGCCCCGGCATAGGACCGTTGGCGGAAACGGTAATTGAGTGCGGAACACGATTTCAACACAAAAGAATGGCTTTGAATGGGGTTGGTAAGTGCTTCATAAAACTAGCAATTTACTAGTTTTCACATGGTGACCTTGCCCGGCCGTGCGGCATGCGTCACATCGCTGGTAAGGCCGGAACTTCGACTGCTGTCGTGCAAACAACCGGCCCGGTGCTTCCGCCGGAAAACGACCCGCTTGCTCGCCGGCCCCGTGAGCGCGTCCGCACCCGTCGCCATCGCGAACTCTGTGCAAAACACCGTGTATCCGGCGTCGCACTTCGTCACCCGCCGGTGCCGATTCTGATGCGATGACCCGCCCTCATCGGACACAGTACCGTCGCGAATGCTGCTGCCGCCGGCACGAAGTTCCGGGTTCTTGACCGTCAAAAAAAGAACATGAAATTGAGATTCAGATGGAGGAGATCGAGTGAAGGCGTGGAAACCGACGCCGGAACAGGGGCATCTGATCGAAGAAGGACGCCGTGCCTTTGGGGTGATGGAGAACCCCCTGCCGTTGGAGGCGGCCGATCGCCTGCTTGCCGAGATGCAGAGCCAGGCCGACGCAACGCCGCTCTCGTCGTGCCGGGACCCGCCCGGGACGTCTTCGACAGGGTCATGACCATGCGCCGGGACGACTTCGAGGACGAATTTGCCAAAGTCCTCAACGTCAACGACTGCGACGGCGACGAAGGAGGCCCTACCGCGGATTCATGATTTCCCTTTGGGAAACGTTGATGAACGCCGGGCCTCCCGCGCGGCTCCCTTGAAAAGGAGCCTGGGAAGGACGACACGTGAACCTCCGACTGCTGGATGCGCTATCAATTCGGCGCCGGGGTCCAGGGTGCAAACGCTCACCGACGGAGGCAGGCGCGATCTCGTACCGCGCGGCCGGGCGGATGATTGACGGGACAAGCGAAGAATCCGGCATCCGGTCGGTAAAGGTCCAGGATTGGATCGGGGGAGTACGGAATGATTTGTCGGGCTCGATCCGGCGGGAACCATTGCCGAGGGCGTTCCATCGGGGAGACGTGCGAGGACCTGCGGGGTCCACAGGTAAGATCAGTCCGGTGACGATCTGAATACGGAACAGAAAGTCCGCGTTTGGAGGGCAAATCACATACGGAATTAGACGCTATAATTCAATAGGTTGAAGGCATACTTTCAACGACAGGGCGAATGTGCGATGAACAGGAGGGCCATTCGTGATGATCGGTCCGTTCAATGAGGGATTTGGCCGCAATGATCCGGCTGGAAGCTCTGGGGCGGTTCTGACCCGGCGTCCGCTGCCGGTCCCGCTTGATCATCTGAGGACCTCGGTGCATCGTGGACTGCGTGATGGAATTGAAAGTCACGAAGGCTAGACGGTGACGGATGGATGACTCGAGACTACACAAACGCCCGACCTCCTGGTGGACTCCCGGCTCAGCAGGATTTGCTAAGCGGACGCGCGATCTTCACCGACGCCTATGCCGTCATTCCAAGAGGAGTGATGAGCGACATCGTGACAAGCAATCTGCCGGGTTGGGAAGGAACCCGGGCCTGGATACTGGCCCGCCCGATGACTGGATTTGCGGAGACATTCGCCCAGTATGTCATCGAGGTTTCGCCAGGGGGCGGCAGTGACGATCCGGAGCCGGACTCCGGCGCCGAGGCTGTGCTCTTCGTGACATCAGGTGAACTTGAACTGACCCTCAATGGCGTTTCGGACATGATGGGACCCGGAGGTTACGGTTACATCCCTCCCGGTTTCCGCTGGCGGCTTCGCAATCCAACGAATGCGACCGCTCCCGCATGTTTTTCCTGGATTCGCCGCCGGTATGTCCAAGCCGAGGGTGTACCGCTCCCAGATCCCTTTGTCGTCAACGAAGCGGACATTGCGCCGGTACCGATGCCGGATTCCGGAGGGGCCTGGATGACCACGCGCTTCGTCGATCCAGACGATCTCCGGCATGACATGCATGTCAATATCGTTACGTTCGAACCCGGCGGTGTCATCCCGTTCATGGAGACCCACGTGATGGAACATGGGATCTATGTTATCGAGGGCAAGGCCGTTTACCGGTTGAACCGTGACTGGGTGGAGGTCGAAGCGGGAGACTTCCTGTGGTTGCGCGCATTCTGCCCACAGGCCTGTTACGCTGGCGGTCCTGGGAGGTTCCGCTATCTCTTGTACAAGGACGTCAACCGTCATCCGGAGTTGCGGCTCGGCGGTTGCTGAGGCCAGTTTCGAGATCCAGGCGAACCGCCAAGACCCCGCCGAGGATTGTTCAAGCGTGACGTCGAGTAGGCCGCCGGTGACCACCGACGGGCCGTTGGTCACATGGGTCCGAACCTGTGGTCACGGATCATGGAAACGGCCAGCAAACCCAGACTTCGACCATTTTGGGTCAAATGCGGAGTGTATCGGTTCCGAATGGACTTCAGGGGGCGCCGACGGGTAGCGCATTCCCGGCTACAGCCCGCCCACTGCAGGAACGCTCCGTCGTTGACCGGGCCAGAACCGGACATCGCCAAGGGTCATGGCCTCCCAAAGTCCATCGCCAAAAGGCAGCGAAAACGTTCGGTCAGTGCGCATGGTCGTGGTTCGCGATGATCTCGGCAGCTGCTTCAAGGGCGCCCTTGCCGTGAGGAATCCCGAGGGCCTTCAGGGCGGCGTCGACGGACCCCAGCGTCCCGAGAACCATGGGTGGATTCAAGTGTCCCATGTGACCGATCCGGAAGATGGACCCAGTACGATCCGGAGAGAAACCAAGGCCGATTCCGAGCGTGACGCCCATTTCCCGCTCGCACCAGTCGCGGATGCGGTCGGCGTCCCTGCCGGAGGAGCTCGTATCCTCGCTGGCGGCAGTTCCCCCGGTCTTGATCGCCGTGACCGCGTGCGAACGGCTGGATTCCCTGGTTATGTTCAGGCCGATGTCCGAACCTTCGCTCCAGTGGTCGACGGCAGCCCAGATGCTCTTCGCAAGACATTCGTGCCGTTCCCAGGCATGGATGATGCCCTCTTCATGAACCAGCATGTCCAGAGCTTCCCGAAGGGCAAAGAGGTGATGCGTGGGGGCTGTGCCGCCGAACAGTTCGTAGAAGTGCTCGGGTTCCGTCCTGGGAATCCAATCCCAGTAACGCGGGACGTTCTGGACCTGATTCCGTGCTGTCCGTGCGCGGTCATTGAAGAAGACGAAGGACAGGCCGGCCGGTGTCATCAGTCCTTTCTGGCTGGCGGCGACCATCACGTCGACGTTCCAGCCGTCCATTTCATGGGGCTCGCAGCCGAGAGAGGCGATGCAGTCCACGGCGAGCAGTGCGTCGTGGCCTTCTTCGTCGAGTACCCGCCTGTAACCGGCGATGTCGTTTCGAGCCGAGGAAGCGGTGTCCGTCTGAGTGGCAAAGACCGCCTTGATATGAGGGCCCCGGTTTCGCCGCAGGCTTGCGCGAAGCCGCTCCGGATCGACGGATCCCTCCATGCCGGAGTCGATCCGTTCGACTTCGGCTCCCATCGCGGTCATGACTTCGCCCCAGCGGGTGCCAAAGAACCCGGCATTGATCACGATCACCCGGTCGCCCGGCGAGAGCAAGTTGGCTACGGCCGCTTCCCAGGCGCCGTGGCCGTTGGAGATGTAGATGGCGGCATGTCCCCGGGTGCGGGCCACCGCCTTGAGATCGGGATAGAGCGATTCTGCGATGTCGACGAGTTCACCGGCGTAGATGTTCGGCGATGGCCGTTGCATCGCCGCCAGGACCCGGTCCGGAATGATGGACGGACCCGGGATGGCGACGGTCTTCCGGCCCTGGCTGAGTGTCATAGCGCCCTCTCGCTCATGTCCTGGACACCCGTCGTTCGACCTGCCGAATTTTTTTTAAACACAAGCCCGAACGGACGAGCCCGGACGCCACGAAGCAACGAACCGGAACGATGAACCCTGCCGGAATCGTCGGATGAACGGGACCCCGGCCAAAGGCGCCCCATAGCACTGGCTGTGGCTGGTCATCAAGCCGGGACTTCCGTCGACTCCCACGCCGGAGTCCGGAAAGACCACGGGTTTTCGTCTTACCGCCAGGCCTTGTCGCCACGCGGCGTGTCCATGATTTGATGATCCGAATTGGTTCTGGTGTTTCGCTCTCGGTCTCCGGGTCCAACCTCCTAAGGTCCGGGGTCTTTGCAAATCTTGGAGACAGACCGGTGACGTGATAGCGTTCTCAGATCGGCAATCGGCGTTCGGCGCAGGAATGAGAGAAATCACCGGGTCGGGTAACGGTCAGCCGGTTCATGTGACCTATCTGCGATACTGGCGTGAGTGGTTGCGGCCCCATGCAGGCCGAATGGTGGTCATCGTTGTTCTGATGGTCATCGTCGGTGTGGCGGGCGCGGGATATGCCAAGTTCATGCAGCTGGTCATTTCCGGGCTCGAGACCTCTGATCCCGATGTCGTTTTCTGGGGGCCGGCGGGGATCATTTCGCTCACGGTGGTCAAGGGTCTCGGCGACTATGCGCGGAAGGCGATGGTCAACCGGGTCATGTCTACCGTTCAGGCGCGCATGCAGTCCACGTTGTACAGGTCGCTTCTGTACATGGATCTAAGCAGCCTGCTCGCCGAATCCCCTGCGGCCCTGTCTGTCCGGTTCACTGCCGATCTCGAGGTTGTCCGCAGCGCCGCGAGTGAGGTTTTCGGAATCCTGTCATCGATCCTGATCATTGCCACGACCATTGTCGTGATGCTGACGATCGACTGGGTCATGACCATAGCGTTGATCGTCATCTTCGTTCTGGCCTTTGCGCCGGTGGGCGTGATTGGCACACATGTCCGGGGAATTGCCGCATCCACGCAAAGAGAAATCGCCCGGATGACCTCCAGTGTGCATGAAGGCCTGTCGGGAATTCGAATGATTCGGACTTATCGGCTCGAGCGGCGGCTTCAGGATTCCGCCGACGACGCCTTCGCCCGATTGCACCGGCTTCGCGTCTCGCTTGAAAACTGGCGCCTCAGCGTTTCGCCGCTCATCGAAATCCTCGGCGGACTTGCGGTCGCCGCGCTACTCTTCCTCGTTTCGCTTCGAATTGGGGCCGGAGCGCTCGATCTTGCCGGGTTTGTCGGTCTGCTGACCGGGATCGGTGTGATTACCAATCCGGCGCAGCGGCTCGGACTCGCCTATGCGGTAGCCAAGCAGGGTGAAGCCGCACTCGACCGGGTGTTCGGCGTCTTTGATGCCCAGAACCAGATCAAGGATGGGGATTTCGAGTTTGCGGCCGGCGAAAAGGCGAACGGAAGAATACGCTTCCGCAGCGTCGACTTCGTCTATCCCGACGGATATTCGGCGCTCAGCGACATCGACCTCGACATTGAGGCCGGTCAGACCGTTGCAGTGGTAGGGCGGTCCGGTGCCGGAAAGTCGACTCTGTTCAACCTGATTCCGCGTCTGTTCGACGTCAGCGGTGGCGCCATCGAGATCGACGGCCGGGACATTCGTGAGTTCACATTGGCGACACTGAGAGATCAGATCTCCGTCGTCTCCCAGGAAAGTGTGCTGCTCAGCGGTACGGTCCTGGACAACATCGCCTTCGGCAATGCGGATCAGTCCGATGACGACTGCGTCCGTGCGGCCAAGGCGGCGGGTGCTCATGAGTTCATCAAGGAGCTTCCAGACGGCTACAAGACGTGGATCGAACCTTCCCAACAAGCTTTTTCCGGCGGTGAGAAGCAACGGTTGTCGATTGCGAGAGCCATACTCCGGGACGCACCGATCCTTCTGCTCGACGAACCGACTTCGGCGCTCGACGCGCATTCCGAATCGGTCATTCGACAGGCCATGGCCGAGCTGTCGCGATCGAGGACGACCTTGGTGATTGCCCATCGGTTGTCCACGATTCTGGACTCGGACCTGATTGTCGTCATGGATCGCGGCCGCCTTGCCGAGACCGGAACGCACGATGAATTACTGGACAATAGCGACATTTACGGGGATCTGTTCAATCTTCAGTTCGATGGTGTGTCGACGACGGCTGACCGCCGGACAGCCGAGATTCCGCCGAGTGTTCCTGTCAAGGAGCAACGGTCCTTGCTGGCCCGGCTGGCCAGGATGTTTGGCCTTTGATCTCGGTTGGCCGCCGGATCCTTGGAGCCCCGGTCGTGATCGGACCGGGGTCACGCCGGGACCATCGGGTCCCGGACTTGAGGCTTGCGTGTTGGCAGTTACCCGGACGCGAACCCAGGGCCCCGATCAGCCGAGATACCGGGTTGCCAATTCCCGTGGGTCACGGCCCATGAGGAAAAGGGCCTGGATGGCGAGATTCCTGGAGCCGCGGCGAATCCAGCCGTCGCGACGATAACGTTCGGCGCTGGTCGTCGCGGTGGCTGTAAGTGGAACCAGCCGCCGACCGATCCTGCGGCTGATCACCATGTCCTCGAGCAGCGGCAGCGCCGGATAACCCCCGACGGCGTCATAAAGTCGGCGATGGATCAGAAGCCCCTGGTCGCCGAAGGGGAGACGGAAGACGCGGGACCGGACGTTGGCCCACCCGGCAAAGAGCGCCGGCATGACACCCTTCGCATCGAAGGCAAGCCGGAAGTACCCGGCAGTCTGCGGGTCCTGAAGCTGCCCGGCGACGGCATCCACCCAGTTGGATTCGAGGCTCGTGTCGGCGTGCAGGAACAGCATCCAGTCGGCTGTTGCTGTTGCGGCACCCTCACGCAGTTGCCAGCCGCGCCCTCGGTGCGATGCGGTCACGAGAACCGCTCCGGTGACATCGGCAAGGCGATGGATGTCGTCCCTCGAACCCCCGTCGGAGAGAATGACCTCACGAATGATCCCGGCGTGGATGCCTTGCATGAGCGACGCCATCGTCGGCCCGATCGAGGACACGGCATTCAGCGTCGGAATGATGACGGAAACCGGTGCGGCCATGCCGGCCATCAAACCGTGAATGCCTTGCAATTGAAACCCGGCGCTTTGTGGGGGTAGATGAACCCGGTAAGGAAGGGAGCCCATCCATGAGCATGGACGCCACCGGCAGTGTCAAAAGGCGCATCCTGCGGATCGAGGGATCCGACGCACGAGGATTCCTTCAGGGTCTTGTCACCAACGACGTGAACAAGGTGGATGATGGCCCGGTCTACGCGGCACTTCTGTCGCCGCAAGGCAAGTACATGTTCGACTTTCTGCTGTTTCTCCGTGATGGCACGATTCACCTGGACGTGGCCGGTAACCGGGCCGAAGCCTTGGTCCTGCGCCTGGGGATGTACCGGCTCCGTGCGGACGTACGGATTGTGATGACGGATCTGGTCGTGGAGCGTGGAATTGAAGATCCCCCGGCGTCGGACGATTGCTTCCGTGATCCGCGGCACGGGAAACTGGGTTGGCGCTGTTATCGGGAGCCGGCCCACCAGAAATCCGGGGTTTCCTCACAATCTCGGCTGCCTGACCCGGACTTGCTGAAAGCGGACGTGGACTGGACCGCGGTCCGGGTCGAAAACGGGATTCCCGAGAGCGGAGTCGAACTGATTCCGAATACCACCTACATTCTTGAAGCCGGTTTCGATCGCCTGAACGGGATCGACTTTTCCAAGGGCTGTTATGTCGGGCAGGAAGTGACAGCGCGGATGCGGCTCAAGACAACGCTCAGGAAAGGCCTTGCGATCGTTCGCATCGACGGGAGGGCGCCGCCAGGTACACCGATTCTGTCCTCCGGCCGGGCCGCCGGAACGTTGTATTCCCAGTCGGGTGGCAAGGCCCTTGCTCACCTGCGGTTCGACCGCCTGTCTGATGACATGACCGCATCAGGTGCGCGGGTGTTCGCTCCCGATGCGCTGAAACGGGGCGAACCCGGTTCCACGACCTGAACGACCATCCGACGACTTCGTGATTCCGGGTTCGGAACGGCGATGCCCCGCATCCACCCTGACCCTTCGTCCGTCATGGTGGCCAGGAGATCTTTCGTGACCCATCTTCGCGTTTCGAGAATTTGTGACGGAAGTTCTTGAGAGCGGCGTATCTGTTGTCAGGAAAGGCGATGTCGCCGGACCGGATGACAGAAGGGATACACGATGAACACCATTCTCAATCGATCAACAGTTGCGGTCCTTGCCACCGTGACGGCGATTTCCGGCGCGAGCGCAGCCCTGTCCCATGATCAGCGCAAGGGACCGGGCATGGATTTCGAGGCACTGGACCTCGACGGTGACGGCGTCATCACGATGGCGGAAATTGACTCGTTCAGGGAAGCGAGATTCGCCCGGTTCGATGCCAACGAGGACGGGTTTCTCGACCAGGATGAAGTCATCGGCCGGTTTTCCGAACTCGGCAGGGGCGATCGGCGGCGCGGGCGTCGGGGGTCCGATGATGATTCCACCAAATGGGCCCACTTCATCGAACGATTCGACGAGGATGGCGACGGCAAGCTGTCCCTTGCGGAACTGCCGGCCCGTCGGTTGGACAGGGTCTTCAACCGGCTCGATTCCGACGATGACGGGACCGTGACCCGGGCGGAATTCGATGCCGCCGGTGATCGGTTCCGCGGCAGAATGTGGCGGCGGAAGGACGGATAGTCCGTCTCGATGTGAATTTTGGCGGGCCGGTGCCTTGATGGGTTTCGGCCCGTGGGTGCACAAGCGGGTGTTCAGCGAACAGGACATGCGGTTTGGATTCAACGAACGCAACACCGGACGACCGGCTCATGGCACGGTTGGCCGATGGCGACCCCGAGGCGGCCCGAAAACTGGCTGCCTGTCACATGCCCAGGGTCCTGGCGACATCGTATCGGATCCTGGGCGATCACGCCGAAGCGGAAGATGTGACACAGGAGGCGATGCTTCGGCTGTGGCGTCAGGCCGGGGACTGGCGACCCGGGGTGGCAAAGGTCTCCACCTGGCTCTACCGGGTGACAACGAATCTGTGCATGGACCGGCTTCGGCGACGGAAACGGCAAATGACTGCCGTTTCAGATTCCGTGGGCGTGGAAACCGCCGCATTCGCGAGCAATGGACCGGAGCCCGTCGACCCGGGGCGTCCGGTCGAGCAGCGGCTGATGGAAGCCGACAGGGCCGCGGCGCTGCATGCCGCACTCGCGATGCTTCCGGACCGCTGCCGGGCAGCCGTGACGTTGCGCCATCTCGAGGAATTGTCCAACCCGGAAATCGCCGAGATCATGGAAACGAGCGTCGAGGCCGTGGAAAGTCTGACGTCGCGGGGGCGACGGATGTTGGCTGCGAGGCTTCTCGGCAAACGGGATGAACTCGGCCTGGGTTGAGACTGCGGGAGGAGACAACGTTGGCACAGGGTGAGAACCGGGACGATTCCGAACAGTCACTCGAGTTGTTCTTTACTGCGGCTCGGGAGACGAATCCGGTACCTGAGCGACGGCTGCTTGAGCGGGTGATCGCCGATGCGAACCGGGTTCAGGCCCGGGTTCGTCGGAGCCGCCGTTCCGAGGCGAATCCGAAACCTGTGACGGGTTCCAGGTTCGTGGAAAGCCTTCGTGAGACGCTCGGTGGCTGGATCATCGCTGGCGCGCTGGCGGCAAGCGCCTGCGCCGGGATTGTCGTCGGTTTTGCCGGGCCCGGTTTCATCGCAGATCTGCAGTCGAAGGTCTTCGCGGCCGATGACAGCGAGTTCATTGAATTCCTCGCTGTGCCGTCGATCGAGGAGTTCTTCCCGGAGGACGTATCATGAGCATCAGGGAAACCCTTCGGCGTCTCAATCGGGAGGGACGGCTGGTTCGCTACGGTCTGATTGTGTCGGTGGCCTTCAATCTGCTGTTTGTCGGCCTTGTGATCGGGGCGCTGCTTGCAACGGACGGTCGAGGACCGTCGCGAAGCTGGCACGCATCGGGCCTCCCGATCCGGCCGCTGATCGATGCCCTGCCGGATTCGCAAAAGGCGGATCTCCGGGAACGATTCCGGGCGTTGTCGAAGGCCAGGGGTGGTCGGTCGGATGGGCTGATTCGCGAAAATGTCGAAATGTTGGCTGCGGCCATCGAGGCCGATCCTTATCAGGAAGCGGCGGTCATCGCTGCATTTTCCAGTCAGCGCAAGACCTTCGGGGCTCTCGGCGCTGAAGGTCATGCCGCATTGGTGGCCGTGATTTCAGGGCTGTCGTTGGCGGAGCGGGGCGACCTGGCCCGGAAGTTTCGCGAGAATGCCCTGTCGAAACGGCGACACCGCTCAGATCGTGACCCGGGAGACGAACAACCGGGGGACGGATAGAACCGACGACGTGCCGATGTTGTGACCGCTCCGGCGGGGCCGGAACCGAAAAAGAGGCGAATTCATGAGTTGGAGCGCTGTTGAGGCGGAGACGAAGGCCATTCGCGCCCTTGAGTGGATGACGGCCGATGGCGCCATGCTGGATCGGTTCCTGGCCACGACGGGCGCCCGAATTCCCGACATCGGCAACGCTATCGGGAATCCGGAGTTTCTCGGCTCGGTCCTGGATTTCCTGATGACGCAGGACAGCTATGTCCTTCGGTTCTGCGCATCCGAAGGCCTGACGCATGACGACTTTGCGGCGATCCGGGCGGCCTTGCCGGGCGGTGACCTTCCTCACTGGACGTGACCCGGATATCGAGTTTCCAGACCTGTCAACTGACCCGGATGCCCGTCCAGGGCCGCACCTGATCCTGGCGCGCGTCCGTGTCGTCAGAGTGCGACTTCGACGATCCCGTCGGCTTCCGCGGCGCGCGATTGGCAGAGGATCATGCTGTCCTGTCGTTGTGACTTCGACAGGACGTAGTCCCGGTGCTCGACTTCGCCGGACAGGAGTCGGCATTTGCAAACGCCACAGAGACCATCCGAGCATTTGACCTGGACGGAAATGCCGGCCTCGGCCAGGGCGTCCGTCGCGGACTTCTCGGCCGGGATCCGGATGTCCTGGCCGGTGTTGGCGAGCCGGAGAATGAAGTCGTGGTTGTCCCACTCCGGCTGCTCCGGGACGTTGAAATACTCGACGTGGCAATTCTCATCCGGGAATCCGGCGGCCGAAGCCTGATCGAGGACCGCATTCATGTAGGGATCGGGTCCGCAGGCGTAGACATGCGCCCCTGGACGCCACGCGAGGATCGTGCGGAGATCCGCCCGTGTCCCTTCGTCGGAGAGGTGCACGGTCACCCGGTCCGACCAGGGCGCGGAAGAGACCTCCGAAAGAAACGCTGCGTGGCGCCGTGACGAACAGGAGTAGTGCAACTCAAAGTCTGCACCGATGGCATGCAGGCGGTGTGCCATGGCGATCAACGGTGTGATCCCGATTCCGCCGGCCATCAGGAAACTCCGGGTGGCCGTTTCTTCGAGCGGGAAATGGTTGATCGGCTTCGAAACGAAAACCATGCGGCCTGTCTCAAAGATCCGGTGCATCAGCCGGGAGCCTCCGCGGCCATGGTCTTCCCGGAGAACGGCGATCCGGTATCGTGACCGATCGGACAGATCGCCGGTCAGGGAATACTGACGGAAGAACTCGGGCGCGATCAGGACGTCCACATGGGCGCCGGGTTCGGTGACCGGAAGATCGGTTCCGTCCGGACGCCTCAGCTCATAGGTCGTAATGTCGGGGGTCAGCTGGTCGGCTCGGGTCACTCGGACCCGCATCACCGGAACGTCGCCGGTCACCGGCTTCAGACGGTGTTCGGGCGCGATGCCGGCACGCCTGCGTCGTCGGTATTCCTCGGCGGACACCAGCGAATCGTGGGCCTCGATTGCAGCTTCCCGGTCCATCGGGAATGGCCAGGGGTAGGGGGGTGGAACCAGGTTGGCCGGATAGACCGCCAGCGTCTGGTCTTCGAACCGGAGATTCAGTGATGTCTGCAAACCGCGGCGATTGGCCGGTTTTTCGGCGGGCACATAGGGACCCTCGTCGCGCATTTCCAGGTCCCACCACCATGTCTTGACCGGGTTTATTCCGCCGTTGCCGGCCCAGTCGTCGAGTTTGGCCAGAAACCGGGCCGCGCGAGGCAGGTTGGAAGCTGCCCAACGAAACGGCGCTTCTGCAAACAGCCCCTCGAGATTCCAGGGGCAGGTCTTCATGCAGCGCCCGCACATCGCGCCGCCTTCCGTCGTGATGCGGTAGGTGGCGCATTTCTGACTGTCGCTCTTCCAGATTTCGTAGCCGTTGAACATCAGTTTCGGTCCGGCGGTGATCGCCCCGGACGGGCATTCGCGTGCGCACTTGTTGCAGGATTCACAAAAATTCTGCAGGCCGAAGTCGATGGGCCGGTCATGGACGAGTGGCAACGACGTGGTCACGGTTCCGGCTTTCAGCCGCGGGCCGAGGAACGGGTTGAGGATGACTTCTCCGATTCGCGAGACTTCGCCGAGTCCGGAGAGCAGCATCAAGGGTGGTTGGACGACATCGCTGTCCATGACCGAATGCACCCGTGCGGTGTAGCCGAGATTTCGGATCTGGCTGGCAATGACGCCGCCGAGCAGTGAAAACCGGAGATAGGCCCGCATCGATTGTGCGCAGGAGATCCAGTCATCACCGCTGGCGCCCTCCATGGTTTCGTGACCTTGGTCGATGACGAAGGAAATGGCGTTGTCGTGATACGGTTGGATCGGTTCGCCAAGGGCGTTGTGGGAGTAGTAGGACCAGTCCGGGCAGCGGGATATTCCAACGGCATCACAGCCCAGGAAATAGCAGGTCGCCTTGACGTTGGCTGCATTCGTCGCCGGATCTCTTGTGGATGGATCGATATCCTTCGCGGCTTCCCCGTCCTGGAGGAGCACGAAGGCTCCAAGAGGTGGCCGAAACGCGAAGGACGCAGGGGTCTTCCGGACGTAATTGCCGTTCCGGGCACCGTCTTGTGTCGGTTTGCCGAGATCGCCGAAGAGTGCCCGCAAGAACATGTCGGCCCGCTTGGGGACACGAACGACATTGTCCTCGTCGATATAGGTCGTCGGTTTGTCAACGCGCCGGATGGATTCGAATGGGTGCGGACCGTCAACGAATCGCCGGTTGCGAAACGGGTCGCGATTCAGCCGCGACTTGGCCTGCCGGCCTGTCCCCCAGGTCCAGGCTGCCGGCATGCGTTGTTCCTGCGCCAGGGGCTTGTCATGCGCGAGCGCCATCGTTGTCGAGATCGCGGCCAGTCCGAAACGGTTGCCGAGAAACGGATTCTCGATTCGCCCATTTCGGTTGCAAGCAAGTCCGGCTTGAACCGCAAGCATCTCGAGATCGAGGTCGGAGGCGCTGGCGCTGTGGGCGCGGGCTTCCCTGCCAAGGGAGCGCAGGTAATTGGCCAGTACACTCGCGGTTTCCGCAGCCCGGAGCGCAGCCCGGTGGCGCTGGGCATCGGCGAGCCAGTCGCAGCCAGGTTCCCCCGGTTCCGGGTCCCTCGGATACTCGAAGAGGAAGACGAGCACGTGGGCGTGATGACGACACCCGGTCGGAGGTGCCTGCATGGCCTCCTTGAGCATGGCCATGATGACGTCGATTCCCGAGGCGGCGGACTTGACCTGCCGCGTTCTGAGGTCCCGGGACAGTCTTTCCACGTCCGGATTGACGATGGCCTCCGACAGCCATGCGGACTCCGGAATCCCGGCCGCGCCCACCATCGATGCATCGCAGAAATAACCGAATGATTTCAAATGATTGGACCGTTCGCTTGGGTCATCTGGAATGAGGGCCCGTTCCGTCTTCACCAATCCTTCACGGATCGCATCGAGCATCGCCTGGTACTCGCCCATGGCGTTGACGATTGATCTTGGTGCATACGGGCGCCGGAACGTCAGGGGACGCATGGGCTCGACGCCGTCGAGGTTCGGAGGCCCGTGGGTACGATTGAGGCGTTCCAGCGGATAGGGACCCAGATGGACGGGCCGATTTCTGTAGGATAAGAGTTTTTTCACAGGATTGATCGAATGGCTGAAGTGGCCCGGCGATGATTCTGCAACTTCCGGCTAATGGCAATGGCGGAACTCCGGAACGTCGGAGTCCGGCGATGCCGGGTCGCAACGAATGACATCGATGGCGTTGGAACCGACAGACAAAGACGGACGATCCATTCGCGGAGTCCTGTTCGACAAGGACGGCACCCTGTTCGACTTTGGCGGAACCTGGGGCGAGTGGGCCGACCGGGTTCTTGGTGATCTGGCGCCCCGAGATCCCGACCTCCGAATCCGTCTCGGGCATGCTGGCGGATACGATGTCGAGACCGGAACGTTCATGCCGGGGTCGCGATTGGTCAACGCTGCGCCCGATGACATGAACGCCGTCTGGGCGCAGATGCTTCCACATCTTACAGTCGATGAGATCGATGCCATCGGCCGCAAATGGCTCTCCGATCTCAAGCCGAAACCGGTCCGTCACCTACGGGAGGCCCTCGGACAACTGGATGCGATGGGGTTGGTTCTTGGCGTTGCCACCAACGATTATTCATTCAGCGCACACGATCAGCTGCAGGACGCAGGCGTCAGACAACTGTTCGCCTTCGTCTGCGGCTATGACAGTGGCTACGGGGCCAAGCCGGGACCGGGGATGGTCGAAGCCTTTGCGAACGCGACCGGGATTTGCCTGTCCGAAGTCGCCATGGTTGGTGACAGCACGAACGACATCCAGGCCGGGCGGGCAGCCGGTGCCGGAATGGTGATTGGCGTTTTGACCGGCCCGGCGCGCCGGACGGAACTGCAGGGCGACGCCGATGCCGTTCTCGAGAGCGTGGCCGAACTCCCGGATCTTTTGTCGGGCCGGGCAGTCGTCTCTTTCCCCCGAATCCGGTCGAAAACAGATGGTTTTCGATAGGTGACGAGGACGCTGTCACGCAGTCGGCGCCTGGGCAACCGGCCCGGCGGGGTCGGTCCTTCGAGTGCCGGATCTTCAACGCTGTACATCGGGGAGCCCGGTTCGTATGAGACGGGGGAATCCGGGGAAACCGGGGCGGGACCGGGCCGGTGGCGTGCCCGGCCGGGCGAAGCCGGGACCGGTCGCGAACCATGGGCGCAAGGATTCTGGGTCGGTTTCGGGGAGCGGCCATGGTGGATCGACGACGACGTTCGGGCGGACGCCGGGGGAATCAGGCCCGAACCCCCAAGCATGCCATTGAGCAATTGCCGTGGAATCCTCCGATCAATGTGGACAGGCCGACCGAACCTCTGGATGAGGACGGCGTCCGCGCCATCCACGACGGCGCCATGCGCATTCTCGAGGAGATCGGAATCGAGTTCCTCAACGCGGAGTCTTGCGGCATTCTGAAACGCGCCGGCTGCAGGGTCGACGAAGAGAATGTCCGCATGGACCGGGAATGGGTTCTCGAAATGATCGAGTCCTGCCCGTCAACGTTTACCTTGACCCCGAGAAATCCGGGCCGGCGCATCGTGATCGGCGGCCGCAACATGGTGTTTGGGAATGTCTCGTCGCCGCCCAATGCACTCTGCATGGAGCGGGGCCGGCGGGTCGGCAATTTCGATGATTTCCGAAACTTCCTCAAACTGACACAGTATTTCAATTGCATCCATCTTGCCGGAGGCTATCCGGTCGAACCGATAGACATCCATCCGTCCGTTCGACACCTTGACTGTGTCCACGAGAAACTGCTCGTCACCGACAAGGTCTGCCATGCCTATTCCCTGGGCAAGGAGCGGGTCGAAGATGTGATGGAAATGGTTCGGATCGCTGGTGGCCTGTCGCACGAAGCGTTCGAGGCTGAACCCCGGATGTTTACCAACATCAACTCGACTTCGCCCCTCAAGCACGACCGGCCAATGCTTGATGGGGCCATGCGTTGCGCCCGGCGTGGGCAGATGGTCATCGTCTCGCCGTTTACACTGGCCGGCGCAATGGCTCCCGTGACCCTTGCCGGTGCCGTGGCCCAGTTCGTGGCCGAAGGCCTGGCGGCAATCGCGCTTCTCCAGTGCGTCAATCCCGGATCGCCGTGTGTCCTTGGATCCTTCACGTCCAATGTGGACATGAGATCTGGGGCTCCGGCCTTCGGAACGCCGGAATTCATTCGTGCGACCCAGATCTCCGGTCAGATGGCCCGGTTCTATGGCCTTCCACTTCGGGCCTCGAATGCCTGTGCCGCCAACGCCCCTGACGGCCAGGCCATGTGGGAGAGCATGAATTCCCTTTGGTCAGCCGTTCAGAGTCACGTCAACATCGTCTATCACGCCGCCGGCTGGCTTGAGGGCGGGCTGATCGCGAGTTTCGAGAAGTTCGTCATGGACTGCGAAGCGATCCAGCAAATCCAGCGCTACATGGATCCGGCGCTCACCGCCACGACCGAAGACGACGTGGCAGTGGAGGCAGTTCGAGAAGTCGGTCCACGGGGACATTTCTTCGGCGCGAACCATACCCAGGAGCGTTACCAGACCGCGTTTTATTCACCCTTCCTGTCGGACTGGCGGAACTACGAGGCCTGGGAGCGAGACGGTGCCCTGTGGACGGCGGAGCGGGCGAGGCGAATCTGGAAGGCAATTCTCGCCGAATTCGAGCCGCCTCCGATTGACGACGGCATACGGGAGGAACTGGCAGCCTTTGTTGCGCGGCGCAAGGCGGAGGGCGGGGCTCCCACGGATTTCTGATGACGGAATGCGATCTCATTCCTTCAGTTCCCATTCCGATTGGGTGCTGGGACACGGATGTTCCGGTCGCACCGGTTGCCTGCGCAGGCGCGGGGCGAAACGGAGGTGCTCGAGGCCAGGCACCCAAGCGTGTTCCATACGTCAGATCACGGTCGCGATCACGGTTCTCGGAGGTGGTACCGACGCCCCGGCTCGAACGGGGGACCCCTAGATCCACAATCTAGTGCTCTAACCAACTGAGCTACGTCGGCACAGGATTTTCATAGTGGTGAAGCCGGGCAATGGCAAGGGGAACGCGCCGGGACCAACCGTTCCCGTCGTATCGGTTTCACCTTGGCTCGGGAATCCGGTGGTTTCGGGGCGGCGCTCGCAGACGGCTGGTTCCAGTGTGACAGGAGAGCCCGGGATCAGCAGGTCGGCAGAGGAATGCCCGTGAAGCGCATGGGCAACGACGGCATAAATCGCGGAGATCCCGAGATTCGGGAGCGGGTAACTTCTCCCGGCGGTGGCTCTTGGGATCGAGGAGACGTTCCGATGAAGATCCGGTTAGTGTCACAGTAGTTTACATTGCTCGTAATCAACAATTACATTTGCCGCCATGTCGCTGAAACACCTGCGCACTCTCGTCGCGGTCGCGAACCACCGAACGTTCAGCGACGCGGCTTTGAGTGTCAGGCTGACCCATGCAGCCGTCAGTCAGCACATGAGCGCGCTCGAAGCCGACCTTGGCGTGAGCCTGTTTGACCGGAGCACACGAACGCCGACCCTCAACACCACGGGACGTGCGCTGGTCGAAAGGGCCAAGGTACTGCTTCGGGATTACGACGACCTGGTCCCGTCGATCCTCGATCAGGATTCGTACTCGGGCGATTTCATTCTAGGCGTGGTTCCCACAGCCCTGACAGGTCTCGCTCCCCGGGCCATCGCGATTTTGAAGGAGTCCTTTCCGAACCTTCGACTGCAGATCCGCCCCGGTTTGACCGGCCCCCTCGTTTCGGCACTGGAAAGGCACGAACTGGATGCCGCCGTTGTTACCCAACCGTCACTGCTGCCGTCGCGATTTGCGTTCGAGCCGATCGCCGAGGAACCCCTCAGGCTGGTCGCTTCACGAGACGCACAAAGCGACGACCCCTTCGATCTTCTCCGGACGCAGCCCTTCATTCGATTCAACCGCAACGCCGTCGTCGGTACGCAGATCGAAGTGTGGATCCAGAATCAGGGCGTCACGGTGAACGACACCATGGAATTGGACAATCTGGATGCAATTCTGAGCATGGTATATGCAAATCTCGGTGTCTCGATTGTGCCGTATACGTCCGTTGCCCCATTCAGGCCCCTGCCGTTGAAATGGATAAATCTGGGCGTACCCGAACCCACGCGAACCTTGGGTTTTGCCTATTTCACCGGCACGGCGAAGAGCGCAGTCGTGGACAAAACGGTCCACGTCTTGACGGATGTTGTCGACGGCCAACGTGATGAGATGTGTCCCGGGCGATCGCGTTCATCCCCGCTACGTCGCCGGACTGCACCGAAATCTGCCGCCGGACAGTCCTGACGCGGCTGTGGCGTCAAAAGGACGGGGCCGGCAACCCGGTCATGTCGACATTGATACAGGCTGGCCGACCACTGGTCCGGGCGTCACGCAATGCCTGAGGCAACTGTTCCGGCCGGGTGACATGTGCACCGAAGGCCCCCAAGGCCGCGGCAGCCAAATCGTAGCGCGCACCGGAAAGCGTGCAGGCGAAAGTCCGGTCTTCACCGTAGTTGCGGCGCTGGAGTTCATGTTCCGCCGACCAGCGCTGGTCATTGCCGATGACGGCAATGAAGGGAATTGCTTCTCGCGCGGCCGTTTCGAATTCCAGGAAGTGGAAGCCGGCAGTCCCGTCACCCATCAAGACTAGGACATCGGATTCGGGCGCGGCAACCTTGGCGCCGATGGCATAGCACGTTCCGCCGCCAATCGTTCCGGAGACGCCATTGATGATCCGTAGCGGTGCGTTGGTCAGCGCCTGCGCCCACTGGCCGAATTCGCCCCCATCGCAAATCACGATCGGGTTGCGGCAGCCATCCAGATAAGCCTGAACGGCGGAGCAGACCAATGGTGAGGTCAAGACGCCGCCGGCGTCCGGCGCGTGGATTCGAGCCTCACGCCAACGGGCAACCCGGTCACACCATTCGTCTCGCCGCTTGCCCACGCGTTCGGCAGACACAAGCGCTTCTGCGACCCTGCGGGGTGAGGAATGAAAAGCCTCGATCAACCGGTCACCCAGATTGCGTCGGGCTCGATCCACTTCCCGGGAATCTCCATGGACCGTGATCCAGCGCGCGTTGGGCCAAAGCGGCTTTGCGCCGAACCCGACGGAGAAATCGATCGGCTTGCCCAACGCGACCACCAGGTCAGCTTCCCGCCAGGCGGCCTTGCTCCGGCCCAGGGCCGGGTCGTTCGCGCCGCGGGGACTCTCCATCGCCAGTGCAGGGGCGCAAAGTCGACCGAATTCCAGAGACGATTGGCTGCGGGACAGCGCTGGACCGAGCACGATCAACGGGCGGTCCGCCGAACCCAAGGTTTCCCTCAGTATATCGAAACCTGTGGTGGATTCCGGTTGCGGGTGGGGCGACACGGGCGAGGGCGCGATCGACTTCGCCTCAAGAATGTCCACCGGCAAGGCGACATGGACCGGACCCGGCTGGCCCTCATGAGCCCGATCGAGTGCGGCCAACATGATCTCTGCAATCTCGTCGGAGTCTTCGACGCGTACCGACCATTTTGTCACAGGCGCCGTGATCGCGGTCTGCGGCATTTCCTGGAATGCGCCTCGCCCGTCATCGCGGACGGGGCTGTCGCCGGTCAAGAGAACCAGCGGCGTCTGTGAGGCCCGTGCCGTGATCAGCGGTGTCAGGGCGTTTGCGAGTCCGGAACCGGCAGTCACCAGTGCGATTCCCGGCTTGCCGGTGACCTGCGCATGGCCTTCCGCCATGAAGGCTGCGGCCGCCTCGTGGCGAGTGTGAATAAGGCGTATCCCTGGTTCCAGAAACGCGTCGAAGATAGGCAAGATCTGGTTTCCACTGAGGGAAAATACCGTGTCCTGCCCGGATTCGGACAGCACCTGTGCAAGCACATCCGCTCCCCTCATTTCGGGTTTCAGCTCCTGTTGTCGGCGACGGTGCGGATGTTCAGGTCTCCGACAAGCACGAAACCCGAGTCCCGCAATCGGGGTCGGCGGTTCGCGACGGTCCGTCGGGCGCAGACGCGAGGGCAAGACAACTCGGAAACGGCAATACGGATTGCGCCGTTCGTTCGCCCGGAAAAAACACTCCCGAAGCGCAATCCGTCAGATGACTTCATCGGCCCGGTCGTCAATTTCCCCAAAACGCTTCAGGACAGCGGGTTTCGTGCCGGCGTAGACGCGTGCGACGTTCTCGGCGATCTTGGCGTTCTCTCGTTCGAAGAGGCATTCTCCGTCCAGGTTTGATGCCACGATGAAGGGACCCATTCCGCGGCAGCGAATCACCCATAGGGCCTGTGCGAGACCCAGCTCCTCCTGCCAATGCACCGCCTCCACGTTCTCAATGCCACGGCCAAGGAGGGCACCCGTTCCGTATCCGACGGTAGAGAGATAGACCGCGCCGTTGGGCACAAAATATTCGTTGTAGTCCTTCGACGTCATTCCTCCCTTGCCGATGACCAGTTTTGCGCCTGTCCTGGCCATCCATTCCGGAAGCCATTTCGCGAAGCGAAACGATGCCGTCGCCGTTACAGCGCCCATTTCATAGGATCCGTCCTTCCGGATCGTCGCGGCGGGCGAGCAGTGAAAGTTCGTGGCGCTGTCGCCCGGAAGTTCGATCGGAATAGGGGACCGCTCTTCAAGCGCGCGCCTGTAAACGCCTTCGCGGGCCGTGTACAGCAGCCCGTCCAGATAGACGATATCGCCGAGGCTGAGCGCTGCAATCTCGGCCGGCCCCGGTGTCGTTGAAAGGCGAACTTGGCGTGGAGTCACTCCGCAGCCTCCTGTTCCGAGCCCTCCCGCTCGAACGGCCAGTCGACGGTCTCGCGCCGCTGGTAGGGCGTAAACCAGTCGGGGTCGACGCGATGCTCGACCCGCCCTCCGGGGAACAGCCGGGCGACAGCGCGACGCG
Organism: Paracoccaceae bacterium; assembly: GCA_028874915.1. GTDB lineage: Bacteria > Pseudomonadota > Alphaproteobacteria > Rhodobacterales > Rhodobacteraceae > JAPPHA01. The sequence goes on from JAPPHA010000021.1 coordinate 21,671, forward strand.
AAGACAGGCAGAAGGCATGAACCGACATGGGCAGGCCGCCTGTGTGGCAATAACCCACTTCAATATGGCAATCGATGACCATGTGTTTACCGGCAAAACCCATTGCGCCCATGCCGATCGAATTGCCGAGTTCCCTGAACGAATCCTCCAGTTCGGCGATTCGCGGATCCGGATTCCGCGATCCGACCACTCGCAGGGTCGAAGCGCGTTTTCCGAGGGTCATGCACGTGTCTTTCGACCCGCCGAGCCCGATCCCGACAATTGCCGGTTGGCAGGCAAGACCGCGTTTTCCGAATGCCAACAGGCTATCGAGATAGAAACGCCGGACTCCCTGGATGCCGTCCGCGGGAAACAGCATCCGGTAGTCGGTACCAAAAAGACCGCCCTTGTGCACCGTAATCAGGTCGACCCAGTCGCCTTCCGGTTCAAATGCGTACTCGATCTCCGGAGCTCCGATGCCCACATTGTTGTTGTGATCGGTGCGCCAGAGCGGATGGACCCTGTTCGGGCGGAGCGGCACGCCGTTGGTGGCTTCCGCCGTCGCCCGACGCAACGCCGTTTCCAGGGCGCACATCCCGCCTTCAATTCGGGAATCGTTGCCGAGCTTGACGAACCAGCGCGGCACGCCGGTGTCTCCGCACATCGCGCGACCGTCCTCTTTGGCGACTGCGTAATTCTCCAGCATCGCCTGCAGCACGAAGGAAGCGAGGCTGCCATCCTCGGTTGCAGCGGCACGTTCGAGGCCGTCATGATAGTCTTCGGGGATCTCGATGGCTGCCTTGCTCATCAGGTCGCACGCGGTCGAATGGATCTGGTCGGTTTTGATCATCACGTGGTTACCAGCGTTTCGGGTTCACCGTCGGGCAAAACGGTCTCACCGGGACGGACGATTGTGAACTGAACAGGTTCGCGGGCGACCTCCGGCCCGCCGTCCGATTTCCGAACCACGGTGAAGTCGCTTTTGTCGAGTGCTCCGGGTTGGGGATTGTCTTCGCGGAAGTGGGCACCTCGGGAATTGTCTCGGGCCAGTGCGGCACAGATGATGACCTCCGAGACTTCGCAGAGGCTCGCCAGGTCCAGCCAGTCGTGCCATGTCCGGTTGAAGGCCAGGTCGTCCCCGTCGACACCGACCGCGTTCATTCTGTCCGAGATCGTGGCAACTCGATCAAGGCCACGCGTCAAGCCAGCTTCGTTTCGCGTTATGCCAGCATCTTCCCACATTGCGTCCTGCAAGGCGCTCAGGAGCGGCAAGACACGACCGGGTTTCCGGTCGAGCGGTCGGCTGGCGCGCTCAAGTTCCGAATTGAGGACCGACTCGTCGGGTTCCCGCAACGTATCCATCGACCGGATGTCAGTTGCCATGGTGTCTCCAGCGATCCCACCATAGACGGTCGAATTTGCCACCCCGTTCCCGCCAAGCCGGTTCGAGCCATGGGCGCCACCCGCATCCTCACCGGCCACATACAGACCTTCAAGCGCCGTCCGCGTGTCGACGTCCACGACAACACCACCCATGCAATAGTGCGCAGTCGGCACCACGTTGACCGTGCCGCCGACGAGATCAAAGCCACAATCCGCACATCGATTGACCATACCCTTGAATTGTTGGGCCACTTTTTCGGGTCCTAGATGCGCCATCGAAATGAAGACGCCCTCGTGCCCTGGAGCGTCATTCCTGCGCATCTCGGCGTGGATGGCACGGCTGACGACGTCGCGTGTGGCACGTTCGCCGTCGGAGTCATAGTCGAACATGAATCGCCGTCCCGTATGGTCAAGCAGCCAGCCACCGGCACCGCGCAATCCTTCTTCCAGAACGGTTCCAGTCATCAGGGAGTGTTCGTCCGCCAACAGTCCGGTCGGATGAAACTGCACCATCTCCATGTCCCGGAGCGATAGACCTGCGCGCAGTGCCATGGCCAGACCATCCATGGACTTGTCGCCCGAGGGCGTGTGGTACCGGTACATTGTGGGCCCACCGCCAGTGGCCAACAAAACGCATTTGGCACGGACGAAACGGAAACGGCCCGTACGCATGTCAATCATCAGGACGCCAGCCAAAGCTTCGCCGTCTCTTGCCGGAATGAGACCAATGGCGCGATGCTCCGGGAGCTTGTTGACGGGTCGGGCAAGGACCTGCTCCATCAGCCGGTTGATGATCTCGATTCCGGTCAGATCGCCTTTGTGAACCGTGCGGTCGGCGGTTTGACCGGCGAACGGCTTTTGGTGCAGCGTTCCGTCGGGATTCCGGTCAAAAAAACAACCGACTTCATTCTCCAGTTCACGAATTCGCACGACCGCCTGTTCGCACAGGCGCCAGGCGATGTCCTGGTCGGGCAACCACGTGCCGCCATGAATTGTGTCCATGAAATGGCGTTCGACCGAATCGCCGTTGCCGAGCGCAACGTTGTAGCCACCCTGGACCATTCGGGTACAGCCGCACTTTCCGATCAGCCCCTTCGCGGCAATGGAAATCCTGGTCCCCGCCGGGGCAGTTTGCTGGGCGTGGAGCGCCGCAAAGAGCCCCGCCCCCCCTGTACCCAGGATCAGAATATCCGTATCCCGCCGATTTACGCTGTACTTCACGGCCATCGGTCGCCAACGACCGAGTCAATGGGCTTGCAGCAGGAAGGATCCTGCAACGAGCAGGGCCATCGACACGGCGGCTGCGGCAAGGGTCTTTTGCGGTCCTGGCCAGGGCAACCATTCGAGTGCGATGAGGCGCAGGCCTCCGAAAGCGTGCACGGCCAGAAGGAAGACAAGCCCGAACTCGGCCAGCTTGACGGCCGGATGCGCTGCAAAGCGAAGGAATCCGTCAAGGCGGGCGGCATCATGCAGTGCCAGAGCCAGGACACAGAAGTGCACTGGCAGGAACAGGGCGAGCGCCAAACCGGACAGCCGGTGCAGGATGTAGGCCAGCCAAAGCGAATGGTGGCGGGGTCGGAGTTTCATGACGGCCCCAGGGTCACGGCGAGGACTGCCCATCCACCCAGGCCCAACAGGCACGCGCCAGTCGTCCAGGTCAGCAGCAAAAGCGCGCCTCCCCTGAGACCCGACCATTCATGCGCGATCACGCGCACGCCGATCGCGGCATGAATGCTGACGGCCACGACAAAGCCCGAATAAAACAGGAACCACATGGCAGACCCCTGTGTTCGGCTCAGGATTTCGGTGGCGGAGAGGCCCCCTTGCGCCGAAACGATGATCACTCCGAGGTGGACGAGTACGAACGGCACCATGACTAGGGCCGAGATACGCTGGAGAACGTAGAGCCGCAGATCGAGCATCAGCCACTCTTCCGGAAACAGCTCAATGCTGTTTCTCGCTTGAGACCGGCGATGGCGGCCATCGGGTCGAGGCCTATCGGGCAAGAAGCGGTGCAACTGGCGATGGAATGACAGTTGTGGCACCCGCCCGAACGGCTCACGGCCTCAAGGATCGATGGCCGGGCGGCGTCCCTGACGTCGTTCAGGAGCGTCCAGGCCCTTTGAAGCGCTGCCGGTCCAAGAAAGTCGCGATTCCCGGTCACCGTGTCGCAAGCTGCGTAACAGACCGAACAGTTGATGCATTCGATCCCGGCATCGGCAACGACGCGTCCGGGATTTTCGGGACTCACCGGCTCGATCGGGTCTTCGCGCGATCGGCTCGGATGATGGAACCCTTCCGCTTCGATCCATTTTTCGAAGAAGGGATCCATGTCGACAGCAAGGTCCTTGATGACAGGCAGGTTTCGCAGAGGCGCAACTTCCAGCCGGTCATTTCGCAGGACTTTTTTCACCTGCGTCCGGCAAGTCCAGCGTGGCATGCCGTTGACCATCATTGCGCAGGAACCGCACATGCCCACCCGGCAGGAGAACCGGTAGCTCAGGGTCGGGTCGATGTTTTGCTGAATCCAGCTGACGACATCGAGAACCGTCTGACTCTCGCGGGCGGGCACTTCGAAGGTCTCGTTGAAGTGTCCATCCGGTCGTCCGCGTCTGACCGTCGTGGTGAAGGTTCTGGTGATGCTTGGCACCCGCACCTCTGTCAACCTGTCTGATGCCACTGAGTATACCGTCAAATTTTCTTGATTAAAGGAAGATAATTTTGAAGTTTATATAAATGAAATTTACATTTAGAACTTGATGATCGTCAAGTGTCCGGAGTTCAGGACGCAAGCCAGGCCCCGACATCAGCGACAGGCGCCGAAAAATCCCACGAAGGCACAGTCAGGCCGTAACTGGAGTACCATGACCTCATGCCAACTTGTTCCGGGCAATGCCGCACGGCCAGGTGCAGCTACGGTGGTTCGTTGATCCCTCTCTCACGGAGACTCGATAATCCGCAGGTGACGTTGCCAGGAGGGGAAGGCATCCGACGGCCCGACCGTCAACGGCCAGGCCTGCGGGCGACGTCATGAGCGTGGAGCTGTACAAGTCCGGATCAGGGCGGAATCAAGGACTCGCAATCCTCGCAACGAGGTTTGCAGCGTTTTCAACCAGGCCGTCATTGGCAGGATCGTTCTCCGCCGACGTTTTTGCAGGAGGCTCTCGATAAAATCCGCGTTCCGGGGCAAAGCGGTCCGATGCTCGCGGATCGATCAAACCCTGCAGGCGGTCGGCAGCGTTTCGTGCGAACTTGAGAGTGAGCGCTTTCCGCCTTGCGGGGGGCAACGGACGGATTGGAATGTCTGGAGCAATTCGACGGATGTGCGCATCGTAAGGGTCGGCAATGATCAGGCCGGTATCCGCCGGCAGGATTTCCGAGGGGAAGTCCGAGTCGACCGCCCAGAAATACTGTTCGCAGAACTGAAGATAGTTCTGCCACTTCCGGTCCGAACGGAAGTCGGCAATGCTCGATTTGCATTCGATGATCCAGACTTCGCCTTTCGGCCCGAGCGCGAAGATGTCGACACGCAGACCAGGTGCCGGAACAAACTGTTCCAGGGCCACGAAGCCAAGGGATCGAAGATGGCGAATAACGCCCCGGGCCAAAAGGCGCCCGTTGTCAGCCCGACCGGTCATCCGTCACATGAACATCTGTGAAATTGTCTGTCAATCCGGGGCTCGAACAGCTGCGAGATCCTCCGGCTGAAGTGTTGCGCGAAAGGCAAGGCCGCCCAGTGTGCAGTTGCGTGACTTCAGACAGGATTCCGGAATCCGTTTGTCGGGAAACCCCTGCGTGACTTGCACGGCGCGACGAACGGGAAGTGTTCCTCGGTCCGCAGGGCAGAGGACGCCAAAACGACGATACGCCCACAATCCAATGGCTGGAACTCCTCATCGGTCGTTTCGTACACAGGGTAACCGGTACTGAGTTTGCGGTAAATCTGGTCTCACAGTTCCGCCATAAAAACGTTGCTATCACAGCCGTAAAAACGCCAACCCGCCAGCGTGTTCCCATTCCGCTGTCGCGTGGCTCCAGCGTATCGATTTGGTGCCTGCAGTTCCACGGGAGATGCTCGGCTTGGCGGCTTGTGATCACTGCCGGGTTGGCAGGCCGCGCCGTGCTTCGCAGTGACATTTCGTCGAAAGCAGGAACTTCCACCGTACAATCAGGAGACCGCCCGGGAGTTTCATGATGACGTCCTGTGAAATGTCACTTGGTTCACAAGGGCCACCGGCACAGGCTGAGCTCCCGATGCGTTGAACAGCCGGCAAGGCGCAGTGAACCGATTGCCTTGGTACCTGTCAAAGTCAAGGCAAGGAAACAGAATCAAGGCTCAACATGAAAACGGCGTCGTCCACAATCACCAAACGGTACCAGACGTCGGTCCCGAAAACGGTTCGCGAGGTCCTCGGCGTCGGGCCCGGGGGCCGACTGCTGTATGTCATCGACGAAGACACGGTGCGGCTCACCGCCCTCAAGCCCGTCGGGCGGCTCGACGGTATGCTCAAGCACGACGGGCCCGTGCTGTCGTGTCGATCGAGGGCATGGAGCGCGGAATCGCCGAAGGAGCGGCCATGAAATGAGTGCTCTCGACACGCATGTTGTATGAATCGTTCCGATACTCCGTAACTACCAAATATATCTACCTTTTTTTGCTTTACCCTCCGCACCGCTCCTAACCCCGTAAGCATCCCCAGAGCGATCGGGATCCGAACTCGGAAAGAACCTCTTGGATCAGCCGTTCGTCATCATCGATCCCCATCACACGCCACACCTAGAATCGTATTCCAAATTCCACGTTTTGTGCGGAGTTAGCCATATTGAACTTGCCTGCATACCAATATCATATTAGAAAGTCGGCCGATAGAGAGGATTTTGCAATATGATACCCGAGCGCACCACCACTTTGGCGGGCTATGTTGAAGAACTGGCATCGAGCGGGCGCACCACCTTCACGCGCGAGGATGCGATGGAGGCTTTGGGGGTCAGCCACGGGGCCTTCCTCGACGCAGCCGCGCGCCTGAAGAAGCGGGGTCATGTCTTCGCGCCGCGCCGAGGTTTCTACGTCATCACGCCCACGCGGTATCTAAAGTGGGGAGCACCTCCACCAAGCTGGTACATCGATGCCATGATGAAGGATGCGGGGCGGCCGTACTATGTGGCGCTTCTAAAAGCCGCAGAATTCCAAGGGGCGGCGCACCAGGCAGTGATGGAATTTCAGGTCGTCACTGACCGGCAGTGGAAACCCATTCGCGCCGGGCGTTCCAAGCTCGTCTTTTACTTCCGCAAGGACATGGAGAGCATAGAACAGGGGAATGAGCGAAGAAAGACCGATACCGGTTCAATGCGAATTTCGTCGCCAGCTCTAACCGCACTGGATCTGGTGCGCTATCCGCATGCGAGTGGCGGGATCAGCCATGCGGCGAGCGTGCTCAACGAGCTTGGTATCCAGATTGATCCGACACGTCTCGACGCGCTTGTACCGAAATTCGAACGGTCCGTCGTCCAGCGCCTCGGTTACCTGCTCGACTTCTTAGGCCAGCAAGAGCTTGCAGCCTGTTTGGAGAGACATCTCCATAGTGGCAATGCGCCATGGGTAGAGCTCGAGCCGCGCGAAGGGGGCGTCATCGACGCCAGCGAAGAGCGAGAACGCAGCTCACGCTGGCACATCATTGTCCGCCGCCCAATCGAGGTCGACGAACAGTGATCCCCGAGACGAATATCACGGCTTGGAGCATTACGGCGCCATGGGCTGAACCGAGGCAGATTGAGCAGGACCTGATCATCTCGCGAGCGCTGGTCGAGATTTTCAATCACGACCTTCTGAGTGCTGAGCTGAGGATCCGCGGGGGCACTGCACTCAACAAGATCATCTTCCCGGAACCTTTGCGGTACTCGGAAGACATCGATCTCGTGCGGACGACCGCAGGCCCAATCGGTCCCGTCCTCGATGCAATGCGAGAAGTGCTGGAGCCATGGTTGGGACAAGCCAATTATGCCGCAAGTCCGGTCGCTCCGAAGCTGCGCTTTCGTGTGCCGGCTGAGGATGATCCCGAAGCGAAGCTCCGGCTGAAGGTCGAGATCAACATCGCGGAGATCGAACCGTTCGATCCGCCGGTCTCGATCCCGTACACTGTCGAAAACCCATGGTTCACGGGTAGGACGACCATAGCGTCCTTTTCTCCTGAAGAGCTTCTGGCGACGAAGCTACGCGCTTTGTTGCAGCGCGATAAGGGGCGCGATCTTTTTGATCTCGACTATGCGCTCGATGCGCTTCTCGATCTCAATCTCGACCGGGTTGTGGAGCTGTTTGTCCGGTATCTTGGCCAACAGGGCCAAGCTATCTCGCGAGCGGAAGCCGAGCAGCGGATGCTGGAGAAATTCGCCCGCCCGGATTTGTTGGGGGATATTCGCGCTCTCCTCACTCCCGATCGGGCTGATGACCTCGATGCTGCTGCCGGCCGCGCGGCCTTTCTAAGGGTGTTCACCAACGTCATTGCTCTGATCCCCGGCGATCGGTGGGCGCGCACCGATGAACTGGCTGAGACCATGGGATTGACAGAAATAATTGAGTTAAACTGATGTCCGCGCAAGTCTATGCTCGCCTCAGTATTTGTGTATTGGGCAAAACATTATGAACCAAGCTGAGTTTGCGCGAATATTTTGCGAGCGACCCGAAAGCTTCGCATGGTTCCTTGGGGCGGGCGCATCGCGCAATGCCAATCTTCCGACGGCGGAAGATATCATCACTGACTTGAAACGACGGTTTTATTGCAGTGAAGAAAACCAGAGTTTTTCGACCAAAGATCTACAGAACGATGCGGTAAGGGCACAGATTGAAGGGTACTTGCGCTCTCGCGGGTTTCCGGAGCGCTGGTCAGCGGAAGAATACACGACATATTTTGAGACGATTTTCGGTGAAGATCGCGAGCGACAGCGCAAATATCTTTCGAGTATTTTGGCGGAAGATCGTGTTAGGTTGGCAGTAGGAAACCGAGTTTTTGGCGCTCTGCTGGCAAGCGGTTTGTGCCGCATGGCGTTTACGACCAATTTCGATCCGGTTGTTGAAAAGGCCGTTGCGGAAATATCCGGGAAGCCTTTGTCGGCCTACCACCTTGAGGGCGCGCATAACGCGGTGTCGGCGCTCAATAACGAGCAGTTTCCCATCTACTGTAAACTGCATGGCGATTTTCAATATGACAGCATTAAGAACTTGTCATCTGATCTGGTAACGCAGAATGCTCAACTCTCACAATGCATGACAATGGCAGGCGCGAGGTTCGGCTTCGTCGTCGCCGGATATTCGGGCCGCGACGAAAGCGTGATGGCTCTGTTCGAGGCCATATTGAAAGCACCTAACCCGTTTCCGCACGGACTTTACTGGATGAAGATGCGGGGCTCGGCGCCGATTGACAGCATCGCGTCTCTCATGGAGAACGCCAAGGCTGCCGGGGTCCGCGCAGAGTTCGTGGACATCGAAACCTACGACACTGTTATGCTTCGGTTGTGGCGCAATCTTCCCAATCAGCCAGACGGCTTTGATGCGAAGGTACGCAAAGGCCGAGCGGAGACTGTCCAGATCTCGATGCCAGAACCGAAAGGTGGAAAACCAATTCTGCGCTTTAACGGCCTACCAATGACCAAAATCCCCACGACATGCGCCGATGTAAGGTTGAAAACCGCCTCAAGCTGGAAAGCTATTGCCGACCTTAAACGAAGGCCGGAATCAAGTGCGGTTCTCACCTTTGACGGCAGTGTCCTAGCTTGGGGTGGGCGAAAAGATATCGAAGGCACTTTCGGTGCAGACTTTCTTGAGAAGAGTGAGATGACGTTCGATCCCGATTGGCGAGCGGGCTCACGGCTTCACATCAAGAATTTTCTTGAAGAGGGATTGGCGCGCGCGCTCTGCCGGGAACGGCCGCTCCTCCAGCGGCGGCGGGGGTCTGGGGTTTCATTGATCGTTGATCAAAAGGCGCAGGATGTCGGCATCCTGGAGGCCCTGCACCGCGAGACCGGCAAGGTCACTGGATCTGTGCCGGGCCTTTCCCTTGCGGCCACCGAAGAGCACGAGGCGGTTCATCGAGTCCACTTCGCTGAGGCAATTCATCTGTCGCTTGGCTATGCAGATAATCGGCTTTGGCTGCTCCTGAAACCTGATGTCTGGATATGGCCAAGATTTGCGCGGCAGCATGCGACGAACTTCTTGGATAAGCGGAAAGCTGACCGACGCAACGACAAGCATGACAGGCTGCTTACGGCTTGGATCGGCATCCTATCGGATCACGCGGGCAAAAATGTCGAGGTGACAGTCTCGCCTTTCGCGGGCGGTACCGGATTCGCGAACCCAGTGTTCGGCTTCTCGACCCAGACGGGTTTTGCGATGAAGAGGGGCAGAAAATGACCGATGCGCTTCCGGCTTATGCCATCGCTCCCGAACCTGAACTGATTTTTCATGGCGGACGCACGGACCGGCATCCGCTGCGCGGTCTCATCAATCACGGACCCTTTAGTCTGAGGTTCGGCGCGCCATCAGTGGTCCGGTTCGCTATTGTTGCTCTGCAAGCCGACATGGCGCGGGTTGATGGGCTTGTCCGGGAACTGGGTTCATCGGTACAGCCGAAAGAAGCGCCCGCGTACTATCCGGAGTATCCGGGTTTCGAAGCACTTATGCGCACGCCCATTGCTGATGCCGAAGACGCTTTGCGTTTCGCGCTACCCGACGAACTGAACCGACTTGCCGCGGCGAGGGACAAGATGGGCTTGGCGCGGGCTTTGCTGAATGAGGTGATTAAGCTTCGCGCGGAGCGTCATCGCTTTGATGTCGCCTTGGTCTATCTCCCGCGCGCCTGGAGCAATTGCTTTGAGGGTGAAAGCTTCAATCTCCATCACTTCATCAAGGCTTACTGCGCGCCGACCGGCATTCCGATCCAAATATTGAACCAGGATAGTTTCGATCGGACGTGTAGGGCCAATGTGATGTGGGGTTTGTCTGTGGCGCTATTTGCCAAAGCCCGCGGCGAGCCTTGGAAACTCATGGGGCTCGATCCGCAGGAAGCCTTCATTGGCATCAGTTACTCGACACGGCGAAAAAGTGATGGCAGCGGACAGGAATATACGACCTGTTGCAGCCAGGTGTTTGATCCTGACGGAACGGGATTTCAGTTTGTGGCTTACGACGCCAAGGAGTTTACTGAGGATCGCCGTCACAATCCGTTTCTTTCATACTACGAAATGCAGTCCGTGCTCGCGAAGAGCCTCCATGTTTATCAGTCAGGCCATGTCGGTAGGACGCCCAAGAAAATTACGATCCACAAGAACACTGAATTCAAAGAGGAGGAGATTGAAGCGGCGCTCGACAGCTTTAATGAGGGTACGGAAGTCGAACTGGTGCAGATTGTCCAATCCACCGATTGGGCGGGTCTGCGATATACTTCTGGAAAGACTGCGCGGCACGGCAATTCCGCCGAGAGGCCCAAAGCGTACAATTATCCTGTCGAGCGCGGGACTTATGTGCCGATCTCGTCATCTGAGGCCCTGGTTTGGTCGCAGGGCAGTGTTCTTGGTGTTCAACTGCAAAATCCACGCTACAACGTCTACAAAGAGGGTGCCCTGAAGCCTACGCCGTCGCCGCTCTTGCTGCGCCGCTTTTCAGGGGATGGCGGCTGGCACGAAACCGTCAACGGCATCCTTGCGCTGACCAAAATGGATTGGAACAACAACACCCTCTATAAAAAGCTGCCTGTGACGATGGTTTATTCGGGCCGCTTCGCAGAGATTATTCAGCAAAATCCGGAGCTCGTGGACCAAGTGTTCGATTTCCGGTGCTTCATGTGAAAGCGTCAGATTTGGCGCTTAGGCGGATCTTCATTTTGA
>JAPPHA010000023.1 GCA_028874915.1 Paracoccaceae bacterium
GCGCCCGCCGCCGTGCAGTCCGTGGTCGCCGGCAGCGTCAGCGTCACCGCCGCGTGCGAGGACGGCTGGATGTCGAGCGCCCAGCGAGCCCCGCCGCCTGCGCGCCGGGCGCGCTTCAGCGTGCCGCCGCTCACCTGTATTGTCGCCGTCTTCGGGTTGCCCTTGACCGGGGCGCTGAAGGCGACCTTCACCGTGAACTTGCCCTTGCCCTTGTGCTCCGCCGGCGCGCTCGCAACGCTTGCCGTCAGCGCCAGAGGCAGAGACACGTCCGGCGTCGAACGCTGCATCGACCCGCCGGGCGCGTTCACCTTGTGCCCGCTATGCGCCGCCAGCCCCGTGAAGGTCAGCGTCGCCGGCTCGCGGCTCCAGACGTTGTAGATCCGGTCGGCCTCGTTCGTCACGATCGGGTTCGCCGGGATCGAGATCCCGTCCGCGTCGCTGTCGCCCGCCTGCACCGTGTAGGTGAAATCGATCCAGTTGTTCCCGTAGATCGGGAACTTCCGGGGCGCGTAGCCGATTGGCGTCCGCGTCGCCACCTCCGCCAGCCGGGTCTCGGAACCGATGGTGAGCTTCAGCTTCGGAAAGCCGTCGAGACCCAGGTTCGTCCCCGAGAACCGCGCGGTCACCCGGATCTCCTCGCCCACGGCGTAGCTGTCGCCCGAGGCGGGCGAAGAGCGCAGCTCGATATTGTTCAGCGCCGGTGTGCTCCTCCTCGCGCTCCCCGGCCTGACCCCGCTGGGGATGCCCAGCCACCCGTTCACCTTGTGCGCGGGGTCGTCGGCCAGCGCCGCGTGGGTGAGGTCGGCGTCCTTGCCGCCCTGCGGATCCCGGATGGCGGCCCCACTGCCCGCGGGCAGCACGATGGCGTCCGCCGGGACCGAGATGCCGTCGGTGTCCTTGTCCGTGTACGCCGGCAGGTATTCGAATAGTGCCTTGTTGTCCGCGGTCAGGTGCATGAAGTCGGCGTAGCGCCGGACCGGGGCCGACGTCGTGCCGCCGACATTGAGCTCCAGCACCGGCCTCCCCTTGACCGCGATCCGGGCCGTGCTGAACGTCACCTCGATCCAGATCTGCTCGCCCTGGGCATAGGTGTCGGGCGCCCTCCCGTAATAGGTGGGCCTCCCTCTGTCGTCAGTCTTGGAGACGTCCCTCAGCACCCAGTCCTTGGGCTTGGAGATGATCCTGACGTCGGTGACCGTGGGAAGGCTCGGCGTCACCGGCCCCGCAATGTCGGACTCCGGGCCGTCGCCCCGCCCGTTCACCGCGCGGATGCGGAACCGGTACTCCGTGCCGTTGGTGAGGCTGGTCACCGTGTAGGAGGTTGCGTTTGTCTCACCCGGCGCGCTGTTCGGGATGGGAATCCAGTCACTCCAGGCGTTGCTTCCCTCCTTCTGCTGGTAACTGTAGGAACTGATGCTGCTATCGCCCGGGTCGGTCCAGGAGAGAGCGACGTATTTGTTACCCGCCGCTGCAGTGAGTCCCGTCGGTTTGGAGGGGACATCAAAACGGTCCCTCCTGGTGACTTGCACAGCGACCGACGGCGCACCGTTGCCCAGGGCGTTCACCGCGCGGATACGGAACCGGTACACTGTTCCTTGGGTGAGGCTGGTCACAGTCCAGCCGGTTTGGTTTGTCCCGCCCGGCGCGCTGTTCGGGATGTCCGTCCAGTCACCCCAGGCGTTGTTTCCCTCCTGCTGCTGGTACTGGTACTTCGTGATGCTGCTGTCTTTCGACAAGGTCCAACGAAGATCGACAACGTCGTCGCGCCCCTGCGCAGTGAGTCCCGTCGGTTTGGCAGGGGCAGCAGGAGGGGCTGACGGAGTGGCTTGCACTTCGTTCGACGGCAAACCGTTGCCTGCGGCGTTCACCGCGCGAATGCGGAACCCGTACGCCGTCCCGTTGGTGAGGTTGGTCACGGTGTAGGAGGTTGCGTTTGCCCCGCCCGGCGCGCTGTTCGGGATGTCCGTCCAGTTAAGCCAGGCGTTTCCCTCCTTCTGCTGGTACTGGTACTTCGTGATGCTCGAATCGCCGGGGTCGGTCCAGGAGAGCGCGACCTGTGCGTTGCCCGCCGTTGCAGTGAGTCCCGTCGGTTTGGCCGGGACACCAGGAGGGGCTGACGGAGTGGCTTGCACTTCGTCCGACTGCGCACCGTTACCCACGGTGTTCACCGCGCGGATGCGGAACCGGTACACCGTTCCGTTGGCGAGGTTGGTCACGGTGTAGCCGGTTGCGTTTGCCTCGCCCGACGCGCTGGCCGGGATGTTCGTCCAGCTACCCCAGGCGTTGCTTCCGTCCTTCTGCCGGTACTGGTACTTCGTGATGCTGAGATCGCCCGGATCGGTCCATAAGAGCACGACCTGTGTGTTGCCCGCCGTTGCAGTGATTCCCGTCGGTTTGGCCGGGGCAGAAGAAGGGGCTGACGGAGTGGCTTGCACTTCGTCCGACTGCGGGCCGTTGCCCACGGCGTTCACCGCGCGGATGCGGAACTGGTACACTGTTCCGTTGGTGAGGCTGGTCACGTTGTAGCTGTGGGAGGGTTCGTTTTCCGACAACACGTTGTTCGGGATGTTCGTCCAGCTACCCCAGGCGTTGCTTCCCTCCTTCTGCTGGTACTGGTACTGCGTGATGCTCGAATCGCTGGGGTTGGTCCAGGAGAGCGTGACATATGAGTTATGCCCCGCCGCAGTGAATCCCGTCGGCTTGGCGGGCTTGGTGGCTGTCGCCTGCACTGTAAGGACGGGAGAAAACGCCAGGAGCCGATTTGAATTGGTCTTGGGAGAGTTGCCCACCCCCAGGTTTCCGCTGCTGCTTGGATTCACCCAACTGACATTGTCCGAGCCGGCCGTTCGCCCCGGTCTCGTGTTTCCGTTAAACCACGTGCCCGTCCATGCCTTACCGGTCTGGTCGGACCCGCTCTCGTTCTTCGCAGCATTGGAATCCCACGAATTGTCGAAGAAGTCGGCGTAGTTGTCGGCGACCTTTGCCCCCTTCATCCAGTAAATGCGCTCGCCCGTGCCTGTCGTGGCGGTGTTGGACTTGGCACTGGTGGCCGAAGTCGAGATGAACGCCCGGAACTGGTTGGCCTGGGCGGTCGTGAAACAGCTGTTGGTGGCCGCCAGCGTCTTCACGATATCGTTGTAGGTCGAGATGCTGGTCGAGGTGGCCTGCGTCGTGGTGGAAGTGACGAACAGCAGCCGGAAGCTCTGCCCAGCGGTCACCAGCGCGTTGTTGCTGCTGTCCTTCGGGATGCATGCCCAGTCCGCCGCCACGGTCTGCGGCGTTGGCCCGGTCACGACCGGGGCGGCGGCGATCGCCGTCGTCCAGAGCTTGCTGTTGCTGTTGCCCGCCGCGTCCTCGGCATAGACGCACAGCTTCTTGCCCGTCGAGCCCGCCGACGGCGTGTGGGACACCGTCTTGGGCGAGGCGGCGGTCGTGAGGCTGGTCGGCGTGAAGCTGTCGCCGCTCGGGTCGTCGCAGGCCGTCGCGGCCGTCGTCGCGCCGGGCACCTCGAGAACCTTGTACTTCTTGATCTTCGCGCCCGCGTCGGTGAGCGTGATCGTCGACGCCACCCCCACCTTCGGCGCGGCGGTCGGGAACGCGATGGCGGGCTTGGTGGTGTCGAGCGTCAGCGTCGCACTGTGGGTGTAGACACTCGCCAGCGTGTTGGTCGCCTTGTCCGCGCTGTTGGTGCCGACCTTCACCGTGAACGCCCCGTTGACCGACGAGCCCACGGTGTAGCGGCACACGTAGACATTGGTGTTGCTCTCGTGGTTCGGCTTGCAGTCGCCGCTCGCCAGCGTGTCGGCGTTGTTCAGGATGTCGTACTGCGTGTCCGTCGACCCGATGCGGTAGGAGAGGACGGGCCGCGCCGCCGCCATGTTGCTCTTCACGTGGTTCATGTCCTCGGAGAACGTCACCTTGGTGTAGATGTCGACCCCGGCCTTCTGCGGCCCCGTCAGCGGCGTCGTGGCCGCCGCGTTGCTGAAGTAGCCGGCGGAGCTCACCGTCGGCGCGGTGTTGTCGGCGGCGGCCTGGGCGGCCTCGCCCCACAGCGCGCTGTTGCTGTTGCCCGCCGCGTCCTCGGCATAGGCGCACACCCTCTTGCCCACCGTGCTCGCAGCGCTCGGGACGGTGTAGGCGAACGCCTTCGTGGCGAGCGGGGTGGTCTCGGTCGTCAGGTTGCCCGTGCCGATCTTGGCGGCCGTGTTGCAGTCCGCCGCCGCGCCCGACGTGCCGTCGACCATGATCGCGCCGTACTTCTTGATCTTGGAGTGCGCATCGCTCAGCGTGATCGTCGACGCCGCCCCCACCCGCGGCACCGCCGGACTCGCCGGGAACGAAATGCCGGGATCCGTCGCGTCGACCTTGAAGTTCGTGAGGGGAAGTCTTGCGATCCACCTGGCGCTGCTGCCGACCCAGGCGCAGAGATTGCTGCTCGCCGTCGCCACGCCGCTATTCACCGTCAGGTTGGCGGTGAACGTGTGCTGTCCCGCGGTCGTCAGGGTCGCGACGTTCCTCGCGGTGTTCGAGTATGCGACCGGATTGTTCCCAGAACAATTTGCGCTCCGGTAGATGACGGCCCTCAGGGCCTGGTTCCGGTCGCCACTTGCAATGGTGATCCGGTACGTGACGCTGACCGTGTCGCCCGGCTTGAACCATCCGCTGGCGGCGGCGGTGAAGGAGGCGCCGTCGGCCTGCGGCGTCACTGGCCCCGCAATTTCGGACTGCGGGCTGTTGCCCGCGGTATTCACCGCGCGGATGCGGAACCGGTACGCCGTCCCGTTGTTGAGGCTCGTCACCGTGTAGGAGGTCGCGTTCTTCTCGCCCGGCGCGCTGGTCGGGATGTTCGTCCAGGTCCCCCAGGCGGCGGTCCCGGCCTTTTGCTGGTACTGGTACTTGGTGATGCTCGAATCGCTCGGGTCGGTCCAGGAGAGCGCGACCTGCGCGTTGCCCGCCGTCGCGGAGAGGCCCGTCGGCTTGGCGGGCTTGGTGGTGGCGGCGGGCGCGGTCAGCTTCACCGTCACCGTGTCCCCTTCGCTCCAGCTCAGAGCGCTCGGTTTCGCCCACCAGACTCCTGAGCTAGTGGTACTGGCGTCGTCGATGGCGAAGGTGTGGGTCCCGAGATGCAACGTCAGCCCCGAGAGGGCGGTCTTCAGGGCAGATCCAGAGAAGTTGAGTATCTCAAGATTGACCTCGGTCTCGTGCCACAGGCCGATTATGGTGTAGTCGGTGCCTCCATGAGTGAATTCGTCATCCGTGAGGCCGGTTGAACAGACGTCTCCGGGAAACCGTCCAGGCAGGCAGCCGCGGCGGTCACTCGACGCATCCACCGTCAGCGTGGCCGTCCAGACGGTCGTGGTGCTCTGCGCCTGGGCGGGGGCGGCGGCGAACAGCCCGAGCGCGCCGAGCAGCAGCGCGAGGACGGGCAGGAGAAGGAAGAGGCGGGCGCGCCCGCCGGGCGCGGCGGGCCGGGAGCGGCCTTCCGGCGGCGTCCGTCTCGACGACGGAGAGCGGGACGAAGCGGAAGCGGCCAGCCGGTGCGCGCCGGCCTCGCGCCGGGCGCACGTCATGCCGCTGGGCCGCTGGGCCGCTGGGCCGCTGGGCCGCTGGGCCTTATTGTAACACCGGAGAACCCGGGCGACGTCAAGCGGATTGTTGTCGTCTCACGCGTCGGAATGCCTGCCATATCTGCCTCCCGGAACCTGTGGCGCCGCCGGACGCTCCTTCCCCGGCCGTGGGGTTTCGCGTTGCCCGACTCGCAGGCATTATGCCGGAATTGTGGCCCGATTCTCGTAAATTGTTCGTTTAGGAAATGGGTTTTTTGTGTTGTTTCAATAAAGATCAGGCGAATTTGCCGCCCGCATGCCGACGGCGGCCACGGCCATGAATCGGCTGCGCAGCGCATGGACCCGGAACCGCGCGGGCTTTGCCGTGTACACCGGTTGGAACTTCACGCCGGGTCTCGGTCGAGAAACACGCGCGGCGAACGGATTTCCACCGGCCCGTAGCGCGGCTCCGGGAAGTCCCGCCCGTTGCCGGTGGTCGGGTGCGCGCCGCTGGTAGTGGCGAACATGATGCAGCCGGCAGTTCCGGCGCAATTGCAGAGATTTGGCTTTCTTGGGCACAAATTTGCACTCCGCGCGCCGATTGACAGACGGGGCGGCGTCGGTCGGCGGTTTCCGGACGCAGCATCAGATCAGGCCGGCGCGCAGTGCTTGGAGGGCGGCGTGATACTTGTTCGAGGAGCCCAGTTTTCGCGCGGCAACGGACACGTGGCGGTTTACGGTGAACACCGAAATGCCGAGGATGGAACCGACTTCTTCCGCCGTCTTGCCTTCGGCGGTCCAGAGCAGACACTCCCGCTCGCGCAGCGTCAGGAAGAACTCTTGCGTGTCGCGCCGGTCCGCGCCGGTGCCAGAACGCAGCGCGAAATCGTGGGCGTCGTATGCGGCGGAGAACAGCCGTTCGTGTTCATGGCGAACCGCTGTTCGGACGCGCTCTTCGTTGTCCGCCGCCACGCAGAACACCCCGACGGCTCCATCCGGGCCGTGCAACGGGATTGCCAGCCCGCTCGCGATCCCGAAAGCCCGCGCCTCGTCGAACACCCGCCGCTGCGCCTTGCGAAGGGTGCGCAGGAAGCGGCCTTGCCCCCAATAAAACGGCCGGTTCGAGCTTGCCGCCAGTTCAATCACCGGATCGAACAGTTGGTACTGGCCGTTGAGATAGCGGTCGACCCACTGCGCCGGATAATTCGTGAGCACCGTCGACGCCAAGTCGGTATCTCGGCCGACCGGTGGCCGGAATAGCGCGTAGGCAAACCAGTCCAGCCCCAGTTCCGCGACGAGGTCCGCGAGGTTCGCCTGCGCCTGGGGAGCCGTATGCCCCGCATGGCAGTAGCGATGCTCGAGCCAGTCTTGTTTGGCCTGGCTCAACGCTACAGATCCGGAGACAGGTCGAGATGGCCGGAATCCCCAGCCTGTCCCGGCCGCGCTGGAGAGGCCGAACCGGGACGCCGTCTAACGGCGAGAGTACGGGACGTGCGCGGATCCAAGCCCGGAGACAGGCTCGCGCGCAGTGAACGTGCGAAACCGGCATGGGGGTGGTCGCCGGACCTTGTTGTCCCGCCGGGACCCCGGGGTGAAGTCAAGCGCATCGGTGTCGAGCCCTCTCCCTGCATCCGTCGCGGCCCCCATCGATTCCAGTTTCTCTATGCCGGCGTGCACGCCAGGACGGCCCGCCGCGGGGTCCGCCGGGACGTCCCGAGTTCGGACCGGTCGCAGGGACCGTAGTTGAGTTAAAAACGGAATTTCAACTTGAAATAATGGCTTTTTCCGAGTTTTAATGGGGTTGGTAACTCTCTCCAAAAACTAGCAATTTGGGGGTCTAGCCGGACCCGATGCGAGGCCGGACCCGATGCGAGGCCGGAGCCGTTCGATGCCGCAGGGTTGCCGCGAAGGGCGGGTCTGCGGTAGCCGGAATCCTGCAGCAGCAGTACGACGGAGTGAGCCCGATGATCGAACCAAGCCGGCGCGGCGGCACGGCCGGCGGTGCCGGCCCGGCCTACGATTACGTCCTCGCGGTGGGGCCGAGCCGGTCAGGCACGACGTTCCTGTACCGGCTGCTTATCGCCCATCCAGCGTTCTGTGCGCCGGAGATCAAGGAGGCGCACTACTACCGCTCGGCTCGGCGCCTTGAACGCGCGCTCGGGCGCCTGCGCGGCTCGGGCGCAATTTTGCTCGACATCGCCGACACCGCGTGGTCTGACCGGCGGCTCGTTGAGGTCGCGGCGCGGGCCGGGCAGGGCCGGCGCATCCTCGTCGTGGTGCTGCTGCGCCGGCACCGGGACCGGGCACGCTCAACCATGGCATATCGCAAGAGCCGGGTAATTCCGACGCTCCCGGCGTGGTTCGCCGGGCCCGGGGGGCTTGAGCGCGCGGTGGAACGCGATGGTCTGACTGCGGCGGCGCTGGAGCGTATCTTTGCGCTCGGCGCGGACGTGCTCACGATCGAGTTCAAGGCGCTCACCGGCGAGACCCAGGCGGTGCTCAACACGGTGGCGCGGTTGTGCCGAACTCAGCCTTTCGACATCGTCGCCGCGGCTCCGGTCAACCGGGCGGAGCGGGCACGGTTTCCGCCACTGGCAGCCGCGGCCAAACTCGCGGCCTGGGCGCTTCGCACTCTTGGCGCCCGACGCCCGCTGCAGGCGCTGAAGGACGACCCGCGCGTGGTCGGCCTCGTCTTCCGCCCCCTGGATCCGGAGGAACTTCCCGCGCTGAGCGCTGAGGCGGCGGAGCGTCTCGAACGGCAGCATTCCGCTTGCCGGGCCGCGGTCGAGGCAGCGAGCGAACCGCTTGGCGAAGGACTTTGGCTCGCCCGTGCCGCGCCCGGCGGCCGTCCGGCATCCCCGGCCGCAGCGTGACGAACCCTGGTGACCTCGAACCCGAATCGGATCGAGGCCTGAAGACTGAATTCAACGACCGCCCGTCCGAATTCGACGTACCTCCGTGTCGCACGCGTCGTGCGCAACCTTCACGGTGCTGCGCTCCGGGCGCGCGCTGGCGGCAGCGGCGCTTCCATCGGGTCGAGGTTGGGGGCGAGGACGCGCGAGCGTTCGAGGTGGCGGTTCGCCCGCGCCACGTATTCGCGTTTCGTGTTAGCGACCTTCAGGTAGAGCCGGGCCAGCGCGTGGTGGAGCACCCAGCTCTCGGGCTGGGACGCAAGTGCGGTTTCGGCATGCCTGTCGGCGAGCGCGAGCAGCCGCGCCGCCTCTTCCGCGTCGGTGCGCTGAAGCACCTCCCAGTTCAGCGCCAGGTTGTTGAACAGGACCACCCGCGGCCCGGTGGCCATCGGTTCGAAGGCGCCAATGGCGCGCTCGAGCTCGGCGATGAACGGACCGCCGTGGTCGGCTCGCCACATCGCGGCCGCGCCTCTGTGGATGGCGACGCTGGAAGCCAGCGATGCCCCGGCAAGCACGAACGCCACCGCCCCGGCTGCAACCCGCGCGCCGACCGGCATCCGCACCGGGCGCGGAACGCTGGCCCACCACCGGCGGAGCCACACGGCAAGCTGGCCGCGGGCAGGCGCATCGACACGTAGCGCGGCCTCGATATGGACGAGGAATCCGAGCAGCAGCATGTGCTGGAGCCAGCTCTCGGCGCTGTAGAATGCGGTCTGGGCCTGTACGAACCAGCCCGCCAGCACGGCGGCCGCGAATACTGCGAGCGCGCGCTGCCGCGCGTCCTCAAGCCGCCACGCCGCGCGCAACGCCACGAGCCCCGTCAGCCCCCAGAGCGCAAGCCACGCCGCGAGGCCCACCGCACCCTTTCCCGCCGCCTCCTCCACCGCCAAGTTGTGGGCGTGGTACTGCACACGCGCACGCCGGTCGGGCGGGGAGATGTGGCGGGCCGAGGCCACGAAATAGTTCTCAGGGCCCCATCCGAGCAGCGGCCGCTCGGTGAACGCCTTCATGCCGGATTCCCAGATTCGGAACCGGTTGCCCGCCGTGAAGCCGATCCGCTCGGCGCTGGTCGCGCGTTCGAGCATCGGGTTGTCAAAGGCCGGGGCCTCGCCAGCGGGACCGCGAAGTGCAAGGATGATGGCAAGGGCAAGGGCGCAGGCGGCGAGGGCGCCGAGTCCCGTCAACCCGAGGCGGCGCGAACGTCGAACACGCCCGAACAGGGCGTAAAGCGCGCAGGCGGACCCGAGCCCAGCCGCAAGCCCCGTGAACGCCCCGAGCGATCCCGTCAGCGAGAGACCTGCGAGCGAGCAACTGGCCGTGGCAGCCCAGAACAGCCGCAGGCCCATTTCGTCCCCGGGTTCCGGGCATGCCGCCGCCTTGCCGGACCGGCGCCCGCCGTGACGGCTCGCTGCCCTCTTTTGCGATCGGACCGTGCCGGGTGCGCGAGCGGTCAAGCCTGGCGCGCAGTTCGAGCGCACCAGAAAACCGATCGCCAGCAGCGCGATCGCCTGCAGGTAGGCGCCGAGCAGGATCGGGTTGCCCGCACTTGCTCCGATGCGCGGCCAGTAGCCCTCCGATCGCGGCATTGGCAGTGGAAGATCGGGCGTTGAGTAACGCAGGATCGCGAGCACCGAGACGGCGAGCCCGACCCCGAGATTGACGTTGAGAAGCCGCGTCCACTCCTGCTCGCCGCGCGTCACCGAGGCGACCACCAGGGCAAACGCCGCCCAGTGCGCGGCGTTGACGACCCCCTGCATGCGCTCGTAGGTCGACCAGAAGCTCTGATCCGGGCTCACGCCGAAACCGGCCGAGAGCGCGGCCGAGGCGAGGCCAGCGCCGAGCACGGCGAGAAGGGCGCTTCGCGGCGGGCGCCATCGCGGCCGCATGAGCGCCAGCGCCGCCCACAGCGTGAACACGGCGGCAATGAGCACGCGCGCCCAGAGCGCCTTGCCCACGCTGAACGGGTAGAGCGTCCAGGGCGCGGTCACCAGTGGCGTCAGCAGAATGAGCGCGAGTCCAATGCGCACCGTGCCGAGCAGCACCCGTTCCGGATCGAACCGGCGCGCTGTCATCACGGCCCACCCCGGCGCGGCCGCAGTGTTCTCGCCAGGCAGCGGGCGCAGAGCCTGAGGTCGAGCCAGGGGCTCATCGCGGCAATGTAGAGGTTGTCGTAGTGAAGCTTCAGCGCAGGTTCCTGCCAGCCCGCTCCCTCGGCCTGCGCGAGCCCCGCCACGCCCGGGCGCACCCGAAGCCGCGCGGCGAAGCCGGGCACGTCCTGTTCGATGCGTGCAGCAAGCTCCGGGCGTTCCGGGCGCGGCCCGACCACGCTCATCTCGCCCTTGAGGATGTTGACGGCCTGCGGCAGTTCGTCGAGATGGAAACGCCTCAGCACCCGCCCGACTCGGGTGATCCGCGGATTGCCGCGTTCGGTCCACACCGGTCCGGTTTCCGTCTCCGCCCCCACCGCCAAGGTGCGGAATTTAAGGATCCGGAATACCGCCCCGCCGCGGCCGAGCCGCACCTGGCGGTAGAGCACCGGGCCGCCGTCCTCCAGGCGCACGGCGAGAATGACGGCGAGGCCCAGAACCACCCAAAGCGGCGCAAGCAGAACGAGCATGAGCCCCACAACGGCGAGATCGAAGGGGCGCTTGTAGCCACCACGCGTCGCCGGCGCGACGTCCCACAGCCCGTCTGTACCGCTCTCCGACAACCCGGTCATCGGGCGGCGGAACCGGACCGCCATCCGGGATTCCACCCGCCCGTCCGTTCCCGCATCTCGGTCCAGGCCAGCGCGGTCGAGATGGCCGTTTCCAGCGGGATTTCGCCGGCGTTCCAGCCGGGAAGCTGCCCGATCCGTTCCGGCGCCGCCACCGACAGCGCCACATCGCACCACCGCCGGGGCCTCTCCCGAATCGAAATTCGTGACCCCGAGGCCCGTTCCACTGCCGCGAGCACCTCGCGCACCGAATGCCCCCGCCCGGTCCCGCAGTCCGCGGTCAACCCGCCGACCCCGCGTTCCAGCGCCCTGAGCGCCGCCACATGGGCCGCCGCCACGTCGCGCGGATGCACCCAATCCCGCACGCAGGTGCCGTCGGGGGTGTCCCAGTCGGCCCCGAACACCGTCACCGCCCCGCGCAAATCGAGCGCGGCCTCGCAGGCGACCTGCACCAGTCCCTGGCCACGCCGGGCCCCCGCTCGTAGCGCCGGGTCGGCCCCGGCGACGTTGAAGCAACGCAGTATCGCATGGCCCCGTCCCGGCGCGGTGAACGCCAACCGTACCTGCGCCTCCGTCGCGCGTTTCGCTGCCCCGTAGGCGCTCGCGGGACCGGCCTCTGCGCCGTACACCGCCGCGCTCGAGGTCAGCACCAGGCGCCGAACCCCGCCGGCCGCGCACGCGTCCACGAACGCAGCGCCTGATGCCGAACTCTTCCGAATGTGCGCTGCCGGCGCGTCCACTCCCGAAGCGTCTGCCAAGTGTATCGCCGCTGAGATGTCATGGCGCGCGATCAGCGCCCCCACCACCCGTCGGTCGCCCGCATCCGCCACCGTCAGTTCCACCCCCGTCGGAACCGCCGCGTGATGCCCGCGCGAGAGATCGTCAACCACCACGGCCCGGTAACCCGCCTCGGCGAGTGCCAGCACCACGTGGCTCCCGACATAGCCCGCTCCGCCACTCACCAGCACCGCCGGGCCGTGACCCTCCCTCATCCCTGCCTCCACGCCGCGGCCCGCGTTCAGCCGGGACCACGCCGCAGTGCCAGTGGGCGAACAACGCGCCACACGGCCGGCAGGCGCAGGATGCGCGCGGTCATTCCAGCTTCCAGCGACCACAGTCCGAGCCACGCCCGGGCCGGGAGCGTGCTGAGCGGCCGGGACCTCGGGGCGGGACTCGCCGCTGGTGCTCCGGCCGAACGCCCCGGGAGTGCCACTGCCGTGCGACCATCGTCGAACCCGCACCCGGTGAACTCGAGATCCGATGCGTAGAGCGCCTCCACCAGGCGTCGCGTCGCTCCGTCGTAATACGCCGCATAGCGCCGCGTGCGATCGATCCCCGTCCCCGCCGCACGCGAGTTGCAACATGGAAGCGGCGGCGGAGGCAGGCCCAGCAAGTCCGACAGGCGCTGGAAGTCCGCGTCGATGCGCCCCACCGAGCCGATGAACGAATGCGGAGCGGCGGTCGCCCGGGGAACCCCGAACAGCCGCTCCGGGTTGCAGTCCGGCACAAAGGCGGTCTGCGGCCAGAGGTGGTCCGCTGACCAGCCCAGGTCGCCCAGCCGGACCCGGCCCGGCCCGTAGGACCGGCTGCGCTTCGCCCGAAACGTCGCTGCTGCCTCCCGGCCCCAGCACGGGCCGAAGTCGCCCAGCACGTCGGACGCAAACTCGGCAAATTCGGAGAGCGTGCCCAGGCCGTTCCGCGCATTGCCATGCCGTTCCCGCGCCACTCGCCGAAGGTCGAGCCACAGCGAGACGAACCGCTCGTAGGGGTTTCGCATGAAGGTGAATGTGAAATAGTCCGGATAGAGGTTCATCGCATGCGCCGTGCCCGGGATGCGCTGCGCCATCGGTCCACCGTGCCATGCCGGCCGGAAACTGTGGCGCCCCCCGCCATGCGCCAGGAACCACGCGAGCACGCTCGTGCTCGCGCATTTCGGCACCTTGACAAAGATGCACCGGTGGCGGTGCGAGATCACCGCGACCTCCCGCCGCATGACGAAGCGACGCCATCGCCGATAGCGGCCTTCATCGCCACATACCGTCCCGTGCAGTCGGGTGGGGTGCCGGAGAACATGGCGAACCCGTCCACCCGCGGTCTCCCGGCTGACCGTCTGCGCCGGATCGAGATCGCTCGGATCGGTGCCCGATTGCCCGTGCCGCAGCGAATCACGCCCCAATCAATCAATTCCAGCGCCCGGACCCGAGTCGACGGACGGGAACGGGCCCTACGCCGGTCCGCGCGAATCATTCCACACGGTCGGTCTGCAGGTCGGATGTCCCAGGGTCGGGGTAGAACCCGGATGCGACCATGAAGAGCTGGTCGCGGTTGGGCATCCGAAGCGGACGGCATACGCGATATTTGGCGAGCCCGTATTTTTGTCGGCCTGTACCGCCGGGTTGTCGAACATGGACTCGAGATATCCGCCGCCAGCCTCACCCGTTGCGAGCAGCTCCCGGAGGTAACGGACGCTGTTCACGTCCTCGCAGTCGACGTCCTCGAACTGATGGCTCTCGAACCCGATGGGGAACCCCCAGAGGAAGAGCGTATCCCCCTCCTTCCCAATCACGAAGACATCGACCGAGCCCGCCTTCCGGTCGCCGCCTTCCAGTCTTGGGGCGTTTTTCGTGTTCCTGAGGTCGTGCATGCCAGCCGTCAGCATGGCATCCCGGAACGCCTTTGCGGCCGCATTCAAGAAGGTAGCGAGTGGTTCGTGGTCCACGATTTCGGCGGTGGTCAACTCCGGGCGCAGCGACGGTTCGATCCTGGCCGGGACCGGTGAGGGGTCCTTTAAAAAACCTCCTGCGAACACCAGTTTCTTGCCGGTGAGCCCGGATGCGTATTCGACAGGGTAGACGGTCCGACCGGCGTCGTCCCATCGGGAGTCGACGAAGTCCCCGCCACTCCAGGCGGTGTCGAGAGGCGCCTTCACCACCGGCCTGCCTCCTTCGTCCCTGGCGGCAATGATCTCCGTGTTCTCAGGCGTCGGATCGTCGCCGTGGATGATAATGGTTCCGTTGCGCGTCAGGATCGTCAGGAACAGCGGGCCTGCCTTCCACAGGCCATCGGCCCGGAAGACGTCGCAAAGCCGAGCAATTTCGGTGAGCGTCGTGATGCCTTCGAGATACTCCTTCGGATCCTCGACGAACGCTCTTAGCGTCGCACGGTCCGTCACCGCGTTTTCTGCAATCCGGTCCTGCGCGTGAACCGATGCGCTCGCCAGAAGAACGAACGTTGCGACTGTTACCAGCGCCGCTCTGCTCATGTCCTTGTCTCCTTCCCGATCGCCCGCGGGACCCGCTCCCGGACGGTCCGGCCGGGCCCGGGTGCCCTCTCCGTCACCGGCGCCGCGCAGCAGTCGTGAAGGCCGTACCGGGCAGCGTTTCGACCCGAACAGAGCGCCCGGTCGTGTCAGGCGCCTGGTTCAGCCGCTCCCGGCGGCGGCACCGAGCCGCCGCACCGAAGTTCAATTGCAGTCGGCTTCGACGTCGAACGCATGGCACGACGTCGGGATTGGCACAATTGCAAGAGTTTGGCATTTTCTCGCAGCGATGGCGCTTGCGATGCGACTCCCCGGTCCTGTCGCGAAGGGCCGTGCGGACGGCCCTTCCCTTCGGAACACTGGAGACGTGGACCCCGAGCGCGGACCCGGGGCGCCGACCGGAAAGGACCGGCGCCATGCGCCCGGACGGAAGCGTGTTTGTGCCAGTCGTTTTGTTCGCTGCCAATGCGGGCTGGCGCTCGATCCGGGCAAGGGGACCGGACTTCGTGAGATGAATTCCTGGCCGACTGGGGCTTGCCCGCCGCCCTGGGGATTTCATGGCGTCTGCGGCATTCGCCGACAGGGAAAGGCCGGTCGGACAATTGAAACTGTGTAGAGAGCCATGAACGGGGCCACGCGACAGCAATCCTGGAACCGGTTTCCGGGAAAGGAGCTTTCACCGGCAACAACAACCGCACGACCGCGTGTTTTTCGGATTTCAGTCCGGCACTTGTTGTCACGGCAGCCAGTGTTTGCGGAATCGACAATGAGAGAGACCGGGGGAGAGTCGAGAGAATCCGAGAGAGAATCCGATTGGTCATGCACCTGATTTGCGTGTACTCTGGAAGAACTTCATTTGGGATCTGCACGAAAGATGGCACGTCGGCATGAACTTCGAAGCTTGTATTGCTTTTGTCGTGAATCGCCGATGGCTGGCACTGATGTTGTCGTTCGTTGTTGTTTTGGCTCTCGCCGCGGGTGCCAGGCACATAGTCGTCGTTGATGTCGACGTTCGAAACCATTTTGGAAATGATGATCCTCACATCGTCGCGCTTGAACGGCTGGAGGAAACCTACGCCCTGTCCGATTCCGTGCTTGTCGCGGTGGCTCCCCGGGACGGCACCGTTTTCTCAAGGAATGCTCTGGTTGCACTTGAGGATCTGACGGAGCGTTTGTGGCAAACTCCGTATGTCACCCGTGTGGATTCCATTACGAACTATTTTCACAGTGAGGGACGTGAAGATGAGTTGATCGTCGATCCCCTGATCGACGACGCCAGTGGGCTGAGCGAAAACGACATCGAGCGCATCAGGAATATCGCGCTTGGAACCGAGGAAATTTCCGGGCGCTTTGTTTCCCGGGACGGCCGCGTTGCCGGATTGGTTGTCAGTGTCGCGCTTCCCGAAGACCGTCAACAGGCAAAGGATGAGGTCAACGATTCCCTCTTCGAAACCGCCGCTGCGCTAAGGGAAGCATACCCGACGATCGATGTTCATCTTACGGGTGAACTGGTCCTGAATCGTGCGATGCGTGATGCCATCGATGACGACATGGGCATTCTCGGACCCGTTTCGCTCGCCATGATGTTGTTTCTCGCCGTGCTCACGCTCCGTTCGATTTGGGGAATGGCCGCCATTGCCCTGATGCTGGTTTCCGTCTTGCTGTCGGCGATAGGATTTACGGGCTGGACGGGTCTGAAACTGTACGGTGAAAGTGGTGCGGCGTTGTTCGTGCTGATGGCGGTCACGGTCGCACATTCCGTGCACATCATCGAGGGAATGCAGGCAGGCTTTCGTCAGGGATTGGATCGAAGACAGGCCACTGCATACTCACTCCGAGTCAATGTGTGGCCGGTTTTCCTGACGTCGCTCACGACTGCAATCGGTTTCCTCAGCCTGAACTTCGCAGAAATGCCTCCGTTCAAGGTCATGGGCAACATCGTGGCGTTTGGCGCGTTGTGTGCGTTTGCTTACTCAGTGACAATCTTGCCCGCATTTCTGGCTATCGTACCCATACGGGGCCGGCCTGCGAACGGGGATCGCCTCGACATCTACGACCGCCTTGGTCGGTTTGTCGTCTGTAATCGTCTGCCCCTGCTGTGTTCCTTTGCGATTCTGATTGTTGTGCTCATTGCCGGAATCTCTCGGATCGAACTCAAGGAAAACTGGCTGGAGCTTCTCGATGAGAGTTACGAGTTCAGGCGGTCAACAGATTTCATCAGTGAGAATTTCTCGGGTGTGGAGACATATGAGTATTCCCTCGATTCCGGGCAGGAAGGCGGCGTAACGAATGTTGAATTCCTGCGCCAGGTCGAGGCCTTTGCGGAGTGGTACCGGTCTCGGCCGGAGGTTGCCCATGTCTTCGCCATTTCTGATGTCATGAAGCGGCTGAACAAGAATCTGCACGGTGACGATCCAGCCTACTATACCCTTCCCGACGACTCCGATCTTGCCGCACAATATTTGCTGCTGTACGAATTCTCGCTGCCCGTCGGCCGCGACCTGAACAATCTCATTGATGTCGATCGCTCATCGACACGCGTTACGGTCGTGTTGAAAAGCTTGGCAACGAGCGAGAAACTCGAACTCGACAATCTTGCGAAAGCCTGGTTCAGGGAAAACGCCCCCAGCCTGGAGACAGGGGCATCGGGCGTTGCGGTTGTCGGAGCCCAGTCGATTCAACGAAACATTGAAGGCATGCTTGTCGGAACCTGTGCGGCGATGGCCATCGTGTCATTGCTCCTGTTACTGATTTTCAAGAGCATACGCCTCGGTTTGATCAGTTTGGTGCCAAACTTCGTTCCTGCGGCGATGGCAATGGGTCTGTGGGGTTATCTGGTTGGAGAAGTTGGGGTGGCGGCATCCGTTGTGACCGCCATCGCATTTGGAATTATCGTGGACGATACGATTCACTTTATGACGAAGTACGTGAGTGCTCGGAAAAGCGGGTTGTTGCCATCGGAGTCCGTTCAGTCCGCCTTTCGGTCGGTGGGCAAGGCCCTGACCGTAACCACTGTTGTATTTGCCATGGGATTCCTGGTTTTCGGAGCATCGGGAATGGCAACGAACCAGGCGTTGGGCATGCTCGTTGGCATTACCGTAATTGTGGCACTTTTAGCGGATTTTCTGTTTCTTCCTCCGTTGCTGATGACGCTTGACGGAACCCGGGAAACGAACAGTGAAATCCGTGAACGGTTGAAACGGTCGAACGAATAGATCGGCTCGAAAGGGTCGAATTGTGGATGTCTGTTGGGCGGCGGGGAAGTGCGGCGCGTTGACTTCGGTCGGGGTTGATTGATGGGGATTGGGTCGACTGGGGCATCGGCTTGGCTTCGAGCCTTCGACCCAACCCAATCGACAGACCGCATCCACGCGACCCTTCTATCGGATCGAAACTGCGACCAACGGAATTGGCTCGGATCACGGGAACTGGTGCGGGCGGTCGACCATCACCCGCCCTGACAGTGAGTACCGGGACCGGCGGCCACATGCGTTCGTTCGATTTGGGGCCCGGGATCGCATCTTGTCAGCTCTCCCCGTCGCCATGTATGGATGGATGAGGAATACCGGAAGCATTGGTGTCGAGCTGGGATTGCGAATGGGCAGGAGGCTGCAAGACAATTTGCATGGAACGGGGGCTCGCGTCCGGTTGCTTGCAGTCAACACCTGTTGGGAGTGACATGTTCATGATGACCGCGCGACCATCCGCGGTATTCGCGGCAACGCTGTGGGTTTCGTTTTCGATGCTGGCAAACGGGGCGGTTGCCGACAATGGTTTTCTCGACCGAATTGAGATTTCCGGGCGCCTGTCTGCCGAATCCCGCCAGTTTCCAGATTCCCCTGCGCATTCCGGTCAAGGTTCGCATGCCAGCGGATTTGCCTTTGAGGCGACGGGCTATGTCGAGGGAGACGATGGAGGGAGTTTTTCTATAACGCCTTTTTTCCGCTACGACGCCGGGGATCCAAGCCGTACACATTTCGACCTTCGTGAGGCGTATTATCTCACATATGGAGACGTGGGCGACAGTGAATGGGAGCTGAGGCTGGGGTTCGACAGAGTGTTCTGGGGTGTCGTTGAATCAAATTCCCTGGTCGATATCGTCAACCAGTTCGACCTTCTGGAACAACCAAGCGGGAAGACAAAATTGGGCCAGCCGATGGCTCATGTGACATTGTCCGGAGATTGGGGAGCTTTGGAGTTTTTCGGTTTGACCTGGCACCGTCCGCGAGAGTTTCCTGACATGCGTGGTCGTCTGCGTTCCGGAATCGTGGTGGATCCCGATCTGATCTCGTACGAATCCGCTGCTCAAGAGTGGCACGTCGACCTCGCAGGGCGATACAGCGGCAGTTTTGGTCTGCTCGACATCGGGCTCAGCGTGTTCGACGGACACAGTCGCGATCCGACCTTGATGCCCGCAGCTAGCAGTTCCGGACTGGTTCTGGCGCCCCACTATGAGCGGATTCGGCAGTTCGGTCTGGATGCCCAACTCACAATCGACGCATGGCTTCTCAAGTTGGAGGCCATCCATCGAGCGGGTTCCAGGAACAGGCAGCTACAGGAAGAGGATTACACGGCTTTCACGGCCGGAGGCGAATACACGCTGTATTCCGTTTTCGATTCTAGCGCCGACGTAAGTTTGTTTGCCGAATTGTCCCGCGACGGACGCGGGCGGAACGCCACCAGTTCGTTTGAAAACGACGTTCTTCTTGCAACACGTGTGGGGTTCAACGATGAATTCGACACCGAGTTCTCCTTGAGCGTCTTGGCTTCGCTCGACAGCAGCAGCCGTTTCGTGGTCGCTGAGTTCAGGCGCAGGCTCACGGATCGCTGGTCATTTCGAGCGGATTCGACTGTCTATGTCGATATTGATAAAGATGACGTCGCCTATGATGTTCGGAACGACAGTTTCATCGAAATGAAGTTGGACTTCAACTTCTGAGCTGGGCTGCGAAAATGTGCGCGCGCCGGGAGACGTCACGATTGGCCGGTTCGTCTTCGAAAGGCGGCAACAGAGACGACGGTGCCGGGTGCAGTGAATTGTGGCACGATGGCCAAAGGAGTCGGTCGGAAGGCGACACACGTGCGTTACCGAATCGTATCGCAAGCGAAAACGGTAGCTTGAAGCTATGGCCGAATTGATTGTTTACGGCCGCTAATTGGAGGCTATGGCAATGAGGTATTTTCGCCCAAAGTCAGTCCTTGCGACCCTTGGGACCGTTCTTTCCGTCTTGATCTGGGCGGGTGATCCAACAACGGTCTTGGCCGCAGAAAGTGCCGAAGAGGTCGGACTCGAGATCGCTATCGAGGCCCGCGAGCGCCAGAAGGGATACGGCAATTTCACAGCGAACCTGATCATGGTTCTACGCAACAAGCGAGGACAGGAGAGTCGGCGTGAATTACGACTTAGAGGCATTGAAATAGACGGTGATGGTGATCGGTCAATGTTCGTGTTTGACCGTCCACGTGACGTTAAGGGAACGGCGTTTCTTGTCCATGCCCACAAAGACGAACCGGATGAACAGTGGCTCTATCTTCCGGCGCTGAAACGGGTCAAGAGAATTAGTTCCTCAAAGCAGTCCGGATCGTTCATGGGTAGCGAATTTTCGTACGAGGACATGGTGACCTCCGAAGTCGAGAAATACACGTACAGGTACGTGCGCAATGAACCTTGTGGCGACCTGGAGTGCACAGTGACCGAACGTGTCCCGAAGAGCCGTGACTCGGGATATTCCCGCCAGCTGGTGTGGCTTGACGAACAAGAGTTTCGCACGATGAAAATCGAGTTCTACGATCGGCGAAATGCACATCTGAAGACGATGGTTGCCGAGGACTATGAAAGATTTCTCGACCGGATCTGGCGAAGCAAAACGATTACGATGACCAATCATCTCACGGGAAAAAGTTCAGTTCTGCTTTGGTCGGACTTTGAA
The DNA here is from genome assembly GCA_028874915.1 of Paracoccaceae bacterium. Taxonomy (GTDB): domain Bacteria; phylum Pseudomonadota; class Alphaproteobacteria; order Rhodobacterales; family Rhodobacteraceae; genus JAPPHA01. Next base: position 20,364 of record JAPPHA010000023.1, read on the forward strand.
TTCCAGACTGACCTGGATTCTGGCGACTTCACCCAGACCGCATTGAAACGGGCGCGATAGTGACCTGATCGAGGTTTCGGGAACCGGATCGCCAGCTTCGGGGAGTAACAGGAACCCGAAAACCTTGGAGTCAGGGCGTTGGCAGGCGGTTTGGCGGTTCCTTGTTTGAACGCCAAACGGTCGTCCGAACGGGATCGGTCGAGGGTTGCGGGTTGGCGCTGTCTTGGCGCCGTGGGACTGTCGGCAGAGGCATTGACTGAATCGCTATTGTTTTGTTCAGGGCCGCTGCCCCCGAAGTTCTCCGTTTCCGGCTCGCTTTTCCGGCGAACTTGAAGCCCTCTTCCGGGCCAGTTCCGATGGGCGCAAGGTGGCGCTTGGGACGGCGCTTCATGTCAAGCGACAGGATTTCGAAACAAGGCGACACCCGATTCTACGGATGACGCTGGAAGGGTCTTTGCCGCTGCCTTCCGGCAGTCAGAAGCGGTAGCCGTCCTGCTTGACGATCTCGATTGATCCCGAGACCGGACCCATCCGCGTCATTGGCAAAGGGAATCGAGAACGAACAGTCCACGCCTCATGAAAGGGCGCCCGAGCGGCGACCTACGATTGATTCACCCTTTCGACATGGACGGGGCCCGCTGCCCACGCCGGTGTCGCAAACCGGAACAGTTAGTCTGCCGCCCAAGACGGCCCAATCGCTCTTGCCCCGCTCGGGAAACGCGCCCGAGAGGCGCGAACCAGGGGAGCACCGAAGTGGTTGGCGACTTTCTGGCTTCACCAATCATAACTTACACATGTTCCTTGGGTTTCGATTACGCCAGGATTCTGCCCCAGGGACTGCCCCCTGAATCTCTGGGTCTTCGAGGTCTTGGAGGGAGACGGGTGGCCGATCGGGAAACGCAACTGCCAGGCTCAGAGTCCCACTCATGGCTCCGCCGCATCTCCGCAACGTTTAATTCATCAGGTCGTTTCGCTTTTTTCATCTGGGCGATGCTGGACAGACGGAAATTCAGAACGTTCGCCAGTCGCACCTGCGTCATCTCCCTGGCCTTCCCGTTTCCTGTAGAGTCAGACACTGGGCGTGCAACCGGTCAGCCCCGGTGAGGATCCGCCCCGCCTATCGGCAGGGAGTTCCTCCAGGTTTTCGTTCAGGGACCTGCCCACCACTTTCTCCTTTCCTGCAACTCGAGATGCTGGTCAAAGCGCTCATCTGATCTGGCAATTGGATTCCTGTAGAAGCGCATTTCGTTGTAACCTGCCTTGTCTCCCGCCGCCGTCAGGATAGCTTTTCCGCTCATGATCGAAGGCAAAGGGGATCCCCGCCACACGCCGTCTTCAGCCTTGCGTCTCAACCCATTCAGGTTCGTGTGGCCGGAACCATTCAAAGTATCCGAGTAAGGCTGCTTCGGATCCGGGTAATCCTTTGCCAAAAGCTTGACCTTGGCGAAGATTGAATCCCGCCCAGTTCTTGAAAGATCGTCGAACTCACCGTGGCACGTGTCATGAAACTCAATTCCCAATTCCTTATAACGACCAAGTGTAAGTTCACGTGTGCGATCGTTAAGGGGCTTGCCGACGGTAGGCTTGGCCGTCAGGGTAGAACTGTGCACAAAAACGACGAAACATTCCGATTTCACCGTCCGAACGACAGAGAAGCGGCAATGGTCGATACCGTTTGCGGCTCCAGATGATGACGTCCTGCATGACGTCCCGTTCCTGGTTTACGATGACGATTCTGTTCAGGACCCTTGAACGAAGGGCGCCGGGAAGGAATCGCATACCAAGTATCGGTCGTTTGGGATGCTGTGACAGGCAAACCTGGCTGGCCAGAGTAAGTTCGATAATGTCGCCATCAATTGGTGTGGCGCACACCCAGAGGCGGGAGTCGAATTCGATACTGTTTTCGTGAATCTCGACGTACGAAAACCCGAGCCCATGGATATGAGTCACAGCAGAAATGTCGAAGTTGAAATTGAAGACGCCGGCAATCGTACGGGTTCGCTTGAAATTGAAACAACTCGTCAGCGACGCGCCATCAGTTGACACAGTGCCGACCCGTTCGACACTGTCGTATCCGTGAACGTAGCGCAAATGTCCGAGATCCACCGAGTTTTCGGTCGTTTCCTGGGGGTGTCCGGAGAACCGGATGGTCCGGAATTCCACACGGCTCCAATCGGGTCCGGTTTGGGGGGGCACGGGAAGGTCCCATTGTGGGGATCGTCCGTCAATTCCGTGCCATGCGAAAACGAGATTCAGGATTTCACGCGTTTCAAATACCTTCAGACGTGCCTTTCTGGGTGCCGGAGCATACGGGGTCGACACGCACTGACCTGTGATGTCGTATTCGAACCCGTGAAAAGGACAAACGAGACAGCCATTGCGCACACGACCCCCGGCTTCGGGGCCCAGGTCGGAACCAAGATGCGGGCAGACGGACTCTGCGACGCAAATGCCTCCCTTGTCGTCACACCAGACAACAATGTCCTCTCCAAGCCAGTGTTTCTTGAATAGCTTTTGTTTCTCGATGGCTTCACGACTTGCGATGAAGTACCAGCCTTCTGGGAACGGATAGAGCACCGGGACACCGTCGCGTTCGTTTGGGTTGGTGTTCATGTGGCGCAGAACTCCCTTGAACTGACAGCGGCAATTTTCAGGTCCCAGAGGTCGATTTGGCGTCTTTTGACGTCCTCATTCAGATTCCGGCATATTTGGAAACCGAGCCCTGGAACACGCAACATTGACTCCGGGACGTCGACACCCGGTTTTCCGTTTAAACAGACTGTTTCAGGATTCCTTTCGGTGTTGATGGGTGGTGGTTGCAGGCTGCCTGCGGCTGGAGTTTGTAAAGTCCTTTGGCAGGAGCCTCAAGCGCGGCCGAGCGGTGGCAAGCCGTATGGCCCACCCGACACCGGAGGTGGCGGGCTGATGCCAGAGCGGAACGCGGTCAGTCCTGCAGGTGCACTTTCATGGCGTGCCCGACCTGCACCGGCAAGGCACAGGGTACCCCGGTTGGTCAATGGGCCGCCGAACTCGTTTCTGGCGAGTTGATGAGGCCTTCTCTCGGAACGTCAGGCCCGAGTGCGTTTCACATGGCGAAATGCGAAAAACGGCATGTGACAGTCCAAGGGAATTTAAAGTGGGCAACTAAAAAAAAGCACGGGAACGAACGCTGTCTTTTTCCAATCGTTTGTCACGATTGGGTGTTGCCGGGCTGGCTTTGTGTCAGGTTGGCCAACACGGGCATCAAGACTCAATGCCTGGATGTGTGCGTTCCGGAAGGCCGCAAACAGGGAGCATCCACTTGGTGGCGCGATGACCTGCAACCGGCAACGACGAAGCCGGTGTTCACGTGTGGAAGATGGGCAATCAGTTCCGCCGATGTTGGCTCGGCCTGGAGTTGGCAGGATGCGAACAGCCGGCAAAAGCCCACCTGGTCAGGTCTTTCGAGACAGTCCCGGGCACCTGTCCACGGGCAACCCTGGAGAAGGACAACTCCGCGACGAAGTGACGACAAATGGTGCCAGACCGCGGAAAGCAGTGTGATCCCCGGTCGACGTTTGGCGACTGGATTGTGCACCCGTCATAACCAAAGGATGCTGACAGCGGACCGAATTCCAATGCTTTACGCCATCAATTCCCGTCAGTGTTCCCGAATTGGCGCATCGCCGCCATCACAGTCGCTCAGGCGGATCCGAATTGTGAGAAACTCGGTAAAGAGCCGGTCAGCACAGGCGTTTCGCCGCCGCCAGATGGCCGACTCCGATCTTCCCGGACGCACCGAGGCCAGCAGGCCAGCATACTCCGGTAAGATGCCAATCCGCGAATTCCGGGTGCCCAGGGGAATTCGGACAGCAATGTCGCAGGCGGGCGCGCCAATTGACGGCCTACGCAAACAGTTCTATCTGAAAGATCAGGTTACGATCGGCACGATGAGAGATGGTTGTCACGTCGGTTCGTGCAGGAGTCGTCTTCATCGGCGGGATCGGAAAGTTGCTCAGGGCATGAGTACCTGTCGCCAGGCGAGAGGCGTGCCTTCCCTGAGCCAGGAGGGTGCCCGAATTCTGGCGCTTGACTGACGCAAGAGAATGAAGGCCGAGTTCGCAATGGCCCATGATACTGTCACGACAACCCGACCTCTGAGCTTGCCCGAAGAGCTCATCCTGATGCTCCTCAACGAACAAAACGGGTATTTTTACCAGGTTCCCGGATGGAAACTGAATTGCGCAGTCGCTGGCGCCGTCCTTGCGGAACTCTGTCTGCTTTCGCGTATCGATACAGATCTGGATTCGCTGATCCTTGTGGACCGTACGGAAACAGGCGATCCGACCTTGGATCCCGTTCTGGAGCAGATTGCCGATGAACCGGTTCAACGGAATTCCCAGTTCTGGATTGAAAGGCTTGCAAGCCAGGCGGATTCGATCATTGACCTGATCCTCGATCGCATGGTCGATCTGAAGATCCTGGAGCACCATGACGGGGACTTCTGGACGCTGGCTTTGACACACTGGCACGAAGACCTGAGCGCCGTCCACCAGGAAGGCACCGTCGGTCAGTTTGTCAAGACGCGAGTCGTCAAGGCGCTGTTTATCGAGGAGATTCCGGATCCAAGAGACATCATCATCATTTCTCTCATCAATACGTGCGACGTCTTTCGATTTATTTTCGAGCTCGATGACGAGACGGAGGAACGCATCAAGCTCATCTGCAACATGGATGCGATCGGCCGGTCGATTGCCGATGCCGTTGAACACAACATCGCCAACCCGTTGCTTCGGCATTCCGCCCTGAACAAGAGAATTCCGACGATTTCGTTACGGTACGTTCTCACGAGCCCGCATCTGCGGACAGGGAACGTGCCGGCGTTGTTTGCGGGCCTTGCAGAACGCCACGGTCCCGTCTTCGCCATTCGCCCGCCGTTTTCCGATCCCATGATTTTCCTCGCGGGATCGCAGACAAATCACTGGGTTCACCGGCACGGCCGGATGCACCTGAGAGCCGGGAAGTACTTCGTGGACTTTGAAAAGGTCTACGGTGCCCATGGGGTCTTGCCTTCCCTTGACGGCGCTGAACATTTTCGGCTTCGCAAAGCCATGGGGCCGGCGTATTCCCGCAGCAGGCTGGCGGGCCAATTGGACGACGTGTACCGGTTTGCCCGCGAGTACATGGCGAATTGGAAGGTTGGCGAGCACGTTCCCGTCCGTTCGTGTCGTCGAATGATCAACGCACAGCTTTCCCCGATTTCCCTCAGCGTCGATTCACAGGACATCATCGACAATCTGATGGACTTCAAGGAAAGGGCTCTCACCGTCCATATCATCAAGGCCTTGCCGAAGTTCATGTTGGGAACCCCTGGGATGAGACGCCGGTCGAAGGCCGTCGATACATTGTTGGAACGGATCCGGAGCGTCCACACACCGGCCCAGCGCGCCGGGTGCCCGCGCAATCTCGCAGAAGACTGGCTGAGCCTGCACGCAAGCGATCCGCAGTTGGTGCCGGAGTCGAACCTGCGTTTCGCCCTGTCGGCGTCATTGGTGGCCAGTGTCTATCTCGGCGATGCGCTGAGCTTTGCGGTTTACGCCATGGCATCGCAGCCTGCACTCTGCGAACGGATTCAGGGCGAAGCTGACGCTCTGTTCGAGAGCGGCGATCCGGATGGCAAGGACCTCACCCAATCGTCGATGGATGTCACGAATCGCTTCCTGATGGAGTGTCTTCGGATGTATCCGATCGTCCCGATGTCCATGCGGGACGTGGCAAATTCCTTTGTGATCGAAGGTTACAAGATCCCGGTAGGATCGCGAGTCTTTATCGCCCAGACAGCATCACACTACACGGAAGACGATTTCCCGAAGCCATATGCGTTCGACATCGACCGCTATCTTCCACCGCGCAACGAGCATCTCAATCCCGGGTATGCGCCATACGGGCTGGGAACGCATCGGTGTCTCGGAGCCCGTTGGATGGACCTTCAATTGGCCGTCAATGTGCTGATGATTGCGCACTACTTCACCCTGGAGGTCGTTCCCGAGGCGTTTGTCGAGCGACTTCAGTTCAGTCCGCTGCCGTCCATGAAACCGAGCCGGAAACTGAAATTTCGCATCGCCGAACGGAGGCGTGAACTGCCGGTCTGACGGACGCCGGAGCGTGCAGGAATTCCGGGTGCCCTGCGCAGGATGACCGCCTTCCAGGCCAAGTCTGGGATGCAGGAGCGACGCCTTCCCGGCATCATTCCGTTCGCCGCGTGATGGACTGGACTTTGCAGTGACGGTGACACGAAGGGAGTGTCACAAGCCTGGGCGCACGACGTGAATTCCGGTTGCCATGTGACCGTCGGCAACCAGGGACATTTCGCCCTCTGTTCGGGATTCGATGATCACGCAGAGACAGGCGGTGACCTGTCAGGATCGATTCAGGGCCCCGGCAAATTACCAACGCTGGCTGATAACGAGAACGCATCGACCGGATCCGGATTTGAGTTCCCGGCAAACGCGACACTGGGTCCGACGTTCACTGAACGCCAGACATTGCCTGAGCGGACAAACGTTTCAGATTCGAGAATCCGTGTGGGACCCGGAAAGAAGGGTTGTCAAACTGCGTTTGTGGCACCAAATGGTGTCGAAGTATCCGTGGCCGACGACCAGAGCGGCGCATCCCGGTACAAGCTATCAAGGAGTTGAAGGATTGCGATGAAGACCTTTGAGGAACGCAAGAAAGGATTTGAGTCGAAGTACGCTCACGATGCTGCGCTGCGATTCAAGGTCGAGGCCAGGCGAAACAAGTTGCTGGGTTTGTGGGCCGCCGACCAGTTGGGCAAGTCCGGAGATGAAGCCACCCGGTATGTCGGCGACGTCATCAAGTCCGATTTCGACGAACCCGGTGACGAAGATGTTTTTCGGAAGGTCGCCGGCGACCTCGGTGAACTGGTAGGGGGCGACGAGGTTCGCCGGAAAATGGACGAATTCCTCGAGGTCGCCGAGGCCGAGATTCTCGAACAGGAATAGTTGCGACGCTCCCGCACTGTCCCCGACATCGACCCGGGGGCAGGCGCCGGTCAGGGGTGGGCGTGGGCACCGAGCCCGATAGCCCGGATCAAGTTCAGGTTCCGAACGGGATCATGGTCCCGTTCGGAATCGGCTCCACAGCAAATGCCCTGGATCAGGCGTTCGCGAAAACGCGCGAGAAGATCTGGTCTATATACTTCAGATGGGCATCGAGATCGAAGTGCTTCTCGATCTCGTCACCGGGCAGAACTTTCGTGACATCGGGGTCCGACCTCAGCAGGGTCAGAAAGTCTCGGTTTTCGTCCCAGACCTTCATGGCATTTCGCTGGACGAGTTTGTAGGCATCCTCGCGGGTCAGACCGGCCTCCAAAAGCGCAAGCAGAACGCGCTGCGAATGGACGAGGCCGTGAAGCCGATGGAGATTCGCTTCCATCCGGTCCGGATGGACGACCAGGTGCCGAATGACGCCTTCGAGCCGGTTGAGTGCAAAGTCGAGTGTTATGGTCGCGTCCGGCCCGATGACCCGTTCCACGGATGAATGGGAAATGTCCCTTTCGTGCCAGAGAACAACGTTTTCAAGCGCTGGTTGAACGGTCATCCGGACCAGTCTGGCGAGGCCGGTCAGGTTTTCGGTGAGGATCGGATTGCGCTTGTGTGGCATCGCGGATGATCCCTTTTGACCCGCGGCGAAGGCCTCTTCCACTTCCAGGACTTCGGTTCGCTGCAGATGCCGGATTTCCGTGGCAATCCTCTCGATCGATGACGCAATGACGGCAAGCGTGGCGAAGTAGGACGCGTGGCGATCCCTCGGGATGACCTGTGTCGACACGGACTCGGTTTCAAGCTTCATGGCCCTGCAGACGTGCGCTTCCACTGCCGGGTCGACATGGGCGTAGGTTCCAACGGCACCGGAAATGGCGCCGACCGCAATATCCCGGCGTGCGGCTTCGAGCCGCTCCAGGTTTCGCGACATCTCGGCATGAGCCACGGCCATTTTCAGGCCGAACGTGACGGGTTCTGCATGAACGCCGTGCGACCGGCCCATGCAGATCGTGAACTTGTAACGGAACGCGGACTGGCGAAGGGCGTCGAGCAGACTTCGAATGCCAGCGATGAGCAGATCACTTGCCCGTGTGAGCTGGACATTGAAGCCGGTATCAAGAACGTCCGAGGAGGTCATGCCCCGATGCAGGTAACGTGCAGCGTCTTCGTCGACTCGTTCGCCCAGGTAGGTAAGGAAAGCGATCACGTCATGTCTGGTGACGTCTTCGATGGCCTGAATTCGATCGCTGTCGAACGGTGTCCGCCCGGCTTGCCAGATCGATTTCGCATGCGCCTCCGGCATGACGCCGAGCGCGACGAGGGCGTCGCAGGCATGGGCCTCGATCTCAAACCAGATTCGGAACTTGGATTCTTGCGACCAGACTTCGACCATGTCCGGCCGGGAGTACCTCGGGATCATGGCGCTTCCCTCTGGATAGAGATTGTCGTTTGGTCGGAACCAGGCCTCATAACGCCCGGGAATCCCCCGGACAAGGTCGGCGCCGATTTCATTTCAGAACGCAGAGGTCCGTTTGCCGCCCCGTCAAGAGCCACTCAGGAACGCCGATTGGTGTGCCCGAGAACCGCACGAAAACAGGCGTCTCACTCTGCAAGTCACGAGGTGTACGCCGAGGCGGGCCATCGCCTGGAAGGGATAGCGAGCCGTCCTGCGATTTGAGGTCTCCCGGAAGCCCGAGACGAAGGCGGCAGAGGTGACCGCGTCAGGCGCTCGCCCAGTGGCGGAATTCCTCGTCAGACCGGTGGCATTCGATTTTGTGATCGTCAGTGATTTCACGGATCGGCGGGACGTGCTTGTCGCAGGTTCCAGGAATTGCGAGCGGGCAGCGATTGAAGAACGGACAGCCGACCTCTGTGATTTCCACCACCCGGTCAATGCCAGCCTTGGCTTCGCTGGTTTCCATGGTCTCCTCGAGCCATCCGATCCGGAGTTCGGGAACCGATGAAATCAGCAGTCGTGTATACGGATGATAGGGCGGCGCCAGGACCTTGTTCGTCGAACCCTGTTCCACGACCCGCCCGGCATAGAGAACGACAATGTCGTCGGCGAACGACGCCACCGTCGAGAGATCGTGGCTGATGAAGACGAACGACACGCCGGTCCGTTTTCGCAGCCGTTTGAGAAGTTCGATGATATTGGCTCCGACGATCGAGTCGAGCGCAGAGATGACTTCGTCACAGAGAAGGATTTCCGGCGACGCGGCAAGTGCCCGGGCGAGATTGATCCGTTGTTTCTGGCCACCGGAGAGTTCTTCTGGATATCGGCCGGCGAAGTCCGGCGGCAACTCGACCATCTTCAACAGTTCGGCAATTTTCTCTGGCTTTTGAGACCGTGTGAGCCCGAGATAGAATTCGAAGGGCCGACCGAGCAGGTTGTCGATCCTGTGACGCGGATTGAGTGCGGTGTCCGCCATCTGGAAGACGAACTGGATCTTCTGGAGATCCGAACGGTCGCGCCGTTTGAGATCGGGATGCAGCGTGTCCCCGTGCAGACGGACCTCGCCCTCCTGGGCCGGGAGAAGCCCCGAAATCACCCGGGCCAGCGTTGATTTGCCGCAGCCTGATTCCCCGATCACACCGACGGAATGACCGCGTTCGACAGAAATGTTGACGTCCCTGAGGACCTTGACGGCGGTCCGAGCGTTCCCTGTTCCGTATCCTGCCGTCAGGTTCCTGACTTCAAGCGCCGGGACTTCGCGTCGGTGTTCGCCCGTCGTTTCGGCATACTGGCCGGCTTCCGGCGGTGGTCTGACCGCCGACATCAAACGACGGGTATAGTCATGGTTGGGCCGGTTGATGACGTCCGAGGCGCTGCCATACTCCTGGACTTCGCCACCGTAGAGAACGACGATGCGGTCGGCGATCTGGGCGACGACGGCGAGGTCGTGGGTCACATAGAGTGCTGCGGCCCCTTCCTGCCGAATGACCGACTTGAAAGCTCTCAGAACCTCGATCTGCGTCGTGACATCCAGGGCTGTGGTCGGCTCGTCGAGAACCAGGAGATCGGGTTTGCCGCAGAGCGCCATGGCCGCCATCAGCCGTTGGAGCTGGCCGCCGGAGACCTGATGCGGATACCGCCGTCCGAGTCGGTCCGGGTCGGGAAGTTCCAATGCGCGGTAAAGGATTTCGGCCCGCTGGTAGGCGGTATCCCGGTCCATGCGCCCCTGCAAGATGGCCGATTCGGTCACCTGTTCGCCAATGGTAAGCGCCGGGTTGAAGGAGGCCGCGGCGCTTTGGGCAAGATAGGCTACCCTCTGTCCTCTCAGTTCCCGCCGCTCCTCGGATGCCATGGTCAGGACATCGACGCCGTCGAACCGGACCTCGCCGCCGCTGAATTCAAGCCCCGGCTTCGCATATCCCAGGGCGGAAAGGGCGATTGTGGTCTTGCCGGATCCGGACTCCCCGATGAGCGCCACCACTTCACCGCGGTCAAGATTGAAGCTGACGCCCTTGACGATCGGAACCATCGTCCCGTCATCCGTTCTCGCGTCGATGAGGAGATTGTCGATTTCCAGAAGAGCCGCCATCAGATCATCCTCGCGGCCAGCTTCCCGCCGGAATGGGCTGAAACATCGTCAACGATCATGTTGATCGCGATTGTCAACGTCGCGATCGCCAGGGCGGGGACCAGTGGCGCAATAGCGCCGTAGGGGAGGCCGGACAGGTTCTCACGCACCATGCTGCCCCAGTCCGATTGGGGCGGCTGAACTCCGAGGCCCAGAAAACTCAGGCCCGAAATGAAGAGAATCACGTAAACGAAACGCAATCCGAAATCCGTGGCCATCGGCATGATCATGTTGGGCAGGATCTCCCGCCCGATGATCCACCAGATGCCCTCGCCCCGGACCCTGGCGGCCTCGACGAAGTCGCTGACCATGATGTCGAGCCCGAACGCGCGGGCGATCCGAAAGACACTGGATGCATAGATCAGGCCCGTGAGCATGATCAGAATCGGAATCGTACTGCCGATGGCCGAGATCACCACCAGACCGAGCATGATGGTCGGCATGGAGAGGATGGCATCATTCACGCGGCTGAGGATGCTGTCGAGGACAACGCCGCCGATCGCGGCCATGATTCCCAGGGTGACGCCCACGAGATAGGCGAGAAAGGTGGAAATCAATGAGATTCCGATCGTTGTACGGGCGCCGTAGAGAATGCGTGAAAGCGTGTCGCGGCCCAGATAGTCGGTTCCGAGATAGGCAACGCCGCTTGGAGGCTGAAAGTCGGTTTGGGGGTAGGGGTCATCGCTCCCCGGAACTATGAACAGGGCTTCGTCAAGGAAATCGGCTTCGTGGTAGGGTGCGATGGTCGGGCCGAAGACCACCATGAGAGCCCAGAACGCAACGACGCCCATGGCAATTTTGCCGGCAATCGAAAAGCGGATCTTCCGCCTGGGCGGGGCATCAGGAAGTTCCTCGAACGCGGAGGACCCAGCGCCGGCAACCGGATTGGCGTGGTCAATGTCGCTCGAACCCGTCGGGGCCGTTCGGTTCCCGTCGGTCGAGGAATTGGACAGTTCAGACACGGGCTGGCCTCACTTGGGATGCCGGAGCCGCGGGTTCGATAGAATCGAGGCCATGTCGGCAATGAAGATCAGGAGGATGTAAGTGGCACAGAAGATCATCGCACAGGCCTGGACCAGCGGAAGGTCACGGGTCTGCACGGCATCGACCATCAGCTTGGCGAGCCCGGGATAGGAAAACACGGTTTCCACGATGACGACGCCGCTCACCAGATAAGCGAGATTGAGCGCGATGACATTGACGATCGGGCCGACGGCGTTGAACAGGGCGTGCCGCAGGATGATCCGTTTCCGGGGAACGCCCTTGAGTATGGCCATCTCGATATAAGGGGAACTCAGAACGTTGAGGACAGTCGCCCGCGTCATTCGCATGATCTGTGACGACGCCACGATGACCAGCGTCAGCGTTGGCAGCGCCAGGGCCTTTAACAGCTTGAGCCCCGTTTCACGGCCGCTGATGTAGGCCGTCGCAGGCAGCAGGTCCATGTGCACGGCCAGGACCAGCACGAGGAATGTCGCTACCAGGAATTCCGGGACCGAAATCAGCCCCAGTGTTGTGAACGTGATCGCGCGGTCGAGCCGGGACCCGGGGTACATGGCGGCCAACAGCCCAAGGCTGAGCGACAGCGGAATGGCGATGATCGCGACAATGGCCGTCATCCGGAGCGTATTGGTCAGCCGGGGGGCGATCAGTTCGGAAATCGGCGTCCCGATGGTGGCGGCGCCGGAACCGGCCTTCGAAATGCCGAGGTCGCCCGTCGCCATGTCGCCGAGCCACATGAAGTAACGGATATACGCCGGCCTATCGAGCCCGAGCTTTGATCGCAATTCGGCCAGCGATTCCGGTGTCGCCATCTGGCCGAGGATGATGTTCGCCACATCGCCTGGCAGGACGCTGGTCCCGATGAAGATCAGGATCGAGACCAGCAGCATGGTCAGGATTCCGACGGCAGTCCGCCGCAATACGGCCGCCATCAACATTGGCGGTCACAGTGCCGACGTTCAGTCTGTCGAAGACCTCGGGCGAATGCAGCGTCGGTGGCCCTGGCCCATGATGGCGAACCACCACGGGCCAGAGAGAGAATTGCCTCGAGAATCACTCTTCGAGCCAGGCAAATTCCGGGAATTCATAGGCGCCGACGGCTCCGAGCGGAACTCTCGGAATCCCGTGAACCTTGTCGCTGACACCATCGAGAATGTTGACGTGGTACGGAATGACCATGCCGCTGCCGTTGTGCACCAGCGTCTGCATTTCGCAGAGCATCTCGTGACGGAGGGCCGGGTCGGTGACGGCGAGCTGAGCCGTGAGAAGTTCGTCGAACCGCTCGTTGACCCAAAAGGTGTCGTTCCAGCTGGACGTGGATGCAAACTGGATCGCCAGCATGGCATTGGCCGTCGGTCGCTGGTTCCAGGAAACCACATTCAGCGGTTCCTTCATCCAGACAGCACCCCAGTACCCGTCTGCCGGAACCTGGCGGATGGCCAGGTCGAATCCGATTTTCTTCAGATTGGCCTGCATCAGGAGGCAGGTTTCCGGGAGGCCAGGCGAAACCGGTGCCACGAAGAGTTCAGCGGACGTGTAACCGGACTTCTTGAGGTGGAACTTCGCCTGATCCGGATCAAAGGGACGATTGGCCAGTTCTGAACAATTGTCGGCGCCGTAGGCCGGTCCGATCGGATGATCGTTGCCGACGGTGCCATGGCCCTTGAGAATGGACCTGACGATGCGTTCGCGATCCTGGATGAACTGCATTCCCTTCACGAAGTCGTCGCTTATGCCGGGTTCAGTGTTCTTCAGGCAGCAGATTCCGCCATAAAGTCCGGACGGTGTGGAATTGATCCGGACCCCCTCGGACTGTTCAACAAGTTCGATGCTTTGCGAATCGACCGTGGAAATGAGGTCCACATCACCGGCAATGAGCGCGTTGACCCGGGCATTCGGATCCGTGATCGCAGTAATTTCCAAGCCGTCGAGATTGGGTCCGTCTCGCCAGTAGTTGGGGTTGCGCACGTGGAGCGACCGTACTCCGGGTTCAAAGGATTCCAGAAGGAACGGCCCCGTTCCATTGCCGAGCCGGAAATCCTCGGTCTCCGCCTTGACGACCTTGAACTGTTTTTCTCCCAGCTTGATCGGCAGGTCGGAATCCGGGCTGTTGAGTTCCGCCCGGACCGTATGGCTGTCAACCTTGACCCATTCCTTGACGGAATTGACGAGCGCCTTGCCGGTCGACGGCGATTCGGCACCAAGATGCCGGTTCATGGACCATACGACGTCATCGGCCGTGAAAGGCGACCCATCGTGGAATTCGATCCCTTTGCGAAGCTTGAACGTATAGGCAGTCACATCGCTGTTGGCGGTCCATTCCTCGGCCAGTTCGGGATGCAAGGACATGTCGTCGAGAATCTGGGTCAGGCTGTTGTAGGTCGCCCGGCCCCGCGTGTAGTCGATCCCGGAGGTGAACAGCGTTGGGTCCATCTGGTCATCCGGTCCGTGCAGGTTGGACGCGAAAACGACGGATCCACCCCTTTTCGGCGTTGCTGCCATTGCGCCAGCAGCCGTGAGATAACTTTCTGCAGTAGCGGCCGTGACGCCGAGGGCACCCATGGCAGCCATGAATTCGCGGCGGTTCATGCCTCCGTCACGAAACCTTTGCTGCAAGGCTTTGATATCTTTCATGTCGTACTTCCTGTTGCTTTGGGTGTTGAATTTTCGATGACCGGGGTCATGGAGACATATTAGCCAATTAGGTCGAATTGTCCAGAAACGACAGATGACCGGCCCAAACGGTCGCATTTGGAACATCATGCGTCGCAGCCCGGGCTTGTTCGTATCGGCGAACCTACCGAATACCCGCGCGGTGCTACGTTCGGGCCTGGAGCCATGGGTGCCGGAACGGGGCAGACACATGTCCCGGGCCGCCTGGACGGAGGGCGGTGGATGGTGGCTGGCTGCTGCCGCTGCGACCGATCCCAAGGCGACCGTCCAACGCGGGAACGGACGTCAGTCTCTCTTCAAACGTTCGTAATCATCGACGTCGAAATGCGCCGGCTGAACATTCGACAGGCCAGCCTCGGCGAGATCGGTCAGCCCGGAGCCGGCCGGTATTCTGGGCCAGTCGGACATGCGCCGACGATACCAGTTTCGCTGTCGCCTGGCGTATTGACGTGTCCGGGTCTTTGCCTGCTCGACACACTCCATGAGCGACTGTTGCCCCCGAATGAAGGCGACAAGTTCCCGCACGCCCAGTGCCTGGCACGATGGCTTGGCCGGATCATAGCCCGAGGCCAGGACAGCCCGGCATTCATCAACGGCGCCGGCTCGGATCATGTCGTCGAATCGACGGTCGATTCTCGGATTGAGCCATGCCGGCGGCGCATCAATGACGACGGCCAGCGTCCCGGCGACGGGCAGGAGTGGTCGGGTAGCGGACTGGTGCCACTGACGGAGTCCGATGCCGGTCGCGGCCAGCACTTCCCAGGCCCGTTGGGTTCGGGCCGGATTCGCAAGGTCTATCACCGCTGCGGTTCCGGGGTCCGCCGCTCGGAGTTCGTCTGCGAAGCGCTCTGGAGACTCGTCTCGAATCCTGTTGCCTTCCCTCCGGATTCCGGCAGGAATCGGCGGAATCTCGGCAAGCCCATCCGTCAGTGCCGTGAAGTACAGTCCGGATCCGCCGGTGATGATCGGAAGTTGCCGCCGTGTCCGGCATTCCGCGAGGATGTCTGTGACTTCGCGGAGCCACCGGCCAACCGAGTAGGGCTCGTTGATCCCGATGTGTCCGTAGAGCCGGTGCGGACACCGGGCCAGCGCCTCCGGATGCGGGCGGGCGGTCAGGATCCGCCAGCAGTCGTAGACTTGAAGGGCGTCGGCATTGATCACGCATCCGTTGGCCGTGGCTGCAATCTCAAGAGCCAGCGCTGACTTTCCTGATCCGGTCGGTCCGGCGAGCAATACCGGCCGGTTGATGTCGAACTCCATGGCGCCAGAAGTACCGGTCCGGCTACGGGATTCCAAACCGATCCGCTGGTCCGGACCGCGTTTGCCCAGGCCAGGCGAGTCGCGGCAGAAATCCCCGTCCGGTTGATGCGCACCCCCTGAGGCACTCCTGCCACTGCGTCAATGCGGTGACGGCGCCTGCATGAACGGGAGTCGGCCAGCATCAGCCCGCGACACGATTGTGGTTGAAACGATCTGGTGAATACGACAGTCTGCGGTTGGCAGGATTGAGCAGGGCACATGCAGGATCAGGAGTCTCTTGTCGCCGGATCGGACGAGGCCGGGGACAGGATTCATGCGTCCGGTTCCAAACCGCGGTACCGGCGGGTTCTTCTCAAGATTTCGGGCGAGGCGCTCATGGGCGACCTCGGATTCGGTCTTCATCCGCCTACGGTACGCCACATTGCCCGGGAAATCGCGGCGGTTCATGCGATCGGTGTCGAGGTCTGCCTGGTCGTCGGTGGTGGCAATATCTTTCGGGGAATCCAGGGGTCGGCAGAGGGCGTACCGCGAACGACGGCCGACTACATGGGGATGCTGGCCACCGTCATGAATGCGCTGGCGCTCCAGGCGGCGCTCGAATCCATGGAAATCTTCACCCGGGTGGCCTCGGCCATTCCGATGGACGAAGTCTGCGAACCCTACATCTGGCGCCGGGCGGTCCGGCATCTGGAAAAGGGCCGTGTCTGCATCTTTGCTGCGGGAACCGGGAATCCGTTCTTCACCACCGACACTGCAGCCGTCCTCAGGGCCAGCGAGATGGCCTGCGAGGCGATCTTCAAGGGAACCCAGGTTGATGGTGTCTATGACAAGGACCCGAAGTTACACCCCGATGCCAGGCGATTTGACGAAATGACGCATGACGAGGTTCTCCAGAAAAACCTCAAGGTCATGGATGCATCGGCGATCGCGCTCGCCCGTGACAATCGATTGCCGATCATTGTATTTTCACTGAGGGAGCCGGGACGGTTTGCGGGCGTCCTGAGCGGGCAGGGGACGTATTCGGTCGTGCGAAATGGCGATTGATCCACCGTGTTCCGTCCGGTTCGGCGCTTGGTACGGGTTGTGCCGTCAGGCGTTCCGACCCTGACGACGCGGACCCGGGCCGAGGAATGTCCCGGGGGTCGGGCGCGGCCACACGTCGTTGTGCGATAGTCCACGACGAAGGACACGGAACCGCACCGGATTCCGGTGATCGTAGAGACCCGGACATTCATCAGGCCGAAGCCCGGAAAGGAGTCGCATATGGCAGACATCGATATCGACGTGGATGACCTAGAACGCCGCATGGAGGGTGCCGTTTCGGTCTTGAGGTCGGAATTTGCCGGTCTCCGGACCGGCCGGGCTTCGGCAGCAATCCTGGACCCCGTGACCGTCCCGGCATACGGATCACAACTGCCGGTCAACCAATGTGCCACAATCAATGTTCCGGATCCCCGCATGATCACGGTCAGCATTTGGGACCGTACCCTGGTTTCGGCTGTCGACAAGGCAATCCGCGATTCCGGACTTGGTCTCAATCCGGTCGTTGACGGAACCATTCTTCGTCTGCCGATTCCGGAACTCAATGAGGAACGACGCCGGGAACTCGCCCGCGTCGCCGGCAAATATGCCGAGGGCGCTCGGGTCGCCGTTCGCAACGTTCGCCGCGATGGAATGGATCAGGTCAAGGCCGCCAAGTCAGAGGGCATGAGTGAAGATGACCAGAAACTCTGGTCCGACGAAATCCAGACCCTGACCGACTCTGCTGTCGCCGAGATCGATGAAGCCCTGAAGGCCAAGCAGGAAGAAATCATGCAGGTCTGAGGGACGGGGCTACGGGAGTTGTCGCCGAATCGTTGTAGCGAGACGCACGGCCGCTCACGGCCAGGACCTGCGCTGGCATCGACAGCGGGCGCAGGGAGAATGGGATGAATGGATGGATCCAGAGCGGAAAGACAGGCGTCCGCGGTCCGTTGCGATCATCATGGATGGCAATGGTCGCTGGGCTCTCCGGCGCGGCATGGAGCGGATTCGAGGCCATGTCCGGGGGGCGTCACGCGTCCGGGAAATCTTGGCAGCCGCACTCGAGTCCGGTGTCGAGTATCTCACACTGTTCGCCTTCTCGACCGAAAACAGCAAGCGTTCGGAGGAAGAGGTCGCCGCCCTCATGGGTCTCCTCCGAAAGTACATCCGTTCCGAAACGCCGCGCCTGGTGGAAGCCGGGATCCGGATCCGGTTCATCGGCAACCGTTCCCGTCTGGATCCGCGGTTGCAGACCCTGACCCGTTGGATCGAGAGTCAGACTGCGCACAATCGGAAGCTGAATGTGACCGTCGCGCTTTACTATGGTGCCCGGGACGAACTGACGCGGGCCGCCCGAAAGATCGCCAAGGCCGCCCGGGCGGGAGACCTCGAACCCGACGCCATCACGGAAGATGTTCTTGCCGACAACCTGGACACGGCCGGCCTGCCGGATCCGGATCTGGTGATACGGACGTCCGGCGAGATCCGGATTTCGAATTTTCTTCTGTGGCAGTCGGCCTACGCCGAGTTCGTCTTCGTAAAGACGGAATGGCCAGATTTCACGGCCGAACAGTTTCGCAGGATCCTCGATGTCTACGCCGCCCGGGATCGCCGATTCGGACGGGTTTCGGGAGCGTCCGGTTGAGGATTCCCCAACGAATCCACCAATTCGAAGATCTCGGTTCGCGGGTTGTTTCGGCGCTCGTGCTTGCATTTGTCGGTCTCACAGCCGTCAGGGTCGGCGGCGTGGTATTCGCCGCGGTCGTTTCCGTTGCGGCTGCTGCCATGGCGTGGGAAGCCGGGCGCATGCATTGGCCCGGTTCCGGGCCTTTTCCACCGGCGGTTGTTGCCCTCTTGCCGGCCACGGGACTGTTCCTTCTTCTCCTGCTCGACGATCCCTTGATCGGCCTTCTCGTGGTTGTCGCAGGAACGGCCGTTTGCGTTGGCCGGCCGTCACTTCGAATCATGCTGCCGGTCCTCGCCGTGATTCTGACCGGGTTCTTTGGACTGGCCGGACTCCGTTCCGGACATGGCGTGACTCCGGCGTTTTTTCTCGTGTTCGCCGTAATTGCGGCTGATGTCGGCGGCTATGCGGCGGGCCGGCTGTTCGGAGGGCCGAAATTCTGGGTTCAAGTCAGTCCGAACAAGACCTGGGCGGGCATGCTGGGAGGCTGGGTACTGGCCGGTTGCCTCGGTGCGGGTTTCTGGCTTGCCGGATACACAACCGTCCTTGCGATTCCGTCTGCATTGCTCTTTGCCATCGTCGCTCAGGCCGGTGACCTGGCGGAGTCGGCCGTCAAGCGCCGGGCCGGGGTCAAGGACGGCAGCTGGCTCATCCCGGGCCATGGTGGTTTCATCGATCGCTTTGACGGTCTCGTCTTTGCGGGCTGCCTTGTCCTGGTGCTGGATCGGGCCGGAATGGCTGTCATCCCGGGATTTGGCTGACATGCGGCGGCAGCGGGGATTGGCGCATTGACGCGGCGGATATCCATTTTCGGATCCACCGGTTCGGTCGGAACATCAACGGTCGATCTCGTCCTGCGGAACCGCGATTCCTTTCGTGTGGTTGCCCTTTCCGGACATCGCAACATCGAACTCCTGGCCACACAGGCCCGGGCGCTACGGCCGGAGGTGACGGTCATTGCGGACGAAGGACTTCGCGAATCACTGGACAACGCGTTGGCCGGAACCGGGTTGACGGTGACGGCTGGCGCGGCGGCGTTGCTTGAGGCCGCCTCTATACCTGTGGACTGGACGATGTCGGCCATCGTCGGGTTCGCGGGGCTGGACGTGACGCTGAAGGCAGCCCGGACAGCCCGGGTCCTGGCGCTTGCGAACAAGGAAAGCCTGGTCTGTGCCGGGCCCCTCGTGCAGGCGGCCTGCGCAGAATCCCGATGCAAGCTCCTTCCGGTCGACAGTGAACATTCCGCAATCTTTCAATTGCTTCCAGATGGCGATCTCAGTGCGATCGAATCGATCTGCCTGACGGCGTCTGGAGGCCCCTTTCTCCGATACCCGCTGGAACGGATGGCCGGGGTCACGCCAGAGCAGGCGGCCTGTCATCCCAACTGGGACATGGGTACCCGAATCTCGATCGACAGTGCATCCTTGTTTAACAAGGCCATGGAAGTCATTGAACTCAGAGAGTTGTTTGGTATCGACCCTGATCGAATCGAAGTGCTTGTTCACCCACAATCGTTGGTCCATGCCCTGGTGACCTACGTTGACCAGGGCATGTTTGCCCATCTGGGCCCGGCCGACATGCGCCATCCCATCGGATTTGCACTGAACTGGCCGGACCGCCAGCCTTTGCCGATGAAGCCGCTGGACCTCGCTGAACAGGGTTCACTGACTTTCGAACGGCCGGACAGGGTTCGCTTCCCGGCTCTGGACCTGGCTGATGCCGCAATGAAGCATGGCGGACTGGCTGGAGCGGTGTTCAACGGTGCCAAGGAAAGGGCACTCGATCGATTCATCGCGGGGGATTGCGGTTTTACCGATATGGCGCCATTCGTCGGGGACGTCCTGTCCCTCCATTTCGGTCGCATGAGCGCCGGACTCAACCTGTCGTCATTCGACCTTGAGGACGTCAAGGAAGCCGATCGATGGGCCAGGAGCACGATCGACGACATCGTTGGAGGCGCTTGAATGATCGAGCTGATTGCCGCAATTCCGATTCTCGGATTCATCGTTACAAGTGTCGTTCCTTTCCTGTTCGTTATCTCTATCGTCGTTTTCGTTCATGAATTTGGCCACTACATCGTTGGACGCTGGTGCGGGATCGCTGTTGAAGTCTTTTCTATTGGCTTGGGGCCCGCGCTTGTCTCACGAACCGATGGACGGGGGACCCGCTGGCAGATCGCGGCAATCCCTGTCGGAGGATTTGTCCGTTTCCTCGACGAATCTTCGGATTCGGCCATCGTCGACGCAAACGGGCTGCCCAGGCGTGGTGAACCGAGGCCTTCCCGTCCCATTCAACAGGCGCGTCGCGGAACGGTGGGTCAGAGCTTTGACGGAGCACCGGTCGGTCACCGCGCGCTGACTGTGGCTGCCGGTCCCATTGCCAACATCATCCTGTCGATTCTTCTCTTTGCTGTACTCGTTTCCGCAGAAGGAGTGGGAACCGGAGACCTCCGCATCGGCAGCGTCGACGACGTTCCCGGTCATGACTTCGGGATCCGTCAGGGCGACAGGATTCTCGAAATCGATGGCAGTCCGGTCTCGAGCCTTGCCGACATTGAAGCTGCGATGTTCCTTTCAGCCGATCATGACGGGGATTCGGCTACGGACGTCAGCGCCGGAACCGGGACCGATCCAGTGTCCAATTCAGTCATCCGCTATCGTCTGGACAGAAACGGCCAGGTTCTCAATGTCGTTGGAGACAACCCGATGCCGGCCCGGGTCTACCGTGTCGACCCGCTGTCGCCGGCGAGTCGTGCCGGACTGAAGCCAGGGGACCTGATCCTGACGGTCGGCCCGCTGCCTGTACGGACTTTCAGGGATCTCCGAATGGCCGTTCGCGCGGCAGGCGAGACCGCTATCGACATGCAGGTTCAGCGCGACAGTGAACGGCTGACGGTCGTGGTCCTGCCGGAACGTGTTGACCGTGAGATTGCGCCCGGCGAATTCGAGGAACAGTTGGTCATTGGTGTGAGGGGGGCGTTCGCCTTTCGGCTTGAGACCGTATCCCCGGGGCCACTGGAGGCGCTGTTTCGGGGCGTGGTCGCCACCTATCGGGTTGTCCAACTTTCCGTGGACGGAATCTATCACATCATTGCTGGCAACATTAGCCCGGACAATCTTCAAGGACCGCTCGGGATCGCGCAGATTTCCGGCGAACTGGCGACAACGGGATTCATCGACTTGCTCTGGTGGACGGCCGTCATCTCGACAGCTATCGGGCTGTTGAACCTGATGCCAATCCCGGTCCTCGATGGCGGCCATCTCGTTCTGTTTGCGTATGAGGCCGTGGCCGGGCGCCGGCCGGCCGGCCGGGTCCTCGGTTTGCTCACCCGTGTGGGGATTGTGATGCTGCTTTGCCTGATGGCCTTTGCGACCTACAATGATATTGTGCGGATTTGGCCTTAAGGACCGCACCCAGATTGGAATTTTCTCTTTTCGGCAACACGATACACGTTGTCTTTGAAAAACGGGCTCAACGACGGGTTTCTGAAGTGACCAGTGTTGCCGGTCGTGCCGTACCCAACCGAGATGTCAACGACTTACTACCAGGACGACCGGTTCCGGCGTTGACAGGTGCCACCGACTGGCGGACTGACTCGGTTTGCAGGCGTCTGGCAGTTGCATTATGGTGACCCGTTAGCGACGACCGGTGTTCGGTTTCTCGGGGGAGGCTTGCATGCAGGGATCCGTGACGCGTTCCGGGTCGGCGTTCATTGAAATTGGGACACTGCCGACATGCGACCGACGGCGTCGATGCCGTCGCCCAGTCCCACGTCTTCGGCTGCGGTCAATGGCCGCCATTGTTCTGGCGTCGGCCTTTGTTTGGTTAGGGCTGCCGCATTCGGAACTTGTCAATGACGTGGCTCACGCGCAGGCAGTCGCCGTCTTCAGCCGCATCGATGTCGCCGGAAACCAGAGAACGTCGGCCGATACGGTGCGTTCAATAGCCGGAATTGAAGCCGGCGTTGCCGTCAGGCCCGCCGAGATCAATGAGGCCGTTCGACGGCTTTTCGAATCCGATCTCTTCGAAGACGTGAACATTCGCCCGGAAGGCGGCCGGTTGATCATCGAAGTTCGCGAACGGCCAACCATCAACGAGATTGCCATCGAAGGAAACCGCATTCTCAGGGATGAGATCCTGGAGACCCTGATCACGTCCGAACGAAGGCAGACATTCTCGCCGGCCAGGGCCGAAGCGGATGCCCAAGCCTTGATTGACGCCTATACAGCTGCAGGCCGATTGAACGCCAGGGTGACGCCGAGGTTCATTCGGCGGTCCGAGAACCGGGTCGATCTGGTCTTCGAAGTTTTCGAGGGCGAAATCGTCGAGATTGCCCGGGTCGGATTCGTCGGAAACCATCGATACTCGGACGGACGCCTGCGCCGGGTCCTGGCGACAAAGCAGGCCAATCTGCTGAGCTGGCTGTTCAGCAGTGATACTTTTGTCGAGGACCGAATTGAACATGACCGGGCTCTGCTCGAAGAGTTCTATCGCTCCCGCGGTTTCATCGACTTCGAGGTGCTCTCGGTCACATCCGAACTGACCCGGGAACGAGATGCTTTTCTGGTCACCTTCCGGGTGCGGGAGGGCGCACAGTTCTCCTTTGGCAGGATTTCGATTTCAACAGAGCTGCCGGACGTGGATCCCGACGACTTCACCGATCTTGTCGGCATCGATCCGGGCGAGACGTTCAACGAGGAAACACTGGACCGATTGCTCGACGAAATCGGGCTTCGCATTAACGAACGCGGTCTCGCTTTCGTTCAAACGGCGCATGAGATTTCCCGGGACAATGATTCCCGGCGGGTCGACATCGATATCAGGCTGGTTCGCGGTCCCCGCCTGTTTGTCGAGAGAATCGAGATCACGGGCAATTCGACGACGCTTGATTCGGTCATTCGACGGCAGTTCCGGATCGTCGAAGGGGATCCGTTCAATCGGCGGGAGGTCCAGAGAGCAGCAGACCGGATCCGTGCTCTCGGCTATTTCGGAAACGTGGCCGTCGATGCCCGCGAGGGATCGAGTCCCGAACAGGCTGTCATCGATGTGGTGGTTGAGGAGCGACCGACCGGCAGCCTGACGTTCGGTGTTGCCTATACGACCGGCCAGGGCGTGGGCGGAAACATTGCCTTGACCGAAACGAACTTTCGCGGCCGGGGCCAGACGATCGGCGCCAGCATCTCGACGCTGGACGACGACAGCCTGTTTTCATTCAATTTTGAAGAGCCACACTTTCTCGACCGCAACCTTCTCGTGGGGGTG
Organism: Paracoccaceae bacterium; assembly: GCA_028874915.1. Taxonomy (GTDB): domain Bacteria; phylum Pseudomonadota; class Alphaproteobacteria; order Rhodobacterales; family Rhodobacteraceae; genus JAPPHA01. Next base: position 43,895 of record JAPPHA010000023.1, read on the forward strand.
AGCCTTTATCAGGAAAGCAACAGGTCGGACAGTTTCTCGTTCGAATCCCGTGAGACCGGCTTCAGTCCCAGGATTGCGTTCCCGCTTGGAGAGTCGTCGCGTCTGGCCCTGAACTACGACCTGTCGGTGACGGACGTCAAGGAAAGTCCTGACGAGGGTTCCGGTGTGTCACCACTTCTCGGTCCGGGCGACCTGTCGAAGACGTTGAAAAGCGCTGTTGGGGGAAGATACACGCTCAATCGGACAGACTCCCTTGTGGAGCCGACGCGGGGATACGTTCTGCGCGTGAGCCAGAATTTCGCCGGCCTTGGCGGTGACGTCAAGTATTCGAAGACGGCGGCCAGCGGGCGAGTCTATCGCGGGCTTCTCAGGGACGATGTTGTTCTGTCGGCCGAGTTCGAAGGTGGCGTACTCGTGCCACTCGGAGGGCAGGATTCCCGGGTTCGCGACCGGTTTTTCCTGGGCGGCGATTCATTTCGCGGCTTCAGGACCTTCGGCATTGGACCTAGGGACGAGGATGGGGGACCGCTCGGTGGCAAGTATTTCGTGATGTCGCGGTTGGAGGTGAGTTTCCCTCTCGGATTGCCCGAGGAACTTGGGCTGCTCGGGGCAGTCTTCCTGGATGCCGGGTCGCTCTGGGGCCTGGATTCCGAGTCGGTTGAGGACGAACGCTGCGCGGCGACGGCGGGGGTTTGCACGGCGGATAGCCCGAGCTTTGATCTGCGGGCTTCGGTCGGCATTTCGTTCTACTGGAACACCGCCATCGGACCGCTTCGGTTCAATTTCGCGAAACCCGTCGAATATGTCGAAGGAATCGACAGGCTTGAATCGTTCCGTTTTACCGTCGGGACACGGTTTTGACGCTCGAAGGCTGGTTCTCGAATGCGAGTTTCGTGGCGACAGCACTGTTCCTGGCCGGATTCGCGGCTGCGCCCACGTTTTCGCTTGCACAGGGAGTCGCCCCTCCGCTCGTTGGCGGCGGCCTCGTCAGCGTGGCCGTCATCAACCAGGAACGGCTCTTCAACGGTTCCGCCGAAGGGCAGCGGATCATCGCCGAATTCGACCGGCAGGCCAATGAGCTTGCGAGAGAAAATCGACAGCTGGAACGACAGCTCGGGGCCGAAGAGCGCGAACTCACCGAACGGCGCAAGTCGGCCGATCCGGACGAGTTTCGCGGACTTGCCGCCGAATTCGATCGGAAGGTCAATGGGATTCGTGCGGCTCAAAAACGAAAGCTGGAAGCACTGTTCGCCCGTCGGGAGCAGTCGCGATCGGGGTTTCTGACGCGCGCCGTGCCGGTTCTGCTGTCGGCCATGAGGGAGCGTGGCATCAAGATTATTCTCAACCAGCAGGCGGTTTTGCTTGCAACCGATGACATGGACATTACGGACGAGGCGATCGAGTGGCTGGACCGGGCATTTCCTATCGAACAGGATCAGGGCGAGGACCCGTGAACGGATTCGTTTCAACGCCCGATTGCCCCTATGAAGTCTTGAACGGACGTCGCGTCGGATTCCGGGCTTCCGTGAGCGGGACGGCACGAACGGGTGCACGGTTCCGTTGATGCGTGGACGTCCGATGACCCAGGCGGACCGAGCCGACATCGATTCCATCAAGCGGATGATTCCGCATCGCCATCCTTTCCTTTTGATCGATTCCGTTGAGCAGATTCACCTTGGCGAGAGTGCAGTCGGGGTTCGTGAAGTTTCCGCCGAGGAGCCGTATTTCGCCGGCCATTTTCCCGGAAATCCGATCATGCCTGGTGTGCTCATCGTGGAAGCGATAGCCCAGACGGCCGCAGTGCTGGTCATTCGAAGTCTGGACATGATGGATGCAAATCTGATCGTTTACATGATGACGGTCGACCGGTGCCGATTTCGGAAACTGGTCAGACCCGGCGACCGGTTGGAACTTCACGTCCGGATTCTTCGCAGTCGTGGAAAGGTTTGGCGCGTTCAGGGCCATGCCATGGTCGACGGCAAAGCGGTGGCCGAGGCTGAGATTAACGCGATGATGGTCCCGCCGGAAGACCAGTCCCGTCCAGAATGAACGCAGACATGGATGCAGTGGTCCACCCGATGGCGGTGGTTGAGCGCGGCGCGATTGTTGGCCCGGGTTGCCAGATCGGGCCTTTTTCGAACATCGGCCCCGACGTCTCACTTCTCGAGAACGTGGTCGTTGGTTCGCATGTAGTGATCGGCGGCCGCACGGAAATCGGCTCTGGAACGGTCATTCAGGCATTCGCTTCGATCGGACAGCCCCCACAGAACATCCGGCACCGTGGTGACAGCACACGGTTGGTCATCGGCGAACGCAATTCCATACATGAATATGTGACCATGCACGTTGGAACTGTGGATGGCGGGGGAATCACGCGTATTGGCAATGACGGCATGTTCATGGTCGGCGCCCATGTAGCGCATGACTGCATCGTCGGAGACCATGTGGTTATGGTAAACTATTCGTCTGTCGGCGGTCATTGCGTTGTCGGGAACCATGTCACCATTGGTGCCCATGCCGGAATTCACCAGCGCCTGCGAATCGGCAATGGCGCCATCGTCGGTGGACTGGCAGCAGTGGTCCGCGACGTCATTCCATTCGGTACTGTCTATGGCGACCGGGCATCGTTGCACGGACTGAATTTCAAGGGACTCGAACGACAGGGCTTCGCCCGGGACGACCGGAACCGGCTGTATGCGGCCTTCAAATCGGTGTTCGATCCGAACGGCATCATCCAGGAAGGTGCGAAATCTGTCCTGGAACAGGATGGCGATCACCCGCTGGTCAGGGAATTGGCCGAATTCGTGCTGACGTCCAAGGTTCGCGGACTTTGCACCCCTGATCACTCCGACCCCACCGGCCGTTTCCGTGCTGGCGGTGAGCCGGATTGATGAATTCCGACGCCCTATTCGACGGACCTGTCGCAATTATTGCCGGTACTGGACGACTACCGTCGATCCTTGCTGCGGCCTGTCGACGAACACGGCGCCCGGTTCAGGTGGTGAAATTCGGGAGTCCGGGTACGACGGGAGTTACCGACATCGCCGCCAAGATGGACGGGACCAAGGCTCCCGATGCTGACGGGAGCGTGCCGGTGATCCGGGCGGAATTCGAACGCCCTGGCCGAGTTTTCAGGCAACTTCGGCAATTGAATTGCCGGGATGTCGTCTTTGCCGGTTCAGTCCGCCGGCCCGTGCTCGACGCCCGACGATTCGACGAAACCCTGATCAGGGAGGGGAGTGCATTGCTCGACGCCATGAAGCGCGGCGATGACGTTACCCTCAGGACAATTCGAAGGATCTTCGAAAGGGAAGGCTTCCGGATTCTCGGTCCCCAACATCTGGATCCGGAAGTCCTGCCGGAACCGGGCGTTCTCACGAGCCATCGGCCGACACGGCAAGATACTGCCGACGGTGCCCGGGCGGCCCGCATCCATGCATCCCTCGGCAAGGCGGATGTCGGTCAAGCGGTCGTGGTCGCCCAGGGACTTTGTATGGGCGTGGAGACGGCGCAGGGGACCGGCCCCATGCTCGCTTTTGTGGCTGAAACCATCGAGTCGCTTCGCTGGAATCCTGAGGGTGGCCGCGGGATTCTCTACAAGGCTGCAAAACCAGGCCAGGATCGGTTGATGGACATGCCTGCCATTGGCCCGGACACCGTCGGTGCCGCGGCATCTGCGGGGCTGTCCGGCATTATCCTCGCTGCTGGCGATGTCTTGGTCCTGGATATTGAAGAATGTCTGCGAAGAGCCCGAGAATCCGGTGTTTTTATCTGGAATTGCCGCGACGGCGAACTGGCCGGGTGACCGAATCGCGATTCCCTCCGCCATGAACCGCACAGAATGACCGGCCCAATACGGCTTTTTCTGGTTGCCGGCGAAACATCCGGAGACCGGCTGGGCGCCTTGCTGATCCATCGTCTTCGCGAGCGGACTGGTGGCGGGCTCGAAGTGAACGGCGTCGGGGGACCGATGATGCGGGCGGCCGGACTCACCTCGCTCTTTCCGATGGAAGACCTTTCCGTCATGGGACTGACCGACGTCCTGGTGCGCCTCCCGTCACTGCTCCGGCGCCTGCGTGAGACGGCGGAAGCGGTCGAACGGACCATGCCTCATGCGTTGATCACCATTGACAGCCCCGACTTCAACCTGCGGTTGGCCATCCGGGCGCGGCGACGGGTACCGGGGCTCAGGATCGTCCATTACGTTGCGCCGACGGTCTGGGCTTGGCGGCCTGGTCGTGCCCGGCGGATGGTCGGGGTCGTCGACCATATTCTGGCATTGCTGCCTTTCGAACCGGCCATCTTTCGTGGCGTCGGGATCCGTTGCGACTTTGTGGGGCATCCTGCCATTCAGCGACCGGACGCGGCGGCGCTTCGAGAGGCGCAAGAAGACGTCCGGGCGCGCTGGGTTCGGCCGGGAGAGGATGTTGGTTTTCGCAACGGTGCCGGTTTGACGTCGGACGACGAATGCGGGCCCGTCGTTTTGCTCCCTGGGTCCCGGGCTGGTGAGATCAGACGAATGGGACCGGTCTTCGAGGGTGTCGTTCGCCGGATCGCCACCGGTACGCATCAGGTGACCTGGCTGGTCCTGGCGGCCGCACCGGTGGTTGACGAAGTTCGGAATCTGGTCCGGGAGTGGCCCGGAAATGTCGTAGTCATGGAGGCCGAGACTGGTGATCCCGAAGTCGACGCGCTGAAAAAACACGCCGTCTTCTCGATGGCGAAGGCGGCGTTTGCCACATCGGGAACCGTGGTACTGGAACTGGCGTCTGCAGGATGCCCGATGGTCATCGGGTACCGTGCCGGCTGGCTGACATCGGCAATGGTTCGCAGGATGGCAACAATTGATTCGGCCAGTCTGGTCAATCTTCTTGTCGGGCGTCAGGCCATACCGGAATTCCTGTTTGATGACTGTACTCCCGAAACGGTCGCGCCAGCTCTCACCCGGATTCTCGAAAGTGCCGATGAAAGGACCGCGCAGCGTGCGGTCTTCAAGGAGGCCATGGACCTCATGGGTGCCGGTTGTGTTGATCCTGTCGGAAAGGCTGCGGAGTCGGTTCTTGACTTCCTTAACAACTCCGGCTGCCGAGACCATGAAATTGTCGCGGCCTGAAATTTGCACTCGCGTGCGGGGCTTGGGGCTGACACAACGCACTGTCGGAGCGCCGTCGGGTGGCCGACGCGTGCCGAAATCCGCAAATCCGGACGCCTTGAGGTCGTCAATTCGTGCCTGCCTGCACACCGACGGCGCCGGGTCCCCGGTAACTCGATGACCACGCCGGTTCGCGGCCCTGGTTTTGAACCCACGACCCGTTCCCGATGCCCGCCGGTCGGACGCGGGCTTCCAGGGCCGAATTCGAGATCCGGAAAGACCGGTCGATTTGTTGGCTTGACCCGGCGGACAAGGCGTATCAACTTCCGATCATGACACTCAGGGATCGGATAGTGGCGGCACCGGTTCCGTTCGAGCCCGACAATGCGGGAGACCTTTCCGCAATCCTTGAGGGAGTCGATCCGGACGACGCCCGCGATCCGTTGATCCGGGGAATTGCCTGCAACAGCCCGTATCTCTTCGGACTGATGATGCGGGAATCAGCCTGGTTGCAAAACGCCTGGGACCAGGGTCCGGAACAGAGTTTTCACGAGATCCTCGATCTGGTCCGTGCCGAACCCGGCCCTCGCGGCCTGCCCGCACAGCTCAGGATTGCCAAACGCCGGGCAGCACTCCTGATCGCACTCTGCGATCTTGGCGGTGTTTGGGATCTGTTGACGGTTACGGCGCAGTTGACCCGGTTTGCGGATACCGTCGTAGATACTGGACTTAAGCGCCTGATGCGGGATCGTTTTCGCTTGGGTCGGCTTCAAGGCCTCGACGAAGCGCAGGTTGAGCGTTGTGCTGGAGTTTCCGTTCTTGCGATGGGAAAGATGGGGGCTGGGGAACTCAATTACTCGTCCGACATCGATCTGATTGTGATTTCCGATGCCACGGATCTCCCTCCGGATTCTGTTGGTGATCTCCGTGCTTCCTTTGTCCGGATTACCCGTCAATTGGTCCGTCTGCTCTCGGATGTGACCCGGGACGGATATGTTTTCAGGACGGATCTTCGCCTCCGGCCCAACCCGTCGACAACGCCTGTCTGCGTCTCCAGTGAGGCCGCGCTTCGGTACTACGAAAGCACTGGCCGAACCTGGGAACGCGCGGCGTTGATCAAGGCACGTTCCGCTGCCGGAGATGTCGCCGCCGGTCGCCGATTCCTCGACCAGATCGCCCCCTTCATCTGGCGACGTCACCTCGACTTTGCCACCGTCGACGCCGCTCATGACATGCAGAACCGCATTCGCCAGCACAAGGGCCTGGCCGGTCCGATTCGCCTTGAAGCCCACAACATGAAACTGGGCCCCGGCGGTATCCGGCAAATCGAATTTTTCGCCCAGACACTGCAACTGATCACGGGCGGTCGCGATCCCGAGGTCCGGGAACCCGGAACGGTCGGTGCTCTTCGTGTCCTGTCGGCAAAAGGCTGGATTCCCGAAGAAACCGCCAACTTTCTGATCGAAGCCTATCGACAGCACCGGATCCTCGAACACCGCCTGCAAATGGTGCAGGACATCCAGACCCAGACCTTGCCGTCAGACGAATCCGGAATGTCCAGGATTGCAGCCTTCTGTGGATACACCGATGAGGAGGCGTTCCGTTCCGACACTCGCGAAAGGCTGGAAGAAGTCTACCGGATCTGCAGTCAGTTCTTTGAAAGAAAGACACCGTCGAATGGTGACGAAAACGCGGACCCGGTCGACCCGACGTTGATCGAGTTGTCCGACGGGTGGCCGAGCCTTCCGGTTCTCCGGTCCCCGAATGCCCTTCCTGTATTCGAACGGGTTCGACCCAAGATACTCTCGCGTCTCACCGCGGCCGACGATCCGGACCTGGCGGCGGCGCGGTTCGACGGATTCCTTCGGGGTCTGCCCACAGGTGTGCAGTTGTTTTCCCTGTTCGAGACCAACCCACCTCTGCTGGATCTGTTAATTGATGTCTGTTCGAACGCACCGGGCCTGGCCGACTACTTGGCCAAGAATGCGACAGTCATCGAAGCACTGTTCGATCCAGTGTTCTTCCAGCCGATGGGCGATCGTGACGAGCTGGTTGAAGATCTGGCGATCGTCCTGGCGACGACTCCGGATTACGAGGCGCGACTGAATGCCGCGCGAATCTGGATGCACAAGAAACACTTCCAGATCGGCGTTCTGCAATTGCGGGGGATCGCCGGTGTTCTTGAAGCGGCTCAGTCCTATTCCGATCTGGCAGTATCGTGTGTTCGGGCGCTGCTCCCCGGAGTCGAGTTCCAGTTCACCAGCCGGTATGGGCAGATTCCCGGCATGGGGATCGCAGTCCTTGCCATGGGAAAGCTCGGATCGGCGGAAATGACCGCGACCTCCGACCTCGACCTTGTCATTGTCTATGACGCGGCAGGACAAGACGCGTCATCCGGCATGAAGCCGCTTGCCGCGACAACCTATTTTTCGCGCCTCACCCAGACGCTCGTGACAGCGCTTTCGTCCCGGATGACCGAGGGCAAGCTCTACAATGTCGACATGCGGCTCCGGCCGTCGGGTCGGCAAGGCCCTGTTGCCATCAGTCTGCAGGCTTTCGACGACTACCAGAAGAACCGGGCCTGGACTTGGGAGCATCTGGCGCTGTCCCGTTCGCGGGTGATCGCCGGTCATCCCGAAACCATGAAGGCAGTCGAAGGCGTCAGGCGTAGCGTCCTGCTTCAGGAACGGGACAGTCAATCGGTCTTCGCGGATGTTGCCAACATGCGCGAACGGATTGCGGCCAATCGGAAGCATGACAGTGTCTGGAACGTCAAGACCCGCCCCGGAGGCTTGCTCGAAATCGAACTCCTGGCCCAGGCCCTGGCCCTGGTTTCCAATTCAACGGATCGGCACCCGAAGGAACAGCTGGCATCTGCGGCGGCCCGGGGCTGGCTCGGCCCGGCTGATCTTTCGACCTTGACCGCGACCCATGATCTGTTGGTGCAGGTCCAACATGTGCTTCGGTTGCTCGCCCATGAACGCTTTGAAATTGACAGGTTGGGGGCGGGCGGCCAAGCCGTGCTCCTGTCGCTGACGGGACGTGAGACCGTGGACGAGCTCAGGGAGCATCTGATGACGGGAATGTCCGACTGCGAGGGGATCGTCAACCGGACGCTCCAGTGTTGAACGGGGTCACAAACCGATCAGGCAAACCGGGACCGAACGGAATCCGGTTGGAATCCAGGCTCCAGCTTCGCTGGTTGCCGGATGAACCCGGGAGTTCCGGAAAATTTCGGACCATGGCCGTGAAGGTCTGCCCGCGGGAAGGCGGCAGGTGAGTTCCGAGCGTCCCTTGAAGGGTCGGCTGGATTCCGACCCCCGCGGGTTGATATTCGAAGCCTACCGGATCGAGGGAATCTCTGAGGCAGAGTGCCGGACGATCTTTCTCGACTGGGTACTCGGGGTTCCGGCCTGGATGGACATCGAAGATTGTCTCAGGGACCTTCATGCAGAGTACAGTCCGTCGAACGTGGACCATCCGATGACCCGAATCCTTGAGGAGGGCATGCAGCAATCGGTGCCAGTCCGGAGGCGAAACCGCCGGCGGGCGCGTTCGACACGGTGGCCGAACGCGCAGACCTGATCCGTTGTTGCCGGGACAAGACGTTCGACCACTTGCACGATCAACCCGTACGGTGGCGTTGTAGTCTTCGGCCCTCGAAACCGGATCGTGCACAGAGTCCGAGTTTCCGGTTCTCGCGCGCCGAAGGCCCCGGAACCCCGAGAGCCAAATCTGCCGTCGCAATGCGGTGTTGTTTCCGACTTCCGGGATTGCGGTCCATGCGCGAATGCGCGATCGCCCTTTTCGTCAAAGTTCGGCCAACAATCAGACGCCCGGCCAACGTCGGTCAGCTCACATACGACGCGTCATCCAGTTTCGTCATTCGTGTTGCGGTGTCGGGATAGGTCGCTGTTCCCTGGAAGAAACCATTCGAGCCGCAATGACAGTTCCGGCCGTTCCTTGCCGTCAGGAGCCAGGGGCCGGGACCCGCCCCGGCCCCGGTTCGTCGGCGCACCGGACGCCTGGCCATGAGCCCCACCCCGCGAGTGGCGGCCGTATCGGCGGCGTCTGTCGGACGGCGCAGTGGGCCCCCCCGTTTCCAGGGCGGCGGCACCGGAATCAAGCGACATCGAAACGGTCGAGATTCATAACCTTGGTCCAGGCCGCCACGAAGTCGTGAACGAATTTTTCGCGTGAATCATCGCATCCATAGACCTCTGCGATCGCTCGAAGCTGAGAGTTCGACCCGAAGATGAGGTCGACTCGCGTGGCGGTCCAGCGCAGAACTCCGGATCCACGATCACGACCCATGAATATACCGTCCGATTCAGACGACGGCTGCCACGCCAAGGCCAGGTCGAGAAGGTTCACAAAGAAGTCATTGGTAAGCACTTCCGGCCGATCGGTGAAGACACCGTGGCGAGATTGCCCGAAGTTGGCGTTCAGAACCCGCATACCGCCGACGAGAACCGTCATTTCAGGCGCAGTCAAACCCAGCAACTGGGCCTTGTCGACCAGCAAGTCTTCCGCCGGTACCGCGCAAGGTGACTTGAGGTAGTTTCGGAATCCGTCCGCAACGGGTTCAAGTACGGCGAATGATGCCGCGTCCGTCTGTTCCGGCAAGGCGTCCCCACGCCCCGGGGTGAACGGAACCGAAACGGCATGCCCGGCATCGCCCGCAGCCTTTTCGATGGCCGCACATCCGCTGAGAACGATCAGATCGGCCAACGAAATTGCCTTCCCGTTGGCCTGCGCGGCATTGAAATTCCGCTGGATCCGTTCAAGACCTTGTAAAACCGTCTCCAGCCGGGTCGGCTCGTTGACGTCCCAGTCCTTCTGCGGGGCAAGACGAATGCGCGCACCGTTCGCGCCGCCACGCAGGTCGGAGCCGCGAAAAGTCGAGGCTGACGCCCAGGACGTCGCGACCAACTGGGACACGGGGATGCCGGAATCGAGGATCTTATCCTTCAGAACCTGAATGTCGCTCTCGTCGATCAGGTCATGAGTGACGGCAGGGATGGGGTCCTGCCAAATGAATTCCTCCGACGGAGTCTCGGATCCAAGGTAGCGTGTTCGGGGGCCCATATCCCGATGGGTCAGCTTGAACCAAGCCCGGGCGAAGGCGTCTGCAAAGGCGTCCGGATTCTCGTGGAATCGCCTCGCGATCGGTTCATAGACCGGGTCCATTCGCATGGCCATGTCCGCCGTCGTCATCATCGGCGCGTGTCGTTTCGCCGGATCGTGAGCGTCGGGAACCAAGTCCGCACCGGCACCGTTCCTGGGTGCCCATTGGTTAGCCCCGGCCGGGCTTTTCACCGGTTCCCATTCGTACCCGAAGAGAGTGTCGAAATATCCGCTGTCCCATGTCACCGGATTCGGGGTCCATGCACCCTCGATTCCGCTCGTGATCGCGTCCGAACCCTTTCCTGTCCCGAAACGGCTCTTCCATCCGAGGCCCTGCTCGATGATGTCGGCGCCCTCCGGCTCCGGCCCCACCAGCGCCGCGTCTCCGGCTCCATGGCACTTGCCGAACGTATGGCCGCCGGCGACCAGCGCGACCGTTTCCTCGTCGTCCATGGCCATTCGACCGAATGTTTCTCGAATGTCCCGTCCTGACGCGATCGGGTCGGGATTGCCGTTCGGACCTTCAGGATTGACATAGATCAACCCCATCTGGACGGCGGCGAGTGGAGTTTCGAGGTCCCGGTCGCCAGAGTAGCGGTTGTCGTCCAGCCACACCTTTTCGGTTCCCCAATCGATATCGTCTTCGGGTTCCCACACATCCTCGCGACCGCCGGCGAATCCGATTGTCCTGCAACCCATCGATTCCAACGCACAATTGCCAGCCAGGATCATCAAATCGGCCCAGGAGAGTTTTCGACCGTATTTTTTCTTGACCGGCCAGAGCAGAATTCGCGCCTTGTCGAGGTTGGCATTGTCAGGCCAGCTGTTGAGCGGCGCAAATCGTTGCGTACCGGTCCGTCCACCGCCGCGGCCGTCGCCAATCCTGTAGGTTCCCGCACTGTGCCAGGCCATGCGAATGAAGAGTGGTCCGTAATGACCATAGTCAGCGGGCCACCAGTCCTGAGATGTCGTCATCAGGTCGACAATGTCTGTCTTGACCGCTTCGAGATCGATGCTCTTGAATTCCTCGGCGTAGTCAAAGGTCTCCCCCATCGGGTCGGACAGGGAAGAATGCTGGTGCAGGGTTTCCAGCCGCAAGCGGTTCGGCCACCAGTCCTGGTTCGATTGGCGGATGCGAACGGTGTCTTCACGATCTCCACCTGTGGCCGGGCACATGCTGTCGTTCATGATTGTCTCCTTCGTATGGCCTGCATCAGACTGAATCGATTCGGTCGGTTCCGTCTTGGCGTCTACCGGTTCGGGTCTCGCATGGTGACACTCGTGGCGCAAAGGCTTTGGCCAACGGAATCGGCAACCACGGTGCGTTCAGGCGGATGCCAGTCGACGGTCGTGAGTCGAGGGTCAAAACCGGCCGGGTCCATTGTCTGTTCGCGGCAAGGCGGTGCCTCCACAACTCAATGTCGTTGTCGCAAGTCCCTTGCATGGCGTGCAGTTCTGGACCTTCGGAGTCAAGAGAGAACGCAAATCCCCGCAACCGGTTCCTGATCAAGCCGGACTATTGCTTCCTGGAGAGGTTCCGGATTCGGGGTAGTGCCGACTTACGCGTCCAACTGAACCGAAGCGTTGCCCAATGCCTGGAAAGCCGGCGGACCGTCCTGTTTGCGCAGTGTTTCCCCAACCCGGCGACGGTCAGTCCCGGCTGAGCGGCCGAGTTCAGCCCACCAATCACAGAATCCAGGACGTTTAGGCGGTCGCAACAGTCTTGACGCGACTGTGGTCTTTCCTCTTCCACCGGATTTGCTATGTGTCCGATGGTCGGAATTCGGGATTTCGGTCTGGGACGCGCCGGCAGCCTGGATCAGACAGGAGAATGGCCATGGACGTGAGCATGGATGGGACGAGACAGACGGTTGCCGACAGGCATCCTGAACACGCCCGGCGAACGTCGACGCCGGCTGTCCGGAAACCCGCGTGGATTCGGGTTCGGGCGCCGGCATCTGCGGGTTACGCAAGAACCCGGGACATTATTCGCGACAATCGCCTCGCGACTGTCTGCGAAGAAGCGGCCTGTCCAAACATTGGTGAATGCTGGGCGAAGGGCCATGCAACCATGATGATCATGGGCGACATTTGTACGCGGGGTTGCACCTTCTGCAATGTTGCAACCGGCCGGCCGGATGCGCTCGATCCCTTTGAACCGGCCCGGGTGGCCAGTGCCGTCATGCGGCTCGGGCTTAGTCATGTGGTCATCACCTCCGTCGACCGCGACGATCTAGCCGACGGCGGGGCAGGGCATTTCGCCCGAACGATCCGGACGCTTCGGAGAAAGTCTCCGGGGACCACGATCGAAGTCTTGACCCCCGACTTTCTGCGATGCGAAAGCGAGGCTCTTGAGGAGGTCATTGATGCCGGACCTGACGTCTTCAATCACAATCTCGAGACGGTTCCGGGACTCTACCCGGAGGTGCGTCCTGGAGCTCGTTATTTTCACTCCCTTCGGCTGCTGCAGCGGGTCAAGGAGAGAGATCCGGCCATGTTCACGAAGTCAGGAATCATGGTCGGCCTGGGAGAAAGGCTGCTGGAAGTCCATCAAGTCATGGATGACCTGAGGTCTGCCGGGGTAGACTTCCTGACCATCGGCCAATACCTCCAGCCGACGCCGAAGCATCACCCGGTTCGACGTTTTGTAACACCCGAAGAATTTTCCGCCTTGGAATCCATGGCGTTTGGCAAGGGATTCCTGCTGGTCTCGGCATCACCCTTGACCCGGTCGAGTTACCATGCCGGCGACGACTTCAATCGTCTGCGTGAGGCACGGAAGCAGGCGTTGGCAGGGGAGAGATGATCCGTCGAGCGGGATCGCCATCAGGGATCGTGCATCGAACGGGTGTTCCCGAACTTCGCGTGGCGGTCGAAATGGCGACTTCGCCGATAGTCCCTTGCGTACGGAACAGCCCTTGCAGAAGACCCCGGTACGGCGATCGAGCTCGAGTGCCTCGCGGGTTCGCCTCAAGTGGCGCCGTCAGCAGTATTGTCCGGATCCATGAATCGCACGGCGCCGATATAGGGAAGATTGCGGTTTCTCTGGGCATAGTCGATGCCATACCCGACCACAAACCGGTCCGGAATCTCGAAACCGGTCCACGTTGCCGTGACATCGACTTCGCGCCGGGACGGCTTGTCGAGCAGGGCACAGACTTCGAGGCGCCCGGGGCTGCGGGCCTCAAGCAGTGTCAGGACATGTCGCAGGGTTCGGCCGGTGTCGACGATATCCTCGACGACCAAAAGGTCCCGGCCTGAAACTTCTCCTCGCAAGTCCTTGATGATACGGACTTCTCTTGAGGATTCGAGGCCGAATCCATAGGATGTTGCCTCGAGGAAATCGACTTCAACCGGCAGATCCAGTTCGCGAACCAGGTCGGCAATGAAGACAAAGGACCCCCTGAGCAGGCCTACGACAATCAACTGGTCGGTGCCCGAGAAATGATCAGAAATGTCTTTGGCCAGGGATTCAACCCTGGCGGCAATGGACTTTGCGGAAATCATCGGTTCAACGATATAGACAGCGCCGCGAAGGTCCCGATGCAAAGTGCCCGTCATATGGCTGGGTCTCCCGTGCCTGTTGCCGTTTCACCGTTGTTCGCGGCGATTCCGGCCATCAAGTCGGCGCCGGACGGGACGGTTGGACCAAAGTCGAGAATGACGGGCTCTCGACTTTGGTCCGCTCACCTGGAGTACAAGTCGCGGTTTGGACCCCGTCACATGGATTCGCGAGGTGCCACATGATCCGGCATGATGTCCGGAAGACTGTCAGGTGGCTTCCGGAAGACATGTTCGCGATCGTCGCCGACATCGAAGCCTATCCAGAATTCCTGCCTTGGTGCTCCGGCGCACGAGTATACCACCGGTCCCGTTCAGGCAAAGTCGAAACGCTTGAGACCGAACTCACGGTTTCATTCAAGGTCATCACGGAAAGCTATCGCAGCCGAGTGACCTTGGATCCGGAAAACCTCCGGATTGGCGTGGCCAATCTTGGTGGGCTGTTTCGAACCCTCGAATCCGGCTGGGCATTCCGGCGCGTTGCCTCAGGTTGCGAGATCGATTTCTTTATCGAATTCGAGTTCAAGTCGGCTGTGCTTGGACGGGTCATGGGGCTGATGTTCGACCGGGCGATGCGCCGGATGGTTGCGGCATTCGAAGACCGGGCCGAAGCGATTTACGGATGGTCAACAGGCGAGACTGCGTCGTTTTGACCTGCACTCCGTTCGGTGCTCCTGACGGCAGGTCGACATGAAGGCATCCCGGTTTCGTGCCATCAGGCGGGTCCGGCGACAGTGACGGCGGAAACGGTGACCGGCGGAGACGGTGCAGTGGAGCGGGACAATGGGACACCGTCCCGCTTCCTGGTCCTGGAGGTCTTCAGGACGAAAGGTCGTAGGCCTGCTCGCCGTGGGTCGCGAGATCCAGCCCGCTTTCCTCGATGTCTTCGGCGACGCGCATCGGGATCAGAAGTCCCACAAACTTGGCAAGAATGATCGTCACGAATACGGTAAAGAGACCGACGATGATTGCAGAACCGATCTGCGCCACGAAGCTCCCTTGGCCGAACACGGCAATCATGATGATGCCGAAGACGCCGCCAACGCCATGGACCGCGAAGACGTCGAGGGAGTCGTCGATCTTCAGTTTGCCCTTGATCACTGAGCAGGCCTCTTGACAGAGGACGCCAGCGACGCCGCCAATGACGAGAGCGGCGACGGGACCCACGAAACCCGAAGCCGGCGTGATCGATGCCAGACCGGCAATGGTTCCCGTGACCATTCCTACCAGCGAGACCTTTCCGAATTTGATTTTTTCCCAGAGTGCCCAGGTCAGTGATGCCGCAGCAGCCGAAATATGGGTGACGGCGAGGGCCATGGCAGCGCCTCCATCGGCAGCCAGCTGCGAACCGCCGTTGAATCCGAACCAGCCGACCCAGAGCATGGCAGCACCGATCATCACATAGCCAGGATTGTGCGGTACCGTGGGGTTTTTCCGCCGGGCCCCAAGGAGAATCACCAGGACGAGAGCGGTAACTCCGGCCGTTTCGTGGACCACGATTCCGCCGGCGAAGTCGCGGACGCCAGTCTCGCCGAAGATGCCGCCGTCAGCGAGGAAACCGCCTCCCCAGATCCAATTGGCGACCGGGGCGTAGCAGACGAGGGACCAGAGCGCCATGAACAGGAGGACAAAGCCGAAATTGATCCTCTCGACGAAGGCACCGACGATCAGGGCCGGAGTGATGATCGCAAAGGTCATCTGAAAGGCAAAGAAAAGAACTTCCGGCAACGTACCACTGAGCGAATCCGGCGTGATGCCTGCAAGGAAGGCGCTCCCGAGTCCGCCCCACCAAGGCGCCGCGGACGCTCCGAACGCTATGGAGTACCCGGCGGCCAGCCAGACAACCGACATCAGACAGGCGATGGCGTAACACTGCGTGAGAACGGACAGGACACTACGCGCCCGGACCAACCCCCCGTAGAACAGAGCTAGCCCTGGCAGCGTCATGAACAGGACCAGTGTCGTTGCGACAATGATCCAGGCGGTATCGGCTGCATTCATCTTTCGATCCTCTCTGGCTGCATTCGATTTGGCAGCAACCGTTGACTCCGCGGGCTCCGGAGGTGCAACCGGGCAAACAGGACGGTCCACCGGATAGATCGATTTTCAGGATTACGTGCCTAAAATTAAATCAGAAAATGGTATAGTGGACAAAAGTTATGCAATACCTTTGTCGAGACGAGTTTCGTGGTTGGTATCCTGAAGGAGCGCCGGAATCAGTGTCAACGCCGTGTCAACGGATTCGAACCGGACACGGTCCCCGCTGATGGCGCCGAAGTCGTGCCGGCAAGTTCGGGTTGTCCCACGGCCGGCAATGACAAAACAGACGCGGCCTTGACGTCAGATATTTTCGGTTCCGTTCGAATCCGAACTCGCAACGATAGTTTGGTTCTTGGGGCGCGGCACGGAGAAGGCGGTGTCGTGCACTCGGGACTTCTCGTATCGAAATCACCCCGCCCCGATTCCAGACTCCGCCCATGTTCCTGCGCCGAAAATCGAGGCCCGTTTCCGAACCAGCAAGCATGACCCTCGCATCCGGCCGATCTTTTACCGGAAGGAACGCCGCATTCCGTCCCACATCGCCATTTGTGCCATGGCCTTCCGCTGTCTCCAGCACCTGTGCCGGCGCCTAGCGATCTGGGGCCACCGGATGAGCCCGGACCGCATCCTCTAAGCCCTGAACGCGTTGCAGATCAGCATTGGCCTAAACCCAACATAGGTACCGATTCCGCCATAGGGATTTTCATTTTGCCTTGAAAGATTGGTGTTTTCACCGTTTTGGCGGCTCCCAATTTTCGGGAATGATGCTGAGTACGGATTTGGGGGGCAGAACACCCGTGTTGTCCCGCAGCCTGTCGTTCGAGAGATCATACTCGCCAAGCATGTTGATATACCACCATGCCTGGGGCGAATGGAGAGCGATCATCTTCAAAATTTTGTCCCGCGCCTCGGGAGCCCTGACAGCCTCGAGCTGGCGGGTCAGGTAGAGATAGTTCCAGCAGTTGATGCTGTTCCTGATGAGGCGGTTGCAGCTCTCGGCGATTTCCTGGGCTTCCTTTTCCGCATGTTCGATCCCGCGTGGATTGCCGACCGCAACGGCCCGTGTGAAACTGTTCGCGAGTCGATCTTGTTGAGTTGCTTCTCGATCGCCTGCCGCAACTCGACCTAGTCGATGTAGCGCAGGATGAACACCGACTTGATGATCTGGCCGAAGGCCTTCATCGCGGCGTAGAGCCTGTGCTGCCTGGAGTATGAGTTCAGGCGCCGGAAGATCTCGGAAGCCGTTGCCTCTTTCAGCCTGATGGTCGCCACAAGGCGCAGCAAGTCATCCCATGACGCACGGACGGCCTTCTCGTTGACGTATTTCGCCGGCACGATCGCCCATTCGGCATCCTCGTCCCTGCTGTTCCGAAACTGGTAGAGGTTGTGCTTCTTCAGGTCCCTGAACCTCGGTGCATAGGATATCCCGAGCAGATGCGTGACGCAGAAGATTGCTTCCATGAAGCCATGCTCATCGGTGGAGTGGATGTCGCTCTGGACGATATCGTTGTGCATCAGCCCGTCGATGACATAAGCGCTCTCGCGCTCGGCTGCGCTGAACACCAGCGAGTACCAAAGGAAGTTGCGTTCATCGATGAAGGTGTAGGCGCTGACGCCCTGTACCTGGCCAGAGTACTTGAACGAATAGCTGGCGTTGAGCGAGGGTTTGCGAACCTCGAATTTCTGGCCGTCGCTCGACGTATGGAGCGTCTCGCGCGATCGCCGGTAGATTTGCGGTAGTTCCATGCGTTCCATCGCAGCGACAACACGATCGTTTGCGGCGACAATGTTTCGAGAGAGAAGCGCCAGTTGACCGCGTACTCCAGTTCGCGCTCGCTGATCTCGCGGGATATCCGCGCCATCTTCTGAACACCGATCGCGCATCCGAGCCCCATGATGCCGGCAATTGTGGTCGCGGGTGAGGGTGTTTGATCGACGTTGACCTGCTGCCAGTGCCTGAATTCCTCGAACATGCCGCAGTGCTGGTCGACAGTGGCCAGGACCTCCGACAGGGGTACCAGGTACCGCTTGGGCAGGATCTCCCGCAGGGGCTCGCTTTCCACTTCATCGAGAGCAGGCGTCACCACCCTGAAATCGCCCGGAGACCTGACTTTCAGGTACGGGTTGGAGCCGTCGCTCGCGGCCCTGTTCGTGGCTTCGTATTTCTGCTGCAGGGCGGCTTCGAGTTCTCTCAGGACCGGTTCCGGGTCATCGAAGTCCGCCAGGCCGGCTCGCTCAAGAAGTTCCTGCTTCTCCCGCTCCCATCGCTCCCGGCCGATCAGGTAGTCATCCAGCGGGCGATACTTGTAGGACCCATCGAGGTTCAGGCTTCCGGCCTTGATCGCCGCGGCGACATGCTGGAAGAGGAAGACCTTGCAGAGCGAGATCCTGAACCCTTTCGGATCATTCACGGCGCCGCGTTCGGCGGAAGTCAGGAACGCCAGGGGCATGCCCGGGCCGATAGTGCCGTCCTTTTCGCGGAAATATGCAATCGCCGCCACGAGATCCGCCGTGCTCGCATCGCCAATGAACTCGACTTGTTTCAGGATCGGGCTGATCTGGTTCTGCTGGCGGATGGAACGATCTTCGAGGATGTCATGGAACAGGCTCTCGTCGGCAGCGGCACTCTTGCGGATATCGGCCCGCAGGACGTCCACGACACTTTCCCGGTCGCGATCAATAATGGCTCTGATGCTGTCCAGCTTCCCCGCATCGGACATGCTCTCGTGGTCGAGCAGTGCACGGATCTCGTGCTGCAGGTTGGAGACTTCCGTTTCGACTGCGTCCAGCATTTTCTCGAACCGTGCACCAGCAGTCTTGCGCCGTGTGAATACCTCTTCCTTGTGCTCCCGATCCACGGTTGTCCTGAACGACTGCATGACACTGAGAAGCATGTCGGCCATGGCATCCTGAAGCCTGTGGTGCTGATCGGCGATGAAGGCAATGGCATGGAGATAACGGTCAGCGTCCGAGCGGCGCTGCAGTTGGAACATTTCCGATCTGTGAACCCCGCCCGCGTAGTACCTGACGCCTTCTGACCCGATGTCGAGGATCTCGAGGACGGGCACGATCTTCCCGTACAGGTCCGTCAGGATTTCCAGGTCCGTGGCCGTCTTCCTGATCTTGCCCGGGCGGGTGGATTGCGAAATCCTGCTGAGCAGCGTCAGCCGGTACCGGTTCCCCCCGTCCTCCTGCGTGAACAGACCGTCAAGCGTCTCTTGCAGGTTCGGCGACAGGTTGGTCTCGACCAGGCGTATGAGATCTTCCTTTCGCGCACTCAGCCGGGCACGGATCAGATCGGTCAACCGCCGCGCGCCCGGAAGTTGGATCCGGCTTGCGGTCAGAAAGTCGATGCAGTGCCCGAAAATGAGCCGGGGCTTGAGATGGACGCGCGCCATCTTCGCGATTTCCGTGATCAGCTGGTACTCCGCCCATGTTCCGAAAGACCGGAAGCCTTGCAAATCGAGAATGCGGCTCTGATGGTGCAGACGGGTTCTTTCCTTGTAGTTCTCCCCGGAAAACTCATTGGCAGAAGCTCCGACGATGCGGGAAACAAATGCAATGTCTCGCTCATGGTACCGCTCCGGGGAGAAGAAACGGCGCGTCGCCCGGAAATAGCCGTAGGCCAGCAGGAACCCGACCCGGTATGTTGTGCTGCGCAATTCATGCGCCGTATCCAAGACGGATTGTGAGAAATCGAAGAATCGCTTGCGCTCGGCACTGTTGAAGACCGGTGGATGTTCAAGACGCGCCTGCTCGGCCGCGTTCAGGATGCGCATTCGAGGCATGAGAGAATCCGTTCCGGAAAATTGCAGGGAAAACGAGCGTTTTCCCTGCGCGTGAAGTACGATGAATATCGTTGAATAAACCACTCCGAAAGATATCTTTTATATGGCAAAAAGACGTTTTCTTCGAATGTGGACAGACGATGACCGCAAGTGCATCCAGAACCATCGGATATCTTCGGGTCTCCAAAGTGACCCAGGACCTGGACAAAAACCGGGCCGATATCCTCACCCTTGCCAACAGGGAGGATCTCGGCCGCGTCGAATTCGTCGAGGAGAAGGCGTCAGGCAAGATCGGATGGCGCAAGAGAAAGATCGCGGACATCCTGGACGAACTGCGTGAAGGCGATGCCCTGATCGTCAGCGAACTCTCCCGGCTCGGACGCTCGATGCTCGAATGCATGGAAATCCTGTCCATTGCCTCGGACGCCGGCATTCGGGTCTATGCGATCAAGGGGTCCTGGAGGCTCAACGAAACCATCCAGAGCAAGATCATTGCCATGGCCTTCTCGATGGCCGCCGAGATTGAACGCGACTTGATCTCGGCCAGAACCAAAGAGGCGCTCAGAGCGAGAAAGGCTTCGGGGCTGCCGCTCGGGCGACCGAAAGGGCCGGGCAAGAGCAAGCTCGATCCATTTCGTCCGGAGATCGAAGCGCTGCTCGCAAACGGATCAACACAGAAGTTCATCGCAAAGCGCTACAACACAACGCCCGCAAACCTCTCAAACTGGATGACGAAGAACGGAATCAAGAAACCCGAGGCGTAAGAATTCTATGGCGGAATCGACCTATGTTGGGTTTAGGCCATTCATGTTGTTGGTCTACGTCTACTTCATGGTCTTCTTCCTTTGCCTGGATCGGTGGAGCAGGGCAGTTGAGGAATGATCCGTCGAAAGGAGCAGAAGCTTGCTCATAGCTGAATCAGATCTCCCGCCAAGTCTGGTCGACCGGCTCGAACTTGACGCTGTCGAGGAACTCGCGCCTGGGCGGCTCGGCAACCAGTCGTTCCGGGTCTGGGATAAGGCAGAAGGACCGGCTTATCTGAAGATCGGTACGGGAATCGCCGGTCAGGATCAGATTGACGAAGCCGAACGGCTCGACTGGATCGCGCACTGCCTGCCCGTTCCTCGCGTCCTGCACTACGCCACACAAGGGGACCGGGTCTTCGTCCTGACTACCGAATTGCCGGGTACGCCCTCACATGAATGCATTGAAATCATTTCCACACCTACGGTGGTGGCGAAGCTGGCCGAAGGACTGAAGATGGTTCACGAAGTCCCGACGGAGGACTGCCCCTTTGACCGAGTGTTGGAGAATGAACTCAAGGAGAGCGCCCGGCGCATTGACTCTCCAGGCCTGAATGTCGAAGCCTTCATGGCTGATACCGGCGCTGCGCCGTCAAGAGTGCTGGAACACCTGATTGCTCAAGCTTCGCAAATTAGTGATTCTGTCTTCACCCACGGCGATTATTGCTTTCCTAACCTGCTGCTCGACAGACAGCGCATCAGCGGAATCGTCGATTGGGGTATCGCCGGAATCAGCGACCGGCACCGCGATTTCATGTCCGTTGAGCTTACAATCAAGCGCAACTGTGGTGAGAAGTGGATACCGACATTCTACGAGCTCTATGGCGAATGTGATGTCGATCCAGAGCGCATCCGTTTCTTCTGGCTGTTGGATCGCTTCTTCTCCCACTATGAGTGCCCGACCGGCGCCGAACCGTTGGGTGGGTCGCCCTGATGCGGATAGATTCAGGCGCATTCGAGGCGTTCGCCGATCGCTGGGAGTGCGCCTTCCGTGCGCGTGGTGCAACACCGCACCAATCGCCCCAACATATCCGCGTAGAGAGCTGCCGATACGATGCCGCGTGCCTGTAGTGATCGAAGCGCTGCTCGCAAACGGATCAACACAGAAGTTCATCGCAAAGCGCTACAACACAACGCCTGCAAACCTCTCAAACTGGATGAAAAAGAACGGAATCAAGAGACCAAAGGCGTGAAAATCCTATGGCGGAATCGGTACCTATGTTGGGTTTAGGCCATCAATGCGTTTGGCACGAAAATTCCTGAAGTCAAGACAGGTAGAGTCCCATGAAGCATGTTGCTGAAACCCTTCGAAGCGTGGATTCTGTGATGACATCGCTCAAGGCCTGCTGGAAGCAACGGGATGGTGCGATTGGTCGTGGCACTCCTTCGCTGGGAAGAGGCGGAATGTTTTGCCGGCTTCGTGGACTTCTGGGCTTGGCCATCCTGATCTCGGCACTTCCAGCGGCGGCGGATTCCTTTTTCACCAGATTCACGGAACTGAGGATCGTCGATGGATACGAGTTGGTTTCCTATGGAAGGGAGGGAAACTGGCATCCCGACGGCTGGAATGTGGATGGCACTCGGCTTGATGATGTAGAGGAGGTGGGTCTCTGGTTGGAGACCAGGATCTACTGGCGGCCCGATGCGGACGTGATCGTGCTCTCGCGTCGGCATGTAACTGGTGCCTGCGGCATGCGGTACCAGTTCGTCCTCGTGACCTTCGAGGGAAATGCACGCGCAAGTAATCCGTCGAACAGCTGCTCCGGGAGCATCATAGCCATGCGGGTGTCGCACGAAGAGATCGAACTCGACGTCAGGATTCCCAATCGACCCGAGCTTTTGCACCGGACCATTCGATTTGACGGGGATTCCCTTCAGGAATTCGAGGTTCCCCGTGACGAATCCGGTGCGGAGATCGCTGGTGCCGGGCCGGACGTCACGCGATGGATCGGCGTCCATCCGGCCGCCTTGCTCGATGACTCGTCGGAACGGCGTCGCTTCGAAATGATTATGCGCCGCGAAGAGCTCTATGAACTGATAAGCCACATGTACATCGCCCAAGGCGCCAAGTTGGCTGGCGATTTCCTGAGCATGGAGGGCTGCAAACCGCATGACTGCGGTGACGCGAAGGCCGCGATCGCGATCGAAGTGACCACGGGCCAGCCCTTCGCCATCATTTTCAGCCGGGAGGACGGGATCAGGGTTTTCGGCGGCACGCTCTCCGATGCACCGGAGCCGTTGCGGCAATTCACTCAGGAATGGCATCCATGAATTCGCAATGCTGCCCTGCCCCCGGCGACTGGTCTGATTTGAAAGTTAGCGCATTGCCGGTTTCCTGGCCAAGCCGGGCGGCCAGCTTGGCATGATGATCGTCTCCGGAGCGAGCGGGCGGTATCCAAAGCTGTCATGTGGGCGGATCGCGTCGTAACGGCACCCCAAGATTCGATGAAAACCTGGCCTACCTTCAGGAGGGTGTAGACTCAGGATTTTCTTGTATCGAAGTCACTCCGCCCCGATGCCGGGCCCCGTTTTGTTACGAACCGCCGAGAATGTCGCGATGGACCGGCCGATCGCCGCCCCGCCGGCCCGGACCGGGCCGCCAAAACCACTGAAATTGTAGCGCCCTTTTCTCGTGGTTAATCCAATTTTAACAATGCGTTATGAACGAAAACTCCTGAAATCAAGAAGTTACGCAATCTCTTCGTCAGGACGTGGTTCGTCGTCGGTTTCCTGAAGGAGAACCAGAATCAGTCTTAACGCCGTGTCAACGGACTCGAACCGGACACGGTCCCTGCCGATGGCGCCGAAATCGTGCTGGCGAATACGGGTTGTCCCACGGCCGGCAATGGCAAAACAGACCCGGCCTTCAGGCTTTGACTCCGAACCGCCGGGGCCAGCGACCCCGGTGACGGCAACGGCGATGTCGGCTTCGGATCGGTCCAGGGCGCCGGCCGCCATCTCTCCGGCCACCGTTTCCGACACGGCGCCTTCGCGGGTGAGCGATGCATGGCCGACACCGAGCATCTCGACTTTTGCCGCGTTCGAATACGTGACGAATCCACGATCGAGGACATCGGACGATCCGGGAACAGACGTCAACAACGCGGAAACCAGCCCGCCAGTGCAGCTTTCGGCTGTTGCCAGCGACAGGCCGCGTTTCCGCATCTGGTTCAGCACGTCGTCGGCCAAGGGTATCAAGTCCTGGAATCTGACGGGTTGCATCGATCTATACCGGGTCAACGAGCAGACAGGGGAGCATTCGCCGGTCACTGGAGTTGCTGGTGGACGAAATACCCGAGACCGGCGACGCAGACCGCCGCAAGCAGGCCAGCCAAGACATCATCGAGCATGATGCCTGACGGGGATTTCATCCTGTCGGCCCAGCTGACCGGCCATGGTTTGACGATATCGAACAACCGAAACGCCAGGAAGGCCGTGACGATGCCCGGCCAGGGAAGCAACGTCTCATCGGAACCGCGAATCCAAAGTCCGAGGGGCAGGGGGGTGAGGGCAATCAACTGACCGGCAACTTCGTCAATGACAACTTCAGGCGGGTCTGCTTGATCGAAAGCTCCCGCAGTTCGATGGGTCACGATGAAACCGGCGATGAGGACGGTTCCCAGCACCGCCAAATAGCCGCCGAGGCCGCCGACGCCATATGCCACCAACGCAACGACGATGGCCACCATCGAGGCGAGAGTTCCCGGCGCCCAGGGAAAGTCGCCGATACCAAAGACAGTCGCGACGAAGCGGCTCATGGCCTGATCATTATCACATTGGCCATGGCCGCGATTCCTTCGCCCCTTCCGGTGAACCCGAGACCTTCAGTCGTTGTGGCCTTGACGCTGATCCTGCCGGTCGAAATCCCTGTCAACGCGCCGATTCGGGTCCGCATCGCAACAGTGTGAGGGCCGATTCTCGGACCTTCACATATGATCGTGCAATCGATGTTCGAGATCCGGAAACCGATTTCCCGGCTGCGCCGGACGGCTGCCGTCAGAAACTCGCCCGAGTCGGCATCCCGCCATCGGTCGTCCAACGGCGAAAACCACTGACCTATGTCCCCTTCGCTCATGGCGCCAAGTATGGCGTCCGTGACAGCGTGGAGCCCGACATCTGCATCCGAATGACCTTCCAGCGACCGGCCGAACGGGATTTTCACACCGCAGAGAATGACGTGATCGCCGTCGGTGAACCGGTGCACGTCGAAGCCGGTGCCCGTGCGAATGTCCGGCCCTTCCACCTCGTTGAATTCGACTGGACCTCCTTCCTGTCGGTCCGCCACGTCCAAAGCAGCGCCCCGGACATCGGAATCGTCATCTCCGCCAAGGCTCCCGGTTTTGTCACCGGTGGATCCCGCCGCACTTTGCATTCGGAATCTTTCGGCAATTTCCAGGTCACCGGGCAGGGTAATCTTCAGATTGGTCTCGCATCCAGTGACCGGGGTTGCATGGATCCCGCCGAGACGGGCAACCGAGACGTCGTCGGTTTCGTTTGGACCGGCTGTACCATAGGCATTGATGAGCGCCTGGCGATTGAAACCCTGTGGCGTTTGCGCCCGCCACAGGTTTTCGCGTTCCGGTCCTCTCTCGACGACACCATTCGTGGGCACGTACCAGAGCGTGTCGTGAACCGGTAAAGCCAGGAACGCGGCACCGTCACGTTCGAGGACATCGATCAGCTCGTCGACGTTGGTCCGCCCGGGAAACGGCCGGGCGCCATCGTGAATGAGGACGACGTCCGACTCGAGCGAATCCAGCCCGGCAAGCACGGACTCGCCACGAGTTGCACCGCCTGTGACCGGTGGAAGCAGCCTCGCGTTTCGAAGGTCGGGAATCTCCTCGATCATCCGGCGGTAGTGGCCTTCATGGAGATGATTGATGACCACGCGAAGATAGGCGATACGATCGTGTCGCAGAAGCGACCGGATGGCATGGGCCAGCACGGCTTCGCCGGCCAACAACCGGTAGGGTTTTGGCGGACCAGGCCCGGCCCTGGTGCTGTTCCCGGCGGCCACGATCACTGCAGCGAGATTCACGGTTCGGTCCTCAATCCGCCATGACGGTCAGCGTTCCCGATCGGTCAAATTGCGCGCATTTTCCGTTCGGGACATGCGAATCTATTTCGCGTTTGGCATTCTGACAATGAAGTGTGGTGTTACGACGCTGCGGACGACAGTACCGCATGGTTTCTGTTCTGGAGGTTGGATTGGCCGCTGGCGGGGGGATTCTGATTTGGCTCCATTCGTCGAGGAGCGGGAACGAACTGTGCAGCCCAGGTCGATTTCGGTCCCGACTAGATCGAATTCCAAGGACGTCCGGGGCAACGAGTTGCGGCCGCAAATCCGGGTGAATTCCGTGGCTGTCCGGGTGAGATCGGTTGTTCGCCACATTCACGTTGGGATTGACGGCCGGGTTCCTGGCGATGCGTCAGGAGTTATGGACTGGATTGCTTCGTGCTTCCGAAAGGTGGCATAGCCTTGACCGTCATCATCCTCGAGCATCAGTTGACTTCGCGCTCGGCCCAACCGGCAAATATGGTTTCGAGCACGACCACCACATAGTAGAGAACGATTCCGAGGAACGCGAGGGCGATCAGAACGGCAAACATGAGCGGGTAGTCAGAATTCGTCTTGCCGCTGTCGAACAGCGCGCCAAGGCCGCGACCATGCGGACTGACGATCTCCATCAGGTTCGTTCCAATGAAGGCGAGCGTAACCGACACCTTCAGCGCGCCGAAGAACTCTGGCAACGTCTTTGGCAACGCGATTTTCCAGAAGATGGTGGACCGGGACGCACCGAGTGAACGCAGAATGTCACGGTATTCAGGTTCGAGGGTGGACAGCCCGATCGAGACGGAGACGGCAATCGGGAAGAACGAAATCATGAACGCGATCATGACGGCGTTGAAGTCGTGGGCACCGACAAAGATCAACGCGACGATTGGCACGACTGTCGCCTTGGGGATCGCGTTGAACCCAACCAGGAGCGGATAGAGTGCATCGCGCATTGTTCTCCAGAAACCCATGATCATTCCGAACGCCACGCCGACCAGGACGGCGATCAGGAGCCCCGCGACTGTGCGCCACAGCGTCTGCCAGCCCATGATGAGGAAAAGGTTCCAGTACTTGGTGACGGCGGCCGGCAAGTCGGATGGCGAAGCCATCAAGTAGTTGGGCCAGTCGTTGAACCAGACCAGAAGTTCCCAGAGGACCAGGAAAACGACGGTGGCCACAATGGGAACGACAATCCTCCGGATCATTCGCCAGTCTCCGCATTGGCAGGGGCTCGACCCTGGGCAATTTCGATCTGCCGGCGCAGGACATTCAACCGATCGGCTGCTTCAGGCGTGTAGAGATCGTCCAGCACACGCGGGCCGGCCGACGGTATATCCATGACATGCTGTGCTGTCGCCGGCCGGCCTGAGAGAACGATCACCTGATCGGCCAGAAAAATGGATTCCCTCAGATCATGCGTGATCATTACTCCGGTGAAGGGTTCCTCGGCCTTCAGGTTGTGCATCGTCATCCAGAGATCTTCGCGAGTGAAAGCGTCAAGTGCACCGAAAGGTTCATCGAGAATCAACACTTCGGGCTGGTGAACCAGGGCCCGGCACAGGGACGCCCGCTGCCGCATTCCACCGGAGAGCTCTGAAGGCCGTTTGTCTTCGAATCCTTCGAGTCCGACAAGGGCCAGGAGCTTGCGGGCACGATCCTCCTGTTCGCGACGCGTCAAACGGGTCGGAACGATTTCCAGGGGGAGCATCACGTTTTTCAGAATCGATCGCCACTCCAGCAGAACCGGATTCTGGAATGCCATGCCCACCGTCGAACGCGGGCTCGTGACGATGTCGCCATGCAGCCAGACCTTGCCTCTGTCCGGCTTCATCAGACCGGCGATCAGGCGCGTCAATGTGGACTTCCCGCAACCGGACGGACCGACGACGGCCACGAAACCACCCTCCGGAATCGACAGACTCAAGTCATTCAGGACAGGGAGCGGCCCGGTGTCCGTGACATAGGCATGCGTCACGTTCCGGATTTCAATCAGTCCAGTCACGAATAGGGCTTTGTTGGATTCGGAATGCGGCGACGGGCCCCCGCGGGGCCCGCCACACTTCGACAATACAGGATCAATTGATCATGAAGCCGCCACCTTCGGGAAGGAAGTCGCTGGAAAAATAGAGCGAGGCATCCGGCGGGTTCTGGAACTCGTAGGTTTCTGCAAGCTGTTCCAGAGCTTGCGCCATGCGATCCGCGTCGATCCCGCCCAGGCCATTGGCCGCCACGTAATCCGTCAGCACATTGGCGTCGAGTGCCAGTTGGAGTCGCCGCTTTTCAAGTTCGGCGTCTGCGGCAGGGTTCCGCGCCACCAGGGACGCGATCGCTGCATCCGGGTCGGCAATGGCGTCGGCCCAGCCATTGGCAACGGCACTCAGGAATCCCTTGACCATGTCCTGATTTTCGGCCGCGAAATCCGTGTTGACGATGATTGCGTTGCCGTAGAGGGCAAGGCCGTGATCGGCCATCAGGATGGTCGAGATATCGTCCTCGGGAACGCCAAGGCGCACCAGGTTGAGAAAGGACGAAAAGGAAAACCCGGTCACGGAATCGACCTCGCCTGCCGCGAGCATGGGCTCGCGGGTCGGGAATCCAACTGGCTCGACGATAATCTTGGACATGTCAAGACCATTGGCAGACGCAAAGGCCGGGAACTGCGCCCAGGCACCATCGGGCGGAGGCGCACCCAGGATTCGGCCCTCCAGGTCCTTGGGAGCCATGACGCCCCGACTCTTCAATCCGACAACGGCGAAAGGCGGTTTGTCGTAAACCATCATGATCGCGATCACCGGAGCTCCCGGATTTTGATCAAGAAACTTGATCAGGCTGTTGATGTCGGCAAATCCGACCGGAAACCCCCCGGTGGCAACCTTGGGAATGGCGTCGAGTGAACCCTGTCCGGCACTGATTTCCACATCCAGGCCAGCATCGGCGAAGTGGCCATTGTCAATGGCAGCAAAGTAGGGTGCGGAAGGGCCCTCGAACTTCCAGTCCAGAGCGAACGGCATCTTGTCCTGTGCAGCGGAAGCCGTCGCAACAACGATACCGGCAGCTGCCAGCATAGCTCTGTAAAACATGGTTCAACGTCCTTGTGTCTTGAGACTTTGGGATCGGGCATAATGCCCGTCGCGCGAGCCGCTCGGCCGGCACCAAGGACCCGCAACGCGAAGGCAGAGTAACACCGCTTGGCCTTTTGGCAAGTGTTTGCACGGCTCTCTGGCAATGGCCAAGCACCTGACGGAACGGTCCCGCAGCGGCACAGGCCCGGGACTGTTTGGCTCGCGAATTCTTTCGTGTGGACGGACTTGTCTCTGCTCAATGAATTTGCGTAAATGTGAGAATGATGATTTTTCGGGCATGATGGTTGGCAGAAACAGGTGGAAAGTCTCGGAATCGAGGCGTCGGTCGCAGGCGGCGGACGCACGATGACCGTAGGCTACGACGCGATCTGGGGCGCATTGCCATTTCCGGCATTCGTAATTGCCCGTGACAACTCTGTAGAGCTTTCCAATCCCGCCGCAGAACAATTGCTGAATGTCTCCTCCCGGCAAATGCGGGGGCGTTCGGTCACTGAAATGTTCGGGAAGAACACGGTTTTTGCCGACACGATTGACAAGGCCCGGACCGGGGCGGATCGTGTGACACAGTACAATGTTGTCGTATCGGTCGCCGAAAACACCACGCTTCCATGCACTCTCAAAGTTTGCAATTTTGACAATTCAAACAATACATTACTGGTCATTATTGAACCGACCGGGTCGGCGGAGAAGATTCATCGTTCGCTGACCCACTTGTCGGCGGTGAGGACCGTTACCACAATGGCCGGAATGTTCGCCCATGAAATCCGGAACCCGCTTGCCGGTATCAGCGGTGCGGCCCAACTTCTCGGCATGAATGCCGAACCTGACGATGCGGAACTTGCCGAACTGATCGGTCAGGAGGCATCGCGAATCGGCAGTCTCGTCGACCGGGTCGAGAGCTTCATCGACCAGCGCCCGATCGAACGCCAGGCGGTCAACATTCACGATGTCCTTGACCGGGCGATCCGGGCTGCCCAGGCCGGTTATGCTCGCACTATCCGCTTCATCAAGGAATTCGATCCGTCCCTGCCGGAAGCGTCCGGGGATCCGGACATGCTGCTCAGAGCGATTCAGAACATTGTCAAAAATGCGACCGAAGCGGTCGACGATCATCGGGGCGTGATTCGCATCCGAACGTTCTATCAGACGGGAATTCGGTTTTCCGCAGGGGGCAATCGGACGGAAAGCCTGCCTCTTCAGGTCGAGATTGTCGACAATGGACCGGGAATCCCGCCAACGCTGATCGCCGAGGTCTTCGAGCCCTTTGTCACCAGCAAGGCAGAGGGCAGTGGTCTCGGACTTGCCCTTGTTTCACAAACGGTTGCGGCCCATGGCGGAATGGTCGAATGCGAGAGTGAAAACGGAAGGACGGTGTTCAGGATCCGGCTGCCCGTCTGGCAGATGTAAAGGAGACTGCCTGAATGGATGGAACCATATTGATTGCAGATGACGATCGGACCATTCGTACGGTGCTGACTCAGGCTTTCACGCGTGCCGGTTGTCGGGTCCGGTCGACCAGCAGCGCGTCGACTCTTTGGCGGTGGATCGAGGCGGGCGAAGGCGATGTGGCGATCACGGACGTGATGATGCCGGATGGCGACGGGCTGGAATTGGTCCCGGCGATCCGCCGGAAACGCCCGGACCTGCCGGTTGTCGTGATTTCCGCCCGGAACACGGTTTTGACCGCGGTCCGGGCCGCCGACGCCGGCGCCTATGAGTACTTGCCGAAGCCCTTCGACCTGAAGGAGTTGATGGTCAAGGTCAGCCGTGCGCTGTCACCCGTTCCGAAGCAAGGAATTTCGGATTCCGATGGCCGCCAGATGCTTCCGCTGGTTGGAAGTTCACCCGCCATGCAGGCCGTCTATCGCGTGCTCGCACGCGTTCTGAACACAGACCTGAACGTCATGATTTCAGGTGAATGCGGAACGGGAAAGGACCTTGTGGCCCGAACGCTGCACGGACTCGGACACCGGAGCGCATCGCCGTTCGTCAGGATTGATGCAGCATCGGTCACATCCGAACAGCTTGAGTTTGTCATGCGTTCACCAGGCGACCACCACGGTTCCTCCCTGGAGGGTTTCGATTCGGTCACCGACTCGGACGGGTTCTCATCCCGGTCCAATGGCGGTTCCGGCGCTCCGCGTTCCAATGAGCGCGCAACCCGTGGGCCCGGTGTTTCCCATGCTGACCGGGATCGTGCCGTCACTGGAACGAGTCCCGCACAACCGTCGGAATCCGTTGCCGGGACCAATCTTTCCGGAACGGGCTTCTCTGCGACCATCTATCTGGATGACGTGGGCGAGATGCCGCTGGATGTCCAACAGCAATTGCTCGCGCGGCTCCGGGCTCCAAACCACGCGAATCAGGGTATTCGGCTGATTTCATCGAGCCGGTTGCCGGTGTCCGAATTGCTTAAGCAGGGTCTGTTCAGGGAAGACCTGTTCTACCGCCTCAATGTCATCACGATAAATCTTCCGCCGCTTCGCGAACGGCTCCAAGACCTTCCCGAACTGGCCACCTGCTTTCTGCAGGCGTCGGGGCCGGCCGAAGGCGGCTACAAGACCATCAGCGGCAAGGGTCTCCAGTTGATGCAAGAAGCCAACTGGCCCGGAAATGTCCACGAATTGAGGAATTTCATTCAGCGTCTGGTCCTGCTGTGCCCCGAAAAAGAGATTGGCAGCGATTTCATCGCGGAAATGCTCCGGCAGATCTCGAGCGAACGTGTTGAAGCGGTCCCGGTCGAGGACGGCAACCTGTCGGTTGCTGTCGAAGCCCACATCCGGCGGTATTTCGATTACTTCGGTGACGGTCTGCCACCAGCCGGCCTATACAGCCGGGTTATCCGCCAAGTCGAATTGCCTCTTCTCGCACTCACGCTGGCGGCGACCCGGGGCAACCAGATCCGTGCGGCCGCCCTTCTCGGGATCAACCGGAACACGCTGCGAAAAAAGATCCGGGATCTCAGTATTGAAGTGACACGTACCCGAAAATTGATGTAATTCTGCCACCTGAATGCGGTAATTCGGTAACAGACTCAGCTAGACAGTGGCAATTCGGACAGGTTTCGGTGGCGCAGAGCAGTTTTCACTTCGATCGATTTGACGGTTGGCTCACCGGTCGGATGAGCGGTCGGCGCCTTCAGATCGTTACGAATGTGGCCCTGATCGGCCTCGGGCCGGTGCTGGCCGCGCTGACCGTGCTCGCGATAGGACGGTTCAGCGACCTGTTCTCCAGGCAAGGACTGTTCGCGGTCCTGCTTTTGGACTTCACATATGTCGCCGTCGTGACGGCTCTCGTGACGCGGCGAATTCTCCAGCTCGTCGCCGCCCGGCGGGAGCACGCGGCCGGTTCCCGACTGCATCTCCGGCTCTCCGGGACCTTTGCCGGAATCGCCTTGATCCCGACCGTTCTTGTCGCCGTGATCGCGGCCGTGACCCTGAATTTCGGACTTGAGAACTGGTTCTCGGAACGGGTTCGCGACGCGGTCGGTTCGTCACTTGCCGCAGCGCAGGCCTACGAACGTCAGGAAAGAGACCATCTGATCGAGGATGCCCGGTTCTTGGCCAATCATATGAACCGAAACACGCCGTCGTTGCTGGCAGGTCCGGAAAGGGGGTTGCAGGAAGTTCTGAGCGAAGGCCAGACCCAAATTCAGCGTGGCCTGAAGGAAGCCTATTTGATCGATGCCGAGGCCAGGATGCTGGCCCGAGGTGTTCGCAGTTACCTGTTCGACTACGAACCGCCATCCGAGGATGAGATGCAACGGGCTGGCGCCGGCGAGATCGTTGTCATCACCGACTGGATCAACAATGAGTTTCGGGTCCTGCTCAGGCTTGCCGGTTATCGTGATGTGTTCCTGCTTGTCTCACGCAACGTCGACGGGGAACTGCTCATCCTCCTCGACGAAACGACTGAGACGGCCGCTTTCTACAACCAACTGGAGAGCGAGCGCGGTCGGATGCTGTTCGACCTCGGGCTGGTCTACGCCGGATTTGCCGTTCTTGTCATCGTCGGTGCGATTTGGACGGGGTTGTGGGTAGCCGAATGGATTGCCAGACCGGTCGGCCAACTGGCGCGGGCAGCCCAAAAGGTCGGCGCCGGCAATCTCGATGTCCGGGTGCGGGAGGAATCCGGAGACGACGAAGTCGCTGTTCTCGGCCGGATATTCAACCGTATGACCGGGCAGGTGAAACGCCAGCGTGACGATCTGATCGCCGCAAACGAGCGAACTGAGCGCCGCCGCCGGTTGTTCGACAGTGTCCTTTCCGGTGTGACGGCTGGTGTGATTGGTCTCGACCCACAAGGCCGGATTGAAGTGATGAATGCGGCGGCCTCATCCCTCCTGGAGCTAATGCCGGAGTCTTCGCTTGGGCAGGAATTGATCCGGCTGGTTCCGGAATTCGACGAACCCTTTCGAAACCTCCGCCGCCGAAACATCGGGGTTAGTGAATCGGAAATCACGCTGACGCGGTCGCGACACACAGCCATCCTGCTGGTTCGAATTGCCACCCGGACGCCGGAATCCAGGCGGACAGAGGGTTTTGTCGTGACCTTTGACGATGTAACGCAACTGGTTTCGGCGCAGCGCATGGCGGCCTGGGGTGATGTCGCCAGGCGCATGGCTCATGAAATCAAGAATCCTCTTACGCCGATACGGCTCTCTGCGGAACAGCTCCGTCGAAAGCTCAAACCGAGAGCCGGCGACGACGCCGGACTGCTCGATCAATATGCGGATATCATCATTCGCCAAACCGGTGATCTGAACCGGATCGTCGATGAATTCTCGCGGTTCGCCCGCCTTCCCGAACCCCGAAAGAACACTCATGACCTCGGCCGTGTGATCGAGGACGCCGTGGCGCTCCAGCGGCCGGCGCACCCCGACGTGCAGGTCACGCTCTGGAACTTCGATGAATCCGAGCCGGTCATGGCGGAAATCGACGAAACCATGATTTCGCGGGCTCTCACGAACCTGATCAAGAATTCGGGTGAGGCCGTGGCCGCACTCCCTTGGGAAAACCAGGATGGTGGCGGTCCCTGCAAACCTGAGATCCGCGTTTCCGCCCGGAAACGGGCAGGGGAGGCCGAGATCTCTATTGCCGACAACGGTGTCGGGTTTCCCAAGGGAGTCCGGTCACGATTGTTTGAACCCTATGTCACCCATCGTGACAACGGCACCGGTCTCGGCCTTTCGATCGTCAAAAAGATAGTGGAATCCCATGGTGGAAGCCTGGAGCTGCTGGATGCACCGGTCTTCGAAGGCTGTGATCGTGCAGGGGCGCTGGCTCGTGTCGTCCTTCCCCTGATCACCGAGGCCAACGAATCCGGCCCGGATGAACCAGGTTCGGATCTCGAGACGCCGCAGTGACCGGATCGGATACCATGAGGCTGGTGGATACCATGACGCAAACCGATGTAGGCGACATTCTGATCGTCGATGATGAGCGGGACATCCGAGAACTGATTTCCGATATTCTTGTCGGCGAAGGCTACGCGACGCGGTTGGCGGCCACTGCGGAACGTGCGCTCGAAGAGGTCAACAGGAAGGCCCCGGCACTCATCGTTCTGGACATCTGGTTGAAGGGTAGCCGCGTAGACGGAATCGCAGTGTTGAAGTCCGTTCACCGCAACAATCCGGACATTCCGATCATCATAATCTCCGGTCACGGCAACATCGAGGTGGCAGTGGCGGCCATCAAGAACGGGGCCTATGACTTTATCGAAAAGCCATTCAATATCGATCATATCCTTCTCGTGATCGCGCGGGCCATCGAGGCGTCCCGACTCCGGCGTGAAAACGCCAGTCTCCGGCTTCGCGAAATCGCATCCAGCATCATGGTCGGCGAGTCTTCGGCCTACCGGTCGATGAAGTCGAAGCTCGACAAGGTCACACGAACCAATGCCCGGGTTATGCTTCATGGGCCGCCAGGGTCCGGCAAGGAGGTCGCCGCCCGATACATTCATACAAACTCCGACCGGTCGTTGGCCCCTTTTGTCAGCGTGAACTCGGCCTCGATCGAACCCCAACGTATGGAAGCGGTTCTCTTCGGCCGCGAGTCGGCCGAACGTGGACATGAACCAGGCCTTCTCGAACAGGCCCATGGCGGAGTCCTGTTCTTCGACGAGGTGGCCGACATGCCGTATGCCACTCAGTCGAAGATACTCCGCGTTCTGGTGGAGCAGCAGTTCGTCCGGGCCGGTGGTGCGGATCGTGTGCGCGTCGACTTGAGAGTGATTTCCTCAACCACCCGCAATCTTGAACAGGATATTGCCGCCGGCAGTTTTCGGGAGGAACTCTTTCACCGGCTCAATGTGGTTCCGATTGCGGTACCGTCTCTTGACAATCGCCGTGAGGACATCCCGATCATTGCCGATCATTTCATTCGCCAGCTGAACCGGCGTCAGGGTCTTCCGCTCCGGACGATGGCGGAAGAGACGCGGACTCGGCTGCAGGCGATGGCCTGGCCGGGCAATGTCCGGCAGCTCAGGAACACGATCGAACGGATGCTGATTCTCGGACCCGACGACGAGCCGATTTCGCCTGACGAGCTTACGGATTCGGGCGAGCGGCGCGAAGGTGACGGTCTTTCCATCGGAACCGTGTACACCACGCTCAACCTGCGAGATGCCCGAGAGGTCTTTGAACGCAACTACCTATTGTCACAGGTCAACCGCTTTGGCGGGAACATCACGCAGACTGCAAAGTTCGTTGAAATGGAACGATCCGCGCTGCACCGGAAGCTCCGCACCCTCAATGTGGTGACGGCCAGTGACGATGGCGTAAGGATGGCAAGGATCGCCAGTCGGGATGAATCCGATTCGAATCAGGACGTTGGCGATTCCGCTCCAACGCCGGCATCCAAGCCATCAGGCGACGCGACCGGTGGGGACCGACCCGATGCCGGCTGACGCAGAAGCCGTTCATCCCGGATGAACCAGGACGTTTCGTCCGATATCAGGGTCGAAAGAACGGATGATGGGTCCATGGGAAACCGGAGTCCCTGATGAAGATAATCGTTTGTGGTGCGGGTCAGGTCGGAACGCAGATCGCCCGGCATCTTTCCCGGGAACAGAACGATGTAACTGTCATTGACACCGACCCGGACATGGTCGCCGCGGCCACCGAAGCTCTCGATGTCGAAGGCGTTGTCGGTTCGGCAGCGCATCCCACGGTCCTGGATCACGCGCATGCGGCTGACGCTAAGATGATCATCGCCGCGACCCATCTTGACGAAGTCAACATTGTGACCTGTCAGATCGCTCACTCCGTGTTCTCGATACCGCAGAAAGTCGCAAGGCTAAGATCGAACGCATACAGGAAACTACTTGAAGACGGCGATGACCGGCTTCCGGTCGATGTTCTGATATCTCCGGAACGCGAAGTCGCTGCGGCAACGCTTCATCAACTCGCGGCCCCTGAAACCTTCGACACGGAAGATTTCCTCGGAGGGAACCTGGAGATGGTCGGCATTCTTCTTGACGAAGATTGTTCTGTGGTCGACACCCCTCTCCGGCAATTGACCGAGCTGTTTCCTTTGTTGAGAGCCACCGTGGCGGGGGTCCGCCGGTCCGGAACCCTTTTTGTCCCGGATTCCGAGGACCCGCTCTTTCCGGGAGACGAGATCTACGTTTTTTGCCATGTCGATCATCGTTCCCGGACGCTTGAGATCTTCGGCAAACCGAGCCGCAAGACCGAACGGGTCATCATCATCGGTGGAGGCAATGTCGGTCTCAGTGTAGCGCGTAGCCTGGAAGAATCGCCGGAACGAATTCGGGCCAAGATCATCGAGCTTGACAGGAGCGTCGCCGAACTGGCGGCCGATGCGCTCGATCGAACGGTTGTCCTGCACGGTGACGGGTTGAAATTGGAAATGCTCGAAGAAGCCAATATCGAGTACGCCGGTGCCGTGGTGGCCGTGACAGAGGACGACAAGACAAATCTGTTGACAGCGGTCCGGGCCAAGTCCTTGGGATGCCCCTTGGCGATTTCGCTGGTCAATGATCCCGGCCTTGCGTCCTTGCGGATTCCGCTCGGGGTGGACAAGATTGTCAATCCGCGCGCAGTGACCGTTTCCTCGATTCTTCGGCATATTCGTCACGGAAAGGTCTTCTCTGTCTATTCCATAGGTGATGCCGAGGCTGAGGTCATCGAAGTCGAGGTCCGTGCCGACTCGCCGCTGGAAGGAAAGGCCGTGCGTAATATCGGACTGCCGAAAGGCTCACGGATCGTCGGGATCGACAAAGCCGGCGATGTGACCTGCCCGAGCGGAGATACGCTGGTGAGAAAGGGCGATCGCATCGTCATTTTCAGCCTGTACCGGGCGATCAAGGAAATCGACGAGCTGATCTGAGGAACCGGCCATCCGGCAACTGTCCAGAAACCATCCGCCACTGTCGTTTGTTCGCTCATGAACCGGCTAGGACAGCAGCCACTCCTGGTGGCCTTCGCTGCGGCTTCCGCTGCGGCCATGTATCTTCCGATGCTGCACGCGGCATGGCTCGAAAACTGGCCGGTCGCACGGTCCTTCCTTTATCACGGCACGTTTTTTCTTCTCGTGACGCTGATGGTCGCTCTCGCCGTTGCCGGTCGCGGTCGTCGTCGGCTGACGGGTATGCCATTGATCGAGGTCTTGCTCGCCTTTCTGCTCTTGCCGTTTCTGCTTGGGATGCCTCTCGCGCATCTGTCGCCGTCAGCCGGCTTGCTTGATGCCTATTTCGAAATGCTGGCGTGTTTGACCACTACCGGCGCGACCAGGTTTGCCGACCCGAATGAACTGCCGGAAACCCTGCATTTCTGGCGGTCACTGGTCGGCTGGATGGGAGGGTTCTTCATTCTTGTGGTCGCTGTTGCCGTTTTTGCCCCGTTTCGAATCGGCGGGTTCGAAATGCAAGCCGTGTCGCGGCTAGGACCCGGGATCGGCCGACAATTCGGCTACGCCGACATTTCCGAGAGTTTCGCCCGGCACGCGCGCCAGATCGCGCCGGTCTATCTTGGCGTCACCGTGGCCCTGACCGTCATACTGGTTCTTGCCGGTGACCGGAGTTTCGTGGCCCTTTGCCATGCAATGGCCGTGGTCTCGACCAGTGGAATATCGCCGACCGGAGGTCTCGCGAACTCGGGTACCACTGTTTTCGGGGAAGTCCTGATCTTTGTGTTCCTTGTCTTTGCCGTGTCGCGGCACAGCCAGTTGATCGACCGGGATTTTCGCAACTGGTCACGATTCAAGCAGGACCGGGAAGCCAATCTCGCCCTCGCCTGCATCGTTGTCATTCCGCTGTTCCTGTGTGTGCGTGTTCTTGTTTCGTCGATCGAGACAGGTGACCGCCCGGATCCGGAAACCGTGATCCAGCTGCTTTGGGGTGCGGCCTTCACGGCCATGTCATTCCTGACTACGACCGGATTCGAGAGCACCTATTGGGACAGTGGTGTCCACCGGTTGACACCGAGCACGGCGGGACTCCTGCTCATGGGTCTTTCGGCCATGGGGGGCGGGGTGGCAACCACGGCCGGTGGCATCAAGCTCCTCCGTATCTATGCCGTGTTCAAGCATGGCCGGCGGGAACTGACCCGTCTCAGCTATCCGCATTCCGTCGGAGGTGCCGGCGACCGTGCCCGAATGCTGCGACGGCAGGGCGCCTACGTGGCGTGGATCTTTCTGATGCTGTTCGTCATTGCGCTCGCAGCATCGACTTTGGCTTTGTCAGCCACCGGCATCGGTTTCGAGCGGAGTGCTGTCCTGGCCGTCGCAAGTCTGAGCAATACGGCTCCGCTGGCGACGTTGATGGAACCGGGTCCGATCGGATACATCGCCGTCTCGGATCCGGCAAAGGTGATCCTTTGTCTCACCATGATCGTTGGTCGGCTTGAGGTTCTCGCCGTCGTTGCATTGCTCAGTCCAAACTTCTGGCGGCGGTAAATCATATCGGGATCCTGCCCCATACCGGAACCGACCCGGTCACTGGGATACACGATGCCAGGCGCACTCGGTTCTCGTCACGATATGGAGACTGTCGTTCAGGTATTCCGTGTCGTAGGGGCAATTTCCACGGACATCGGCGAACTTTCCGGTTCCGCCCAAGATTTCGTAGCGGCCGTCACCGCCGCCACCGCCTTCGATCGTACCTGACCGTCTTTTCGCAAGGACATACATGTGATCCCCCTCGCCATCCGTCATTGTGCAGGGAGCTTCGAGGTCGATACCGGCTTCCGATGCGCGCACAAGTGTGACACAGGTCACCTTCGAGACAGCGCCTTCGACAAAGGGATCGCCTGTACTCTCGAGTATCGTGCTGGTCCCGTCCAGGGCCCCTCCGGTGACAACGTCTCCAGCATGCTCGAATGTCGTGAAATCCCGGACCAGGCTTTGGATGAGACGAAACGTGCCGTCTTCCGCGAACGCAACCCCGGACGCCGATGAAAGGCCCAGGGTGGCGATCGCCACGGCTGAGAGGAACCTCGCGAACGGTTCCTGTCGTTTCCGATTGTCGTGGTTTTGGACGGACATCGCGATTCTTCCTTCTTGAAATGGGTTCATTGCCTCTCGATACAGCTTAAAGGGTCTTGCAGCATATCCTTAATGAGACCGGCAAGTCCGGCATCATTGATTGTCGCGAATCTGAAGCGAGAGTATGCACGAAAATTGATGATGCGTTGTTCACGCTTACCGGTGCAATCCCGTTGGGAACCCGGTGTGTGTGATGGTCCGGGTGGTTCCGGTGACTTGTATTGGGTTGAACCGGGAACCGCCCGATGGTTTCCGGGTCTTGGAGCCCGGCCGGTACGTGACCGGCCTTACCCGGTGCGGCGTTTCAGCAGTTCATTTCAGTCCCGGGCGCCTTCGGG
The DNA here is from genome assembly GCA_028874915.1 of Paracoccaceae bacterium. Taxonomy (GTDB): domain Bacteria; phylum Pseudomonadota; class Alphaproteobacteria; order Rhodobacterales; family Rhodobacteraceae; genus JAPPHA01. Next base: position 83,285 of record JAPPHA010000023.1, read on the forward strand.
GCGGACGCGGCGGACGCGTGGGTCGGCGGCCAACAGGTCGCGGGCCGCGTCGTCGCCGGCGGCATCGGCGGCGAATCCGCATATGACGGCGATCGGGCCGAGGGCATCGAGCCAGTCCGGCAGCTGTCGGCAGATGACTGCCGTCGAGGCGTAGACGACGGCCGGTGCGCCTCGGCCCATGGACAGGGCCGACAGCGCATCGATCGCGCCCTCGGCTGGGCAGATGACGGAAGCCGTGGCCGTGGCCTCCTTTCGGGTCCGGAATCCACCTGTCGGCATCGCGGCTTCCTCGGGCCATACCGCGAAAGCGTTGGCCGTCGGCGCGGCGACGTATTCCGACGCATTCCGCGCCTGTTACGGTTCCCGTTGCGTTGGTGCACAGGAAGACCGCGTTGCGGCGGGCATCGGAGAAGAGCGTTTCGTCCTGCCCGAAGCTGTCAACGAGCGCAGCATCCAGGCACCTTTCCGTGGTCAGCTAGCGCCGCACCTGCGGCCCGTGCCGCCCCACGGTGGCGGCGGGACGAAGGGCCCTGCGACGTCGGGTGCAACCGGCGTTTCGACTGTCGCCGGGACCGGTTTTCCAGCCAGCCAGCGGATGGCCTCTGTGGCGCTGTGTCCGGTGGCGTGGATGACAAAATCGATCGCCCCGCCACCGCCCGCCGCACATCTGCACATGGTCGAAAAACCTATGGCCGTTTACGCTGACCACCGAATCGGTCCGTCGCCATCATTTGCGATTGACCGGACGCGGGCGGAAGCCGAACTGCGGCGCTAGGGCCGCCAGCGGAAGGTCTCTCACCCTGTCGGCCGGGCGTTCGCGGCCCGTCATGTCGGCGTCCAGTTGTGGGCTGCCGACAAGATCATTGCACCTTCGCCGGACGCATCTCCCGACGTTTGGGCACGATCGGACAAAACCGATGACTTGAGGGGGCGTTATGTGGCAAGATGCTTCGACATCCGCCCAGAATGGAGGCCGGAAATGGGTGACAGGCATTCTCTTCAGGATCTCTTCCTGAACACCGTCCGAAAGTCCAAGAGTCCGGTCACCGTGTTCCTTGTCAATGGTGTCAAGCTTCAGGGGACGATCGCCGCATTTGACAGTTATTGTGTCTTGCTACGCAGGGATGCCATGTCTCAGTTGGTCTACAAGCATGCGGTCTCTACGATCATGCCAACTGAACCCGTGGTCCTCTACCGCCAGGACAGTCGCGATGACGGCGATGAATCCAACGCCGAGTAGCGCGAAGACATCGAATTCTCGACCATCTGTCATGAAAGCTGGCGTCATTCTGCCTCTGATCGGGCGCTCTGATTCGATTCGTTCCGTTCCGACTCTCCTTGAAGAAGCGGTGGCGCTGGCGGCGGCGGCGGGTCACACAGTTGTCTTCAAGGAGATCGTGAGGCTTCGGACGGCTCGCCCTGCGACCCTCTTCGGCGAAGGGCAAACCAACCGAATCGGTGAGGGGCTCCGCGACGCCAGTGCCGAACTCGCGATCGTCAGTGGAAGTCTCTCGGCGGTTCAGCAGAAGACGTTGGAACGATTGTGGGATCGCCGGGTCATCGACCGAACCGGATTGATTCTCGAGACTTTTGCCCGGCGAGCCCATACTCGTGAAGGTGTATTGCAGGTTGAATTGGCACGAATCCTTTACGAAAAATCCCGGTTGGTTCGCCGGTGGACTCACCTTGAACGCCAAAGAGGGGCATTGGGATTCGTCGGTGGTGCTGGTGAAACCCAGCTTGAAGCCGACCGCCGGGCGCTTGACGCGGCTACGTTCCGTATCCAACGACGCTTGGACCGGGTCCGGAAGACGCGGCGTTTGCATCGGATGGCGCGAAAACACCGGCATCAAACCGTTGTTGCTATCGTCGGATACACGAATGCCGGCAAGTCGACCCTGTTCAATCGGTTGACAACCGCTCATGTCGAGGAATCCAGCCGACTGTTTGCCACACTCGATCCCACAGTTCGGAAGCTTGCGTTAGGGTCGGGGCGGGAGGTTCAACTTGCAGATACCGTGGGGTTCATATCGGACCTTCCGACACCAATTGTGGCGGCTTTCCGGGCGACCTTGGAGGAGGTCACAGACGCCGACATCATCCTGCATGTCCGAGACATCTCAAATCCGGAGTGGGTGGCGCAGTCGGCCACGGTGCTTGAGACGCTTCAGGAGATCGGGATCGACACCGAAAGCGACAAGTGTACACCAATCCTGCAGGTCTGGAACAAGCTCGACCGTCTGGGCGCCCGCGACCAAGTCGCGATGAAAGCAGCAGCCCGTCGAGAGGTGTCGGCGTTTCCCGTCTCAGCTCGAACAGGCGAAGGCATAGACGGGTTGCTGGAAGGGATCGCCCGACACTTGCCAGCCCGTGATATCCGGGCAACCCTCTGTCTCGGATTTGGCGAGGGCAGGCGACGTGCCTGGCTTCACGAGAACACGGTCGTTTGCCGGGAGCGTCACGATGACTCGGGCTTCCAAATCGATGTCATCTGGTCGGAAGCTCAGTCGAGACGGCATCACGCGCTGTTTTCGGCCGATGGATTCCCTGGTGCAGAAACCAATCTCGAGACCGAGTCTTCCGGTTCAGTAGTTCGGGGGTCTGTTCCGGATGAGTGCAACACAATACGTTGAACGCTGAAAATACTCTTTCTCTACCCCCACAAGTTCCCGTCCGGTTCACATATCAGTAGAGGGTCGCCGGGCGAATGCCGAGTTCCCTGCCCAGTCCGGGAATGGACGTGTCGCGACTGCTTGCAACGGCCCGGGCCATGCAGACCTGAGCCTTTGTCAGTTATGTCCAGACTTTCCTGCAATTTCGATTGGGCCCTCCGGTTGGATTCGGGGGCCGCCGCCGTCAGACGGCCATCCGCAGGCGCTCGCGGCGGTGCTCGCGCAGGTCGATCATGTTCAGATACCGGTTGGCCACCAGCTGGCGAACGCCGGGAACGGGGTCGACGATCACCTCGGCCGGAGCCGGGTTATGCCCACGGCGCCGGAACGAACGAAGGCTTCGTCAAGCGACATTGTAATGTATTCACCCCGGCGCCACAGTTGAGCCAGATCGTCGTAGTGCCGCGACAGCATGTGACCGGATTGTCCGGTCGAAATGATGTACAACGAGTTATCAGGATCGGCGAAGTCCACGACGGTGCGAAATCCGGCCGCGTGAACGCTCACGTAAGGGTTCGGATCCTTCCAGGTCATGCCACCACGGCGTAGAGTGTTGTCGCCACCCGAAGTTTCCTGCCTGATGTTGGCCATCCAGGAAAGCACGGGTATTTCGCCCAGCACCTCGTGATCCTGATGAACTCGGTGAGCCCGGCCCCAGCGCCAGGACTCGATCTGTCCGCCGTAGGTTTCACTCAACTCCACGAGGGCTTCGTCCAGTGCCCGGCGGGCAATCTCGACACAGGTTTCGACAGTTGACGTTTGGCGGATGTCGCACCATTCGGACGCATTATCCACATCGCGAAACACCCGTTCGATAAACACCGGTGATGGCCGGGAAATCCTGTGGATCAGATCGCCGAGTTCATCTTCAGCCAGTCGGATCTGGAGGTTTCGTATCCAGGCGGCATAGATCAAAGGTTCCGGAAGATTGCTGTCCATTTCCCCGTTCCACCGCGCAAGTCGGTCAAGCGCTTCCCGGCGCAAGCGTTCGGGTGATCCCTGGGTGGCTGCCGATTCGGCATACCACAGATCCCGTCCCACCAGCGGGAGGAGGGACCTCGCCGAAAACGAAATCATGTCGAGCTGTGCGTCGACGAAACTCTCGCGCGTATGGACTTCGCGTTCGTTGAGCAACCTCTCCAGCCTCTCAATTCGTTGAGTATCCCCCCATTTGTAGCTGATATGAAAAGGAAATCGGGCATCGGTTGTCTTGTTGTTGGTATTGGCCACAATGCCGCTCTCGGGGTCGCGAATGTAGGGCAATCCGTCGTAGGGCAGGTATCCCTTCCACTGGTTGCGTTCATGCCAACCCAGGGCTGGAACCCGTCCTTCTCCAACGTGTCCGATGTTTCGCCAGGGAACAGCTCCGACAGTTTGCAGAGCGATTGACTCCGGATCGGCAATGATCAGATTAAGAGACGGAGCCTTGAACAACCTCCCGGCCTCTCTTGCCGCATCGATCGTGCGGGCCGTCATCAATGCGATGGCGGAACTCATCGAGCGATCGTCGATGTCAAGCGCGGTCCACCTGACACTGGCGACGTGACTTTCCGGTGTGATGACGTCAAGGCCGAACAGATGCCCGTCCACGACTGGCCCTCGCTCCGTCCAGAGCAGTTCGAGCGAGTGAGTCTCTCCGCCATGAACCGCAACAACGACTGGTTTCCGCTGGAAGGGGCGGTACCCATTTTCAGTCAGGTATTCGTAGGGGTTTTCCGGATTGAGCCGTTCGATGTAGATGTCGAGATCGTCAACATAGGCACTGGTAATTCCCCAGGCGATTTCCCGGTTGCGGCCGATCAGGATGGCGGGGATCCCGGGTATGGTTGCGCCGATGACAGCGGTTTCGGCAAAGTCCATTCGGGCCAGCATCCAGATTCCCGGGGCACTGAGACCGAGGTGAGGATCGGATGCGAACAATGTTGCTCCCGTCGCGGATCGATGTGGCCGTGCCGCCCACGCATTTGACGCCCCTTGCAGCCCGTCCGGCAGGACCGGATTGGGCCACCGGAACGGACTCTCCGGCATCGGCGCACGACTGTCTTGTGCCTCGAAGGTGAACCCGGAAAGGTCTTCATTGTCGGTGACATCGAAGCGATGCCGCCCCGCCATCACCGCCGAATTCCAGCCTGAATCCCAGGAATCGTCGCCACCAGATGGAACGACGCGCGCGTCTGTTCCGGCGGAAGCCGGTACCGGTAACGCGAACACCGGCAAGGCGGTGATGGCAGCCGCCGGCGATTCAGGGAGGATGTCCGCAAGTCGTTCGGGACGGAGGCGGTGAGAAAAGAGTGCCCGGGTCACTTCATCCCGCAGCTGGACATTGAGACGCAACGCCATCAACCGAACGATGGCGAGACTGTCGGCGGGGGTCCAGGGTGCAATCTTGGCGTTGAAGAGGAAAAACTCGGGGGCACCGCGCCCGCGTGCTTCCTGGTTGACGATCCCAAGCCAAGCGTTGATGCCGTCCGCATAGGCTTCGAGTGCCGCTTTCGCTTCTACGGTCTGAAAGGCGAAGGACTGTCTGGACTGCTCGTAGATTCCCAGTTGACGGATGAGTCGGTCGGTGTCCAGGGTCCGGGCGCCAAACAGTTCGGAAAGGCGACCCTGCGCCGTTCGTCGCATCAGGATCAGTTGCCACAAGCGATCCTGCGCATGAACATAGCCGAGCGCAAAATAGGCATCCCTGGACGTGGTGCCAAAGATATGAGGCACCCCGTGGACATCGCGGACGATCTCAACTTCGCTGTTGAGCCCAGTGACTTGTCGGTCGGCATTGTAGTCGGGAATAGACCGGATAGCGAACACATAGGCAGCGATGATGACAATGAGAATCAAGCCAACCAAGAGAACGGTACCGCCAAACAACCACCGGAAAAGCTTCGTCAAGGTCGTGCCCCCGTATTGACGTCTTCGGTCAGGCGGTCCAAGTCTCCTGCCAGCGAATTACATTTGGCTAATGAGGTCAACCATGGCTGAGGTTGCGTTTCTGGGTCTTGGAGTGATGGGCTTTCCGATGGCCGGACATCTCGCGGCGAAGGGACATTCAGTTACGGTCTACAACCGGACGGCCGCGAAAGCTGATGCCTGGGTTGGCCGGCATGGAGGACAATCGGCGCCGACGCCGGCGGCGGCTGCGGCCAGTGCCGAAACAGTCTTCGTCTGTGTCGGAAATGATCATGACGTCAAGTCTGTCACGATGGGCGAGCAAGGCGCTCTCCGGACCATGGGCGAAGGCCAGATCCTTGTGGACCACACGACGGCATCGGCCACGGCGGCGAAAACCGTTCACGGGTCTGCGGAAGCCCGCAGAGTCGGATTCATCGACGCTCCGGTATCCGGGGGCCAGGCCGGTGCGGAGAACGGTATTCTTACTGTCATGTGCGGCGGAGAGTCCGACGTCTTTGCCCGGGTTGAACCCTTAATCGGTTGCTACGCCCGGTCCTGCCGTTTGATGGGAGGCACCGGTGCCGGCCAGTTGACCAAGATGGTCAACCAGATTTGCATCGCAGGGCTGTTGCAGGGCCTTTCGGAAGGGCTGCATTTCTCGGAACGGGCGGGTCTTGATGGGACCGCCGTACTGGAAGTTATCTCGAAAGGGGCGGCCGGTTCCTGGCAGATGGAGAACCGGGGTGCCACTATGCTCGACGATCGGTTTGACTTTGGTTTCGCAGTTGACTGGATGCGGAAGGATCTCGGGATTTGCCTCGCCGAAGCCGAGGTTAACGGCGCCAGCTTGCCGATTACGGCTCTGATTGACCAATTCTACAAGGACGTCCAGCACCTTGGCGGGGGACGCTGGGACACGTCCAGCCTTGTTCGAAGACTTCGCGCACTGGAAGCGAACAGGCCATGAGTCTGGAGTTCGATCCGGCAAGACCGGTCCGGATCGCGCCGTCAATCCTTTCCGCCGACTTTTCAAGGCTTGGCGAGGAAGTGGCGGGCCTCGAAGCCCAGGGGGCCGACTGGATCCATGTGGATCCGATGGACGGGCATTTCGTGCCCAACTTGACAATCGGGCCCAATGTGGTGGCCGCCATCCGCCCCCATGCCAAGTCTCCACTCGACGTTCACCTGATGATTTCGCCGGCGGATCCGTATCTGGAAGCCTTTGCGGAGGCCGGATCCGACATTCTGACGGTGCACGCCGAAGCCGGTCCCCATTTGAACCGTTCACTGGAAAGGATTCGCCAACTCGGCTGCAAGGCGGGCGTGGCCCTGAACATATCGACCCCGCTCTCGGTCGTTGAATTCTGCCTGGACCAGGTCGACCTGCTGCTCATCATGACCATCAATCCGGGATTTGGCGGTCAGGAATTCGTGCATTCTGTGCTCGAAAAAATCCGGGCGGCTCGGGCAATGATCGGCGAACGCCCCATCTGGCTGGAAGTCGACGGCGGGATCAATGCCGAAACGGCTCCGCTTTGCGTTGGAGCCGGTGCCGACATTTTGGTCGCGGGGTCGGCAGTGTTTCGAGGCGGTGAGGCCTCGGCCTATGGGCGAAACATCGCGGAAATCCGATCGGCCTGCGATCGTCGTTCGGGTTCAGCGCACGATACGCGAGAACTTTCCGCCCTCGACCGAGGCACCTAGGAGAAACCCGCTCTGTGTCACGGTCAGGGAATAAACACTCTTTCGGTGTGCCACGGAATTGATATCAAAGGTATCGGCCGTATCGATTATCGCGTACTCAAGGTTCGCGCCCAGCGTCCAGCCATCCTGGCCTCTGAATCGACGCAGGCTTTCTGCGTCCAGGAAGAAAAATACCTTGGTGACGGACTGGTAGCCCAGTTTCAACCCGAACGATCCGGTGGTGTACGAATAGTAGCTCACCGGAACCAGGTCGACGAGGAGCGCGCCTTCGCCATAGGCACCACCAAACAGGAAGCTGGCGTCGTGGATTCCGGGAATCACAAGGATTCCCGACGATTTGTTGATCAATTCACGCGTGAACGGCAGTTCCGACGCCATTGATTCAATTGCGGCTGCGACATTTTCGTCGATGACCGCGCCCTGATCCCTGTCGATTCCTCCCGTACATGCGCTGGTCGACAAGGCACCCACCGCAACGACGAATTGTCTTCGAGTTACATTGATCATTGGGAATTCCTGTGAGTCTGCCCGTTTTTTCGTTTCCTTACAACGGAGCGGGACCGATGTCATCCGTCTCGATGGTTGTTTCGACACGGGAATGCCGAAAGCTCGAAAGAGGGCTTGAGACGGGCATGACGGCCTCAGGCCGGACAATCGTCCGGTTTCAAGATGCACTCGCGATTCCGAAAGTCGGCCCCGACCTCTGCGGTATGGCCTGCCCAAGGTCGTCTGACAACCGCGGGACGAAACCCAGGATCATGGTCGGAACGTTTAGGGAAGTCCGGGATTTTTCGTTCTGACATTCAGCGAACGATCACGGACCAGGTCCGCAAGGTTGGTGGCGAACCTGGTGACACCATCAACAGTTGATCGGCGGGACTTTGGTTTTGACACGCAATCCGTCTCGGATTTCAGTTTGATTATCGAAGATCCGTCTCGGATTTCAGTTTGATTATCGGAGAGTCGGGAGAAATCTCCCGATTCCGATCCGGCGCAACAATTGCGGCCATTGGCTGCGCTTCCAGATCAGCCACCGTCATGCGCAGAATCACGGCGTCGGCGGTCGAGGCAGCGCAGGATGGTGTCGAAACGCCCGATCCTCCCGGCTCGGGCCAGCGGGCGCCGAACGGTCAGCGGTGCCGTTCTGTTCCGAGAATTCGCGCAGCCTCCAGGGCAAAATACGTTAGGATTCCGTCACAGCCGGCACGTTTGAACGCGGTGAGACTCTCAAGAATCGCCGCTTCGCGATCAAAAACCCCATTGTCCGCTGCGGCCGCGATCATCGCATACTCACCCGACACCTGGTAGGCGAAAACTGGCGCCAAAATGCCCGCCTTCAATGTGGCACAAATGTCGAGATAGGCCATTCCGGGCTTGACCATGATCATGTCTGCGCCCTCTGCAAGGTCTCTGACCGCCATGCGTAACGCTTCGTCTGAGTTTCCAGAATCCATCTGGTAGCTTTTCTTGTCGCCGGAGAGCGCTCCGGCAGAACCGACGGCGTCCCGGAACGGACCGTAGAATACGGATGCGTATTTTGCCGTATAGGCCATGATTGCCGTGTGATGATGGCCGGCTGATTCCAGGGCTTCGCGGATGACGCCGACCCGGCCGTCCATCATGTCGGACGGCCCGAGAATGTCTGCCCCTGCATCGGCCTGAACCAGCGCCTGCTGGCGAAGAACGTCAAGGGTCTCGTCGTTCAGAATTTCGCCATCCCGAACGATTCCATCGTGGCCCAGAGCGTTGAATGGGTCGAGGGCGACATCCAGCATGACGCCGATCTCCGGAACCGATGCCTTGATCGCCTGCGTCGCCCGATTGACGAGATTGTCAGGGTTTACGGCTTCCCGGCAATCGATCGTCTTCAATCTCGGATCCACATGAGGAAAGAGGGCGATCGCCGGGATTTGGTGCTGGGCGGCCGCTGCCGCTGCTTCGACGGCACGGTCGACGCTCAGTCTTCGGATGCCGGGCATCGTGGTTATGGCCTCGGAGACTTCCTCGCCTTCGACAAGGAACAGCGGCCATATCAGGTCGTCGACGGAAAGGGCCGACTCCCGGACCAGCCGCCTCATCCAAGATGTTCTCCGAAGCCGGCGAGGGCGGTTCGTCGGAAAGTCCGGTTGAACGATTCGCACGTCTGAAATCCTTCCTGATTGGTGAACTCTGATTGTCGTTGAACGGAGGCGTCAATCGTAGCGCCGGAGCAATGCCAAGAGAAGCATGTCAACCGGTTTCGATTTTGCAGGTGCCCGGGTCTGTCCCGATTGTCTGTCGGCAGGAAAGCGGCAAAGCCAACCTGCAGGGCCCGAAGCGTTTCACGAAACGGAATCACCAACTGCCGGTCGAACCGACGGGAATCGCCTGCCGATGGGGGACACACCCTGTCCGGTTTCACGGACGACCGGGTCCCGGAGAACCCGGTTGCGCGGCTCTCCGATAGAAAATACGAGGTTTCGCATGAACGATGCGGGTACAATTCACGACCCCATTGGCCGACCGGTCACGCCTGCCCCTCAGGAAGGGCTGGACGGATTCCTGCTCGCTGGACTTGTCCGTGAACGGATGGCTCCGGTTGTTTTCGTGGCCCGTGACGGAGACCGGATTGAAGCAATGCGGGCGGCACTGTCGTTCTTCGCTCCAGATCTTCCAATTCTCGAATTCCCGGCCTGGGACTGCCTTCCATATGACCGAATTTCCCCGAAACCGGCGGTCTCTGCTGAACGCATGGCGATCCTTTCGATGCTCGCAGACGGTGTCAAAGGTCCCCTTGTCTTTCTGATGTCGGTAGCATCGCTTTGTCAGTTGGTGCCGGATCGGAAAACGGTGAAAACCAGTCGTTTGGCTGCGGAAACCGGGCGCCCGATCGAACTGTCGTCGCTTTTTTCCTATTTCGACCGAATGGGATTCTCGCGGGCGCCGACAGTGACCGAGCCTGGAGACTTCGCGATTCGAGGCGGAATTGTCGATGTCTTTCCACCTGGATCCCGAAAGCCGGTCCGGCTCGACCTGTTCGGCGATGTTGTCGATTCCATTCGGCTCTTCGACCCCGAAACGCAACGTTCAGCCGGAACTCTTACCAGAGTCGACCTGTTTCCGGTTTCCGAGGTGTTCGTTGATGCGGAGTCTATCTCCCGATTTCGACGGAACTACCGACTGCAATTCGGCGTGCCGAAGACTGGCGACACGCATTATGGCACCGTAAGCGAGGGTCGCAGATTCCAGGGGCTTGAGCACTGGTTGCCGTTTTTTCATGAACGGCTTGAATCGATTCTAGACCATTTGCCTGAAACACCGATCTGCCTTGACGATCGGTTGGCTGAGGCCATCGAAAACCGCTGGCAAGTCGTCAACTCGCAGTATGATGCCAGGCTTGCGGCGTCGAAAGGCGACTCCGGCCTGGAAACCCGGTACAATCCCTGTCCGCCCGAAAAACTCTATGTCAGTCCTGACAGAATCCCGGAGATTTTTGAGGGCAGAAACGTTCTGACCCTCACGCTATCCGCAGAATCCGCCAGGCCGGACAACGGTAGCCAAACGACGATCTCCTCGATCGGTCGACCCGGACGCAACTTTGCCCACGAGCGGCAGGCCGAAGGCGCCGGTCTGTTCAGCGCCCTTGCCAAACACGTCAGGAGTCGGCGGTCCGAAGGCCATGTCGTTCTTGCCTGCCATTCCGAAGGGTCAAGGGAGAGGATGGCAGACACCCTTTCCGAACAGGGGCTGACCAACCTTGTCATCATTGACAGCTGGCAGGAACTGCCAGCAGGCGGAAAGTCTGTCGCCCTGTCGGCTTGGGCACTCGAACGGGGTTTCGAAGCCCCCGGGCTAACCGTCATCAGCGAACAGGACATCCTTGGCGACCGGCTGGTCAGGGTCTCGCGTCGGCGCGGACGAAAGCGGGTTGCCAGTTTCCTCGCCGAGGCGCGAAGCTACTCAGACGGCGATCTTGTGGTCCATGCCGAACATGGTGTCGGCAAGTTCAGGTGCCTGGTTGTCATCGACATCGACGGGGCTCCTCACGAATGCCTGGAACTCGAGTACGCGCGCGGAGACAAGCTGTACCTTCCAGTCGAAAATCTGGATCTTCTTGGCCGATACGGCCAGAACGATGCCCAACTGGACCGGCTGGGTTCCGTCGCGTGGCAGCGGCGGAAGGCGGGAACCCGAAATCGGATTCGGGATCTCGCCGAAAGGCTCCTGAAAGTCGCAGCCGAACGAGAGGCACATGCGGCGCCGACCGTCGATCGGGACCCGGACGGTTGGAACCGGTTTTGCGCCCGGTTTCCATATCCTGAAACCGACGACCAGCTCGATGCAGTAGAAGCCGTTCTGTCTGACCTGTCTTCGGGCCGGCCCATGGATCGGCTGATTTGCGGCGACGTTGGTTTCGGAAAGACCGAAGTTGCCGTCCGTTCCGCCTTTGCAGTGGCCTCGGCGGGTCTCCAGGTGGCGATCATTTGCCCGACAACGCTGCTTGTGCGCCAACACTTCGAGACCTTTCGCGAACGATTTCGCGGTACAGCGATCACTGTCCATTCTTTGTCACGATTGGTTCAGGCATCTGAGGCGGAAAGGACCCGCGATGCCATTGCCGATGGGACGGCCGACATCGTCATCGGTTCGCATGCGCTGTTCTCGAAGGACGTTCGTTTCAAGCGTTTGGGACTACTGGTGATCGACGAAGAACAGCACTTCGGCGTGGCTCAGAAGGAAAGGCTCAAACAGCTCCGTTCCAGCGTCCATGTCATGGCACTGAGTGCGACCCCGATACCCCGCACACTGCAAATGTCCTTCGCGGGAATCCGGGACATTTCACTCATCTCCACGCCGCCTCCCGACAGGCTGGCTGTCCGAACGTACTTCAGCAGCTTTGACATCGTCACGGCGCGAGAGGCGCTATTGCGTGAACATTACCGGGGAGGTCAGAGTTTCATCATCGTTCCCCGGATTTCCGACATGCCGGCTATGCGCCGCTTTGTCGGGGATCATGTGCCGGAAGTCAGTCTGGTGGAAGCCCATGGCCGATTGGCCGGTCGGGAACTCGACGAAAGAATGAACGCATTTTACAACGGCGAACACGATGTCCTCCTGGCGACCACGATCGCCACAAGCGGATTGGACATCCCGGCCGCGAATACGCTGATCGTCTACCGTCCGGAAGTCTTTGGCCTTGCTCAACTATACCAGATTCGGGGACGGGTCGGGCGGTCCCGGGTGCGGGCCTACGCCTATTTCATGACACGGCGTGATGTCCGACTCCGCCCACAGGCCGAAAAGCGAATCCGTATCATGTCATCGCTTGACAGTCTCGGCGCCGGTTTGTCGCTCGCCAGCCAGGACCTCGACATGAGGGGCGCCGGGAATCTCCTCGGTGAGGAACAGTCCGGAGATATTCGTGAGGTTGGAGTCGAATTGTACCGGGCCATGCTTGAGGAAACGCTGACCCGGCTCCGGTCCGGCGATCCCGAGCCAGAGGAGGAACTGGACGTCGGTTGGCAACCCGTGATCCGGCTCGCTGTCCCTGTGCTGATCCCGGAAGATTATGTGCCTGACGACGAGCTTCGAATGGGACTTTACAAGCGAATGTCGATGCTCCGGGGACGGACGGAAATCGATGGGTTCGGTGCCGAACTGATCGACCGCTTTGGCGGGCTGCCTTCTGAAGTACGGATGCTTCTTCGAATCGTAAGAATTAAGGACCTGTGTCGACAGGCGGGAATCGAATCCTTTGATGCCGGAAAACGGGGAACAGTTATTCGATTTCGGGGAGGTCGATTCGACAATCCTGTGGGTCTTGTCGACTACATCAAACGACAGAACGGTTTGGCGACGCTCAGGAATGATCGGTTGACCATCCGGCGTGACTGGTCGGACGACGAACGCCGGGTCAAAGGTGCGCTCATTGTTTCCCGAGATCTTGCCCGGGTTGCCGAAGGGGGCTCGGCCCGGACTCCGGAGGGGTCTCCATCACTGTGACGGTCGGAACGGTCTGACGCCAGATTGACAGGTTGAGACCCAAGGCCGCAGCCGAACAGATTCCGACACCGGCGACCAGGGGCAGGCCCGTTCCGTCGAACAATTGCCCGATCGGGATCGCGAAAACGACGCAAAGCAAACTGGCTGCCGATCCGACTATGGCCGACGCCATTCCGGCAATGTGCCCCATCGGCTCAAGAGCGAGTGCATTCTGATTGGCGAGACAAAGACCAAGAAGAAAAAACATGGCTGTACTCCAGCCGACGAACAGCCAGAGAAGTGTTGGAAGACCGAATGTCTCTGACAGGATGACAACGCCAAACGCGATTGAGAGCAGGAAAATGGCCAGATAGCCAAAGGTTGCCAGCCACAGCATGCCCAATCGCATCACGAGGACTGCGTTCAGAAAGCTTGCGCCCCCGGCAAGGATGGCGGTGAGGGCGAAGTAGAGCGGGAAGTCGTAGCCGGCATCAAGCCAGACAACGTAGACCTGCTGGGCCGACACCAGATAGGCGAAGATACACGTGTATCCGAGAGTCATACCAAGTGTGCAGGTGACCACCTTGCGGTTCGTGAATACCTCGCGGCACGCGCTGACGATGACCTTTCCGCGGAAAGGGGTCCGTTTGTCAGGGGGAAGGGTCTCAGGCTGGCGAACTGCCAACCATGTGATGGCAATGAGGGCACCGATCTGGAAGGCCACGAAAATGTACCGCCAACCAAAGGCGAGCATGATGGTTTGCCCGATGTACGGCGCCACAGCCGGGACCAAGACAAACAGCATCATCGCGAACGAAACCACCCGGGCCATGTGGCGCCCCGAATGCAGGTCGCGGACCATGGCATGTGTGACTGTTCTGGGCGCCGCAATTCCGAGACCTTGAACGAACCGGGCCATCAGAAGGCTCTCGAAGGAGGAGGCGAGAAACGCCCAGAGGCTGGCCAGCAGAAAGATGCCCAGTCCAATGGTTATGACCGGTTTCCGTCCGAAGGAATCTGAGAGTGGGCCTGCCAGCAACTGGCCGAATCCGGTCCCGAACACAAAGACGATGATGACGAGTTGAGCGCGATTGACATTGGCGAGACCGAGTTCGGCACTGATCTCGGGAAGCGACGGCAGCATCGAGTCGATGGCAAAGGCAACCATCGAGAACAGCAGGGCTATTAGCGCAATGAATTCGCGGAGTGACGGTGAACGGCGACTCAAGGAATCGGACCTTGCTTTCAACCGGTACCGGCCGGTTGCGAAGCAGAACCGCGTTTCCGGATTCCTGACGGCGTTCTGACAGCAGGCGAATTCGGTTCACGGGCCAGGCGGGGCAAGACCGTCAGCCAGAATTCGGCAGGCTGCGCGCCGGAGGCGATCACTCGGCCATCCACCAGGAAACAGGGGACGCCGCGAACGCCCGCTGCCCGAAAAGTGCTGTCCAGGATCCGAATGCGATCCTTGTCCTCTTCCGTCTTCAGTCTTTGCGCGATGTCGTTCGCGTCAAGGCCGGACTCGCCGGCAATCTCTGTCAAGACCTGCGGATTTCCAATATCCAGTCCGGCGACGAAGTAGGCGTGAAACAACCGGTCAACCAACTCGCCTTGCCTGCCGTTGGCGCCCGCCCAGTAAATCAGCCGATGGGCGTCCAGCGTATTGGGAGTTCTGAAGATTCTGTCCAGTTGCATTCGCAGACCGCATTCGGTTGCTGCCGCTTTGACGGCTCCATAGGCCCGGCGTGCCGACTCAGCTCCACCGAATTTCGACTCGAGATAGAGATGACGATCCATTCCGGGCTTGGGCATGTCCGGATTCAACTGGAACGGGTGCCAGTTCAGGATATAGTTTCCTGTCTCAACCAAGTTCAGCGCCTGGTCGATCTTGCGTTTGCCGATGTAGCACCAAGGACAGATCGGATCGGAAAGGACGTCAACCTGGATCATCGAACACCGTACGTCAAAGATGACAGGCGAATCGTGCCGGACGATATTCGACCCGTGCGAAGCGGCCGGTCTCGCCTCACGGATTGTAGTCCGGCGTCAGCCATGCGCAACGCCCTTTGGGAGCCGGAACGGGCACTCCGACAGGCTTGGCCTTCAATGACGTCCGGACGCCATTCCCCGGTCCAGGGTCATCGACACAGAAAAAATGCGCCTCCCGGGGGAGGCGCATAGCAGTTGAGGCAGGTTTCATACAGGCAAGAAACCTATCGAGCAGTTCTCAAATTTTAGTGTTCCCCGTGCGCGAATTCAACCGATGATTGACGAATGCGCGGCCAATCGACATTTAGGCCACACCAACAACGGATCGCCGAACGGGATTTGGATCCGTTACTCGAAACACGGAGACCCTACCGAGATGTTCCATACCCGATTTCCATCGATTGTCAGCCCTCTGGGCTTGGCGTTCGTTGTGTCACTTGTTGTCTTGGAGGCCACTGCGGAACCAAGATATGGTATCGCAATGTATGGCGAGCCGGGACTGCCGGAAAACTTCGTCTCGCTGCCCTATGCGAATTCCGAGGCTCCGAAGGGTGGAACAATCGTCTTCGGCGAGGCCGGAGGATTTGACTCCTTAAACCCCTATATCCTCAAGGGTCGGGCGCCCTGGGGCGTTCGAGCCCATGTTGTGGAATCGCTCATGGGACGCAATTGGGACGAACCATTCGCTCTCTACGGGCTTCTTGCCGAATCAATCGAGACCGGGCCGAATCGGCAGTGGGTGGAATTCACCCTGCGGCCCGAGGCGCAATTCTCCGACGGATCACCGGTAACAGTGGAGGACGTCCTTTGGTCATTTGAAACCTTGGGGACCGTTGGTCATCCCCGATATCAAAACGCTTGGAAGAAGGTCGCGCATGCGGAACAGACCGGCCCGCGTTCTGTCCGGTTTACGTTCAATACTGTCGATCTGGAGCTCGCACTGATCATGGGGCTGAGACCGGTCCTCCGTAAAGCCGACTGGGAAGGACGCAATTTCGCCGAGAGTTCGCTGGACACTGTCGTCGGGACTGGTCCCTATGTGATTGATGGTTTCGAAGCCGGGCGGTTCGTCACTTTCAAACGGAACCCGGACTACTGGGGGCGCCATCTCGCCTTCAATCGTGGTCGTCACAATTTTGACGAAATCCGGTACGAGTACTTTGGTGACGGAGATGTCATTTTCGAAGCTTTCAAGGCTGGTGAAACCTCGATCTACCGGGAGTGGAATGCAGGAAAGTGGGATTCGGCCTACGATTTCCCGCGGGTCCGATCAGGCGACGTTGTAAAATCGGAGATTCCGCACCGGCGTCCATCCGGAATTCGCGGGTTCGTTTTCAATACGCGAAAGGAAAAGTTCAGGGATTGGCGCGTTCGAGACGCATTGATCCACGCGTTCAATTTCGAGTTCATCAACAGGACACTCAATGGCGGCAAGCTCCCCAGGATTTCTTCCTACTTTTCAAATTCCGTTCTTGGCATGTCGCAGGGCCCTGCCGAGGGCCGCGTCCGGCAACTGCTCATGCCTTTTGCGGACGATCTGCTTCCAGGGGCATTGGACGGCTACAGTTTGCCTGTTTCCGATGGTGGCGAACGGAATCGCACGAATCTCCGACGCGCCGCCGAACTTCTGACAACCGCAGGCTGGCACGTTGAGGATGGCGTCCTCCGGAATGGATCTGGCGCGGCGTTCGAGATCGAATTCCTGGTGCGATCCGGGGCCACCGAAAACGAAGCAATCCTGAACATCTATTCCGATGCGCTGAAACGACTGGGTATCGCCACGACCATCACCCTCGTTGATGGTGCCCAATACAAGGAACGGACCAGCGTCTACGATTTCGACATGACCAATTATCGCCGAGGACTGTCTCTGTCACCGGGCAACGAACAGCGACTTTACTGGGGGTCGGAAGGCGTCACCAAGCCGGGGACGCGAAACTACATGGGGATCGACAGCCCGGCGGCGGAAGCAATGATCGACACCATGCTTTCAGCCAAGGATCAGAAGGAATTTGTGGCCGCAGTCAAGGCCCTCGACCGCATTCTGACATCAGGACGCTATGTCATTCCGACCTGGTATTCGACGCTGTCGTTCCTCGCCCATAAGAGTGAACTCAAGTACTCCAAGCAGCTGCCCATGTACGGAGACTGGCTTGGATTCCTTCCAAGCGTCTGGTGGTACGAGGGATAACAGAGTTCGGGACGGCGACCCTCAAGGGAGCGGGGACATCGGTTGACGCTGGCGAGACTCCGGGAATCCGCGAATCCTGGCGCCGTCCGTTCCTTCCGGATCCACGCGGCGTAGACGGACTGGGAAGACACAAAGTTCGGACGGGTTCTGGTGGTGTCTCCGGCCAGCATTGCTGAATCCGGAATATCCGGCAGCCTGTGTGAACCGGTCTCTGGGCAGCAAAAGTATCCACACTGCTGCCAAGTACAGAAGGCCGTTGGACACGGGCCGGCAGGCCGGTCCGTGCGGTCAGGTTAAGCCTTGGCTTCGGGAATTCGATGTCCCAGTACATCGGGGGCGGCAGGGTCTTTCCCGGGCGCTTCTTTTTTGGGGTACGAAAGGACTTCCCCTTTTGTAGGAGGTACGACCAGGCCCGCCGAAATGACAAGCTTTGCCGCGTCTTCCAGTTCCATGTCGAGGACAACGACATCTTTCTTTGGCACGAACAGGAGAAATCCCGAAGTCGGATTCGGAGTCGTCGGCAAGAAAACGCTCAGCATGTCATCATCAGCGGCCTTGTCGGCGACTTCTCCTCGGGTTTCGGTTGAAATGAACGCGACCGCCCAGATACCCCGGCGAGGATATTCCACGAGGCAGGCTTGCTCAAACGTCGTGTTTTGCTGGTTCAAAATCGTTTCGACGATCTGTTTGACACTGTTGTAGATCCAACGAACGACTGGTGTTCGTGAGACGACCGCCTCACCCAGGCCGACGATCTGTCGTCCAACATATCCCTTGGCGATGGCACCGATGATTGTTGTGAAAATGACGAAAACGAGGATGCCGATTCCCCGGATCTCAACTTCATAGTGCATCAACGGATTGAAGGCGTCCGGGACAAGCGGAAGAATTCGGTCGTCGACAAATCCGGCAAACGTCCACACGACGTAAAAGGTGAGCAGAACCGGGAGAACAACGGCGAGTCCGGTCAGAAAATTGGTGCGCATGACATTGATCCGCGTCTTTGACGTGCCCGGCAGTGTGAGGGGTCTTTCGGCCAGGCTATCGGCCGGGCTGGACCGACCGGGAATTCACCGCGGAAATCCTACGGAAAACTATTCCATTGCGCAAGAATCGTCATGACAGGTTCACCATGACACGGTTACTTTCGGATATGTGGCTTTTCCATTGTGTGCGGAAGCCTTGAGCTTCCTGCCTTGAAGGAAGATCGTTTCTGGAAGACACGCCTGAGGAAAAGTCCGCACAGGTGATCTGCCGAAAGACATCGTGGAATCGATCGGTGTCAGGAACGGATCACGCATATTCACCCCGCTAGACGCTTTGTTGACAAAATATCGGACTGAAAGGGGGATCCGAAGAAGGGTCAATCGATGACCGGGTTCTCCGCAAGTCGGATAGCGATCCGGGCCGCGAGGCGGGCGTTGTTTTTGAGGAGTGCGACGTTCGCGGCAAGCGATTTCCCGTCTGTCGCCACTCGGACCCGTTCAAGAAGAAAGGGTGTCAGGGCCTTAGAGCGGATTCCGAGTGCTGAAGCATCTTTGACGGCGGATTCGACGGCGGATTCTATGACGGATGCCGAAACTTCGTCAGCGACCGGGATCGGGTTTGCAATCAGTTGCCCGCCTGCCAGACCAAGGTCCGCGCGAACCCGGTGCATCCTGACAATTTCCTCAATGGAATCCACTCGCAGGGGCGAAGGCAATCCGGACTTCCTTGACCAGAATGCAGGAAATTCATCAGACTGGAAGACCAAGACGGGGACTCCGAGACTTTCCAGGGTCTCCAAGGTCTTGGGAAGGTCAAGAATCGCTTTGGCACCGGCCGAGACAACCGTCACCGAAGTTGTAGCCAATTCGCGCAGGTCAGCAGAGACGTCGAAAGATTCCGGTGCGCCTCGGTGAACTCCACCAATTCCTCCTGTCGCGAATACACCGATGCCAGCGAGCCTGGCCACAACCATCGTTGCGGCCACGGTCATTGAGCCATTGGCTCCCGACACGATGGCATGGGCAAGGTCGCTACGAGAGAGTTTTGAGACACCGCGGGATCGTGCCAGGAACTCGAGATCACCCGCTTCAAGCCCTACTCGTAACTGACCGGCAAAACATGCAATTGTTGCAGGTGTCGCACCTTCAGCACGTATCAGGTCTTCGACCGCCAACGCGGTTTCCAGGTTTCTCGGAAACGGTAGTCCGTGGGAAATGACAGTACTTTCCAGCGCAACGACAGGAGCCCCGGCCTGTCTTGCAGCATCGACACTTGGGCTGAAAACAGGCGCGATGGATCCAAATGCCGGTTGTCGCACTGTCATGGCCGGCAATCCGTTCCACCGACGTGCCAGGTTGCGGACCTTGCGGCCACGGTCAATGCCTCCATCGGAGACAACTGTTGAGACTCTGCATGAATATGGGCCGCGACAAAGACATCACCGGCTCCTGTCGACTGAATGGCTCGGACACCATCAGGTTGAACTGTCAACACCTGCCGACCTGTCTTTGCCGCGATTCCGCGCTCACCGTCGGTGACGACGATATGTGCCGGGCTGAACATAGACAGAGTCTGGACCGCGGCCCGTGCGGTGGGAAACTCCCGGCCGCACATTTGACCGGCCTCGAGCCTGTTCAAGTAGAGGGTTGCTCCCGGCAGTTCGAGAAAAGGTCGCAAGCGTCTGACCTTCGCCGGCGAAGCGGAGACAAGCCTCAGATCAGCCAGGGACAATGCAGGGTGGACTGACCAGTCCTGGAGCAATGTCTCGGGCAAGTTTCCGTCGATGACCACCGTTCCGGTCCATGGACCTTGTTCGGAGGTCAATCGACCGCTCGTCAAGGGGTCGAGCAGGCGCGCCGCCGCGGTTTCGACCGTTCGGACATCGGCGACGGCGGCGTGAAGTTGTCCTCGGCATTCGATGGCGACATACCGGCCGGTAGACCGTTCAGCCATCCGCTGAACGTGATCGACGGTCACTCCTCGATTTGAAGCGAAGGCAAGAAGGGAGTCTCCATCTCGATCCTGTCCGACTGCGGACAACAAGACAACTTCCATGTCGTACCGCCGGAGGCCGATCGCCACATTCAGGGCGACACCACCTGGTTGACGAGAAATGCGGCCAGGGACGTCAGCACCGGTCGAGACTGCGGCGTCAGTTCTTCCGATCAGATCCCAATGCATGGACCCGATACAGAGAATCGGTTGTGTCATGGCCTCCGTGACCAGTTTCGATTGCAATTGATCCAGCCTACTGGCCAACGCTGGATTCGGAAAGCAGGTGACCTGAGGGGACTATCCCCGTCGGCACACCGATCTGGTTGTGTCGTCGTCGCCGAGTCGTCAAAATCCGTACGATCGGACGGGCAGTCGAGTTCTGGCTGTTCCTGACGTGGACCGGTCCTGTCAGGGTGTTCACGGGAAGAGGCAGGGGAAAACGCCCGAAGTGCAATTGTCCGGCCCGACTTGCCAACGGCGGCGACCAGGTCCGTTCGACGACTTCAGATGATGGCATTGTCGAAGATAGTGAATTCGACATGCGTTTTTATCGTTCGCCAGTTGATGATGGAGTTGAAATGTTTGGGCAACGAAACTGAAAGTTGCCCCGGATCCCAATATATGCCCTACACTTCGGACGTCTCCGCAATCGACTCGTTTGATCTCCTTGAATTCCGCTTGCACCCCGATTGTCCGTTGTTCACCGCCGAGTGAGCGGCGGCGCATCCGACGGAGTCCGCCATGCCGTTTTGTTCGTACTGCCAGATCCCGCAATCGCCGCTTGCCAATTCGAAGCGTGTGCATTAACTGCCGCCCATTCCGCAGGCGGGGTCGGGCATTGGCGTAAAATTCGGTCAATGCCCTCCGGTTGAACGTCGTTTCTTTCCCCGCTGAGGCCAAACCGGAAAGGAAAGACAATGCCAATTCCCGAGTTTACTCTGCGCCAGCTTTTGGAGGCTGGTGTGCATTTTGGACATCAGACGCACCGGTGGAACCCACGGATGGGTCGTTACATCTACGGAGCTCGCAACGGGATCCATATCGTCGATCTGACCCAAACCGTTCCGATGCTCGCCGAGGCCTTGGACACCATCCGTTCGACTGTCGCCGGTGGTGGACGGCTGCTCCTCGTGGGTACGAAACGCCAAGCCCAGAAGCCCGTCGCCGAGGCAGCGCGACGATCGGCTCAATTCCATGTCAATCATCGCTGGCTCGGCGGCACACTGACAAACTGGAAAACGGTGTCCAACTCCATTGGTCGCCTGGACGACATCGACGAAAAACTCGCGTCGGGTACCGAAGGAATGACCAAGAAGGAACGTCTCGGCATGGAGCGGGAACAGCGCAAGCTGCAGGCATCCTTGGGCGGTATCCGGGAAATGGGCGGCGTCCCTGACATTTTGTTTGTCATCGACGTCAAGAAGGAAGCCTTGGCGGTGGCCGAGGCAAACAAGCTGGGGATTCCGGTGGTGGCTGTTGTCGACACCAATTGTGCCCCGGAAGGAATTGATTACTTGGTGCCCGGGAACGACGATGCGTCCCGTGCAGTCGGGCTCTACTGCGATCTCATTGCTCGAGCTGCCCTAGCCGGAGTCGAAGAGAAGATGGGCTCCGCTGGAATCGATATCGGCAACCTGGAAGTCATTCCGGGCGAAGACGGTGCGAGCAGCGAAGACGGTGCGAGCAGCGAAGACGGTAGGAGCGATGATGGAAGTGTAAGCGTTGAAGCTGGTGAAACCGGCGAAACCAGTGAAGCGGGCACGACTGTCGATTCTGAAACGGAAAAAAGCCCAGCAGCCTCGACAGAGGAAAGCGTTGAAGCGCGTGACGAAACGGTGGAAGAACCCGGGGAAGGCAATGACGAAACCGCCGAAGACACGGGCGCCGAATCCTCCGACTCCCATTCAGACCCAACCGCCGAAGTCGAGCCGGAAAACCGACCCGCGTCGAATTGACTTCAGGGCCGGCCGGTTTGTTGAACAGAATTTTGCGGCAGTGAATTGAGAGGTCGATTTGGGAAAGCCGTCGCTCGGCCGATGGATGATACTGCCAGTTGATGAAAAACCTTACAGGGCTTGAGAACTCGGGAGAACAGCAAATGTCTATTCCGGCTGTACAGGTGAAGCAGCTTCGCGACAAGTCAGGTGCCGGCATGATGGATGCCAAGCGGGCTCTCGTAGCATGTGATGGTGACATGGAAGCGGCGTTGGACTGGTTGCGCACCAAAGGTCTGGCGAAAGCCGCAAAAAAGTCAGGCCGAACAGCTGCTGAAGGACTGGTTGGCGTCGCAGTTGACAGCGGCACGGCGGCACTCGTAGAGGTCAATGCCGAAACAGACTTTGTTGCCAACAACAAAGAATTCCAGCAACTCGTGCGCGAGGTTTCCCGAGCGGCCCTCGCTGTCGAAGACGTAGACACCCTTCGCGCCGCCCGCCTGGGTGACGGTACAGTCGAGGACGCGGTTGTCGAAAAGATTGCGACTATTGGCGAAAACATGAGTGTCCGGCGAATGGTTCGTTTGGAAGGCGAACATGTTGCCCATTACATCCACAATTCCGTGACGGAGGGCTTGGGAAAGATCGGAACCCTGGTCGCCATCACAGGCAGCGATACGGTGACGGCGCGGCAGATCGCGATGCATGTCGCCGCGTCAAACCCGATTGCACTGTCCGAGGAAAACCTTGACCCGTCGGTCGCCGATCGAGAGAAAACGATAATTGCCGATCAGGCCCGGCAGTCCGGGAAACCTGAATCCGCCATCGAAAAAATCACTGCGGGGCGCTGGCGGAAATTTCGCGAAGAATCGATTTTGCTGGATCAGAAGTTTGTGATGAATTCCGATGAGACTGTCAGAACTGTTGCCGAACGGACAGGAATTACAATCGTCGGATTCGCCAGGTTTGAAGTCGGCGAAGGCATCGAAAAAGAGCAGGAAGATTTCGCGGCTGAGGTGGCAAAAGCCATGGAGGGGTAGGGGACGGGACCATTCCCCTGCATTCAGCACGGAATTGCGACACAAGCGCGATCGATGACTCCAAAACATCCCTCAGTGTCGCGAGACGGCGATGCATGGTGCCTCCCAATATTCGGTGGCCCAGGTCAAATAGGAAATGCAAATCGTTCCGTTTCCGGCCACGTGTCCGCATTCTCCATGGCTGGGATCGCTCAATTCGAACGTGACCTGATCAGCAAGAATACCGTCCTCGACGTCGTAAAACGGCACAGGCAATCCGGACAAATGTGCATTCTCGCAACGCTCAGCGTCAAATGCGCGGACAATCACCCGTGAATGCGACAAGAGGCGAAGACAAAATACTTAGTGTCATTTCGCCCCCGGAATCGACCCCATGAGGTCGATCTTTCAAACGGCAGCGTCCTTCTACGCGGACTTCCGTGTTCCGTACCCGAAGGAACTCATGAACCAGGTGGTAGCCGAGTGCGGTCTCGATGGGCGAAAGCGCCTCCTTGATCTGGGCTGCGGGACGGGGGAGGTGTTCCTTCGACTGCTGCCTCATCTTTCCTCGGTTGTCGCGGTCGACCCCGATCCCGACATGCTGGAGCACGCGAAGCGCAAGGCCGCGCGCCTGAACTCGTCGGATATCCGGTTCGTCCAAGCCACTGCGGAGGAGATTGACGGGACCTACGGAGTCTTCGATTTCGTTACCGCCGGAGCGAGCTTTCACTGGATGGATCGGCAATTGGTGGCGAGGACGGTCGCACGTGACCTTCTGGTCCCCGGGGGAACGTTGGTAATTCTCGGCAGCACCAGCCTGTGGCACGGGGAAGAGCCGTGGCATGGTGTCGTCCGCGATGTTATCCGGCATTGGTGCGGTGAGAACCGCCGTGCGGGAACCGGCTTGTTCCAGACCCCGGGCGAACCGCATCAAGCAGTGCTGGAACTGCTCGGCTATGCAGTCGAGGAGACGATGTTCGAAGTCGATCATGAATGGTCGTTGAAGGCGCTACTCGGGTATCTCTATTCGACTTCCTTCGCTTCGCCCGGCGTCCTCGCGGGGAACCGGGTCCAGTTCGAGGCAGACCTCATGGCGTCGCTGCTCGCCCACGATCGTTCGGGGCAATACTGCGAAACGCTCCGGTTCCATCTGATTCTTGCGAGGCCGCCGGGCAGCTGATGCGCGACGAAGCCGACGTGGTTCCGCTCACACGAGACTGTCGCGGTTGGAACGTCGGTTACCCGGTGCCCCCTGCACAGATCCGGACGTGGTCGTTGAACCATCCGGCTCTTACCTCTGGTTTTGACGGTAAATCGCGTGTTCGGCCACAGGTGCGAGATCCGCAGCGGTGGCCAAATAGCTGCCGCCAGTATGCCGACCTTGTTCCACGTAAAGCGGCCAAAATCAGACAGGCTCGCGCTCAAGGTCCTTCAGGCCGTCAGCGAGGGACGAAGCTACCGCTGAATTGCCCGTGATCTCGGAATCAGTAAGGAAACTGTCCTCGATGTCGTAAAACGGCACGGGCAAGCCGGATGAAAGTGCATTCTCGCAGCGATCAGCATCAAATGTGCGGACAATCGCTCGTGATTGCGACGAGAGGCGAAGGCCAAATGCTAAGAGTGTCATTTCGCCCCGTACCGGAATCGACCCCGTTGGGGACGATCGACACAGGTCCTGTTCGGCACGCTGCACCGGCTGGCGGAATGGAAGGTCTCGGTTGTCGCCATGAACGGCATGACCTTGAACTCGACACGCCGCGCGGACAGATGATGGCCACCATGTTGGCCGGGGTCGCTCAGTTCGAGCACGACCTGATCAGCGAGCGGGTGAAATCGGGGCTGGCCGCCACGAAGGCGCCGGGGGAAGAAACTTGGGCGTCAACCCGGGCAACGGCCAAAGTCGGACAGACTTGCACCGAAAGTGCTTCAGGCGGTCAGTGAAGGGCGAAGTTATCGCTGGATCGCCCGTGACCTCGGAATCAGCAAGAATACCGTCCTCGATATCGTGAAACGGCACCTAAAAATCCTTAGGGTAGGATTCTGCCCCGGAACCGACCCCAAACAGTCGATGCTTGCGTGGACATTTCCTCGCATCGGATTGTCGGTTCGCTATCGAGACCTCAGGTACGCCTACGCGGTGCGCGCCCGCGACAGACACGGCTCTTGCGGGCATTTTCTTGTCGCCGCCGAGATCACCCGGCCGGAAAGAGACCCATCATTCGGAACCGGCAATGACCGGTCGTCACATCTGAAGCCCGTCAACGGTCAGGTCTTTGGCGCAAGGCCTCGACGGACTTCGCCCAGCTGACGGTGAGGAAGAGGGAGGAGATGTCGCGACAGCCTCATGTCCTTCAGTTTACGACAATCCGCATCCTGTCATCGAGGCGCGCAGCAATTTGGGCCTCGATCCGACGCTCCACTGCAACAAGCGCATCGGCGCAGAGCTTCTCGATGGTCGATATGCCGGGCAGACCAATCTGCCTGCGCCGGCACTCCTTCACGAAAACCGCACGAGTTCTTCGCTTGATTGGATAGCCTCGGCCTGGTCTGCCAGCCAGGACTTCATCCGGCGCCCGCTTGTGCGTGAACATCCGGTTGCCGTAGTTCTCCGCGCAGTGCGACAAGGTGTTCCTGACGGGTTTGACGCCGGGCGGAATAGGTGAGCAGAACATCGCCCGTGACATCGGAATCAGCGAGAAAATCGTCCTCGACATCGTGAAACGGCACAGGCAAGCTGGATAAATTTGCGTTCTCGCAATGCTCAGCATCAAATGCGTAGACAATCGTCCGTGAATGCGACGAGAGGCGACGATCAAATAGATAAACCCGTACCGGAATCGATTCCACCCTCCGATGAGGTTGAAGAGCAAGGCGACCTTCTCCGATTGCGGCTGTTACACAATTTCCTCATGGCAGGAGGCACACATGAGAATTGCTCTAAAGGCCCTAGGCTTGTTGGCCATCGTTCTGATCGCTTTCATGACCTTTGTGTTCGTACAACCCCGATTGACAACGGGTATCGTTTTTGGCGTGAATACCGCGCCGGTTGAAATTCGGCTTCGCGACAATTTCCAGCCCCGGACAACCGATGCCAAGACAGAGGCGATTACCGCAGCGGCCAAGGCTTTCCTCGAAGCGCTGGATGCCGGGCAGCGCAGCAAGGCGACTTATGCCTTCACCGACAACGCGCAGCGCTCCAACTGGTCCAATTTTCCCGAAGGCATGATCCCTCGCGGCGGGCTGAAGCTGAGCGTGCTCAGCGCAGAGCAACATGCTTTGATGGATGCGCTTCTGGCCGAGATCATGAGCCCCCGCGGCATTCTAAACCTTGAATACCAACTGGCCGCAGAGCAGACCTTTCCGACAGACCACTGGTTCAACAAATATGGCGTAGACCATTTCTACGTCGCCATTTTGGGAGAGCCTTCCTCGGCCAAGCCCTGGATGTTCCAATTCGGTGGTCATCACCTTGGCATCAACGTGACGATCTACGGGGCTGATGTGACCTTCTCGCCCATGCTGACAGGCGGGCAGCCGCTCTACATCGAACATGACGGCAAGCAGGAGTTCATCGTGGAGGATGAAGTCAACGCCGCGCAGGTCTTGCTTGAGAGCCTGGGCGAAGTTCAAAAGGCACAGGCCATCCGCAGTGACAAGGCCATGAACCTTCTCCTGGGCCCAGGTGAATACGGCACCACCGTTGCGCCCGAAGGCATCAAGGGCAGCGATCTGTCTGAGACACAGAGAGAATTGCTGATCGCGCTGATCCAAACACGCCTCGGCTTCATCAACGACGACGACAATGCGGCAAAGATGGAAACGGTCATGGCCGAACTCGACGACACCTATTTCGGCTGGTGGGGACCGCAGGACGCGCCGGGTTTCGCCTACTTCCGAATTACTGCGCCTTCGACGATCATCGAATATGCTCCCCAGGACACGCTGGCCGAACAGCGGGACCAGGAGCACGCCCACAGCATGTATCGCGATCCGGGCAATGACTACGGCATGAAATGGATTGGAGCAGAATGATGCAGCCGCTCTTGCTGATTGCACTCGGGCCTCTTGCGGCTCATCTGCACAGCAAGGCATGAACGGCACCGGCAGCCGGATGAAAGTGCATCCTCGCAGCGCTCAGCATCAAATGCGCGGACATCGCCCGTGATTGCGACGAGAGGCGACGAGCAAATGCTTGGAGTGTCATTTCGCCCCTACAGGAACCGACCCCCCTGTGGTCGGTCAGGTCTTTGGTGCAAGTCCTCGACGGACTTCGCCAAACTGACGGTGAGGAAGAGGGAGGAGATGTCGCGAAAGACCAGAACGTATGTTCGGAGGGACCAATACGCCGGCTAATCAGTCAGCGTCAGAAGCGCATTGATCGCGTCAATATACCCTTGGGCTCCCCGACCGCAGATGACTTGGCGTGCCGCCTTGGAGGTGTATGATCGGTGACGGAAAGGCTCGCGTTTGTAGATATCGCTTACATGCACTTCGATGACCAGGACATCAGTTCCCAGTATTGCGTCCATCAGTGCAATCGATGTGTGCGCGTATCCGCCCGGATTGAGCACGATTCCGGCATGGGCACCAACGGAATTCTGGATCCAGTCTATTAACGTTCCTTCGTGGTTGGATTGTCGACATTCAACACTGACTCCAACGGACTGACCGTGGGAGATGCACAAGGCCTCAATGTCGGCAAGCGTCGTGCTGCCATAAATCTCCGGCTCACGCGTACCGAGCAGGTTCAGATTGGGTCCATTCAACACCAGAATTGACTTCATTTCTCGGACCCTTTTGTCAGCTTGAGCCTTGTTGCGCCGCTGGGTTTCGTGTTCATGGGCCTATGTCGGGAGGTATGGCACGCTCCGACTTCGCTATCAGACACATACAAACGGCACAACAAATCGGTGGATCCGCCAAACAGGCGGCAACAGAAAGGGAGACGGGAATGAGCCAAAATGTTGTCGGGCTTTCAGAGGTCAAGGGATTTTCGCGAATACCGGAAGGATCGACTCGATTTGGCGCGACAGTGGCGCCGATTGCCGATCGGATCGGGCTGACACAATTGGGCTGCATGTATACGGTGGTGGAACCCGGACGACGGGCCTTTCCATTTCACAATCACCTCGGCAATGATGAAATGTTCGTCATTCTCGAAGGCGAGGGGGTCTATCGCTACGGTGAAACGGAATCATCCGTAAAGGCTGGCGACATCTGCGGCGCCCCCAAGGGTGGTCCGGATACGGCCCACCAACTGATAAACACCGGCTCGAGTTCACTCCGATACCTGTCGATTTCCACACGCAATGATCCGGACGTGGTTGAATATCCGGACAGCGGCAAATTTGCCGCTGTCGCAATCCAGCCCGGTCCGGATTTCATGAATGCCCACTTGAGATTCGTGGGAAGATTGTCAAGCCAGGTAGACTACTTCGACGGTGAAGAGTTGTAGCGGGACATTCCGGTTGGTGGACTGTCGGCGGGAACCGAGCGGATCAGACGCCCAGGACCCGCGGTAGCCAGAGTGAAATAGCCGGAAAGGCCGCCAATACGGCAACTCTGGCCACTTCAGCTCCGAAGAACGGGACCACACCTCTGAATGTTTCCGACATCGGGATGCCCTTGGCTAGCGCAGAGATGACAAAGACGTTCATGCCGACTGGCGGCGTTATCAGCCCAAGTTCGACAACGATCAATGCGAGGATTCCGAACCAGATCTTCAGATCTTCCGTACTCATTCCGAATCCGGATCCATCCGCGGACATGTAGAGCCCGCCGTTCAGGTCCACAAGGACGGGCCAGAAAAACGGAATAACCAGCAAAATCATGGACAGGCTGTCCATAAGGCAACCGAGGGCGACTAGTGCCAGCAGGAGAAGAACCATGACGGTCATCGGGGCCATGCCGGTCGCGACGATCCAATCGGCAGTCGCCTGCGGCAGACCGATGCGACTCAAGTAGATCTTCATGAGTTCTGCGCCGAGTAGAATCAGATAGATCATGCCGGCCATTCGAGCCGTTTCTTTCAGGGCGTCGATCAGCGATCGGAGCTTGAGTTGGCCTGAGGCAGTTCCGTAGAGCCAGACCAGCGCCACACCCACTGCCGCCGCCGGCGTTGGGTTGTAGAAGCCGCCATAAATCCCACCGAGTACGACGCCGAAAACGACAAGGACCGGAATGACGCCAGCGGTGGCCTGCCGGAATTCGGTCGCATCAACGCCGGAGTGTCGAGGACCGGATTCCGGGCGGACCTGAACGATGACGGCGATAGTGAGGAGAAAAAGGATTACGGCGAGGATTCCCGGAACAAGAGCCGCCGCAAACATCGTGACAATGTTGGCTTCAACGATGATCGCGTAGATGATCAGAACGACACTCGGCGGGATCAGGATTCCGAGCACGCCTCCCGCGGCCAGCGATCCGGTGGCGAGTGATCCTGAATACTTGAATCGCCGGAGTTCGGGCAGGGCAACCCGCCCCATCGTAGATGCCGTAGCAAGCGACGAACCGCAAACCGCCCCGAATCCGGCACAGGCCGCAATCGCGGCCATTGCAGTTCCACCTCTCAGCCATCCTAGCCATGCATTGGCGGCCCGGAAAAGGGCTGTACTCAGCCCTGCCTTCGACGCAAGTGCTCCCATGAGGATGAACATTGGAACGACTGAAAGATCGTAGATAGCAAACTGTCCATAGGCCAATGTCTTGAGTTGGTTGAAGACCGGCGCAATTCCATTAACCAGTGCAATTCCGACACCACCCACAAGGATCATCGCGTAAGCGATCGGTACTCTGATGGCGATCAGGAAAACCAGGACCAAAAGCGATACAATTCCTAAGGAAATGGTGTCAGCCATGAGATTCATGGCCCCCTGCAGATCGTTCACCGTCGATCAGAGTAATCGCGGCCGCGACTGCCAGCAGGATCATCGAGATCAGGATCGGGATATAGGCGATCCAGACCGGAAACTGCACGATTGCCGTCACATAGCCATAGGTTTTCTGGTCCAGCATGCCGCCCCACATTCTCCAGAGCAGCAGAACACTGAAAAGGAACGCAATGATTGAAGCCAGAATGCTGAAGATTGCCAGCAACCGTGGTCCGGCGTTTGAAGAGAAGATATCGGCCGTGACGTTGCTGCCTGTGAGTTGGCAATAGGGCAAGAATGAGAATGCGGCGATCGCGACCCCTATCTGGGTCAGTTCGAAATCGCCAGGAAAGGGAACCCAAAAAACTCCGCCGAGTACTGACGCAACGTTCATCACCACGACCGCGGTCAGGACGATGCCGCCAAGTATCGCCCAACCAGTGATCAAACGTTCAGCCGCCCCGACTATCATGCCGAGGCGGCCGGATTCAGTCTTGTCCAAGAATCATGAACCGGTATTTGCGGCGATCAGATCGCGCGCCTTCTGAACGAGGGCAGAACCATCGATCCCCTTGCCGGTGACTTCGTCGACCCAACGATCGACGACAGGTGCCAAGGCGTCACGAAACGCTTGAGTTTCGTTTTCGGTCAACACGATGTGCGTGTTTCCGGCCTTGACCGCGAGATCAATTCCAAAATCGTCGGTAGCGCGCCAGACTCGGCCGACCTCTGCCCACCAGTCCCGGCCAGACGCTTGCCTGAAGGCCTGCTGAACGTCTTCAGGGAGACCATCCCAGCGTGCCTTGTTCATCGAAACCTGGAATGTCGTGGTACCGAAGCGTTCCATTTCGGCGCCTTCGATCTGGAATTCGGTCTGTTCCTGGATCTTGAGTGGCGGAATGATCTCCCAGGGAATGAAGGCACCGTCGACAACACCTTTCTGCAGGGCAGGGGGCAATTCAGGGACCGGCATGGCGACAGGGGCTGCCCCGAGCGCTTCGATAATCCACGCACCAGTTCGCGTCGGAATCCTCATCTTCGTTCCAGCCAGGTCGGCAGGAGAGCGAACTTCCTTGTCGCGCATGTGAATGGCCTGGCCGGCATGAACATGCAAAAACATGACCTCGACACCCGTGTATTCGTCTCTCAGGTCGCTCTCAAACAAGTCGAAAAGGGCCAGATTCGCAGCCACCGGATCATTCTTGTAAACGGTCGGCAGTTCGAAAACCTCCGTCCGCGGGAACAGACCGGGCGTGTAGCCGTTGACGGTCCAAACTATGTCGACAACCCCGTCTCGGGCCTGCTGGATCAATTCCGGTGGCCGACCCCCAAGCGTCATTGCCGGAAAGATTTCAATCTTGACCTTGCCGCCGGAATTTTCCTCGACCGATCGAGCCCATGGTTCCAGCATTTGTGTCTGGGCCGGTGCCTTTGCGCTCAGAAGATGGTGCAATTTGAAGCTGTATTCCTCGGCAACGCCTGCCGAACTTGCGGCAACGAAAAACGCTCCGCCTAGGGCGGACTTCAAGAGCAGTCGCGTGATCATCTCTTTCTCCTGATTTCAGTTGTCGTTGACCCTGGACGATGGGGCCCAAACATCCCGACTGCAACGGTATTACAGCAACCGTCTTTCCCCGACAAACGGATTGGGGCCGACGGCACGAGCAAGTGGGATTTGCCAGACAGGTGGTGCTGTGACTTGGGTCTCGACTTTTCCACGGAATGCGACCTGAAAGAGGCGATGTTGCAATTCCGGATTCTGGAAAGTCGTTTCACGCGATCTCCGGGGAAAACCCCAGAAATTTGACGGGTGTGAATTTGGTCGGGTGTCATTGTTTCGGCTGTGCGGCCAACGACAAAGAGCTTTAAGCTGACGTCGGGGTCGAAATCAGGTTTTTTTAAAAACAGACTAAATAACAAATTATTATACGCTATTTTTCAACTTTCCGGAAATACTTTTTTTAACATAATATATATTATCGGCTTTAAGGATTGAAAGAACCTGACCGCCGATCCGGACCTTTTGGCCTCGCCAGAATTCCGAGTCCGTGGTGAATGATGATCCGACTGACAACGCCCGAAACTCAACTGTCAGTCGGGTTCCGATCTCACGATTCCGGATAACTGCCAGTCGCCAAGGCAGAGAACTCGTTAGTCCCTTGGCCCGTCGCGTGAAGCATCGGATCGGAGATTTTTCGGAATTCGACAAAATCGTCGGATGGCACTTCCTCGGATTTGCCCCTCGCCCTGCGAGCGTGGCTTCGATCCTTGTTGACGCGGTGCGGATCGATTTCGATAAGGCGCAGAATTCTACACTATGCCTTTGCGCAAGGGATCGCTCGGCGGCCCTTTGTGGTCGCGCTGAACACGACGTCGGGCCCGTGGCGCAGATCACGGTATCCCTGATCCTGCCTCCGATGAGCTTCCTCAGTTCATTGGGGACGCTCTTCGAGTTGGTAGCAACAAACCCGAGGTCAGTGAATCCGCCAGTGACGGCATGTCGCTCTTCGTTGCGAAGATCGGCTGTGGTCATGGCAACCTGTTTCGGGTGTACGGCGGCCCGTGCGCGGGGTGTGGATTGAGTTGGGTGGCTGGTGGGGGAATTAATCGGAGAAATGGATGGAGACCTATGGCCCGGGTTCGGGCTTGAGTTTGGTTTCGATGAGGATCATGGCCTTTCCCTGACGCGTGGTCGGGAAATGCCTGCCGTCGCTCGGAGCGGTCAGCCATTAGAAGAGATCCCGGCACGAACTCCCCTGCCCCGTCCGATACATCCGGCTTGAACTGCCGAGACGCAATTTTCCACTCACGATGACGTTGTTCGGAAAGGATCCGTCCCTGACCGCTTTCGCGAAACCTTTCCTTCCCTAGTTCGTGCGCCGCCGACGATCGACAATTCAGGTTGCCGGTTCAAACGACCACGACCCGTGACATGGCTTTTGCCGCCTCGTTCGGCACGAGAGCCCGCTTCATTTCAGCACAAAATCGGGAATAGTTCAGCCAGACAATTCTGGACTGAAACGCATTGTACAGACAGAACAGCGCTGCCACTATCCAGAGCCCTTCCTTGCCGGCCTGCCCATTCCTCATTCGCCTGCGCAAGTTTTGACCGGAGCCGCAGGAACGAAATCGCGACGGCAGCGATGTCCTGTCGATCCCGGATCGCAACGGTCGCGTCGTCCAGCGCCACGGCCACCGAGGCGCCGGGCATCTCGTTCGCGATCAGCAAGTGCTGCTCGTTTGGCCGAAACCGGCAATGAGGTCGACTGCCCGGTCTTGACAGCGAGTTTCTCCAGAGGGCCTCATCCTCAAGAGACCTCGGCTGCGCCTTCAAACGAGGATTCATTGCTCTTCGCTTCCATCAGGGCTCCGAAATGAACCGAAGATATTCCGACTGCCTGTCGACACTAAGGTCGACAATCATTTTTTCCTCTCGACACGTCTTGCTGACCATTCGCCCGTGCGTCTCCACCAATGTGCCGGCGGTGGCGCCGCCCACTTCACGAGAGAGATCCCAAGACTGACCAAACGGCGTTCATTGGAGATGTCGAGAAGACCGTCAGAGAGATACTGCTCACGCTGAAGGCGCAGACAGGTTCCGAAATTCACCAGGAGATTGCTGTTGAACTTTGGACGTATTGACCATCCTTAGTCAGGCTGTGCATTTTTTCGTCGTGACAAAGCTGGCGGACACTTTTGCAAGGGCCATGAAGGGTTCTTGATGGGCCTCACGTCGAATTTGAAGCCGGCGCCAGGCCAAATCGGTATTTTCCTGGTCGGACGTTGAATACAATTGAGTCTTTGCCAATGCGGATATTGGAAATGCCCGACGCGCTATCTTCGGCGACCACTGCGCCGCCCTCGGTCAACTGTCTTCCTGACGTGCCCAGTCTCGGGAAATGAACCTCGGCCTCAACTCCTGATGGCACGCTGACTGTCAATGAAAGTCTGCCCGCCACATTTTCCCACGATGTTTCAATTGTCCCCCTGACCGTATCGACAGCGGCGTCGACCGACTTGAGCCCGGAGGGAACCTTTGGAGCGATCACCACGTTTGAAAACCCGCAGCATTCGTGGCCCACTCGAATGCCCGCCAAAGCCTTGTAAAGCCAAGCACCGATCGAGGCGTACATGCCGTGGTTGTGAGAATTCATCCCGATACCGGTGGCCTCTTCCCAGCGCTCCCACATGGTAGTGGCACCGTGTTCGAACATGTAGCCCCAACTTGGATAACTTGTCTGCGTTAACAAGCGATAGGCCGTTTCAATTTCGCCTCCATCCGAGAGAACATCAAATATGTACTTGGTGCAGAGATTTCCGGTTGTGAGATGGAAGTCATGGTCTTCTACGTCATTGACGATATTGGCCAGAACCGACGCCTTCTTCGCATCCGGAACCAGGCCCATATAAAGCGCCACGGAATTGCAGGCTTGGTTGTTGCTTGCATAACCGCCTGTTCGGTCGTCCCAAAACCGTTGGTTGAACGCTCTGTGGACGTTCGCGGCCAACCCGCGAAACTCGCTCGCGTCTTCGTTCCGATCGATTGCCACTGAAATCCGCGTCAAAAGTTGGAGCAAGTGATAATAGTGGGCACTCGAAATCAGCGCACTGGGCGTATGCGCCGAAACGGCAGATGTCCCGATGCTGCCAGCAATCGCTTCGGCAACAGGGGGCGCCCAGTCACCGATGTACCCGTCCTCGACAATGTGGTCCCTGGCCCTTGAGGACAGGTAACCGGCCCAGCGCTTTATTCCGCGGAAGTGAACTTCCAGCACTCGTTCGTCGCCAAAATGCTGGTACAAGAGCCAGGGGATCAACGCGTAACAGACGCTGACAGGGTCT
This sequence comes from Paracoccaceae bacterium, assembly GCA_028874915.1. Lineage (GTDB taxonomy): Bacteria > Pseudomonadota > Alphaproteobacteria > Rhodobacterales > Rhodobacteraceae > JAPPHA01. The sequence continues at coordinate 118,337 of JAPPHA010000023.1, forward strand.
CCCGGCCTGGCGCCCCAGCGAAACGGAGCGGTGTCGGAGACCGCGCCGGATTCGGGATCTTGCGCGTCTCCGATATCGTCAAGCCACTTGGGGAGGAATCGGGAAACGTCGAAATTGTAGATCAGTTCTTCGGATCGTGCAGCCATGTCGTTCAACCAGCCCATACGTTCGGCGCGCTGAGGGCAGTCGGTCGGAAGGCCGTGCAAGTTGGAAACTTCGGTCCATCGCACGGCTTTCTCGATGCGGTTTACGAGAGGATCCGATGACTTGAAACGGCCAGTTGGTGCGACGTCGGAGCGGACGATCTTGGTTTCGACGGAGTCGACAGTCGGCTCTTCAGGAAATCCTTCTAGCTGGATGAATCGGAAACCGTGATAGGTGAACCGCGGTTCCCAAGTCTGGGTTCCGTCGTTTGCGAAGATATATCGGTCCCTCGCCTCGGCGAACCGCAGGTTTTCCTGGTTGACTGTGCCGTCGTCGTAGAGGCACTCGGCAAAACGCATCGTGATCGCAGTGTCTCGTTTTCCTGTAGCGGTGAGTGCGGCCCAACCAGCGAGGTTTTGGCCATTGTCCAGCACGAAGATACCGGGTCTGGGCTGATCAATGGATTGTGACCTCAAGGTATCGACGACACGGACTGGTTCCATTGTTTGAGGCACCAATTTCCCACCGGGGGGATCGACGATCATGGATGAAACCCATGCCCCGCCATGCACGTAGCTAGATTCGTCCCCTGTCGATCGGTCCCAATTCGGCTTCTCGAGACGGGCGTCATAGATTTCGCCATCAAACACACCACTTGAAACGATGGGTCCATCCGATACCTTCCACAGATCGACATCATTGTTGGTCCGGTCGTTGGTGATCATCCGCCGCGTCGTGCCATCCACAAGTTCAGCTTCGATCTGAACGATAAGCTTGGGAACACCGTACCAGCCGGGTCCGACGATTGCCCCAACGACATTGGCACCGGTATTGAGGTATTCGGTGACGTCGAACGTGGAATAGAGAACGCGTTTGCTGAACTCGCTCTGCGCCGGTTCGAGCACGCGGTCGCCAACTTTTTTCCCGTTGATACGGAACTCGTACCAGCCCATTCCGCAGATATAAGCCCGGGCTCGAGTGACCGACCTATCTAGCGTGTACGTATTTCGAAAATACAGCGCATTTCCATTGCGGCCGGCAGGAAAACCGACCCAGTTCGCTACCCAGTCGGATTGTTCGAGCAGGGCAACCTCGAAAGAGCCCACCTCGCTGAAGTCACTTGCGGAATCTTCCGAGTCCCATAGGCGGACCATCCAATGGCCCACTGAACGGCTGTTTAGCGGATGACCGCCGTATTCAATTAGGGGTGACTGGCAGGTCTGAACCTTTCCGCTGTCCCAAAGATCTCCTTTGCCAGAGGCAAGTAACTCCGTGGTTGATGCCACGACAATCCGGAAGTGGGTCGCTTGCTCCCTGTTTCGTGTATGGATGTATTTCCACGAAAACCGCGGCCGGTATGTTCCGATTCCGACGGGATTGGTCGCGAATTCTGTTTTCAAATCATATATGCGAAACGACATTCCCGACTGTCCTTTACTCGTTCGCCGCCGATCAGCTCGCCTCGACAAGACACGCCGCCAATTCGCCTAGCCGCCGCCCGGACGGGAGTGGTGGGAGCTACATCTTGATGGCACCCGCGGTCAAACCTCTCACGAATTCTCTAGAAATGAACAGAAACACGATCAGCAACGGCAAAAGCGAAATGATGTACCCGGCCATTAGCGGACCGTAGTCAGTTTGATATTGCGTTCGGAAGAACGCGAGCCCAATTGGAATCGTCCGCAAATCATCGTCGCTGATGACAATGAGCGGCCAGATGAAATCGTTCCATGTATTCAGGAGAGACGTGATGACAACGATGCTGAGAACCGGGCGCGACAACGGCAATGCGACGTGCCAATAACTTCGCCAGATTCCCGCACCGTCCATTCTCGCGGCTTCGAACAATTCTTCCGGCAATCCAGCCATGAAGTTACGCAGCAGATAAATCGCGAAGACCTGAAGGCCAGCGATGCCTGGCAGGATGAGTCCCCACAACGTGTTGATCATGCCGAGGTTCTTGACCAAGACAAAGGCTGGAACCATCGTCAGGACCGAGGGAACCATCAACAGGCTTATGATCAACATGAAGAGAAAATTGCTACCCGGGAAGCTGTACCGGGCAAAGGCAAATGCCGCGAGACTTGAGACGAACAATACGCCGACAATTGTCGCCGCTGTCACGATCGCGCTGTTGACGATGTATTTGCCGACAACCTTAAACGCCAATGTGTAATTTTCGAAATGCAACGGATAGTCAAGTGTCCAGACGTTGTGATAGAACTGCGGCAGATCCTTAAAGGACACGACAAACAACAGCCAAAATGGGAAAAAGGTCAGGAGCGCAGCGACCAACAGATAAGCATGCTTTACTCGATCCTCCTTCCGCAGGACGGCCATCAGTTCCGGTCGTCGGTGCTTAGGTTTTGGTTTGGTTTTGACCGTTGTCGACATCGGTTCAATTCGGATCAAAATCTGTGGACGTCCGCAGCCGATTATTGGCGATCAACGTGATGACCAGCATGATCACGAACAAGACCACGCCAATTGCCGAAGCGTAGCCCATGCGACTAAATTCAAATGCATCCTGGAACATCGCCATTCCGGGAACCATCGTCGAATAACCGGGTCCGCCACGCGTCAGAAGAATGATGGTATGAAACGTCTGAAGTTGCGTGATTATCGTCATCACCAGGTTAATTCGGATTTGCGTTTTAATGAGAGGCAATTCGATGTTGCGAAACATTTGCCAACTCGTGGCGCCTTCGAGGATGGCTGCCTCCTTGACCTCGCTTGAAATGTTGTTCAGTCCTGACAGGTAGACAAGGAGGTTCAAACCGGCCACGAATGGAAAGCCAACGCCGGTGCCGCCGCCGCCGATGAGCGCAATCGCAAAGATCGCAATATCGGGGTCAGCCAGCCACGCGCGAACGAATTCGGGATATCCCACGGCAATCAGAAAACGGTTTATGGGCCCGTCCAGCGGATCGTAAAGAAACTGCCAGACCAGAACCGTAACTACCCAGGGAATCACCAGTGGCATCGTGAATAGGAAGCGATAGACTGTGCTCATTTTTTCTGACTTCAGATTATGAATGAATACTGCCGCGATCAGCGGCAATGTCAAAGCGAAGAAAACCCCGGCGCTGGTAAGTATGAAGATATTCTTGGTCGACGGCCCAAGCCGTTCGTCACTGACCAAGTCGATAAAATTTTTGAAACCAACAAAGGTCGAGTTCACGCCGTCCCACTTGAAAAGGCTGTGATAAAACGCAGAGAAAAACGGGTAGTAACTGAAAACAACCAAAAAAGTCAGCGCCGGAATCAGGCACAAATACACCGGAAATTTGTTGAGTGCACGCCGCCGGCGGCGGCGTGCACTTACTACCGGACGCGAAATCGCGTCACCTTCATGTGGCAAGGCAGAGACTATGCCGTATGTCCGAACTAGTTTCCGAGCACGCGATCGGCAGCCTGGTCCATTTCGGCGTTCAGGCGGTCGACCGTTTCATCCAAGCTCTGGTCCCCGGAAAGATACGGAGACGTGACGACAAGGAATTTCTCGGCGAAAACGGAATCGAACATCGAGTCATCTTCCTGATAAGGCGCCCGTGCCAACGTCACCGATTCCTTGAAGTCTTCCAAGTCGGGATTCGGCGGTGCGCCATGCACGCCGGGCAACGCAATTCCGCCTTCGAGGATCATCTGGTTCAACTGATCAGGCTGGGTGGCGAACATAAGGAAATCGATCGCCGCCTCGACTTCGCCGCTCTCTACCGCGGAATTGGTCACCGCGTACTGGAACGAACCGTAGCCCGCAGACTTGTTCGTTGGCAAGACTCCGTCGGGGATCAGCTCTGATGTCGCGGAATCGACAACCGGCAGATAGAATATGCCGAAGTCGAAATCTCGGTTCTCGTCCTCTCTGATTGTTGGCAGCATCCACGTGCCAACAATCAGCATTCCGGCCCTACCCGTGACAAACAACCGAACTGCGGCGCCCATATCGGTTCCGAGCGCACCTGGTTGCCAATAGCCGGCGAAACGCTTCAGTTCTTCCAGCCGAGCGCGATTTCGTTCGTCGCTGTAGGAATAGGTTCCTTCCTTGACCGCTGTTGCCATTTCGACTTTGTCAAGCACGCCATCCCCGTCTTTGTCATGTTTGCCGATCTCGGGATGGTAGAAGAAATTGGTCAGCCAGCCGGAAACCCACGTAAGCTGATGCAGGTTGTTGCCCGTGGCGGCGAAGCCATATGCTCCTCCGGTCGCGTTGATCTTTTCGGCGGCCACCATCATCTCTTCCCAAGTCTTAGGCACCCCGTCGACTCCCGCTTTTGCGAACAGGTCCTTGTTGTAGTAGATGCCGACCTGGATCTGATCGGCCAAGACGACATACAATTCGCCATTGGGCGCCTTCCAGACTTCGATCTGTGGGAAAAACAGGTCGCGCCACCGTTCCGATCCAGGTTGACCTGCCTCGATGTAGTGGTTTGGTCGTTCGAGATATTCGTTGATCGGGACCAGCCATTTCTTGCGGAAGTCTTCGACTGCCCAATCCCCCAAGTACCACATGATGTCGGGTGCAACCCCGCCGGTCAATTGCGTAATCATCCAACGCCTTGTGTCCGCATTGATCGACTGTCCGATCACTTCGATCGTCACATTGGGGTGCAGCTCTTCATATGCGGCAATAATGGGATCGATGCCTTGAATCGCGCTCGACTTCGTACCACCGCCGGCTGTGGCCATTACCCGAGTAGGAGTGTACCGCCCGGGCCAGATGGTCAGATGTATTTCGTCATCCTGAGCCCTGGCTTCCGGTGCGGGCATCATGGCTGCAAAAGCGGCAACAGCCACAACAGCGGAATTCGTTACCCATTTTGTTGAGAACGAATTCCGGAGTTCGCGTTTCAGCGACGTAGTCTTGGTTTTTGTTTCGTATGACATGCAAACCCTCCCAGTTTGTTGAAATTTCAATTATGTCATCATGAGAAATTTCGTTCAAGTTTCGCACGCTCTTGGTCAGTGCGATTTTCAATACGCAGGAATACTTCATAAATTCAGCTAGATAATGGCAGGTTGGGTTTCCCGACCAACCCATGATGCACGGTAACCCGTCGCGAATCACGCTTCCTCGAGGCACCGACTATGGACCTGTCCGATGTATTTCTCGTTACAGTTCGGCCGAAGCAGGAGGAGTACTTCTGGGATCTGCTGGAGGCGATCATCCTTTGGTTGCCATGCCGACCATCCGCGTGGACGTCCTAAACGGGGTCACAGGGACGGCGTCTTGCTGGGCTCTGGCGATGGTCTCCAAAACTACACCAAAGTGCGGCCCTCGCGAAGCCAGGATTGCCTGAACTTCCGCACCCAGTAAGATCATTTTCGTCTGAGTTCCGGTAACCCGTGCTATCTCATCCTGCCGCCTCTTTCGCCCCGCCGGAGGGCAACGGCAAAGTCACCTCCAGCATCATTCGTAAGTCTGGATGTCGCCTTGTCTTGAAAATATTGGTGTCGCTTGCCAGGTACCATCGACGGCACCACTCTCAGTGGCTCTATCGACGTTGGCGTCGGCCGCAAGACCCAGTCCAAGTAGGGCCATGATTCCCTTGTCCGACGATGAGACCCTGCACACTGACGGGATCGATGTCGCCATTCCCATTCTCGACCATCCCGAGGATATCGCTGGCAACAGTGTCATTTCCAACGCCGCGAAGACGAACAGCCCGCCGAAGCCGGACCGGAAGGCGCCGTCCTCGATGCGGAATGCCCGATGATCGGCGACGGTCGCAACATCTGGGCCGACGATGTCCGCCAGAACTGCTGACGAGCGCCACGGCAACCACGCCAGTCCGGCCTCGCGGCGCGGATCACCTTGGCTGCGGACGCAGCGCCATCGAGGCGGTGCATCAAATCCTCGACAGCAGCAAGACATGGGCCGAAGACGGCAACCGCATCCGCACCGGGTACGGCCCGGAAAACAACTCCCAGCCGCGCCACTTTGAGACCGGGCCGGCCAGACCTGGATCTTTGAGTTCGTCGGGACGTTCCGCTGACTGCCCCGAATCCTGTGCCGGGTCCTACAAGTGCCGAGGATGACGGCCTGCATCCTCTCAAGATCTGTACTGGCACCTGGACTGCCAACGGGTCCCGGTTTGCGACAGGCCGGGCCCGAGGGTCGACGACCCTGTGTATTGCCGTAACCAGTTGGAACGGTTCAAAATGGCTGTTCGTCGCGTTCCTTCGACGACGTGGTCGCCTGTCCCTAGCAGGAAGCAACGCCGGCACGAAATACCTCCCGTCTGACAAAAGACTCCCACGATCCTCACCAAAAGAGTTGCGACGGGACAGCCGTCCGACACAACCCAAAATAACGAAGAGGCCCAGTTTCTTGATGCATCGCAATCGAAAACAGGTTACAAATTGGTGATTTGACCGATCGTTTGGTGCTCGAATGAAATGTAGGTGACCGGTGCGAATAGCGGATGTCGCGTGCGAGTCATGGTTTGGAACGGCGGCGGTCGACCCGGTTTCGAATGAGCTGGACGGCACATCGGAGGCGATGGAGTTGCGTTTTTACCGAAGGCATACCGATCGTCGATATTTCGCTTAACCTTGACGGATCTTTGTGCTTTCCTGTCGTTATTGTAGACAATTGCGCCATCCGCCGAACAGCCAGGTGCCTGATGGGCCAACTCTTTGGCAGCCATGAACTACGTAACGTCGCCAATCGCCGCATCCGGTGTGCGAAATCTCCAGAACCGAAAGTGTTAGACTTCCTGTCCATCGGCGACAATCCAGGCGACGCGTCATCGAAAATATGACCGGATGTTCAAGGACTGCTCGGACATCGTCGGAATTTGCAACTCCGGCGCAGGCAATCAAGAAACATGGTCAATCGCAAAACACCAAACTGTTCGGACATAACGTGACGGCAACGAAACGACAGTGTCATATGAAAGGCTCGATGAGGCCGTCATTCAGCAAGACCTTAAGCGAACCACTCAGCAAGCTATTCAGACACTGCTGTCGCAGCGCCACCCGGCCATGCAAGGAGACCTGTAATGACCGAAGTTGTTCTTTCGGGTATTTGGAAATCCTTCGATGATGTCGAAGTCATCAAGGGTGTCGACCTGACTATTCGATCTGGCGAATTCGTTGTGTTTGTCGGCCCCTCGGGTTGCGGCAAATCGACGCTTTTGCGCCTGATTGCCGGACTGGAGGACCTTACTGCAGGCGAAGTAGAGATCGGTGGCGAAGTCGTTACGGATGTAGCGCCATCAAAACGTGGAATTGCGATGGTGTTTCAATCATACGCTCTTTACCCCCACATGAATGTTTTTGAAAACATGTCATTTGGGATGAGGCTTGCCAAGGTCGGCAAGCAAGAGACGAAGCAGCGCGTCCAGGAAGCCGCCGAAATTCTGCAATTGACACCGCTACTCGATCGGTTTCCAAAACAACTATCCGGCGGGCAACGTCAAAGGGTTGCCATCGGGCGGGCTATTGTCCGTGATCCAAAGGTATTCCTGTTCGATGAGCCGCTGTCCAATCTCGACGCCGCATTGCGCGTTGCAACAAGGATCCAGATCGCCAAATTGCATCAGAGTATGTCCCATACGACGATGATTTATGTCACCCATGACCAAGTCGAGGCGATGACATTGGCGGATCGCATCATCGTCTTGAATGCTGGCGTGATCGAACAGGTCGGAACACCGATAGACCTCTATGATCATCCGACAAACCTTTTCGTGGCCCGTTTTATCGGCTCGCCAGCCATGAATTTGATGCCGTGCTCGATCGACAGTGCCGCGCCAGAGGCGACCGTCACACCGGTCGAAGGAAATCCGATTATCATCGATATACCGATTGCCGAGGAAGCGGTGGGGTCGAAAGGTACGCTTGGAATCCGACCCGAGGATTTTGAGATTGGTGACGAGATCACCGCGATTGTCTCAGGTAATGTCGACATTGTCGAAGTGTTGGGTGAATTCACTATGGTTTATGTGGAATGTGGTTTGGTTGAGCCAATCCTGGCAAAACTTGACGGAAACGTTCCAATCAATACTGGTGACCGTGTCCACTTGACCGCACCGGTCGCGAAACTCCACCTCTTCGACAGTAACGGGCAAGCCTTTAGACGAAAATACCGTACAGAGGCGGTCGCATAGTCCAGATTTACAGTGGCGTCGGGTAGCTTTAAGCAATCGCCTATCCCCGTCGCACCGACGCAATAGGCAAGGGTAATGCTATGCTAGACCAAGCTCAATTCGACCAGTTTCACAGCGAAGGCTTCCTCATCGCGCGCAATGTGGTGCCTCTTGACGTGGTTCATGCGCTGCGAGACGAAATCGAAGCGACTGTCGACAGGCAAGCCCGGGTGTTGCGCGAACGTGGTGAGATCACTGAGATGCACGAAGACGCGGATTTTCTCCATCGGGCGGCACTTCTGCATGACCAGTCGCCAAACATCCTTGATCCGTTAGCGCATGGAACCCACACCGGACCGGCAATGTTCAACTTGCTCACGTGCCCGGCAGTTCTTGATATCATGGAACAGTTGATTGGCCCGGAGATCCTCGTTTCCAGCATCTACCGGTTGCGTCCAAAGCTGCCAGGGCTGGAAGAGGGCGTTATCCCCTGGCACCAAGACTCGGCCTACTTTCATTCCTGCGCTGACGATGAACTTGTCCCTACATTTTGGGTGCCCCTGATGAATGCGACAGTGGATACGGGATGTATGGAAGTCCTTCCCGGGTGTCACACAAAGGGTGTGTTTCGCCACTATTGGGCCGACCTGAAAGCGCCCGGGCTTAGCATACATCCCGATCACATGCCCGACGTCAGTCCTGTCCCGGTCCCGGCCGACATAGGTGATGCCGTGATGATGACCAATCTCACTCCGCACAGGTCTACTGAAAATGTATCGGGCCTGATCCGGTGGTCGGCAGACCTTCGCTATAGTTCGCCAGAGGCCGGAGACTACGGCCCGAACGAAGCCGCTTTCCTCGGAAGAAGCATGGGTCGACCGGACGATGTCGTAACGGATTGGCGGGTGTTTGAAACGATACGCGTGAACCACGTGCCTTCAATAAAGATCGACCGAATCTGGCTTCGTCACGACAAGGAATCATTCCAACATCCAGAAAAGCGATTGGACTTGGCCCGGTAGGTTGCACTGCGCAAAGAACCACTGTTCTCGCGGCAGCATCGCGTGTAAGTCAACGACCCGGGAAAACCGTCCCGGACTCCTTGTCTGAACTCCGGCGGGAGGTGGCTCTCTGAAGCAAGTCGGGACTTCTGAATTTCTGGCTTCCGAAACTTGACATTTTGGCAATCAGGCTTTCGAAGCGTTCAGAATGGCCGTTCCGAACAGGGCGCCGTCCGCTGCGAGATTAGAATGGCCCGGGACCCCTGCCCTGCTCATGTCCGTCAGTCGATTGCAAACAACCACTGGAAGATCGCCAGCGAAAAGATTGCGACTACGTCCACCTCGGGCAGGAGAATCTGGATGTTGCCGACGTGCCCCCATTCTTCGGGCAGGCATCAGGCTCGGCATCAGCACCCGCGATCATGCCGAAATTGACAGTGTGCTCGACACGCTGCACCAACTTGTAACTCCGTCGTGACGCTGTACGACGTGAATTTCGAACACACGATGCCAGACGGAAAGATGATGGTCACGATGCTGGCAGGGGTCGCTCAATTCTAACGCGAACAGGTCGGTGAACGCGTGAAGTCCGGGCTCACCGCGACCCGTGCGTGGCAAGAAACCCGACCGTCAACCGGCGCGGCAGCTAACATCAATCTAACTCGCACGGGAGACCCTGCAGGGCGTCAGCGATGGCGAAGTTAACGGTGGGTCGCCCGTGATCTCGGAATCAGCAAGAATACCGCTCGACTCCGGAATTCGGCACTCAAAAGCCTCGGTATGATTCCACGCCCTACCGGAATCGACCTGCGCTGGCGTTGAGATTCTTTTCCACGATGCCGACTTGCAGCTTCTGGCGGCCCTTTTTCACGCCTCCACGAGATCTTCGGGCTCCTTGCTCCAGTGAAACGACCGGGCATTATTGGTGTTGTGATACTCGATTTAGCCGCAGGTGAGCGCGACAAGGCCAATCGCGCAACAACCGCTTTCGGTCCTCTTCGACGACACTCAGAATCCGAACACGGCTCAGAACCTGAGTTTCGCCGCGATCATGCGCAAGCAGCGAACGGATCATCTTCTTCGCGTCAATGCGATCCTTCTTGCGCAGTCGTGCCGTGCGGTTCACCAGAAGGCTCGACGAATCCAGAATAATCGTCTCGACCCCATTCGCTTTCAGGCAGCGAGTGTAGCCGGCCAAGACCTTTCGAAACCGGTCTCTTGGCAACAGAGAACGCGTACCGAGGATCCGGATTTACCCGAGGCGGTTTCGCGATGCTTCTCGATCAACGCGATCAAGGCTGGGCGATGTCATCATGTGACGGCATTTCAGGCTCTCTTGCAGGGGAAAAAAATCAGAACAGTAACACTGTTTCCTGCACGACTCATAGGATCACTGTTGGGTCAAACTCCAAGTGCTGAATCGCAAGGACATTGGTTCGGGGCATGGTCCTGTTTTCCCGTGATGGTTCTCCTTGAAATCAGCCATCCCATCGAATGACCGTCCGCTCGATGGCATCAGGAATCATACGTGACAGAGCTGTCCCCGCATTCGCATGGTGTCCGGTGACATTTCCGGCAGACGCGCGATCGCTGGTTCTGACCGTTCCTTTCCAGGATGTCCTCCCCCGTCACCCCGTAAAGGAAGGCGGAGACGGGCGAGGCCCGGTTGGCCGTCCCGGACAGGATCCCGACCATACTTGAGCGGTCCCCTTCGGCAAGATCGTCGAAAAGCGCATCGACCAGGCCGGGGATCCCCTCGTCCGGCATCCTGTCGCGGAACACCCGTCCCAGCGCGGCCGAGATCCGCGCCCGCTCCCGGATCTCGAGAGCGTGCGGGACCCGCTGAACGGACACGGCCTGGACATAGTCGTGCGCGGTCGTCTCGTAGGACAGGGAGACCACCTCCCCCAGAAGGCCAGTTGTCCCCGTCTCGTAGAACTCGATCAGCCCGAGAATGTAGGGCGTCTGGTCAATCCCGATGAAGGTGAGCGGGGGCAGGCCGGCCCTCAGCAGCGGTTCGCTGGACAGGAGCCGGCCCATCCGCTTGTTGCCGTCCAAAAACGCCTGCAGGTAGGAGATCCCCGCAAGCAGGAGGAAGGACGCCTCGAACGGGTTTTCGACCCGCTGGGCCTTGGCCAGAAGGTCGCCGAGCGCCAAAGCGAGAAGGACGTGATCGGACGAAGGACGGTAGCTAGTCGCCGAGATCCGGACCGCGTTCCGCCGGACGGCGCCCAGGTCGGCCGGGTCCATCAGGTCGCGCATCATCAGAACGTGACGACGGCACACGCCCTCTGCGTCGGGAAAGGCGTCCTCAACCCCGTCGATCATGGCGGAAATGGCCGCCTTGTGGTTCAGGATCATGGCCGTCTCCAGCCGATCTCGGCCTGAGGCGCTCTGGCCGTACTTGATTAGGAGCTCCGTCGAGAGGTGGTCATAGGTGTTCCCCTCCAAGTTCGAGGAGGCCCAGGACAGGTCGACAAGAAATCGTTCCGCGATCGCCCGGCTGTAGGTCGAGGCGTCAAGACGCCGCATACCCGCCTGATCAACCGCCGCCTGCATCCGGGCAGCCGACTCCTCCGGAAGCCAGCGGGTCTCGTTCGGGACGTAGCGATCGACCCGGTCAGGGTCATAAGGGATTGGGGTGCGACGTCGCGGGTCTGTCGCCACGCGCCGCGCGTCCTGCGTGAGAAAGAACCGGGCACCGCGGGTCTCCCCCTCCTTGACGAGAAGGCCCCGGCCAATCAGGCCGTTCATGACCCGTGACATCGTGGCCTGACTGGGTGCGTCGCGCATGCGAGTCATCAGCACGCGCTGGCTGACAGGGTGGGGACTGCGCAGCAACGCCTCCATGACAGCGCGTTCCTGCGGGTTCAGGTTCCGGATTTCAGCGATGGCGTGCACGTGACCTCCAATTTATTCATGATTTATCCATTTAGCGCAGGTCTGGGCCCCATGCAAGGCGCATGCATGAATCCGAATCCTTTAAATGCTGGAATCATTGAAAAAAATCCGACACACCGATCCGTGAATGAACAGCGGATAAATTCACGAGCCAGTAACCCAGGACTATTACCGCGGCTCGATGGCGTCCTCGCGCAACATGGTCCAGCCTTTTTCCTCAACCCGTGAGTGATCCGACGACGTCCTCACGGACATCGTGCAGCCTCCCATGCTCGCAGCCTTTGTCAGGAGCCTCGCGCAGCTCCTGCATGATCCGGTAGACCGTCGTCCGTCCGATCCCCAGTTGCTTCGCCGCCTCGCCGACAGACAGCCCGGACCCGGCCGGAGACGGCCATGATCCTGAAACACAAGTCGGCCTTCTCGCCGCCAGAAATCGCGACCTCACGCCCGGTCGGCCACCGCTTCATGCCGATACCGAATCGGTCCTCCAAGAGTTCGTTGACAACGGAACGTTTGTCACCAAGGCCGCAAGATGCCTCGGGACAGGAAGATCGACCGTATACTGGGTGATCCAGGAAACCAAACCATAGCAACCGCTGTCGGTCCGCACCTCTTTAGCGTGGTTCTACGCACAAACTATCCGAAACGGGCCTAAATCCGGAACCACCAAAATCTGCGGGGTCAATTAACATGAACGTTTCGAAATTCGGGTCGGCGATCCCTACTTTCTTCGCACGCAGCGTCCAGCGACTGGCGTGCTCCGGCGGCGACATCGCAAGCTCGATCAGTTCCCTGACCTTCTCCTCGGACATCGGCTTGCGACCCCGTCTCCGGGGGATGTCGTCAAGAAGTCCGTCAACATCCTCTTTGAGGAAGCGATCCCACCAGCGTCAGACCGTCGGCTTCGACATGCCGGTGGCCCTCATTGTCTGCAACGGGGTGAGGCCGTCGCCGAGGTGGAGGATGATGGCCGCCCTCTGCACACACTTGCAGATCGAATGGGGATCGGTCCTGATCCTCTCAAGAAGTTCGCAGTCTTGCTCGCTGAGGACGATCCGGGTTCTGCTGCTCTTTGCCATTCCGATTCTGCTCCCGTTCGAAAATTGTGCGGCATTCGCCGGGAGCGGTTGAATCATACTCTGCAGGAAAACGGAATTTCCGAAATCGAGCGCACAACTTGTGCCGTTTTCGCGGATCTTTTTGTCCGGTTCCATATCCGGGTCCGAATACAAGCCTCTAAGGGCGAACAGCTCAAAGCCGTTGCCAAACGCGGGACCAGGTCCAATTGTATCGAGACTTTACATCTTGACATCAATAGATTTGACATCATGATGACCAATATGCGAACCACGCTTACACTTGAGCCAGACGTCGAGCAACTCCTCAGGCAGGAAATGCAGCGTACGGGAAGCGGCATGAAGGCAGTCGTCAACTCGGCACTGCGGCTCGGGCTCGGCATGCGCGGGAAACCGCTCCGTCCTCCTCGCTATAGGGTCGAACCTCACGCGTTTGGTTTCAAACCGGGCGTCGACATGGACCGGCTCAATCAACTCGTCGACGAGTTTGAAGCCGAAGAATTTGCCAATCGGTACGATCGGTGATCATTCCAGACGTTAATCTGTTGATCTATGCCCATGATCGCGAGTCACGCCGACACAGTGTGGCGCGAGATTGGTGGGAATCAGTGATGAATGGGGCTGGTAGCGTCGGCTTGCCTTGGGTCGCGATGTTGGGATTCATTCGCATTGCGACCAATCCAAGGATCCTTGACAATCCGCTCGATGTCGGCGGTGCCTGTGCACGAATTCGACACTGGCTTCGAAGGCCGCAGGCGGTCATCATTCACCCGGGAACCCGCCATGCAGACATTTTGTTCTCTCTACTTGATTCGGCCGGCACGGCTGGAAACTTGACTACCGACGCACATCTTGCCGCTTTGGCGATCGAGCACGGAGCCGAACTTCACTCGACCGACGCAGACATGGCACGGTTCCCGGGCTTGAACTGGACAAATCCGCTCGAGTGACTCCGGATCGCAGTACTGGATCGGCAGCGCAGCCACCTGCCCTTCCCCGCGATCCGGCAGCGTTGATCCAGTCCAATTCCTCGTCGGGTTCACCAGTTCGGTCGCAGAAAATGCAGCCGACGCAAAGTCCAGTCCGATTCCCGCAATCCGATGATCGTGCCGCACAGTCTGACGACGAAGATTTATCGCTACGGGTCCGGGGCCGCGTTCCTTCGTCCAGATGTTGCGACTGAGGCGAAGGAATCCAACGCGGGTAATTCCGCCAAACAGAACTTGTTCTGTTAACTTGATGTCATTCCAAGCGTATCTTCGAAAGCTCGCTGGCAACACGCAAATGGTCAGCCACGCCGCTCTTCAGCGCCGAATCCCTGTGTTCGAAGGGATTCCTGAACCTCGGCCACTCCGGGATTGAGTGCGGTTGAAGATTTGCCAGATAATCCCATGATCAAGCAAACTTCAGGCGGTCTGCCTCCAAACCCTTGGTTTGAACGGAACGGTTCGCGGTCCGACAATTGTCGGATTTGTTGCCGACTGCTAATTCTGGTCCGTGAATGGAGGCGATCCACATGGGAAAGATCAGGACACTTCCTGCCCGCTCGGGCACAGCCTGTCAGCTCAAATCAGGACAGCGGATCCGAATCGTCAATACACACGGTCAGCAGGTGGTCGACACCTGGGCGTTCAGCGCAGCCGACCCGACCGAATTCATGGCCATGGATGCAACCCGCGTGTTCAATCTGCGGATGACGCCTCGAGTTGGTGACACTCTGATCACCAACCGACGTCGCGAAATTCTGGTGCTCGACGAAGACACGTCGCCCGGGCGACACGACACGATGATGGCTGCATGCGATCGATGGCGATACCATTTGCTGGGCTTCGAGGGAGTTCACGACAATTGCTCTGACAACCTGGCGTCCGCCATGGCTGAATTGGGGATTGTCGTGACTCACGTACCCTCACCTCTCAATCTTTTCATGAACATTCCCTGGGAAGATTCCGGTGACCTGCGATTCGAATCTCCCCTTTCCCGACCGGGTGATTATGTCGTCTTCCGTGCAAGGATGGACTGTATCGTCGCCATGTCGGCCTGTCCCCAGGACATGATCCCAGTCAATGGAGAGTCCGGCCAAACCACCGAGGCACATTTCGAGATCATTCCGGGAATCTAGGCGGTTGCCCTTGCGGACTCTGGAAATGACGGCCGACCCAAAAGATGTGGAGATTGGCCTGTCACTGAAGTTGGCAGGAATGGCAGCCGAATGACTGCCGACTTCAATTTCCCGTACCTTCCTCTGGATTCCCCAGACTTCTCGACGCGATCAACATCCGTCAACGACGCGCGGGAAGCCAACTGGTGCGCTCGCACACCCTATGGGCTTGCCGTTCTTCGTCATAGGGAGGCCGGAGAACTCCTGAGAGACCGGAGGGTCCGGCAGGGTAGCCATTCTTGGCCGGACGCCAACGGTCTGGAGGGAAGTTTTGCTGATTTCTGGAAACGGAGCGTCATCGGCAAGGAAGGCGCCGAACATCAAGCAATTCGAAAGCTGGCGGGCTCTGCCCTTTCTCCAGATTTTGTCGCTTCGTTGGCGCCGGAATTCGAGGCCATCGCCGATGGCCTCATTGCCGGACTTCTTCGAAATTGCCGGTGCGAATTCATGGCAGACTTTGCCAATCCCTTTGCATCCATGGCGATATGCCGGCTCCTGGGAATCGATACGGCCGACTGGCGCCGGATCGGAGAGGACGCTTCTGCGCTCGGTCTTGCCATGGGGGTGAATTGCCGAATGCATCAGTCCGCCTTCAACGCGGCCTGCGACCGACTGGAAGCGCTGTCGCGACGTCTGATTGAAGGAGCTGTGCGGTCGCGGGTCGGTCACGGGAACGGGAACGAATTTGTAACCCGGATTGTTTCGCGGGCCGATGACTTCCCCGACATTGATGAACAGGCGCTCGTCGACTTGGTCCTGATCACCATTTTCGGCGGGGTCGATACGACCCGGTCCCAACTTGGAAACGCGATCGCGTTGTTTATCGATCATCCGGACCAGTGGAACAGACTTCGCCGCCAGCCAGAATTGATCCCGGTTGCGATTGAAGAAGTCATTCGCGAGCATCCGACCACCACTTGGGTGACTCGGCAAGCGCTGGAAGATTTTCCGTTTCGAGGACAGACAATTCACGAGGGTGAAACCCTGCATCTCCTCGTGCATGCGACTGCGAGGGATCCGGCTGTGTGTGAAAATCCGGCATTCGATATTTCAGCCGACCGAAAGATGCACTTCGGATTTGGCGCTGGCGCCCATCACTGTCTCGGCCATCGAGTTGCGCGGACCGATATGGCCTGCGCCATCTCAGCCATTTCACGAAACGTTTCCAAGATTTCGTCAGCGGGCTGGCCGGAATGGCTTCCAGACAGCGGGAATACTGGTCCCGTTTGTCTACCCGTCAAGTTCACATGAACGCGGGCCAAGGGCCATCACTCCGCCCAAATGCGCCTTTTTGATTTGTGGTCTTCATTCTGTGGCGAATCCTCGCCTGCTGCACATATTTATGACCGCGGTGAGACTCCCGAAGGCTTCGGATTCGGTTGGACTCCGGGCGATCGTTGGATCCTTCATGTTATTCCTTCTGATTCTGCTGCGCCTTGCGCCCGGGGCAACTTACCAATATTGGCCCGTGACTGGCTTCCCCAAGAAAACGAATGACGACGAATGTAGGAGTGAGCGGTGACAGCGAGGATTGGTATCAACGGATTCGGAAGGATAGGAAGGGCAGCGCTGCGCGCGGCAATCGAGGCTGGGCGCCAGGATGTAGACATTGTTGCAATCAACGATCTGACCCCAGCTTCGACCTGTGCCCATCTCCTTGAATTTGACAGCGTTCATGGCCGGCTGAATGCGGAGATCTGCAGTTCCAACGACTCGATCGTGGTCGATGGCAATCGAATCCGAGCGACTGCAGAAAAAAACCCGGAAAACTTGCCTTGGAAAGATATCGACATCGTTCTCGAATGCACGGGCCGGTACACATCGTATTCAGACGCGGAACGTCACCTGAAGAACGGTTCAGGCAAGGTACTCCTGTCTGCACCCGGAAAGAACGTCCAGAAGACAATCGTCTACGGCGTCAATCACGATTCTCTCGAAGCAACGGACAAGATCGTCTCCAATGCGTCCTGCACGACCAATTGTTTGGCTCCAATCGCCCAGATTCTCCACGAGTCCTTCGGGATCGAGACTGGATACATGACGACCGTCCACGCCTATACGGGAGACCAGAGAGTCCAGGACTCCCCACATGCAGATCTATGCCGGGCCCGGGCAGCGTCGGTGTCGATGATTCCAACATCAACGGGTGCCGCAAGGGCGATTTCGCTGGTTCTTCCTGAGTTGAGCGGGCGGCTTGATGGAACCGCAATTCGGGTCCCAATTCCCAATGTTTCGGCCGTGGACCTGAAGGTCATGCCGACTCGACTTGCCGACGTCGAAGCCGTTAACGCAGTGTTCCAACAGGCGGCGGAAGGACGACTGAAGGGAATCCTCGGCGTGACCGACCGTCCCCTCGTGTCGATTGACTTCAACCACGATCCCCGGTCCTCTGTCGTGGCTCTTGACCAAACCAGCGTAACTGAAGGCGGTCTCATTCGCGTCTTGAGTTGGTACGACAATGAATGGGGTTATGCGAACCGGTTGCTTGATACGGCAGTTGCTATGACGCTGATCGACGCATGAGCCCGGATTCACTGAACGTGTAGCCAGGTTCGTCTGATCAACTGGATGAATTTGCCGATTTGACAGACGATTCGAATTCGACTGCCGGTGGCGCCGGTTTTCCCTTTGGTTGCTGACGGCCTCATCCGGTTGCGTGACCGGAACGAGTGTCCGCATCAACATCACCGGCACACTCAGGTATCGGGACTTCCTTTGTTGTCTTCCTCTTCCCTGAACGCTCTCTTGCCATCCGCAGAGAATATCATTTCGTCGCTGCGGTTCCACGCGACTCCGATCAATTCGTTTTCTCCCGGAACCCGGAGCAAACCGTCTTGCCTGAGGGTCAAGGACTGTCCGTCCAGCAAACGCAAATGGACCAGCGTTTCGGCGCCGAGCGGCTCGGAAAACACGACCGTTCCGACGCACACTCCTTGTTCCGGGTCGACAACTCGGATGTGCTCCGGACGAATTCCCAGCCTGCAACTTGCCGGCAGGACGCGTTGGGTTGGATCACTTTCCAGAAAGTTCGTGGGTGGCGATCCGATAAAACCGGCCACGAATGCGGTTTTTGGGCTGGCATAAACGTCCAACGGCTTGCCGATCTGTTCGGTGACGCCTGAATTCATGACGATCATCCTGTCCGCCAGAGTCATCGCTTCGACCTGATCGTGCGTTACATACAACGCGGTCACTCCCAATCTTCGCTGAAGGGATTTGATCTCCAGCCGCATCTGGACGCGCAGCTTGGCATCGAGATTGGACAAAGGTTCATCAAACAGAAAGACTGCCGGCTTTCTCACGATTGAACGCCCCATGGCAACGCGCTGACGCTGCCCTCCGGACAGTTCGCGGGGTTTGCGGTCGAGATAGGGACCCAACTGAAGAATTTCGGCGGCATTCTTCACCCGTTCGGCGATTTCCGCGCGCGGGAGTTTGGCAATCTTCAGACCATAGGCAATGTTGTCAAAAACTGACATATGCGGATAAAGCGCATAGTTCTGGAATACCATGGAGATGTCACGGTCCATGGGTTCGACGTCGTTGACAACTCGATCGCCGATCGCCACTGATCCTGAAGTTACCGTTTCGAGCCCCGCAACCATTCTTAGAAGCGTGGATTTCCCGCACCCTGACGGACCGACGATAACGATGAATTCCCCGTCCTCAACGTCGATGCTGACGCCGTGAATGACTTCGGTCTTTCCAAAGGATTTTCTTAGGCTTTCAAGGACGACGGTAGCCATGGTTCATTTCTCGCTGTCTACAAGGCCGCGGATGAACAGACGCTGCATCGCAATCACAATGACCACCGGCGGAAGCATCGCCAGGAGTGCCGTTGCCATGATGACCGGCCAGTCTGCCGTATCGTCACCCGACGGAAACATTTGCTTGATGCCCATGACCACAGTGTTCATCGACGGGTCAGTCGTGATCAACAACGGCCAGAGATACTGATTCCACCCATAGATGAACAAAATGACGAACAAAGCGGCGATGTTGGTCCGGCTCATGGGCAGAAGAATGTCGATGAAAAAGCGCATGGGTCGCGCACCATCCACCCGGGCGGCTTCGGCCAACTCATCGGGAACCGTCAGAAAAAACTGGCGGAAGAGAAACGTCGCCGTCGCCGAAGCGACAAGCGGAAGTATCAACCCCGGATAGCTGTTGAGCATTCCGAATCGAGCCACGACTTCGTAGGTGGGAACGATACGAACTTCGACGGGAAGCATCAGCGTGAGAAAGATCAGCCAGAAAAAGAGATGGCGGCCGGGAAACCTGAAATAGACTATGGCAAAGGCGGACAGTAGTGAGATCGCAATTTTGCCGAACGCGATCCCCAATGCCATGATCGCAGAATTGAAGAGCATTCGCATGACCGGTGCATTGACCCCTGCAGTCAACGCACGGGCGTAGTTGTCCACGAATTGGTCGCCCGGCAACAGCGGCATGGGTGGGCGAACAATTTCCTGTTGCTCGACAGTAGAGGCAACGAATGCAAGCCAGATCGGAAAAAAGATGAAGGCGACGCCGATCATCAAACCCATATGCGTGAGCCACCGTTGGATGCCGCGATTTTCGACCATTCCGCCGGTATCGGCCATCAGTAATGCACCCTGCGTTCAATGTACTTGAATTGAATTATTGTCAGGATCGAAACGACAAACAGCAGGATCACCGATTGAGCAGCAGAGGAACCAAGGTCCTGGCCTACGAACCCATCGGAAAATACCTTGTAGACGAGGATAGTCGTCGCCTGCTGCGGTCCCCCACTGGTAATCGTATGGATGACACCAAAGGTCTCGAAGAAAGCATACACGACATTCACGACCAACAAAAAAAATGTCATGGGTGAAAGGAGTGGGAATACAATGGTGCGAAATCGCGTCCAGAAACGCGCACCTTCAATGGCAGCGGACTCGATGAGCGAACGGGGAATCGCCTGGAGTCCCGCAAGGAAAAACAGGAAGTTGTAACTGATACGCCCCCATGCCGAGGCCACGACAACGAGCCCCATGGCTTCGCCGTCATTCAATACATGGTTCCAATCGTAGCCGAGTTGGCCCAGATACCAGGCCACGACGCCAACGCGTGTGTTGAACATGAAGAGCCAAAGGACTCCAGCCACGGCAGGTGCGACTGCATATGGCCAGATCAGGAGTGTCCGATAGGTTCCCGAAGACTTGATAAGCCGGTCAGCCAGAACTGCAAGATACAGGGCGACTCCCATGGAAACGAGCGTGACCAGGGTTGAAAAGACTGCGGTGGTGACAAATGAAGCGCGGTAAAATGGATCGCCGAGAAGAAAGGTGAAATTCCCGAGTCCTACATACTGCATCGACAGGCCAAAAGGATCCGGGATGAACAATGACTGCCAGATTGCCTGACCTGCAGGATAGAAGAAAAAGACCGCCGTGATGACGATCTGTGGCATGACCAGGACGAAGGGTAGCCAAATGCCCTTAAAGGTGACTCGTTTTTCCACCGTTCAATATTCGGTGCGCCCCGCATGGGGGCGGGGCGCACCGGAAAAGTTCACCGATTGGCTTGTTCAAAGCGGCGCAAAAGTGCATTGCCACGCATGACAGCACTGTCTAGCGCCGCCTGCGCGTCCTTGTCCCCAGACCAAACAGCTTCGAGTTCTTCGTCGATGATACCGCGAATCTGATCAAAGGACCCGAGGCGCAAGCCTTTGGAATTCGAAGTCGGTTCCTTGGCAGTCATTTGAATGACGGCGATATCTGTGCCTGGATTGGCTTCATAGAATCCCATTGCCCGGGTCTTTTCGCCGGCTTCGGTCGTGATCGGCAGGTATCCGGTATCCTGATGCCACTTGGCCTGGATGTCCACCGATGACAGGAAGTTCAGGAACGCTGCAACTGCATCATATTCACCGGATTCATGGCCTTCCAGCACCCAGAGCGAAGCGCCCCCAATGATCGTATTCTGAGGTTCGGATACGAGGGACTCCCAATACGGCAGTGGGCGAACCTCGAAGTCGAATTCCGCCTCGGCATTGATTCCTGCATATCCGGCGGATGATTCGGTAAAGAATGCGCATTCGCCTGCCCGGAAGTTGGCACCACCTTCATTGCGCCTGCCAGCGTAAATGAACTTCCCATCACGCGCCCATTCACCCATAGCAGAAATATGAGTCACCTGTGCCTGGCCATTGAAGGCCAACTCCGTGTCCGTGCCGCCGAAGCCATTGTCCTTGGTCGCAAATGGCGTATCGTGATAGGCGGAAAAATTCTCGAGGTGAATCCAGCTTTGCCATGCTGTCGTCATCGGGCAGTCCACGCCCGCCCCCTTGAGTTCGTCCAGAACCGCACCGACGCTTTCCCAGGTCGAAAGGTCCATATCGGGATCAATCCCTGCTTCTTGCAGCTTGTCGCGATTGACCCAGAGAACTGGTGTCGAAGAATTGAATGGCAACGACAGCATGTTGCCATCTGGTGCCGTATAGTAACCCTTGACCGAACCGATGTACTTCGTCTGGTCAAAATCAGCGCCCGCTTCGGCCATGACTTCGTACACTGGCTTGATGGCGCCTTTTGCTGCCATCATTGTGGCCGTGCCGACCTCGAAAACCATCAAGATGTGAGGTTGCTCTCCGGCCCGAAACGCCGCAATGCCCGCGTTGAGTGTTTCCGAATAGTTGCCCTTGTGGCTGGCTACGACAACATGGTCAGACTGCGAACCATTGAAGGTTTCGACCTGCTCTGCAACCAGTTCTCCTAGCCCATGTTTAACGCGCACAAAAAAAGATGATTGTTTTTCAGTGGCATGTG
>JAPPHA010000100.1 GCA_028874915.1 Paracoccaceae bacterium
CTCGACTGGCAGGCAAGACAGGCCGTCGGCGCATGAGCAACCAACTTGGGCTACAACCCATTGAGTAAATCGATTTGAGGAATACCTTTGAAACCGTTAGTCTTTTTGGGGTGTTGCAAATGGTCCGCGTCCGCCCGCGTCAGAGGCGCGGGGGCGGTTGCCCCGGGCGAAGATCGTACAATCAGCAAGGAGACGAAAATGCAACTGAATAGAATACTCACACTTGCAGTGCTCGCTTCGTTTGCAGCATCGGCGTTGGGTGGCGCGGCGCTGGCCGATGACCGCCCGGATCTGGTTGTGGCAGTCCCAAAGCTTGCCAGGGGACTCGAGCCGGGCATCAACTCGGGCAACGTGGATATTCGCGTGACCCATTCGGTCTTTGATACGCTGATCCGCCGCGATTTCGTGGCCCAGGCCGAGACCGGCGCAGCCGTCTTGATCCCGGGGCTTGCCACCTCGTGGGAGCAGATCAGCCCGACCGAGATGGTCCTGAAGCTGCGCGAAGATGTGACCTGGCATGACGGCACCAAGTTCACCGCAGAAGATGTGGTCTTTTCCTACGGCCAGGAGCGCGTGTTCGGCGACGGCGCGCCGGCGCGCAGAATCGTGGCGACGCTTGGCCAGCTTGAGAGCGTCGAGGCCGTCGGTCCCTACGAGGTCAAGCTGACCTGGGCGGCACCGGACTACATTATACCGCACCGTCTGTCCAACAAAGGCAGCTGGATCGTGCAGGCCAGCGCCTACCGGCCGTTTGAAAAGGACGGCGTAGAGGACAAAGTCTGGATGGGCGAAGCGGTTGACGCGGTGACGTGGAACCCTACGGGCACGGGCCCCTATATCTTTGACGATTTCAAGGCCGGTGAATCGATCCGCCTCGTGTCGAACGACAACTACTTTATGGGCGCGCCTGCCGCAGCCTCGATCACCTTTGTCGAAGTCCCCGAGATCTCGAGCCGGATTGCCGGTCTGGTCAGCGGCGAGTTCGACATCGCTGCCGATCTCACCCCGGACCAACTGCCGGTTCTCGAGCGTTATGACGAGATCCAGGTCAAATCCGTGACGCGCGAAAACACCCACGTGTTGGCGTTTAACACGGCCCATCCGATGCTGTCGGACCAACGCATACGCGAAGCCCTGAGCCTCGGCATCAACCGGGCCGAAATGGTCGAGACCATCTGGCGCGGCACAACCGAAACCCAGCAGGGCCCGCAACTCAAGGCGTACAACGAGATGTATCTCGATGACCTGCCCGGGTTCGCCTACGACCCCGAGCGCGCCCGCGCCCTGTTGGCCGAGGCCGGATATGACGGCGGGACGATCACCCTGAGCTATGTCCCCTTCTACTACACCTTGGGCAACGACGCGGTGCAGATCCTGCAGGAGATGTGGGCCGATATTGGCGTCAATATCGAGCTGACGCCTATGGAGAGCTTCAAGGCGATGCGGACCGACGACGTGATGATCTACACGTGGTCGAACACCTGGCGCTTCCCGGATCCGCTGGGTCAGCTGAACGTGTCCTACGGGCCGAATTCGGCCATTCAGGTACGCTACAAATACTGGTCCAACGACCGCTTCAACGAGTTGATGAATGTGCTGGAAACCTCGGTGGATGTCGAAGAACGCCGCGTGGCCTTCCGCGAGGCCGCCGAGATCTACATGACAGAGATTCCGAGCACCTTCCTGTACAACCCGGCTGATATCTATGCCATCCGTGCAGGTCTTGAGTACACGCCCACGCCGCAGTTCTTCGAAGACTTTCGCCCGGACAACCTGAAGATCAGCGCTTCCCAGTAACCGTTGGCGCTTGGTGAATTCTTGGACTTGCTCGGTGGCGGAGGTGCATCCTTCGAGGTGTTGATTCCCAAACGGGCTGTATGGGCCCATGAAGGAGACACCTCCATGTCGAGAAGGATACCGGCAAGTGAGCGCACCCGTGAAGGGCTTCGTGACTTGATCGAGGGGCGCTTGTCGTCACAATCCGGGCGCAGCGAACTGGTTCAACTGGCCACCCGTCTGATCATCGAGGAGGGTCTGGTGGCGGAGGTGCGCGACGCACCTGGTCGCGATTATGACGAGCACTGCGGTGAGCCCGGCGGCGGCTACCGCAATGGCGTTCGTGGTGGCCGGCTGAAGACGGCGGAGGGCTTCATCGACTACGCGGCTCCACAGGTCGCCGGCAGCGACGCGCCCTTTCGCTCTCGGTTGCGCGGTCATCTGAAAGGCAACAGCGAGGCGCCGGAGGATCTGGCGATCGAGATGCTGGAGCTTCCGGTGCTTGACATCGGAGATGCCTTCAGGGATGAGAACGGGCGGCTCTTGTTGTCGAGGACGGCTGTGTCGGAGCTGGGCGAGCGGCTGTGTGCCGACTATCAGGAGTTCGCCACGCGCGATTTGAACGAATACGAAATCTCCAATCTGTTCGTCGACGGGACCGCCGGGCGCATCCGGCCGGAGCAACGCCGTGAACCGGTGCTGGCGGCCTGGGGGCTCGCGGTCGAGGGCAAGTAGGTGCTTCTGTCTCTGATGGCCGGTTCGAAGGAGGATACCGAGACCGTCTCGGCCTTCTTCCAGGACATGCGTGCCCGCGACTTGAACGACCTGTTGCTGGTGGTCTCGGACGGGGCAGCCGGCATCATCAAGGCGATCGAGACCTGCTTTCCGCGCTCGGCCCGCCAGCGCTGCCTGGCCCATCGCATGAGGAACCTGTCCGCCAAGGTGCTCGATGAGAGTTTTCGGAATTCCTGAGGGGAATTCGGGCGAATTTTTTCGAATTCCTTGATGTTCGGGGGTGGGTGCCCCCCAATCTTCTTGCAAGCAGACGACTGAGGGGCTTGTCTCGGTGACGGTGAAATCCAACTGAGACAGGTCAATGTCGCACATTTTGTTCCCCGGTTCCATGCTTTCCGACACCCGCGTCTGGGCGCTCCTGAAGCGCATCGACGCCGAGGAGGCGCAGCGGTGCCGTTCGAAGGATTGCCCGCGTTGCGGCCACGGCCTGCACAGCGCGACCTATCCCCGTGATCATCGAGATCCGCGACAGGACCGATGTGCTCCGCTCGGCCGAGCATCTGGC
>JAPPHA010000045.1 GCA_028874915.1 Paracoccaceae bacterium
CAAAAAAACCGCGCAAAACCACACAGAATTCCGCGTTTCTGAAAAACCGACAACACCCGTCGGACACCTTCCGGACCTGCGCGTCCTGCGGCACGGGACCGTGGATGGACGGAGCCGCGAAAGCCAGACGGTCGTCGTTTGCAAGGCGTACGGGCACAGGGACAATGCCGACCGCAAAGCGGCGGTCACCAGACTCGACCGGGGAACGCTCCGGGCGTGGAGCTGCGCGGACGGGCCGGTGACGAAGCGCGAACCGTTCAAGCGGCCGAGGCCATCTGGAAACCGCCGGCCTTCAGGCCAGGGATGATGTCAAGACCTGGTTGAACAGCGCCTCCAGCCCGTGCAACGCGGACGGTTCCGGTTCTTGAGATGTAATTCAGCCGCCCTGGCCCGACCTGTCGTCGCCCAGCGGTGCCAGCCTCCCACCAAGCAGCGCCTCCAACTCGTCCAGCCCGCCACCCGCCGCCAATTCGACGGCCTTGGCCACCAGGTCACGATCCGCACCCGGTAGAACCAGAGACTGATCCGCTTCGCGGACTCCGCCATCACACTGCAGATCCAAAATCACGACAGCGGCGGGGCCGCTCGCCGGCACATCCACCCGCCACATTTCGGTCACGCCCACCGCGCGATACAAATCCGGTTTCTCTTCGTCGCCATGCGTCCGCTCGACCTCGACGACCAGATCCTCCGGCGTCTTGCAGGCCCATTGCGTTGCCGTTTCCCGGTCTTCTGTCCAGAGTTCCAGCCAGGTTTCCGCTTTCGGCCCGAAATAGAAACAGGCGGCCGGTTCGACCATACGGTTGGTTTTCGGGTGACGGAACCGGCTGCTGCCCTGCGATGACAGCCGGAGGCCGAGCTGCCGCCCGGCTACCCTTGCAACATCGCCCACGGCCTCCGCATACCGTTCATGCACGCGGCTCGGCGACATGAAACTGATGACTCCCCTGGGACCATCCACGAAGACACGCCGGCCCATCTCCCGCCAGTCCATCCAGATGGCGCGCTCGATCAACGGCTGGGGCAGTTCCATTGTGTAGCAGAGCGATCCCATCGAGCCGATGTGCTGTTCGACCATGGAATTTTTCCCTTCCCGGACTGTGGCAGACTACAACGACAGCCCGGTGATTCCCACGGCCACCCCCAGGCTCAGGCGTGCATCGGCCGATACAACCAACAGGTGAAAAACAGGTCAAACGGGATCATGACGTGACGGCCGTCAACGGAGAATCCCAACGCCTGTGATCGTTCTTCCCATCCCAAAGGGCCGCGTCGGCAAGTCCACCTGCGCCGTGCTCCGAGTGACTGGATTTGACCGGATGGGCACGTGGTGTCGATCCCGGATTGTAACCCAGGCTGAGCACCGTCCCATGGGGGCGAACGCGGTCCGTCGTCATCCTGCTTCGCCGCCTCTTGCA
This sequence comes from Paracoccaceae bacterium, assembly GCA_028874915.1. GTDB lineage: Bacteria > Pseudomonadota > Alphaproteobacteria > Rhodobacterales > Rhodobacteraceae > JAPPHA01. The sequence goes on from JAPPHA010000045.1 coordinate 1,419, forward strand.
GAGGGGCCTGCTCGACATCATCCACAGATATGTGGAAAGACAGCGCCCATCAGGAACCCGCGCTAGCGCGGCTGCGACTTGTATCCCCGCCCTGAAGAAATGGTTTTTCATCGCGGTGGATGAAATCTGGGATTGCTCAGGGAAACGTCCATGAAGAGCTCGTTTTCGTTTTCGGCCTTTACCGCCGGTGCTCTGGCCGCTTTCGTGGGATTCGCAGGGTCCTTCGCAATCGTTGTCCATGGCCTGCGCTCGGTCGGCGCGTCGCCGACCGAGGCGGCATCGGGGCTGATGGCCGCGTCGATCATGATGGGGGTTTGCGGGATTGTGCTCAGCTTCCGGACAGGGATGCCGATCAGTGTCGCCTGGTCGACGCCCGGAGCGGCTTTCCTGGCGACGCAGGCACCTCCGGAGGGCGGGTTTGCCGTCGCAGTCGGGTCGTTCGTCGTGACCGCAATGCTGATCATTCTCGCGGGCCTGTGGAAACGGCTGGGGCAGCTCATCACCGCCATACCGCTGCCAATTGCGAGCGCCATGCTGGCCGGTGTCATCCTGCCCCTTTGCCTGGCGCCGTTCGAAGCGATTGCGAGGTTTCCGCTGCTCGGTCTGGCGGTTTTCGGAACGTGGTTGTTGGTCGCGAGATTGAGCAGGCCGCTCGCGGTGCCGGCCGCGGTTTTCATCGCCGCGTTTCTCATCGCGACGGCGACCGAGTTCGAGGCATCAAGGATGAATTCGCTGTGGTCGAACCCGGTCGTCGTTGCGCCCGAGTTTTCGGTACCCGCAATCATCGGCATCTCGGTTCCCCTGTTCATCATCACCATGGCTTCGCAGAACATTACCGGCATCGCAGTTCTCGCAAACTTCGGGTTCAGGCCCGATGCCGGTTCAATGTTCAAATGGACCGGGACATTCGGCTTGATTGCGGCACCGTTCGGTTGCCATGCGGTCAACCTCGCCGCGGTCACCGCTGCGATCTGCGCTGGCGACGAGGCCCATCCGGACCCGTCCCGGCGTTATTGGTCGGCGGTAGTTGCCGGCGTTGCCTACATCGTCTTTGGCCTGACCGCGGCCATGGCCGTGTCGTTTATCGGCGCGTCGCCGCCCATACTCATCGAGGCGGTTGCCGGCCTTGCTCTCCTCGGGGCCCTGTCAACCGCGATCGTGTCCGCGATGGCGAGCAAGCGGGACCGGGAAGCCGCCCTCATCGCCTTCCTGGTGACGGCATCGGGCGTGACATTCTTCGGAATCGGAGGCGCGTTCTGGGGATTGCTTGCGGGCGGTGCGATCTACTACTGGGAACATCGTCGGGACGAAGCTCCGCGGACCACGGGAGAGGCCACTTAGCGGAACCGGTGATCGAATTCGTTGAACGCGAAGACGCAGGATTCGATCGGGCTGAACAAACGGTCCCTGCACACAGCGGAGACAACCCGGGCAGATCAACGCTTACATCCGCCAAAATGGAGTTGCAGTGGACTCGGTGCCAAGAAACGAGGAGCGCCACTATTCTGCGGAACCCGGCGTCTGGTCTGGCTGCCGCGACGGGATTGAGAATCGCGGCCGCGAGC
>JAPPHA010000001.1 GCA_028874915.1 Paracoccaceae bacterium
GCCGATGTTCACATGCGGCTTCGTCCGCTCGAATCTCTCCTTCGCCATGGTCTGAACCTCCAGTAATCTCCATCCGGCCCTTCGGTCCGGCCAGCTTCCGCCCTCAACAAAGACTCGACCGCCTAAATCCATCGGCAATCGAAATCAACATGGAATCGCGACAACGTGAAGGGTCGGCGATCGACCGAACGCATCGGGTCTCTGGCCAGCGGACCCGGCGATGGGTAAGCTTGTCCCGCATCCGCTTCCCCGTGAGACTCCGAACAAGAGCGGTTCGCCGAGATGAATGCCGACAATGCCGAAGACCCGCCGAAGGCCCGACTTGTCACCGAGGTCTGGGGCGTCTTCCGATCCTTTCTTGCGGCTCGCCGCAACCTTCTCGAAATTATTCCCGAGGCGGCGACGCGGCGACCCATCCTGTCCGGGCGAACCGGAGGCGTCCGTTGGCACATGGTCTGCGATCCGGCGTCGATCCGGCGAATTCTCAAGGACAATGTCGCCAATTATCCGAAGTCACCTGTCACCAAGAACATCCTCGAACCGGCCATCGGCGACAGCCTGTTCGTCGCCGAGGGCGAACACTGGCGCTGGCAACGCCAGGCGGCGGCGCCGGTTTTCACGTACCGCAACGTCGCGGCCCTGGCGCCGATCATGTCGGAAGCCGCCGATGCCGCCTGCCGCCGACTGGAAACCTGCGGCGGCAAGGCCGAGATGCATGAGGCCATGGTCCGGGCGACCTTTGATGTCATCGGCCGCGTCACGCTGACGGGCAGCGGCCGGATGGACAGCGCCTTCGTGCATGGCGCCATCGAATCCTACATTGCTTCCACGGCACGGATCTCGCTGCTCGACATAGCCGGAATCCCGATGCGCATCCCAAGACTCCGGCAATGGACCTCGACGAAACCGCTCCGGACCATCCGGCGCATCGCCGATGAGGCCATCGCCCACCGGATCGCCTCCGGTCCAATGCCGGTGCCCGATGTCCTTGACGCCCTGCTCGACGGCATCGACCCCGAGTCCGGGCGACGAATGAACCCGCACGAGCTTCGCGACAATCTCTTGGCGTTCATCGTCGCCGGTCACGAAACGACGGCGCTGGCTCTGGCGTGGTCTCTGTTCCTTCTCGCCTACGATCCGGGCGTTCAGGAACGGCTGAGAGCCGAGACCATCGCCGTCCTGGGCGGGCGAACGGCCACCGCCGCCGACGTCAACCGACTGTCACTGACTCGGCAGGTCATTGACGAGGCTCTCAGGCTGTATCCGCCGGCGGCCATCCTGTCCCGATCGGCGCAACGCGCCGACGAACTCTGCGGCCGTGACATCCGTCAGGGCGACACCGTCATTCTTCCCATCTATGCGCTTCACCGTCATCATCAACTCTGGGACCGGCCCGACAGCTTTGATCCGGACCGTTTCTCGAACGGGCGGCCGGTCGACCGCTTTGCCTATCTCCCCTTCGGGGACGGGCCTCGGGTATGTATCGGCGCCAGCTTCGCCCTGACCGAAGCCGTCATCATCCTCGCGACCCTCATTTCCCGATTCCGGTTCCGCCGGCTTCCCGGGCCCGGTCCGAAGCCGGTGATGATCCTGACCCTTCGTCCGCACGGCGGCATTCATCTGGAAGTCGAAGCTCTCCCGTCCCGGACGGCCTCATGAACGGCCAACGACGAAACACGGCGTCCGCGAAGGGTGGCGGGAGTGAAAGGTCTGATCAATCTCCCGGAACCGACGACCGCGTCACTGGCATGCAGGTCACGTGAACCGGTTGTCGCGCGGGAACCCTCGCGGGGGCGACCGTCCGGTGCCGGCCCGTTTTCCGATCCAGTTCGACAGCGCCTTCTCGGTCCGTGTCCTCCCCGCCGGATCGAGCCAGCGCAGGCCCTGGGACAAGTCGAATGTCCTGGCGTCGGCGAGGCCGCCCTTCGCGACCTTCTGAAGCCGGACACCTTTTCCTTTTTCCTGTTCAGGAAGGTCGGCCAGCGGAAAGATAAGCAGACGGCGATTGTCGCCCACACAGGCGATGTGATCGCCATCGACGACCCGGCAAACCCGCGTCTTCCCACCCGATCCGAGCGTAAGCACCTGCTTGCCGGCCCGGGTCTGGGCCACAACGCTGTCCTCGGGAACAACGAAACCGAAACCCAGCGTGGATGCGATCAGAAGGCGGCGGCCGCCGGCATGGATCAGCATCTCGACGATGTCGGCGTCGTTGGGGAGATCGATCATGAGCCGGACCGGCTCGCCCATGCCCCGGCCACTCGGAAGATCCTTGCAAGCCAGGGTATAGAACCGGCCGTTGGATCCGGCGACGATCAACCGGTCGGTCGTCAGCGCGTGCAAGACGAACCGGCTTTCGTCGCCGTCCCGGAATTTCAACTGGTGGTCGGGCCCGACATGACCCTTGATGGTTCGGATCCAGCCCATGGCCGAGCAGATGACCGTTACCGGCTCCCGCTCCACCATCGCCTCGGCCGGCACGTCGTCGAGGGTTGGCACGGCCGCCACCTCGGTGCGGCGGGCGCCCCCCGGCGAATTGACTCCAAACCGTTTTTGCGTCTCCCGGATCTCGTCTCCGATCTCCTGCCACTGGCGCTTGTCATCGCCAAGCAGATCCTCGATCGCGGCGCGCTCCTCAATGAGAGCGTCACGTTCCTTCCGAAGTTCAATCTCCTCCAGCCGCCGCAAGGACCGGAGCCGCATGTTCAGGATGGCCTCCGCCTGTGTATCCGTGAGGTCGAAACGCTCGATGAGAACCGGCCTCGGCCGGTCTTCGGTCCGGATGATCGCGATCACGTCGTCGAGATTCGCGAAAGCAACGAGATAACCCTCAAGGATTTCCAGACGGTGTTCGATCTGATCGAAGCGGAACCGGCGTCTGCGAAGAAGCACATCCCGGCGATGTGCCAGGAAAGCCTCGAGAACCGTCTTCAGGGAACAGACACGGGGTGTCCGGCCGTCGATCAGGACATTCATGTTCAGGCTGACGCGGATCTCGAGATCGCATTGCCGGAACAAAGTCTCCATCATGACTTCCGGGTTGACGGTCTTCGAGCGGGGTTCGAGGACCAGACGGACGTCCTCGGCGGATTCGTCCCGGATATCGGCCAGGGTCGGAACCTTCCGGTTTTGGATCAGGTCGGCGATCTTCTCGATCAGCCGGGATTTCTGGACCTGCCATGGTATCTCGGTGATCACGGCCTGCCACTGGCCCCGGGGCAGAGCCTCCCGCTCCCAACGGGCACGCAGCCGGAAGGATCCCCGGCCGGTGCGATAGGTCTCGGCGATGCTCTCCGGGGGTTCGACGAGGACTCCGCCGGTCGGGAAGTCCGGCGCCGGAACGACGTTCAGAAGCGTGTCGTCACGGGTTCCCGGTGTCCGGATCAGGATCAGCAGCGCGTCGCAGAGTTCGCCAATGTTGTGGGGCGGAATGCTGGTGGCCATGCCGACGGCAATTCCGGAAGACCCGTTCGCCAGAACATTGGGAAAGGACGCCGGCATCACCACCGGTTCCGTCAAGGTGCCGTCATAGTTGTCCCGGAAGTCGACGGAATCCTCGTCGAGCCCGTCCATCAGGGCCTCGGCCGTGTGGCTGAGGCGGGCTTCCGTGTATCGGGCAGCGGCCGGGTTGTCGCCGTCGATATTGCCGAAATTCCCCTGCCCGTCGACCAGAGGGTAACGTATGGTGAAGTCTTGGCCGAGGCGCGCAAGGGCGTCGTAGATGGCCTGATCGCCATGAGGATGGAAGTTCCCCATCACGTCGCCGGAAATCTTCGAACACTTCCGGAAGCGACCGCCAGACGCGAGCTTCAGTTCCCGCATGGCAAACAGGATTCGGCGATGAACAGGCTTCAACCCGTCGCGGACATCGGGCAGCGCCCGGTTCATGATGGTCGACAACGCGTACTGGAGATAGCGGTCGCTGATCGCCTGGCGGAGCGGCTCCTCTACTATCGTTCCGGCACTGTTGTCGGGTGCGTCGTCACTGTTCTCCGTATCGGACATGGCCGTTGTCTATCCCGGTGGTCTTCGGGGGTCCAGCGACGGGGGAGGGGCAGACTGTCGGGGGCCCTGCGCCGACCTCCGGGCTGGGCCATCACCGGCCCGCCACCTTCATTCGTTGCGTCTCGGGTCCGCGACGGAACGCCATGCGCGTCGCGAGCGCAAAGGGCCAGGTCGCGCGGATGAAGCCACGGCGTCTCTCAGCCGCAGGGCAGAACGCATGCCGACCCGCTGTCCGGCTGGCTTTCACGGACCGATCGTTTCGGGTATCGCCCGAAAGGGTCCCCGACGAGATTCACTCGGGATGGATCCCGGAGTCATGGCCGGCCGCCAGACCAACGATCGGAGGACCAACGGCCGGATTCGGGCTGTGGCGAGGGGAGGGAAGCACTCATGGGCAACCGGACCATATTGATCACCGGATGTTCTTCCGGAATCGGCGAGGACGCGGCCCTGACCCTCAGCCGACGGGGCTGGCGGGTCTTCGCCACGTGCCGGTCGCCTGACGACTGCCGCCGCCTCGCAGAGGGCGGGCTGGAGAGCCTGGTACTGGACTACGACAACGAGGCGTCGATCGAGTCTGCGGTCGCCGAAATCCTCGAACGCACCGGCGGTACGCTCGATGCGCTGTTCAACAATGGCGCCTTCGCCACGCCAGGCGCTGTCGAGGATCTCCCGAGAGCGGCACTCCGCGCGATCTACGAGACCAACGTCTTCGGGTATTTCGACCTGATCAACCGGGTGCTTCCGGCGATGCGTCGCCAGGGTCACGGGCGGATCGTCAATTGTTCCTCGGTGTTCGGGTTTTCGGCCTTTCCGTTTCGCGGCGCCTATGTTTCGACCAAGTTCGCCCTCGAAGGTCTGTCGGACACGCTTCGTCTGGAGCTCCGCGGGACCGCGATCAAGGTCATTCTGATTCGGCCAGGGCCCATCACGACGCTCATCCGGCAGAATGCCCGGCCGCATTTCGAGTCGTGGATCCGATGGAAGGAGTCGCCGCACCGTCACCTCTACGAACAAATTTTCGTGCCGCGGCTCTATGCCGATTCCCTGCCCCGCGACTTTGGTGAACGGCCGCCGTCGAGCGTGACACGAAAACTCATTCACGCCCTCGAGTCTCCGAACCCGGGGTCCCACTATCATGTTACCGCACCGACCTATATCGTTGCGGCCTTCAAGCGCCTGCTGCCGACTCGGACCGTCGACTGGCTCCTCAGCCGCCGATGACTCGTAGGACCGCTGAAGCGGATCGATCTGCAAGGAGAAGGCTCCCGGACAATGATGGACATCTTCTACTATGTCGTGGTCGCTTCGGTGCTGGCGGTCGTGATCATACTGATGATCGGGCTCGGCGGGTTTTTCCATGGTGGCGAATTCAATCGCCGCTACGCCAATCGGCTGATGCGTCTGCGGATCATCGGGCAGGCGATCGCTGTCGTGCTGATCCTCGCCTATGTTGCTGTCAGGCAAATGGGAGGATGACCGGATGGTGGTACTCAACAGGATCTACACCAGAACCGGCGACGCCGGCGACACGGCGCTTGGCGACGGCAACCGCGTGTCCAAGGACTCTGTCCGGGTCGCAGCCTATGGCACCGTCGACGAAACCAACGCTGCCGTCGGGCTGGCCCGCCTGCATGCTTCCGGAGACATGGACGCGGCCCTCGCAAGGATCCAGAATGACCTGTTCGACCTCGGCGCCGATTTATGCCGTCCGGAACAGGAGTCCGGCGTTCCGGAACCGTCTCCTCCGCTCCGGATCCTGCCAACGCAGGTCGACCGCCTGGAAACCGAAATCGACAGCATGAATGAACAGCTGTCGCCGCTTCGCAGTTTCGTGCTGCCAGGAGGATCGCCACTGGCGGCGAATCTCCACCTGTGCCGAACGGTCGCAAGACGCGCCGAACGGCTTGCAGTCACGCTGGCGCGTTCTGAACAAGTCAACCCGGCCGGAACACGATATCTGAACCGGCTTTCCGACTGGTTCTTCGTGGCCGCCCGGGTCGCCAATCATTGCGGCGCAAACGATGTCCTCTGGGTGCCGGGCGCCAACCGCTGACGATCAGATCTCTCCCGTCTGTCGACGCAATTTGCTTCGGTTCCGGGAACCGGACACCCGGTCGAACGTTCCGAACCCGTGCGAGTGGGCTCGCGAAGGCAGCCGGGACCCACATGGGCTTTTCGTAGAGATCTGATGGCGTGACAACAGGTCACCGGCCATTTGTCGGCAATCACCAGTTGGTCACACATTTCGGGCGGAGCACGCGTGTGGCATTCGCCTTTGTACATCGCAACTCGGGGTGCCGGTGCCCCAGCCGCGGTCGTCGAAGGACGGGGCGTCAGGGCGTTTGGTTTTCCGGCGGATTCACGGTCGCCGGCGTCAGGGCCGAGAAGATGCTCTCAAGACTCCCGATGCTGCCGTCGGCTTCGTCGAACCGGAGGCCCCCGTAGTCGACCACCCGGCGGGGATTGCCGTCAGGATCCGAAACGTTAGAGAACCGTCCCCCACACACGCCTTCGGTCTGCGTAATGGTCCGTTCGGGATGGATCACCACAATGATGGCGTTCTTGAACGTACCGTTCGGGTTGAACGGCGCGGGACCGAGGTGCACTTCATAGTCCGCAGGTGACGCCTCAGGGTCCGGGCTCCGCCACGAGACCACGGGCCACAGGTGAAGCGTCTCGACCTTGATGTCGCCCGTACAGCCGATACAGCCCGCGACTGTCGCTTCAAAAAAATTTGCCCTCAGTTCGATGGGGGCGGAGAACTCGACGTACTGGCTTTCCCTTGCAATTCTCCCCGTCCGCTGCCGTAGAAGTACTCGTAGAGGCCGCCAGTGGCGCCAACGTAGATGGCTCACCGCTGATCGGCATTTCGGGGGGAATCGACAAATCCAGCTCCGGTCCGTCAATGAAGACGCCACGTTCGGCCATTTCGAATTCGTCGACGTCGACACCGGGTGGATAGTGGAGCCACCAACCCGCGGACAAGAAATCGGCGGGGTTGTCGTCATCCCACTCCACGGCGGCATAGAGCATGGTTCTGCCGTCGCTTCGGTTTTCGGCCAGGAGCCATTCACGGCTCACGAATCCTGTAACGGGGGCGGGGGCAGATAGAGAGCCCACTCGTATTGATGATGTGCAGCGCTCATGAGCGTTCGGGGACTCCCACCTTCGCGCGGCGCCTCGATCGAGATCACGCCGTTTTCGAATGAGGTCGTTGTCTTGAACTGCATCGGGTTCTCGAACGTGGCCCTCGCCCTGAACTTCTCCTGGGCCTTCGCGAAACCAGCGATTTCTGCTGGCGTCGGATGATCGCGGTCCGCGCAACCAACCGTCATCAGAAGCAACGAAATGCTCGGTATAACCGCGATGGCTCTCATCGTGTTTCCTCTGCAAAGGTCGATCAGGCTTGATTCATGGCAGCCCAAGACGTTCATGAGGCTGCGTGGGCGTCCCAATGACGATAACGCCCACGGCGCTTTCCGGAGTCAAACTCGCGGTCGAACCCGTGTCGGCGCGCAGAACGCCCACTCTGGGCCTGCCCCGTTTGTCGCATTACGGCCGAACCTGAGGCCTGGTACGCCCTCCCGCATGCAACGCGCAACTCGGCCGGGCGTCGTCAATCTCGCTCTTGCGGGTCGTGATGCAAGCCTGGGAGGAACGCCAACTGGCGTGACGGACGGGTGGCAGAGGAGTTCGCGAGCTTCGCTCAACCGAAAACGCCTTCGGGTTCGGCCGTCGATCCGGCTTGATTCTGGACAACGCGTACGCAATGTCGGAGCCAACGCGCGCAGCCTCTGAAAATGTTTGATCGCCCCGGATTCCCGGCACCGACTGAGGACACGCGGCGGTAATCGTTCGAGGTCTTGATCACCGAAACGCTCGACCGGGTGACCGCCGACGGCCGTTATTGCAGATCCCGTCGCTTCAGGCGCAATGACAGGTTCACCGGCATCATGGTGAAGGCCAGACGTTCCGCCACATCCGGGCTGGAGTGATCCGGTTCCAGATCAAAATTCCGGCACAGCATGGCGACGACAGTCCGGATCTGCAGCAGTGCCAGGTTGCGCCCGGGGCATATGCGAGGTCCACCACCGAACGGTATGAAGGCGCGCCGGTCATGAGGACCGTTCCGGGCTTCTGGACCCGTGAGCCAGCGATCGGGGTCGAAACGGTCACCACCAGCAAAGTTCTCGTCACGAGTCGCCATGCGTCGGGCCAGGGCCAGGATCAAGGTCCCCTTCGGAATCAGGCAGTCGAGGATCTCAACGTCCTCAAGCGTTTCGATCCCGTGGATTGGCGCCACCGGTTTCAGCCGCATGACTTCATTTGCAAAGGCATCGAGAAAAGGCAGGCGGTGTGTCAGTTCGAAACTGCGGATGCATGGCTCCGGCGCGACAAGTGCGTCGACTTCCATCCGGCAGCGTTCGAAATACTCTGGGTACCGGGTAAAGAAATGGGTGATCCAGGCTATGCTGTTGGCCGTGGTGTCCTCGCCGGCCAGGAGCAGGGTACCGGCATTGGCAAAGATCTCAGCATTCGAGAATTCCGAGCCTTCGCTCTCCAGTTCCGCCAGGATGGCTTCGAGGAAATCTTCCGGCTCATCATGGCGCCAGGGCTCCGCAGCCAAGCGAGCGCGGGCCGCGCTGACCATGTTCAGCACCTCCTCCTGCAGGGCATCGAGTGCCTGATCGAGCACGCGGTCGGACGGAAGCCGGAAGTAACGCCAGTAGGGAACGAGCGCGGTTTCACGCTGGTGAAGCTTCGGGAAAACCTTGTCGAGATGATGTTGAATCACGGGTCCCGAGGTCTCGAGCGTGTTCGGGTCGACACCGAAGGCGACTTGCATGGTGACATCGACTGTAAACCGCATCAGGTCGCCGCAAACGTCCACTGCCTCGCCGGAATCCGCAGCGCATTCCCAGCGTCGTTGCAGCCGCGAGACCGTGGATGTCAGTTTCGGAAAGAAGCGCCCGAGCCTCGCCCTGTTCAGTGCGGCAACGACCATCCGCCGCTGCCGGTGCCAGTCGTCGCCCTCGGCCGTGAAAACACCGTTCAATCGCATCTCAGCGGCCACGTCCGCGAGGACGCTACTGCGGCGGAACGCATCCGGGCGCCGCAGCAGAATGTGCTGAATGGCCGAACGATCCGACAGGACGGCAACGCTGTGCGATCCCATGCGGATCCTGAACAACGGTCCGAAACGTTCGGCCCAGTCTTCCAAGATCAGGTGAAACCGTTCAATCCGGATACGGTGCAGGTTTCCGAGAAACGGAAGCCCCCGGGGTCCCGGAAGTTCGTTCAACTGGATCGGCGCGCTGTCCGCGAGTGCCATGCGTCGATTCCTGCCATGTCACGCAATCTACCGCCCGTATCGGTTGTGAGAATGAGGTCCGAAAGCCAAGCCGGATCTCACCAACCTCCCGAACAGTGTTCCACAGGACTTGCCGATCAACAACCGGGAGTCCGGGCAATTCGAGGCGGCCCGCAGAACCCGTGGGAAGAACCGGCCAATTCGGGACCGAAAACCGCGAATCCACTTTGAGCCACGCTTCGGGGCCAGGTACGTCGGGAGTCTGAGCCTGCCCGCGTGTTCCGGTATCGATTCCCGGCACCCGGGTCCCAGCTTCCCCGATGCGGATTTTTCGCTACCGAACCCCTCGGGATTCCCTTAAATCGCGTTCCGACAAACGATTCGCTCGGCCCGAACCGGGCGGGACCGCCAGGAGTATGCACGACATGAAGGTACTGGTTCCGGTCAAGCGGGTCATTGACTACAACGTAAAGGTCCGCGTCCGCCGTGACGGCGGCGGTGTCGATCTCGCAAACGTCAAGATGTCGATGAACCCGTTCGACGAGATTGCTGTCGAAGAAGCAATCCGGATGCGGGAGGCTGGCACGGCCGAAGAGATCGTGGCCGTCTCCATTGGCGTAAAGCAAAACCAGGAAACTCTGAGAACGGCTCTCGCCATGGGTGCGGACCGGGCGATTCTCGTCGTTGCCGCCGATGATGTTCATACCGACATCGAACCGCTGGCAGTGGCCAAACTGCTCAAGGCCGTCATCGAATCCGAACAGCCCGGGCTGGTCATCTGCGGCAAGCAGGCGATCGACAATGACATGAACGCCACCGGTCAGATGCTGGCGGCGCTCCTTCGCTGGCCGCAAGCGACCTTTGCCTCGGGCCTCGACGTCAAACCCGATGACAGCCATGCGATGGTGACGCGGGAAGTGGACGGCGGCTTACAAAGGGTTCGAGTCCGGCTTCCGGCCATCGTGACCGTCGACCTGCGGCTCAACGAACCACGCTATGCGTCCTTGCCGAACATCATGCGGGCGAAGCGGAAACCGCTGGTAGAATTGACGCCCGAGGATCTCGGAGTCGATGTCACGCCAAGGCTGACCATCCAGACCACTCAGGAACCCGAAGGCCGTGCGGCCGGTGTCCGGGTGGCCAACGTCGATGAACTCATAGTCAAACTGCGGGATGAGGCGGGAGTGATCTGATGGCTGTTCTCCTGATTGCGGAAATCACAGGCGGCGAACTCTCGGTCGACCAGACGGCGAAGGCCCTGGCGGCGGCGACGCCTCTCGGCGACGATGTCACGGTGCTCTGCGCGTCGGCCGAATGTCGTGCCGCCGCGGAAACGCTGTCCGGACTCACCGGAGTGAGGACAGTGCTCTGTGCCGATCACCCCGCTTACGGCAACTGCCTTGCAGAACCGGTTGCAGACCTGATCGTCTCGATCGCCGACCGCTTCGACCACATCGTGGCCCCGGCAACGGCGAACGCCAAGAACATACTCCCCCGCGTCGCCGGGCTGCTCGATGTCATGGTGGTGTCCGACATAACCGCCATTGTCGACGGCGAGACCTTCGAACGGCCCATTTATGCCGGCAATGCCATCCAGACCGTCAAGTCGGCAGACCCGATCAAGGTCGTCTCCATCCGGACGGCAGGCTTCGAGGGAGTCGGCGAGCGATCGGGGGGCCGCGCATCCGTTGAAACCATCGCGGCCGCAGGGGATCCGGGCCTTTCGGAATGGATCGAGGACACGGTTCAGGACACCGGCCGTCCTGAACTGACTTCGGCCAAAATCGTCGTCTCCGGAGGCCGGGGCGTAGGTTCGGAGGAAAGTTTCGCGATCATCGAGACCCTGGCCGACAAGCTCGGCGCCGCCGTGGGAGCCTCCCGTGCCGCCGTCGACTCCGGATATGCGCCCAACGACTGGCAAGTCGGTCAGACAGGCAAGGTCGTGGCGCCGGATCTTTATATCGCCTGCGGAATCTCCGGCGCGATCCAGCATCTTGCGGGCATGAAAGATTCGCGGATCATCGTCGCCATCAACAAGGACGAGGAAGCCCCGATCTTCCAGGTGGCCGACTATGGCCTCGTCGCCGATCTGTTCGAGGCGGTTCCAGCATTGACCGAAGCCCTGTGACCAGCGCCCCGCGGGCACCCGGCTCCGGCAGACCCTCCATGCATCGGTCCATTGGCAGGGGCTCCCGCGCCCGGTAGGATTCGGGACAGTTCGAGCTACAGTGGCGTCAGGAGCCTGACTCCGGGCGTGCGGAGACACCGGGTCACAACGCAGCGGGAACGATCGATGGAGATCAAATCAGTCGGAGTGATCGGCGCCGGACAGATGGGCAACGGCATTGCCCATGTTTTCGGCCTGGCGGACTACCAGGTGAAACTTTACGACATCGCGCCGGAAGCGGTCACCGTCGCCCTTGGAACCATCGACACGAATCTCGCCCGGCAGATTGCCCGGGGCGTGATCACCGAGGCCGACCGCACCCGGGCGCTGGCGAATGTGTCTCCGGTCGGCCGCCTCGCCGACATCGGGGATTCGGACCTGGTGATCGAGGCGGCAACCGAACGCGAAACCATCAAGACGGCGATCTTCGAGGATCTGTTGCCCCATCTGAGGCGGCATACCATCCTGACGTCAAATACATCCTCGATCTCGATCACGCGGCTTGCGTCGCGAACCGACCGACCCGAACGGTTCATGGGATTCCACTTCATGAATCCGGTTCCGGTGATGCAGCTGGTGGAACTGATCCGGGGAATCGCAACCGACAGCGAGACCTATGAGATCCTTCGGTCGGTCGTGGGCACCATCGGCAAGACGGCGACAACGGCGGAGGACTTCCCTGGATTCATCGTCAACCGGATCCTCATGCCCATGGTCAATGAGGCCGTCTACACACTCTATGAAGGCGTGGGTTCGGTGGAGAGCATCGATACGTCGCTCAGGCTCGGCACCAACCATCCGATGGGACCTTTGGAACTTGCCGATTTCATTGGGCTGGACACCTGCCTCGCAATCATGAATGTGCTGCATGACGGCCTCGCCGACACCAAGTACCGCCCCTGCCCGCTGCTCACCAAGTATGTCGAGGCCGGCTGGCTCGGCAGGAAGACCCGGCGCGGGTTCTACGACTATCGTGGTGAGGAGCCGGTTCCAACCCGATAGGGAGTTCGTCCAGCCACACTGCCTTCGGCCGATCTCACAGCCACTGGTCACCTCGCGCCATCCGGATCGCGCGTCGTCGAGGATTCGTCAGGGTCGCCATGCCCGAGTCTCCCCCTTGGCCCCCCCTTGGCCTCGGTGCCGTCGCTGGTCTCCATTTCGACCTGGCACGGAGCCCGTCGGACAGAAACGCCAGCATCCGGCCACGCGACGACGTCTTTCAGAATACGAACTGCCTTTTGCGGTCGACGCATGGAGTTGAATGTTCTTCATTGAGAAACCGTTTCCAATTGCGGAAGCCTGGTCCACGGACGCCTCCTTTCCGCCGACGTAAACCGTCATTTCGAGCCCCGTCAGTCCCGACGGCAGAACCCGGTCGCCTACAATCCATTCCACCGACGCGGCGTGCCCGTCTGCAGCAGATCGCTTTGTCCTGACAACGGATTCGCATAATCCGGACAATGATCCTCTTGCATGGCGGAAAACATGCCCGGGGAGAACAACCAAACATCGTGTCGCAAAGTGACTTGCCAAAAGGTGAGTCGTGCACTGTGAAGTTTCTGGCGGATGGACAACCGACTCAGTGAACCTCGGTTACCGCATGCCCATCCCAAACAAAATTTATGTATTCCACACCAAATCGACAGCATTATTTACGTACAACTTATATCAAATTGGATATTGTCGTGTCACCCGAACGTCGGGCGCGTTTCCGGTGGCCGCCTTGTTTGGCGCGCATCCGGACTCGGGCACGGGGCGGTGGTTCAATATCTCATATCGGCAAGAACACGAGCGACAACAAAAAGGGACACCGCGTGCCGGAGGGCACTTTCGGCGCGCCGGCTCGTCCCGGATGAACCGGCCAGGCACAGTCCTCGGGATCATTCCTGGCGGCAGAGCCAATTCACCAAACATGGAGGCACACTGTGAAAAGGATCAGATCAATCGCACTTGCCATTGGTGCGGGCATGGCATTTTCTGTTCAGGCAGCTTCGGCGCTTGAGGAGATTACGGTGGCGTACTTTCTGGAATGGCCGATGCCCTTCCAGTATGCCAAGGTTCAGGGAACCTATGACGAGGCGCTGGGCGTCAAGGTCAACTGGGTAAGTTTCGAAAGTGGAACCGGAATGTCGGCGGCCATGGCCTCGGGCGATGTGCAGATGGCTGTCAGTCAGGGGGCAACGCCTGTCGTGGTTGCCACCTCAGCAGGACAAGACCTGCAGATTCTCGATGTCGCAATCTCTTACGCTGAAAACGATAATTGCGTTGTCGCGGAACGACACGAAATCGACAAGAGCAGTGCAATGGAGCTTGAGGGCATGAAAGTTGGATTGCCACAAGGCACGACTGCTCATTTCGGTTTTCTTCGACAAATGGAACATTTTGGCGTCGACATCTCTACCATGGAAGTCGTCGACATGGCACCTGCGGACGGCGCGGCTGCATTCGCTCAGGGAGAACTGGATGTGGTTTGCGGTTGGGGCGGCGCACTACAGCGCATGCAGGAACACGGAAACGTTCTCCTGACCGGCGCCGAAAAAGAGGAACTCGGCATTTTGGTGTTCGACGTAACTTCGGCGCCAGCCAGCTTCATCGCCGAAAACCCGGACCTGGTGGCCAAGTTTCTCAAGGTAACCGCTGATGCGAATGCCCAATGGTACGGCGGAGACGCAGCGTCCATGCTGCCTGTCATCGCCAGGGACGCCGGCATGGATGAACCAGCGGCAGCAGCATTCCTGGAAACCGTGAGATTCCCACCGGTTGAAGAGCAGCTTACCGAAAAGTGGCTGGGTGGCACCGTTCAGGCTTATTTGAAGGGCGTCGCAGACGTTTTCGTTCAGGCAGGCGGAATCGGTGCAGCCCTTCCGACCTACGACAACGCCGTCAACCCGAATCCACTGGCGTCTGTCGGAGACATGTAGGTTGCAAGGTCGGTTCGGGGTCAAGGATCCCGAACCGACCTTTTCTTGGAATTTCACCAACATGTCTGACCTCACCATTGATTGTGTTTCGATGCGCTTCAATCTGCCGTCGGGAGATTCCATTCTGGCGCTGGAGAACATTTCCCTGGACATCAAGGGCGGAGAGATTCTGACCGTACTGGGGCCTTCCGGTTGCGGGAAGACGACCCTGTTGAATATTGTCGCAGGATTCTTTTCACCGACATCAGGAATCGTGTCGCTGGATGGCCGGCCTGTTACTGAACCCGGACCCGAACGCGGAATGGTATTCCAGCAGGGCGCTCTCTTCGAGTGGATGAATGTTCGCGACAACGTTGCCTTCGGGCCTTCGGTCAAAAAGTTGCCGAAATCCGAGATTGATGACATCGTGGATCGCCTCCTTGAAGTCGTTGGTTTGAAGGACTTCAAGGACAAGGCAATTTACGAACTGTCAGGTGGCATGCAGCAGCGTGTCGCATTGGCACGATGCCTGGCAAACGACCCGGAAGTGATACTCATGGACGAACCCCTGGGTGCCCTGGATGCACTTACGCGCGAAAAGATGCAGGGGCTTGTCCTCAATCTCTGGGATGAAACGAAGAAGACGATCATTCTTATCACGCATTCGGTGGAGGAGGCATTGCTGCTGGGGGGCAGGCTCCTGGTTATGGCTCCGCGACCTGGCCGCATTCACAAGGAATACCGGCTTCCGTTCGCAGCTTTGGGCGTTGGAGCTGATCTTCGCGAGATCAAAAAGCATGACGAATTCGGGCCGCGGCGTGACGAAATCCTGTCAATGATCTGGGATATGGAAGAAGAGATCATGGGCCGCATGGAGACCGGAATGTGATTATTCTGCTCGCATATGTTGCCATCTTCGTGGTCGCCTACGTTGCAGTTCGACAGATTTCCGGGCGCCTGACGCATCTCTGGGGCGTAACGGCGCGGAAGACCGTTACCTTTGGCGACGAAAGCGCGGTTACATCAGACCGTTGGGCTTCCGTCATCTCGGTGATTACGATTTTCCTGCTGTGGGGTGCGTTCACGGGATCAAAGCTCACGCCCTTTCATGTTCCCGGCCCCTTCATTGGGGAAACAAGTTTTACGTACACCTCCGAGAATCTGGATGGCACGCGCGATGATGCGACCGTTGCCGTTCTTGTTTTTGAGGTCGGAGCTGAGGGCGATTTCAATCCTCCCGAAGTCGAGCCTGGACCCGGATTTGCCAAGAACGACAGCGTAAAGGTCGGGGCCTGGCGTTCGGTCCTGGTCCGCGTCGACAAGAATGACGAGTCGGGCAGGGAGGACGGCGCAAAAGTTGTAGCGATCGACGGCCGGGAAGTGGAGCCAGGAGATTCCGTGAATGTCAATTCCGGCACGGTCACGATCAGTTCCAAGGGAACACCGAACTTCAAGCCTGCTGAGGGCTGGCAGATGGAACCGATTTGGCTTCCCTCACCCGAAGCCGTGGTAAGTCGAGTTGCCGAGATTGCCCAGCATGGCTATCAGAATTCGACCCTGTTCCAGCACGTTGGTTGGTCCCTGTTCCGGGTTGTTGCGGGATTCGTTCTTGGTTCGCTGGTCGGTATCCCGCTCGGTTATGCCATGGGTCTTAACGGCTGGTGCCGCGGCTGGTTTGACCCGATTGTCGAGTTCATGCGGCCAGTCCCGCCTTTGGCCCTGATTCCGTTGGTGATCATCTGGGCGGGTATCGGCGAATTCGGGAAAATCATCCTGCTCTTTCTGGCTGCACTATGGATCATGGCTATCGCTGCACGGGCCGGGGTTTCGGGCGTGGCCATTTCCAAGGTGCACGCGGCGTATTCGCTCGGCGCAAACAAATTCCAGATCTTGCGCCGTGTCATCATTCCAAACTCTCTACCGGAAATCTTCACCGGTGCGCGCGTCGCGATGGGGGTTTGCTGGGGCACCGTAGTCGCCGCCGAACTGGTCGCCGCCGAAAGAGGGGCCGGCATGATGATCATGGTTGCTTCCAGGTTTCAGCTCACTGATATCGTCATCATGGGTATCATCCTGATCGGCATCATCGGATTCGGCATTGATATCCTGATGCGGACGACCGAGCGCTGGCTCATACCGTGGAAGGGTCGTGGTTGAGACTCGAAAGCCTCTGTCTCTTCGTTGGTTGAATGCAGGGCGTTGATCCTTCAATCAAAAACACATGTTCAAGCAAGTCTCCAACTCCCTCGGTTCGGACCATAGACGTAAACCGATAACCAGAACTCGGGCCAGATCCACAATGACATTCGACCGCCAATGGCTTCAGTGGAAAATCGTCCCTCCCGTGCAATTCAGCATTCATCAACGGTCGGGTCGGGGCATGCGGTACCCGACACCGCGTTCGGTAAAGATGTAGGCCGGATCTGTCGCGTCGTCGCCCAGTTTCTGGCGAAGCTGCTTGACGAAAACACGGACGAGCTTGGTATCGGCATACTTGCGCCGTGCCCAGACCTGGCGCAGCAACGCTTCGTAGGTCAAAACCCGCCCCGCATTGAGCGATAGAATCCGCAGCAGCTCGAACTCGGTAGCTGTGAGCAAGATCCGATGCCCCGCAACGTCTACCCGGCGTTCGTCGTAGTGGATGACCATGTCCCCGAGCACGAAAGGATCGGGCTCGGCCCACCTGCGCAGCGCCGCGCGGATTCGCGCACCCAGTTCGGTGGCTGAAAACGGCTTGACGATGTAATCGACCGCGCCGGCCTCAAGCGCCCTGGCGATTGTCTCGTCGCGCCCGTAGGCAGAGATGAAGATCACCGGCAGGTCAGCCAGCTCCGGGACGCGCGACATTAACGCGATGCCGTCGGTCTCGGGCAACATGAGGTCGAGCAGGACGAGCCGGGGTCTCTCCGTTTGGATGATCTGCGACAGGTCTCGATGGTCTCCGGTTACAATCGGTGCGTACCCGGCCTGCGCGAGAGAGTCGCGTGCGTATCGCAGCGTCCGCGGGTCATCATCTACCACCAGGATGGGGATTGGATCGCGCGCTCCGTTGGGTCCGGGCAAATCGCCCGCTGCAGGGGTCTCGGCCGCACCGGCCTCTTCGCACAGCGGAAGGGTGAAGGTGAACCGGGTGCCTTGCCCTAGACCGGCGCTCTCGGCCCGGATGCGCCCGCCATGGGCCTCTACCAGACCCTTGCAGATCGCGAGGCCCAACCCACCCCCGAGCCGCCCATCGCCAGCAATGGCCCCGGCAAATTTACGAAAAAGATGCGGCAGGTGATTCGGCGCCACACCTCGGCCCTCATCGGCCACCGAGACCGCCACATACACGCCGTCGCGCACCGCCGAGACACGGATGGGGGAGGATTCCGGTGCGTGCCGTGCGGCGTTGGCGAACAGGTTGTTCAACACCTGCATGATGCGCCTCCGGTCCGCAGCCACGAACGGAAGCCCGGAAGGAAGGTCGACGAGTACCGGGTGCCGGCCACCGCCGGCGAGAAATGTATTTCGTGCGCGTTCCACCAGGTACGCGACTTCCGAAGGTTCGGTCGAAACCGTCAGCGTGCCGGTATCGATGCGTCCCGCATCGAGAAGGTCGCCAATCAGACCGTACATATGCTCGGCCTGCTCGTCGATGATGCGGTGGAACTCACGCATTTCGGCCCGTTCGAGCTCGCGCGATTCGTTAAGCAGCGTGGCCGTGGAGCCCTTGATTGAGGTCAGCGGCGCGCGCAGCTCGTGGCTGACCATTCCTACGAACTCCGTACGCAGTCGGTCCAGTTCCTGCAGAGGTTCGAGATCCTGCATGGTAACCACTACTGACTCGACCGCACCGGACGGGTCACGGATCGGGGTCGTGTTGATCAGCGTGTTGATGCGGCGGCCATCGGGCACCGAGAGTTCGATCTCCTCGCCGCGTATTTTCGTGGCGCTTCTCAACTCCTGTGCAATCGGGAGTTCGTCGAGCGCAACCTCGCGACCGTCAGAGAATCGGTAGCGGACGACCTCCAGCAATTGCTCCGTCGGCTCGCCTGGCGTCCGCAGGGCCTCCATGATCCGGAGTATCTCCCGGTTGACCGACACCGGGCGGCCGGTCCCGGCATCAAGCACCGCGATACCAATCGGTGAGGTGTCAACCAGGGCCTGGAGGCCCGCGCGTGCGCGTTGCTCGTCGCAATGGGTTCGAGCATTGGCAATTGCCGTCGCCGCCTGCGACGCGAACAACACCATGAGCTCCTCGTCCTCGCCGTTGAACACCCCTCCGGCACCTTCCTTTTCGCTGAGACAGAACGTCCCGAGCCGCCGTCCCTGATGGCGCATCGGAGTGGCTTGCAGGCTTCTCGCACGGAGCGGGCACGGCGTCTGGCCAAGCGAATGGACATAGCCGGCGAAATCCGCCACGCGCAGGGGTGTCTCGAGGTCGCAAAGGTGCTCGAAGAAGCGCGGTCCATCGGTCCACTCCACCATTTGCCGGTGTTGGTCGGGCGTCAAACCCGAGGCGACGAAGTCCTGCATCTCTTTGCTGTCGTTGACGGTCGTGATGACGCCGTAACGGGCGCCGATAAGCGTGCAGGCGCTTTCGACAGTCTCGCGCAGGACGGTCTCGATATCCAGGCTCGAACTGATGCGAACGCTGGCGGCACTGAGGCGCGAGATACGCTCGCGCAGGACCGCGATCTCGCGCTGCCTGTCGTTGTCGGTCTTCATCGTTCTGTTCTTTGCTCTTGCTGCGGTGTTTCGGTCTCAGACGCTCGGCCGGAGAGGTTGGTTTCGGGATGCGCAGGACGAATGGCTGCCGACACCGACGAATCTGAACGGGGTTTCGACCGGACTCGTATCAGCCTCCCGGTGGCACTCACGTCTATCGAACCGTGCACAGGTTGGAATCTCGCGACCCTTGGAAATCCCCAGCCTGTCGCGCAGGCCCAGGCGGGTACCATGGCGTGGGGGTCATCCTGCACGGAAGAGGGAGGGGACAGCCGGGCTTCGCTCCTCAGGGCGGGCCGGACCGATCCGGACTGGATTCTTGGGAACATTGATCAAGTGTGGTCGCTTCGTCCTTCCTCCGTCCCCTTGCGCTTCATCAAGGTCTCTTCCACACTCCTTTTTCGTTGCCGGTGGGGCGAGACCACGGCGAAAATTCACTCTCTCAAAAGTGGTCACAGGAGAATCCGTACTGTCGATGACAATTGCCGATCGCGGTCGGAGCCACATTGTTGTTCGTACCCGTGTCGAATCTCTAGCGCCTCAAGATGCTCGACAAATCTGGAGGAAGCTCGTCGATCCACAGGACGGCACCAAATCGGCACCTTGAACCTGGTTAACTTCAGGCACCGAATGCTCGATTCTGGAATGGCCCGGCACAAATCGGGCAGGAAAGCCGGCATGCGGGTAGCGTGATGCTCAAGAGGCTATCAACGCCATCACAGCCGATGATCAATTCGCGCACGGTCTGCCGTAGTTTCGACTGCACGGCGGCATCCTAGCGCGGCCCCGCAACGTCGTAACGCGCGATATAGTCCGCAAACCGCGCTTCGACTTGTTCTGTGTCTAGGCCGAATTGCCCCAGATTGTAGCGGTGTACGCCGTGCTTGTGCTGCCGGTTTTCCTTCATCCAGCGGTTCATTCCGGCGTTAATCCTCTCGTCGTACTGATAGCCGAAGTGATTGAGTGCCCGCCGCACCTGTCCCGTCGGATCGGTCATCAGGTCGCGATAATCCAGATCGTAGAACCGGTTCGCGTCAGCTTGTTCCCTGACGGCCATCGCACGGTCGACTCCGGTCGCCAAGAATTCGAGCACGGTCGATCCGAGTCGGGCAAGGTCCGTGTTGCGGCTGTTCACTCTGCGTAGGATAGCGAGCATGCTGCATGTCGAGCCGAGCGTCTTGGCCACATCGCGATGGGTAAAGATAATGCAGGCATCGGGGAACACCTTGAGCAGCGCATCGAGATGGAACAGATGATGGGGCGACTTGAGCGTCCAGTGCACGCTGGGCGTGCGCCACTGGAGAAGCTGGAGTACGGATCGGTAGTAGTGGTACGCGGGGACCATACCGCACTGCATGAGCCAGCGGCCGTAGGTCGGCATGTGGTGTGTCAACGCAAAGAACGGGGTCGAAAAGGCCATCTGGAAGATGAAAATGCACTCCTCCGGAGACCTCGCAGTCGTCGCGTGAGTCGAGCGCAGCATAGGGAAGATATGATTGGCGAATCGATTGGCCCGGTCGGCCGTCGCGATCCGTGGATCGGTTTCGCGCGTGACTGATTCCGGCGGGGGCGAAGGATGAAACAGTTCCCACCACAGCGGTACTCTGGCGTGCGGATCTTGAGCGAGCAGATTGAACAGAAGGGTCGTTCCTGTCCTGGGCAATCCGAGGACGAACAGCGGCCGGGGCACAGTCTGTTTGAGTATCTCGGGATGATTCGTAAAGTCGCGCTGGACCTTCAACCGGTTCGAGAGGAGTCGAACGATCGTCTGCCGCACGATGAGTCGGCCCAGGAAGCTCAGACCGGCGTCCTTCTCATACCCGTCAACCAAGACATCGAGAGGTGTGACGAAGTCGTCACTGCCGAAATCCGAGAGACCCGTCTCCTTAATTGCTGCGGCCATGAGCCGATCACGCGAAAGGTCGGCCCGAGAAAGGCCAAGGCGATTCAGCTTGAAGCCCAGTCCGTTCACGAAGCGAACGGTGAAGGGCAGTTTGCATTCGGTAGTCGTTGTGTTGGCCATGGGTGGTACAATCGTCCTTCGTCAGTTTGCCGATCACTTCGTCAACGGTACGCGTTGGTTCCCATGCGGTCCTCAGTGGCGCCGCCGGCCCAAAATCCGGATCCGGAACGACTTTCCAGGTTTCAGCGGTTGGCTACCTGAAGTTTTCATTTCGTAGTTCGGTGGTTCGAGCTGCAGGTCGACTTCGCGGAGAATCGTTGCTACATTCAGCACAATCTGTGCTTCGGCAAATCGACTCCCCAAGCAAAAGTGCGTTCCCAAGCCAAAGGGCGCGAAAGCGCCGGGCTGCCTGTGCTCGGCGCGCTCCGGCTTGTAGCGGTCAATGTCGAACCGCTCCGGATCGGGATAATACTCTGGCAGGGCGTGGGGGACGGACATCGCGACGAAAATCGATGAACCTGCGGGAACCGTGTATCCAGCAAATTCGAAGGAGTTGGACGCGGTGCGTTTCAGTCCGACGCCGACGGGATAGATGCGCAAAGTTTCCAACGCAACGCGATGAGTCACGTCCATTCTACGCATTTCCTGCGCCGACAGGCCTCCGGTGAACCAAGCGTCCGCTTCGGCTCTCACCCGCGCCAGCAGGTCGGGGTACTTCAGTACGTTGTAGAGCATGAAGGCACTTATGGCCGGAACCGTGTCGAGCCCGGCAAAGAAAGGCGCCAACACGGTAATCTTGAGGTTTGTTTCGGGCAGAAAGACCCTATCCGCGCGATGCGCCTCGAGCACATCATCGACCAGGTCGGCCATATGTTCGTTCCCACAGGTTCGCCGATGCTCGGCCAGAACCTTTTCGTACAACTCATCCAAGCGCCTGCCTGCACGCCGCACACGAGGCATCCGGAGCAGGAGTGGGGGATGAGTCTGAACGACCCTGGTCTTGAGCAGCATTCCCAGGAAGACGGTCAGATCATCGATCCAGGCGTTTGGGGAGACGCCGGTGCAAATCATGCCGATCTGCTCAAGGATGATCCTGCGCAACGTGTTGAAAGGGGAGATGAGTTGCCCTGGCGACCACGTTTCAATGTCGCGCCGGGCGATGTCGACCGCCGTGTCGAGATTGCCGGCGATTCTCGCAAATGAAAAACCGTCTTGCATAATGCGGCGAAGCCGCAGGTGCTCAGTGCCGTCCAGACCGCTCAGCATGCGCGTCGAATTCAAGTCGGACGCCATTCCATGCCAGGTTTCGTGAGACCGCAGACAGGTTTTCCCCTCCCGAGAAAGGAACAGGTTGGCCTCGGTGCCCGCCATGACGAGAAGTCGGCGATTCAGGGCACGCAGTTCGAACAGCGGGCCGAGATCCCGGTATTGCTCCGTCAGGAACTGCCGAAGCGTTCCCGGCCTCAACAGGTCGAACAAATTGCCGAGTAGCGGCAGTCCTCTTGCCCGCGGCCGGGCGCGCTGTGGCCGGGCGATCGCCGGGGAAGAACGAAGGCGCAGCTCCCGGATCGCATCGCTCACCGAACGGCCGATAAGGTCGAGTTGGCTCAGGAGGTCGATGCGCTCCCCAACCTGGATGCGTTCTTCCTTCGACAGAATCCGTTCGAACACGCCGCAGGCATTTGCCAGTCCGACAATGACAATATCACGGGGGCCGGGAACTTCTTCGAGGAACAGTGCGCGCATGATCCTGAGCTGAACCTCCTCAACCTTCTTGCCGTCGATCTCAGGATATCGGCGAGAACGCGCGACCGGCCGGGAAAAGAAAAAGCTTCCACCCGATTCCGCTTCGAGAATGCCGCGGTTCACGAGGCGCTTCAGCGCTTTCTCCCGGATCGCCTCGCCGCTGCCCGAAATCCGCTCGACCCAATAGCCGACGTCACGCGCCTCCCCAGACTCGGCGACCGCAGCCAGCGTGGGATCGAACAGATCGTCATCCATCGGCGCCCCATCCACCACGAAGAGATGTTCCGGATCCGTATCGATACGATTGGCCAAAGCCAGATCCATGAGAACGGCACCGGCGAGGGCAACGTGGAGCGCCTCCGGCGGAAACCCCGGCGCGATGTCACCTGAGTGCTCGTCGTGGAGCAGAAGCAGGATCTCCTCACTGAAGCTCAACCCGGTCATGCGCGCAATTTCCGATTCAGAGTCGCAGTTCTTCCACCTGCTCAAACAATCTGTACGCAGTATCGCTCCGGACGCGGTGCGCCCGTCTACCTCTGGAGTGCGCGTCTCAGCACAACGCCCTCCGGGACACGGCACTACCGCAATGACAGACGTACCGGTCGCCGTACGGTACACCGTCCCTGTCGAACGGCCTCTTCGCGCCGAGAGCAACCGCACCAGGGGCATGGCGAAGATTTCGATCAATAGGGTGTGTGCCGGCAACCGATCCCAGCATGTTGGCGGGCGATCTGGGCGGCGTATTTCCACCGCCGCCGCGACCTGCGACCAGAAGCACCAAAGCCGAGACCGTAGCGATCGCAGAGAGACGAATGCTCCTGGCCAAGACTCGAGACTCCTTCCAAAATTCGGATCGGAACATCGTCTCAATCGTCGGCGGCGATTTCATCGCGTTTGCTCCTGATGATGTCGTGTCGAGTCATGCCCCGGAAACGAGGGTATCCGGGGCACCCCAACTGCGTTCACTAGGACCGTAACGGCCTGAAAAACCGGCTTGCAACACCAAAGAATGGCTTTTTTGGGGTTGGTATATGAACCCCAAAACTAGCAAATTGGGGGACTTCGCCTAGTCAATCGGGGAAGCTTCGAACAGATTGCTCAGGCATGGAGGGCTTGGGATGCAACAAGGACGCAAGTTTGCAGGCCTGGCACAGCCGGATACCCTGCAGGACCGGCCAAGAGTGCGGCGCGACAATCAGGGTGAGATTCCCGGTGGCAACGCCGCGTTCCCAAAGCGCGCTGTGCACGAAGCAGGACAGTGGGTGCAGGTTTTGCAGCCTGCGGACGGATTCCTCCGTTCCCGCCCGCCACGGCTTCCCGTGTGCGAACAGCATGATCCCACAGAAGAACCCGGTGCGGAAAGTCCGCACGCCAGGTTCGGATTCGGGAGCAGGGACTGGTTAGGCAGCAATGGGAACCGGGCTGAGACCCGGAGCAAAATCTACGGACCGGCCACCGCACCCTGACGCCGGTGGCCCAGTCTCTACCACATCGACATCCCGCAACGGCACCGTATCACTCGGATACACGCTGAAACGGGACCAGTTCAGATCTTCCGCTGCGGCCTCATATCGACACCACCTGACTCGCCCGACACGTCAAGTTGGACCTGAAACTGGTCTTGTTTGGCGACACAAACGCCATTGCCACGTTACAACCATCGAATTGCCCGATCGGCTTGCCGCCCCCTTCACCGTTCGGCCTGTAACACGCGACCGCCGCCCGGCCACCGTTAGGCGGCGCAACGTTGCGAATGCTCTTGTGTCTTACCTGCGAATGGAGACGGTCCGCGGCGGTTCCAGCCGCGAACCGTCGTCCGCGAAATCAGGCGAGATCGAAGCGGTCAAGGGTCATCACCTTGTTCCAGGCGGCGACAAAGTCATCCACGAACCGCTGTCCGGAGTCCTCCGATCCATACACTTCGGCAATCGCCCGGAGTTGCGAGTTCGACCCGAAGATGAGGTCAACCCGGGTCCCGGTCCACCGGAGTTCGCCCGTCGCACGATCACGGCCTTCGAACACATCCTCTGAGTCGGATGCTGCCTTCCACGTCGTGCTCATGTCGAGCAGGTTCACGAAGAAGTCGTTGGTGAGCGCCTCCGTCCGCTCGGTGAAGACGCCGTGCCGCGTCTGTCCAACGTTCGTATTCAAGACGCGCATGCCGCCGACAAGAACCGTCATCTCGGGTGCCGTCAGCCCGAGCAGCTGGGCCCTGTCGACCAGTAACTCTTCCGCTGACACGGTCTGCCCGCCGTTGAGGAAATTGCGGAATCCATCGGCAACCGGTTCGAGTGCGGCGAAGGATTCAATGTCGGTCTGCTTTTGCGACGCGTCGGCCCGGCCCGGTGTGAACGGAACTGTCACGTCGTGCCCGGCGTTGTTCGCGGCCTGCTCGACAGCTGCGCACCCGCCCAGCACGATGACATCGGCCAGCGACACGCCCTTTCCGTTGGCCTGTGCGCCGTTGAACGCCCGCCGGATGCCCTCGAGGGTCTCAAGAACGGATTCCAGCCGGTCCGGCTGATTGACGTCCCAGTCCTTCTGCGGCGTGAGGCGAATACGCGCACCGTTCGCTCCGCCGCGAAGGTCGGAACCGCGAAAGGTCGAGGCCGACGCCCATGCGGTCGAGACCAGTTCGGATACGGAAAGCCCGGAGGCCAGGATGCTGCCCTTCAACGCGGCGATATCTTGCTCGTCGATCGAATCGTGCGTGACGGCCGGGATGGGGTCCTGCCAGATCAGCTCCTCCTCAGGAACCTCCGGGCCGAGATAGCGTGTGCGCGGACCCATGTCCCGGTGCGTGAGCTTGAACCAGGCCCGGGCGAACGCATCGGCAAACGCGTCCGGATTCTCGTGAAAGCGCCGCGAGATCGGCCCATAGATGGGGTCCATTCGCATGGCCATGTCTGCGGTGGTCATCATGGGCGCGTGCCGTTTCGACGGGTCGTGGGCATCCGGTACGGTGTCCGCGCCGTCGCCGTCTTTCGGCACCCACTGCCACGCCCCGGCGGGGCTCTTCGTCACTTCCCACTCGTAACCGAACAGAGTGTCGAAGAAGCTGTTGTCCCATGTGACCGGGGTGGAAGTCCATGCGCCCTCGATGCCGCTGGTGATCGTATCTCCGCCCTTGCCGCTTCCAAAGCCGCTCATCCAGCCGAGGCCCTGCGCCTCGATGGGGGCACCCTCGGGTTCGGGACCGACATGGACCGGATCCCCGGCCCCGTGGCATTTGCCGAACGTGTGTCCGCCCGCGACGAGCGCGACGGTCTCCTCGTCATTCATCGCCATGCGAGCGAATGTCCTTCGGATGTCACGGCCCGAGGCGACCGGGTCTGGATTGCCGTTCGGCCCTTCCGGATTGACATAAATTAGGCCCATTTCGGTGGCGCCCAGTGGGGCCTCAAGCTCCCGGTCACCGCTGTGGCGCACGTCCCCGAGCCACTCGATTTCGGAGCCCCAGTAGATGTCCTCTTCAGGTTCCCAGACGTCTTCGCGCCCGCCGGCAAATCCGAACGTCTTGAACCCCATCGATTCCAAGGCGCAGTTGCCCGCCAAAATCATGAGATCGGCCCAGGAGATTTTTTGGCCGTACTTCCGTTTGACCGGCCAGAGCAGCATGCGTGCCTTGTCGAGGTTGCCGTTGTCGGGCCAACTGTTGAGCGGCGCGAAGCGTTGCGTGCCTGCGCGCGCGCCGCCGCGGCCGTCGCCGGTCCTGTAGGTGCCGGCGCTGTGCCACGCCATCCGGATGAAGAGAGGCCCGTAATGTCCGAAATCGGCCGGCCACCAGTCCTGCGACGTCTTCATCAGTTCGACGATGTCATTCTTGACGGCATCGAGGTCGAGACCGCTGAACACTTCGGCGTAGTCGAACGTCTCGCCCACCGGGTTGGACAACGTAGAGTGCTGGTGCAGAACGTCCAGCCTCAAGCGGTTCGGCCACCAATCCCGGTTCGACGTGCCGGTGCCGGCGGCGTTTCCGCTAGCCCCGTGCGTGACCGGGCATCTGCCTTCGTTCATGATGTCCTCCTTCGCATGTGCTGTGGTTTGAAAAAGATTGACTGATTGCGCCCTCGAGTCTTCCGAACCGGCGATCGCGCGGCAGGTCCAGAGACGCAGTCGTGAGGCGCGGAGCCAACAAAGACCATGGTGACGTCGGTGCGCGTCGTGCCCGGCACCGGTTCCGTCCCCATCCGAGCGACGCGAACGAGCGTTTCCGCAATCGAATTGCGGCTCTCAACGCATGTTCCGGCATCGAACCGAAGAAGCATCGGAGAGCACCCCGTTTCCACCACGCCGCCTTCGCAGAGAGATACCTATGGGTTGCACGACATCGTGTACAACGATAAATACTGGCAATAATAATCGTATATTACGAATACAGGATTGCGTCTGTTGAAACGCCTACCCACGATGAAGCAGCTTGAGTACCTGACGGCTCTTTCCGACACCCGGCACTTCGGCCGCGCTGCCGAACTCTGCCACGTCACCCAGTCAACTCTGAGCGCAGGCATCCGCGATCTCGAATCGGTGCTCGGCACTTCGGTCGCAGAGCGTTCAAACCGGCATGTGCTGATCACACGTGTCGGTGTCGAAATCGCCGAGAGAGCGAAGGCTTTGCTGCGCGACGCCGAAGACGTCATGGCGGTAGCCAGCGCCGGCCGCTCCCCGATGACCGGAAAGATGCACCTGGGCGTTATCCCGACGATCGGCCCTTTTCTGCTGCCACGCGTCCTGCCCGCATTGAGAGAGAAGTTCCCGGAACTGACCATCTACCTGAGAGAGGAGCAGACCGCCCGGATGCTCGAACGCCTGGATGACGGGGAGTTGGACGCCGTTTTGATTGCACTGCCCTGCGAGACCGGGGACCTCGCCGTCGAGGAAGTCCTCGAGGACGAGTTTCTGTTCGCCTGCGACCGAACTCACCCGCTGGCCGGCACTGGCACGATACCGCTCGAATCGCTCGCAGGGGAAAGCCTCCTACTGCTCGAAGACGGCCATTGCATGCGCGGCCATGCACTCGACGCTTGCAGCATGGGCGACAGGAGGGCGCGAACGCAGTTCGAGGCGAGCAGTCTGCACACTTTGGTGCAGATGGTGGCGGCAGGCATCGGTGTTACGCTCATACCGCGCCTCGCGGTCGACGCGCAGATCACCCAGGGTACCGGAATATCGCTCTCGCGGCTCGATGCGCCTGTATTTCGACGGGTCGGGCTGGCCTGGCGCCAAACGTCGTTGAGGTCCGCTGATTTCCGGTTCCTGGCGCACGCTCTGCGCGAGTTGGCCGATTTGACATGAACGAATCCGACAGCCTGCAGTGTGCGGCCAGCATCCGAACCCGGACCGGCATTTACACCGACGATCGCTGTCAAACGGTCTGCGGGGAATTCCAGGCATTCTGCACGGGTAATCACACAGTGCCAGTCGATCGAAATCGCTGCGTTGATCCACCGTCCGGCAACCAAAATGTCTTCTGACCAAGCCGGGCCGTCGTGCGGTCTGGCGATCGACCGAATCCAAGCCTGCCCGGAGTCGGCCACACTTTGTCGGAAGAGGTATTCGAATCGTCAGTAGCCGCCTGAACTTTCTGCAGGGATATGGACGCGTTCGCTCGTGCGCAATGGACTTCGGCATCGATCATTACACGCGCTCTCGCCTAGTCGGCCTTACGGGATTCTGAGAGACAACTTGCACCCGATCCGAGGCTGCCGCCCGCCGTCGCACCCGCTTACGCGACGGCGGCTACGCGTCGTCGGCCGGAGGCAGAAGGCCTCGCATCCTTGCCCGGTGCACGGCATCGAACCGCCCGCGCGCGCCGAGTTTCGCGAAGAGACAGGAGATGCGGTAGCGCACACCATAGAAGGTCAGGCGCAGCCGCTTCGCGATCTCCTTGTCGCTGTGCCGTTCCAGAAGCGCCAGCACCTCGAACTCGCGGTCACTAAGCGGAACCAGCGGGGGCCAGGCCTCAGCCTCTCCGTCAAGACTCGCACGCAGCCGCGCAGCCGCCCCGGCGACAGTCCCGGGGACCGGAGCGACACCGTCGAGGAGTGCGAGGGTGGCCGGTCCCTCGCGCGCAAATGGCCGGGCGTAGCCGGTTTCGTCGTACAACCGCAGATACGCGACCAGGTGCTCCCGGGCGCGGGCGTCGTTGCCGGCGCGGCACTCAAGCACCATCGCGAGCGCGAGGCCACGCATTCGCGTACGCACCAGCTGGCGTTCCGACGCCATCGCATCGAGCGCCCCGGCGAGATCGCGGGCCGCGTCGAAGGCGCCCCGCGCGATGAGAAGCCGCAGCCGCACGCAGGCAATGATCTCCGCCTCCCGCCAGCTTTGTGCCGTGAGATCGATACATTCGCCCACGCCTTCCGGCAGCCGGTCGAAGCGCCATGCCCGCTCGGCCTCCTCGACCCGGCCCCCGGCCAGCAGTACCGAGACCCGAAGCGCCGACAGGAAACGTTCAATCGGCGCCCGCCCGGTGCGCCGCGCATAGTCGCGCGCGTCCTCGACCAGCGCGAGCGCCGCCCGCGGGCCGCCGCGCAACAGCCCAAGTTCCGCGCTCACCTCCGTGCTCGCCGCGTAAATGTCGAGCCACGCGCCGCACTCGCCGAGCAGGCGAGGGGACAGTCGTGTCCTGTCCACAGGCTCCACGCCCACCGAGCGTTCGAACGCGAGCTCCCCCGCCAGCACCTCGCCCAGCATCATCGCGCCGGCATCACGCAGGTGGCTCGCACGCGCGACCCTTAGCGCACGCTGGTAGCATGCCTGTGCCTCGTCCGACTGACCCCTCGCCATGGCGATCGAGCCGAGCTGGAAGTCGACATGCGCGAGATACGGCGAGCTGCGTCCGAGCGCCGATCGTGCGCGTTCGGCCCACTCGGCGGCCGAATCGAACGCCGCCCCCTGGTTGTGGGCAAAGCACAGACCGAGGCTGAACATGCCGCGAAACAGCACCGCGGTATCCTGCCCCACGGCCACGCCCATGCCGAGCGGCAACATCCGGGTCGAGATCTCGCCATACGGCGCACAGCCGCACATCTCGACCAGGCCGTACACCAGCAAGTGGTCGACGAGCAGCGCCTGATCGTCGCCGCCCTCACGGTCTCGCGTGAAACCCGCCGTCCCGGCCTCCGCTGCGCCGTAGACGCGTTTCGCCCCGGCAATGTCGCCCGACAGCGTGAGGGCTACGCAGCGCACGAGAGCGAGACGCGGATAGGTCCCGAGCACCTCCTCGCTCAACAGCCCGTCCACCGCACGCAGCCCTTCCACGCCCTGTTCCAGCCACAGCCGGACGTAAGCGGGTAATTGAAGGCGTCCGATAATTCGGTTGCTCTTGCGGGGATCTCA
>JAPPHA010000094.1 GCA_028874915.1 Paracoccaceae bacterium
TAATCCGCGACCCGCGGCGCCGGTCCTGCAACGGCGGTCAGTTCGATGCCTTTACGGAATCCGTCGATGTGTCGCCGACGATCCTCGACTGGCTGTCAGGCGAGGTGCCGGTTGCGATGAACGGCGCATCGCTGTTGCCGTGGCTGGAGGGAAATGTCCCGTCCGGCTGGCGGGACTATTCCTACGCCGAGATGGAGTTTGGCGATCCTGAATGCCCGAGCCACTGGCAGCGGGATACGGGGCTTAGCCTGCGCGAGGCCAATTTTGCGGTCATTCAGGAGGACCGCTACCGGTTCGCGCATTTCAACGGCGGCCTGCCGCCGCTGCTGTTTGACACGCAGTCGGCCGACGGCGAGTTCCGAAACCTCGCGGACGATCAGGATTATGCCGGCGAAGTTCTGCGCCTGACCAGGAAGATGCTGGATCATCGCATGCGCCATGCCGACCATACGTTGTCCGATATGAAAGTCACAGCCAGCGGGACCGTCAATTTCCAGCCTTGGGATCTCGACTGCGCCCCCGAGGGGCCGCCACCCGGGCGTCGATAAGAAGTCTGCGGCCAGATCGATCGGTGTCGTCGCGCCACCAAATTGACCATCAAGCGGCCAGTCGACATTTGGCCGAAATAGCCGCCCGTCAGGGCCTCCATCTCTCTCTGGCCCCGGTCCGAGGTTGTCCTCCCGAATGCGGCACGACAAACCGGGTGAGAATGGAGAATGATCTGGCGCGATCAGCTCGGAAATGGCAGGCAATCCGTTTGTCGTGACCTGACCAGCGACGTCGACGTTGATCTTGATCGTGACCGGAACGCCGTGAAGAGGTCCCACACAGATACCGATTTCCAATTCCTGGTCCTTTCATCTGGCATCCTGAAGCGCCGTTCCTCCGCACACCAGGACAATGGCATAGAGTTCCCCATTGTGTGCGGCGATGCGGTCAAGAACCGACTCCATAATCTCGACACACAATGCCTTGCGCTCCCGGATCAGGACCGCGAGTTCGACTGCGCTCAATTTCCAGAACTCGCCACTGACATCCATCACGCCTCCTGCCCTCCAACCAGGTTTCGGTATTCCCGGTACCTGCCCGTCATGTCGGCAACCACCGGATCAGAGATTCACGCTCCCAGTTGGCGGCGCGCGAGTCTCGGCGCGATCAGGCAATGAAACCCCATGGTCCCGGCGAGACCCCACATTTGCCAAATACGGACAACCGAAGACACAGTGACGGCCTCGTCGGAACTGGCGATGTCGCCACGACCCGGACATAGAGGTCGTCAGTCGCTGCAGGGCGAGGGAGTTTGGGATGACCGTCTCGGCAAAGTTCACGGAGTCCTGTGCAGGCATGACTGACAACTCATACTCGCGCCGTCCAATGCCGTCGCTGAACGCAGGACGAAACGCACCCATCGCACCATCATGCAAGGGACCATCACTGCGTGAAGTCCGTCCGTCGAAACTCCAACGCTGGAAGGACTTTCGCAACCCCATGATACTTGCCCAGGACCG
The DNA here is from genome assembly GCA_028874915.1 of Paracoccaceae bacterium. Lineage (GTDB taxonomy): Bacteria > Pseudomonadota > Alphaproteobacteria > Rhodobacterales > Rhodobacteraceae > JAPPHA01. Next base: position 1,509 of record JAPPHA010000094.1, read on the forward strand.
GGTGCAGTTGGAATACCTCAATGTCGAATGCGGCTACGCAGGAACAGCCTTGCCGTGCCGTCCCTTCCTTCGGATCAGCCCGAATACCGTTGACGCATGTCTGCCACCGAACGCCTCACAAGTTCGGTGAGAATGTCAAAATCAATGCTGCCAAGGCGCGTGACATAGAGGCAGGACACCGAGTGCCGGTGTCGACCCAGCCGTTCCAGCAGGTCGCCATAGGCTGAAAACCCCGGCATGATGTAAATCGTCATCGCGGATTTCCGGGGTGCGAATCCGGTCAGCATCCAGTCATGTTCCGACCGGTCGGAGCGCCTGTAGCGATATCGTCCGAATCCGACAATGCTGTCGCCCCACATTCTGGGAGTCTCACCGGTCACAGCTTCCATCATGCGGAGCACCGTCCAGGCTTCGTCACGACGCCGCGGATTCTCTACCGAATCGAGATATGCCGCGACATCGCCGTCATTCTCTGCCGTCTTCAACGTTTTGGCCATCCAGGGTCTCCTTCGTCCTGCCTTGGTCTCACGGCGGCAATCGTCCTCTGAGCCGTGAGTTGTGACGCCATTGCCCGTCCGTTCCCGGACAGCTCACCTTCCAGTCTTGACGTCCCGACGGCCCCGCCGTCAGGTCGGATAACCGCTGGCCCGGAGGATCACCGCCTCTGCAGACTGATCGGATTCCAGGCTGTTTGCGGCAAGGGCAACGAAGCCATCGGGCCGCATGAGGATCAGCCGCGCCCGCCATTTCTCGGTTGTTTCCGTCCTTGCGGTTTCCACGATCCTCAGTGGGATTTCAGCCTTGGACGCCGCGTTGCTGATCGCCGTCACGTCGCCGGCATCGGCGTTCACCGAAACCAGCGTAAAGCCCGGTCCCGCAACATCGACGAGGGAACGCCCGCCCGGCAGCGCCAGGGGCGAGAGGTGGAATCCGGCCTGCGCCGTATGATCGTGGATTCCGGCAGCGCCGGATTCGGCGCCGGGTTCGCCGAACACAACGGGGGAACCGGCATAGTTGGGGCAGAAACGACTGACCTCGGCGTTGCCGTCACCGGCGCGTCGGGTCCACGCGGCTCTGAACGCCTCCACATCGGTCGCCGGATTGAAGTCCCGGACGAACGCGGCGTCCTCGCGAATGAGCCTCGCGATAAAGTCGTCGGCCGTAGAGGCAAACACAGGACGGCGTTCCGCCGTATAGGAATCGAGAAGGCTCGGACCGCCCCAGCCCTGGAGTTCGGCCGACAGTTTCCAGGCAAGATTGCGGGCGTCTTCAAACCCGAGATTGATCCCGAAGCCGCCATAGGGCGGGTGGCTGTGAGCGGCATCACCAGCGATGAAGGCCGAACCGGTGGCATCCCGGTAGTCACGGGCGATTGAGAAACGGAGATCCCAGAACCCCACATGGCGGAACTCAATGTCAAAGGCCGCTCCGACAACCCTGTGCAGATATGAATGGAAGTCAAAGGTCTCCCGGGTGGCATCATGCGGAACCGGTGCATGGAAGAACCAGTTGCCTTCAAGATCGACCCTCCCGAGGAACTGCCAATAGCCCTCAAGTTCGGGAGTCAGGACATTGAAGAAGGATTTGTCGCTGAACGCCGACAACAACCGGTCGAGTTGCGTCGACCGGAAAACCAGGAGCGCCATGTGCTTGTGGTGATCCTCGACATCCTGCTCGATGCCCACGGCCCTGCGGACCCGCGATCCGGCCCCGTCGCACCCAACCACGAAACGGGCCTTGATCCGCGCATGATCATCGTCATCTCGGTTTCGAATGGATGCCGACCCACCATCACCGGTCACAAGGATGTCCTCAGCCTCCCACCCGCATAGCATTCCATACCCGGCCGACGAGTCGTGTCGCGAGGCGAGCTCGTCGAATCGGCGGCGAAGGACCTGTTCGGTGCAATATTGCGGAAGACGTTCGTTGTCGGCAGCGTAGAATTCCCGAACGCTTGCTCGCCGCAACCAGGGATAGTGCCATGGGCCCAGCAGCGACCCGTAGGCGGTGACACCCTCGCTGCCGACTCGGCGGGGAATCGGCGCCGCTTTGCGAATCTCCCGGGATACTCCCCAGGCCCGAAAATGCTCTCCGGTCCGTTGCGTGAGATTCTGCCCTTTTGGGATGCCGTGGGGCTCGGCGGATTTCTCGATGACCATGCAGCGAACGCCTCGCTGGAGGAGGTCGATCGCCAGACCCAGCCCGACAGGCCCGCCACCGATGACCAGTACGTCCGTCTCGCCGATCGTCATCGTCTCAGGTCCCGCCTCCGGTGAGATTTCCGAATTGACGCCTGGTCTCGCACCGTTCCAGTTTGCGGGGTCCGGTCCATAGGCCGGGGCCCGCGAACGGGTCCGTCGTTGCTACACAACCCGTCGCAGGTGGATCGCCGTGCTGATTGTACCATCGTCGAGAAAATCCAGTTCGCCTCCGACGGGGACGCCTCGAGCCAAAGTGGTGACGTGCACGCCGCACTCTTCCAACTGATCGGCAATATAATGGGCCGTCGTTTGACCCTCGACAGTCGATCCAAGCGCCAGGATGACTTCCTGGATCCCGCCGGATTCAACCCGCGCCAGCAACCCGGGAATCCGCAATTCGTCCGGCCCCGCACCGTCGATGATCGACAATACGCCGCCAAGCACATGGTATGATCCGGAAAAGACAGCGGTCCGTTCGATCGCCCAGAGATCCGAAACATCCTCAACGACGCAGACCTGGCCATTCATTCGCTTGGGATCGGTACAGATTTCGCACAGGTTTGCGGTCGTGATGTTGCCGCAGGAGTCGCAATGCCGAACCGTCTGCGCGACTCGGCTCATCGACTCGGCGAGCGGATCCAGGAGTTGCGACCGCCGCTTAAGCAAATGGAGTGCCGCCCTTGGAGCGGACCGTGGCCCCAGTCCCGGCAGTCGGGCCAACAGCCGGATCAGAGTTTCGACGTCACGGTTCTTTCCCATCCCGATGAATCCCCGGTGTTGTCGGCAGAATTCGGAGGTCCGGTCAGAAAGGCAGCTTCATTCCGGCTGGCAGGTCGGGAACCCCCAGCGTCTGGGCCAGCGTGCTTTTCGCGGTCTCTTCGGCCTTGTCCACGGCGCTTCGGACTGCAGCGACGATCAAGTCCTCGACCACCTCCCGATCCTCGGCGCTGAACAGGGACGGATGGATGTCAAGGTCCATCAGGCGCCCATGCCCGTTCACACGCGCCTTGACCAGTCCGGCACCGGATTCGCCGGTTATGGTCATCGTGTCCAGAGATCCCTTGACCTCTTCCACCTTCGACTTGAAAGCTTCGGCCTTCTCGACCAGGCCCGGAATGTTGCCGAAACCAAAGAACTCGTTCGTCATGCTGTTGACTCCATCATCCCGGGCGCAGACGCCGTCGTTTTTCTGGCGGCTCCAATCGGCCGGACTCCGGCCTTTCTGTTTGGCGGTTCCGCAGCGACACACGGGCCGGATTCGGCGACGGTGCCGGCCTTTCGCGGATCTCGGCGATCGTGGCCCCCGGAAAGGCATCAAAAACGGCCTTGACCATGGGGTGGTCCTCGACCTCGCGCCGAAGTTGCAGGTCCCGGAATTCGCGCTCCTCACGGATCGTCCGCCCACCCCCTTGAGACAGGACCACGGTCCACCGTTCGCCGGTCAGCATCTCGAGCCGTTCGACGAGACGCGTCACGAGATCCGGTCGGGAATCGTTTGCGGGTTCGAACTCAATGTACCCCGGCGAATAACGTACCAGCCGGACCGAATTCTCGATTTCGATCAACAGGGTGATATCGCGGCTTGCCCGAATGAGCTCGACCACATCGGAAAAACTGTCGAGCGGCGAGCGGCGAGCGTCTTGGGCCTGGTCGCCGGGCACCCGGTCTCCACCACTCCCGTCGAGACTGGCAGGATCCCCGGCGACATCGCCCGGAACTGCCAGTGCACCGGGCTGGTCCACGTCGAGCTCGTTCTCGGTCAGCACATCGTTTGCCATGGCGCCTGTCGTCTGCGGAGGCATGGTCGACAACGGAAGCCGCGGCGTGGATGACCGTTCAGCATCACGCTGATCCTGCAGTTTCCGAATCAGCTCGTCTGGCGTCGGAAGTTCGGCGACATGGGTCATGCGGATGATCGCCATGTCCGCAGCCATGCGAGGAATCGGCGCCGCCGCCACCTCGTTCAAGGCCTTGAGGGCCATCTGCCACAGGCGGGTCAGGATCCGGAGGTCAAGCGTCCCGGACAGTTCCAGGCCACGGTCCCGCTCTACCGGCGAAACGGACGGGTCCTTCGCCGCATCGGGGGATACCTTGACCACGGAGATCCAGTGGATGACTTCGGCCAACTCCCGGAGAATCGCCAGTGGGTCGGCCCCGGCATCATATTGGGCGCCAAACTCCCTGAGCGCGCCGGCCGCATCCCCCCGAACAATGAGATCGAAGAGATCCAGCGCTCGCGACCGGTCGGCGAGCCCCAAGATCGCCCGGACGTCGCTGGCCGTGACACGACCTTCCCTGCGGGCAACGACCGGATCGAGAATCGACTGGGCATCGCGCACGGACCCTTCGGCCGCTCGGGTCACGAGGGCCAGCGCGTCATCCGCCACCTCGACCCCTTCCTTTTGGGCGATCCATTTCAGGTGGGCGGTCATGACATCCGGTTCGATCCTGCGTAGGTCGTAGCGCTGGCACCGCGACAGGATCGTAACCGGGACCTTGCGGATTTCGGTTGTGGCGAAGATGAACTTCACATGATCCGGCGGTTCCTCGAGCGTCTTGAGCAGGGCGTTGAACGCTTGAGTCGACAACATGTGGACTTCGTCGATGATGTAGACCTTGTATCGCCCCATGGCCGGTCCGTACTGGGCCGCCTCGATGACTGTCCGCACATCCGCCACGCCGGTCCGGCTCGCAGCGTCCATCTCGATGACATCGACATGTCGGCCCTCGGCAACCGAACGGCAGGAGTCGCAGGCGCCGCAGGGTTCGACGGTGGGGCCGCCCTTCCCGTCCAGCCCGATGCAATTGAGGCCCTTGGCAATGATCCGGGCGGTCGTGGTCTTGCCGACCCCCCGGACCCCCGTCATCAGGAAGGCGTGGGCGATGCGGTTGGACTCGAAGGCATTCCGGAGCGTCCGGACCGTGGGCTCCTGGCCAAGAAGGTCCGAAATCTTCTGAGGTCGATAAGTCCGTGCCAGAACACGGTAGCCGGTATCTGGATTGGTGTTCATTCGCCCATGTGATTCCGTGACCAGACCGCAACGACATTACCCACGCCGGTCACCGAATTCCAGAATTCCGTCGTCGGTTTCTGTCGGCCATACCGGCGGTCGAGGACAACCGATGTCAACCGGTCACGGCGATTCCCGTTGGTTCCCGGGTCGGCAGGAATACAGGGACCGGACGGTTCGACGAACAAAAGCGAGTACGGAAAAGTGAGAGGCTGGCACGCGGCCTGAGCAGAACTCGTTACGGCTGCTTCCTTCCGGACCTGACCGGGTTGGCGAGGTGCTCACCCGCACAACCTCTCGCGCACGACAGTAGAGGCTTGCAGCATTCTGGGCAAGGAACAATACTGAGTTCCGGTGAACGAATGTCTGGAAACGGACGGCTACCACATTTCCAATAACCTGTGCTGGACACCACGTACGGGAATTACGGCATAATCTCTGCACAGAACCCGGGGAAAGTCATGGAATCCGGAAGCACGGGTCGAATGGATACCAAGTCCTCGCCCGCCTTTGTCGGCGGCAAGTTGCACCGCGACGCCACGATCCGCGATGATCCGGACGCAGTTTCGGCGATGTGGTCATCGGGTCAGGCGCGAGTGACGCCTCTCTGGCGATCACGCAACCTCCTGTCGTTCGGTTCCGGGCGGGCTCGACCTGGGCTGATCTGGCTTCCCGTCGATCATCCGTTCCTGTCCGAACAGTCCGAGCCACCGATCTTCATCGGACGGAACGGTACCGCCAGATTGTTTTCCCTCGACGTTTCGGCTCGTGACGACATCCACCGCCTGGAGGCCGACGTGACCGAGCCCGGATATCCCATCGAGTCCGGGGCATTCCGCCATCCAACGCTGCCGGTCGGGAGCGCCTTTGTCGATGTGCGCATGGCCATGACCCTGCTCGGCGCCATTGACGCCGAGTCTGTCGCCGTCTCCCGGGCCCTCTCAAGCTGGCACCGGTCCCACGGATTTTGTGCCGCCTGTGGAGAGCCCAGTCGGGCCACTGCTTCCGGCTGGCAGCGCCACTGTCCGTCGTGCGACCGGATGCATTTTCCCCGAACCGACCCGGTCGTCATCATGCTCGTCATCCACGGCAATTGTCTTCTCATGGGCCGATCGGTCGGATGGCCGGACGGGATGTATTCCCTTCTCGCGGGATTCATGGAACCCGGCGAGACAATCGAGCAGGCGGTCAGGCGGGAGACGCTCGAAGAAGCCGGCGTCACCGTGGGCGCCGTCCGCTATCTCGCCTCCCAGCCCTGGCCATTCCCGGCGTCCCTGATGATCGGCTGTCGGGGTGAGGCACTGAACCGCGACCTTCGAATCGATCCTGAGGAGCTGGACGACGCCATCTGGGTCAGCCGTGAAGAGATGGCCCGATTTTTTGCAACAGGAACCGGAAGAATCCGGCCGCCAAGACCCGGCGCCATCGCTCGCACTCTGACCCAGGGCTGGTTGACAGGTCGATTCTAGCTGTTTTTCAAGGGGAACTGTTGTCTTGGCGCCAAATTCCCCGACCCTTTCGGACCGGCAGTTCGGCCTGCGGACCCTGACATTGCATTCCCACCCCCTGGCAGAAACCGCGACGATCGGAATTCCTTTTCATCCGTTCGCCCGCGTCTCGATTGCTGCCCACTTACCGGGACCTTTCGGCTCGGTAGATACCCAGCACTTTCACGTGCGAAGTAAAGTATGTCAGTTCCTCAAGCGCCCGCGATAGAGCCGGTTCATCCGGGTGACCAACGACATCGGCGTAAAACTGGGTGGCAGTAAAGGAACCGTCAAGCATGTAGCTTTCCAGCTTGACCATGTTAATGCCATTCGTCGCAAAACCGCCGAGCGCCTTGTAGAGCGCCGCCGGCAGGTTTCGGACGGTGAATACGAATGTGGTCAGGACCGCGCCCGTGTCTGGCGGACAGGGTTCCGGGTCAGGCGCCATCACCAGAAACCGGGTGGTGTTGTTCGGTCGATCCTCGACATTCTTCACCAGAATCTCGAGGCCGTAGAGATCGGCCGCCAGATCGGAGGCGAGCGCTCCGGTACCGGGGTCATTGGCTGCCAGCACATGCTCGGCGGAACCGGCGGTGTCCGTCGACGGGACCGGCCGAATGCCATGGCGAATCAGGAAGTCCCGGCACTGACCGAGAAGCACGCCATGGCTCAGGGCGGACCGGATATCCTTGAGGCGGCTCCCTCGGATGCCCAACAGATTGATGTTGACCCGCAGGAAGTGCTCGCCAACGATGTGCAATCCGGATTCGGGTAGCAACCGGTGTATGTCGGCGACCCGGCCGTAGGTTGAATTCTCAATCGGCAGCATCGCGAGATCGGCGCGCCCTTCAACGACCGCCGCCGTCGCACCTTCAAACGTGTTGCAGCTGATGGCTTCCACATCGATGCCGACCTCCAGGCAGGCCTTGTGCGAATAGGCACCGGGCACCCCCTGGTAGCTGATCCTTTTCTTATTCCACATCCGGTCCACTCCCGACTCCACCCCGACGGACGCGGTCCCCGGGGCCGCCGCTCGCGGCCTGGCCGGGTGCCATTCCGGGCGGTCTTCTAATCCTTGCAGGGGTCAAACGAAAGGCGATACAAGGTGCCGGCCAAACGTTCCGGGTATCCGGAACCCTGCTGACGGGATCGCACCTGCCATGGACACGATGGAACTGACGAAGATCACGGGCGCTCTTTGCGGAGCGCTTCTCGTGTTTCTGCTGGTCAACTGGGCAAGCGGTGCGATTTACGCTCCCGGAGGCGGTCACGGCGGCAGCGTCGAAGCCGCCTATGTCATCGACGTTGAGGAGGAGGCGCCGATCGCCGCCGACGCCGAGGGCATCGACTTCGCAGCCTTGGTCGCGAACGCCGATCCTGACCGGGGCAAGCGGGTCTTCGCAAAGTGCAAGGCCTGCCACAAGCTCGAGGACGGTGCCAATACGACCGGACCGAGCCTGTTCGCCATAGTCAATCGGTCCGTGGCGACCGTACCCGGATTCTCCTATTCGGGGGCCCTGGAAAACCTGGGTGGTGTCTGGAGTTACGACCGGCTTGATCATTTCCTCGCGAAACCGACGGCCTATGCACCGGGAACCAAGATGAGTTTTGCCGGTCTCAAGAAACCCGCCGACCGAGCCAATCTCATCGCCTATCTCGAAACCATCGGCAACTGACCGACATGGGAATCGATCCAAGGCTGGCGCATTCGCAGGCGGCCGGGTCCGGACTCGGTGCTTCACGCTATTCGATCTCTTCGGCCAGCCCAGCCCGACAGCCACACAGGTGATAGCCCGATCTGATCCCGGGACAGTTTCTTCAGACGCCGGCCCGCCTCGACAGGACCGGCGTTCGCCTGCCTACGACAATTGTGACGCTGGTCTGATTCTTGAAGCCGTCGCAGGCAACAGCCACGCAATCGCCCCACGCACTTGGGCAGGAATGGTGGATCCGTGGAGATCGCTCTTTCTTCAATGGCTGGATCTTGCCAGGCGTCGACGGTTGCGGGTCTGCCGAAACTTCGAACGCAATCTGTTTCCAGGCCCGGTTGGAATCATCCTTCATTAAAGTCCGGACGGGGAAACGAACGGGAGGATCGGCTTGAGCAACACGAGGAAAGGGAGAATGCCGGCCCGCTCTTCGCGAACTTCCTGAAAGAGCAGAGCACACTTGAAGACAATTGAAGACATTTCGAAACGCGCCGTGAAACGTATCCTTCCTTTCCAGCGGGGAACGGTTTCCGAGACCGAAGCGGCCAAGCGCGAGGAAACCATTCGCTCCTGGCTCGAGTGGCTTCTCGATCCCGAGACCGGCGTTTTCCCGCTCGCACCTCTGGCACGTGATTTCAGAGCCTTCGGCCACACTCCGCGGATAAAATTGCATTGGCAAAAGCGCAGGGATTTGGCCGTTCATTGTCGGTTTTCCGAACAACGTGGAGCGACTCTCTCTTGCAGTCCGGATTATGCACCAGGCCCAACAACACGGAAGCGCGATGCGGCCTGGTTGTCGTGACAGCGAATCGCTCCGGTACCAGGTTGCGACCTGTCCAACTTCACGTCGTCGCGGAACTTTTCCCTCAATGTTCGTGATTGAACCGGTCTGCTGACCGGCCCCGCATAAGCCGCCCGGGGGTCCCTTCAATGGCCTTCCACTTGCTGCTTCCGTTCACCCAAGTGTCTTTTGCCTTTCCAGTTTCTGTCTGCCGGCGGAATTGGCCGTTGCCGGTCATCGTAATTGCGCCCTGCCGACGGCCAAAGCGCTCTCGGTCGCCCTGACTGTTCCGTCCCGGAACGGGAGGTGATGGATATGCTTCATCTGGCGGCAGTAGCGAAGTCACGACCGGGATACCGGGCTCGAACCCGGTCCGATCTCACGATCTTGCCCCAATTCCTCGCGAAGGATGACGAAATGTTGTCCGAATCACAGCGGAAGGCACCGGAATGCATATTGATTGCAGTAGTTTCCTTGTTTAGCCTTCAAAATCGAAAGTATTGTGGCTGTCGGTCGTGGTTGCCCCAACTTGCTGTGTCTAACCGGATCGGATCGAAAGCCCGGACGAGGACCCTGACATGACACGAAAAACGAGAACCATCGCCCCATTCACCCGTTCCGTTGCGGCACGTCGATCCATGATCATCGCGGCTCTGCTCGCCGGGAGCGCCACCTTCGGATGGGCGGCCAGTGCAACCGAAGACGGTGAAACCGTCATCAAGGCTCACGGAATTTCGACCTTTGGCGACTTGAAATACCCGGAGGGATTTCCGCATCTTGACTATGTCAATCCGGATGCACCGGTCGGCGGGACGATGTCGACCTGGGGATTCGGGTCCTTCGACTCGCTCACCCCCTACATCCTCAAGGGCCAACCGGCACCGCTGTCCTCGATCTTCTTCGAGTCGCTGATGACCGGAACTGCCGACGAACCGAGTTCCCTCTACGGCCTGCTTGCCGAGAGCATCGAATACCCGGAAAACCGCCAGTGGGCGATCTTCAACCTCCGGCCCGAGGCCCGGTTCTCGGACGGAACGCCCGTCACGGCCGACGATGTGGTGTTTTCGTTCAATGTCCTGATCGAGAAGGGCCGACCCATCTACAAAACCACATTCAGCGACTTCGAGAACGTAGAAGCGATCGGGCCGCTGCGAGTGAAATTCACGTTCAGGGACGGTGCGAATACGCGTGAACTTCCGCTGGCGGCCGCAGGGTTGCCGGTGTTCTCGAAGGCCTACTACGCCGACCGGGATTTTGCCGAGAGCACCATCGACCCGCCTGTCGGTTCGGGTCGGTATACACTCGAATCCGTGGCACCGGGCCAGACCGTGGTCTATCGACGGCGCGACGACTACTGGGGCAAGGACCTCAACATCAATGTCGGTCGGGAAAACTTCGAGTTCATCCGGATCGAGATGTTCGCCGACTACACCTCGGCGTTCGAGGCCTTCAAGGGCGGAGCCTACCATTATCGCGAGGAGTACTTTTCCAAGCTCTGGGCCACTGCCTATGACTTCCCGGCGATCACCAAGGGCTGGGTCGTCCGTGCCACCCTGCCCGACGGCCGCCCATCGGGAACGCAGGGGTTCTGGTTCAACATTCGCCGGGACAAACTCAAGGATCCGCGGATTCGCGAAGCCCTCGGAATGATGTTCAACTTCGAGTGGTCGAACAAGACGCTGTTCTATGGACTCTACGACCGGACCGACAGCTTCTGGGAAAATTCGCACATGCAGGCAGAGGGTCTGCCGTCAGCCGGGGAACTGGCCCTTCTGGAACCCCTCCGTGAACATCTTCCGGAGAGCGTTTTCACCGAAACGGCCTGGTCACCGCATGTCTCCAAACCGGACCAGCTCGACCGGTCGGCCGTGCGCAAGGCCGGAAAGTTGCTGGATGCTGCCGGATGGACCATTCAGGATGGCAAGCGGGTCAATGTCAACGGCGAGTTGCTCAGAATCACGATCCTCAATGATTCGCCGTCATTCGAGCGAATCATCAATCCCTGGGTTGAAAACCTGAAGAAACTCGGGGTCGAAGCCGACATGCGGATGGTCGATTCGGCCCAGGAAGAGGAACTCCGGAAGGTTTTCGACTATGACATCGTTACGGCCCGTTTCGTCATGTCGCTCACCCCGGGGATCGAGCTGAGATCCATCTTCAGCAGCGAGTCGGCGGAAACAGACGACTCCTCCAATCTCTCGGGAATTGCCAACCCGGCCATTGACGCCCTGATTGCCCATGTGGAGGCCGCACCGGACCGGAATTCGCTGGATACGGCCGTGCGCGCGCTCGACCGCAGTCTGAGGGCCATGCACATCTGGGTACCGCAATGGTACAAAGGTTCGCACAATGTCGCCTATTTCGACATGTATGACCATCCGGAACCGCTGCCGCCCTATGCTCTCGGGGAAAACGATTTCTGGTGGTACGACGCCGAAAAGGCCGCCAAACTGAAGGACGACGGCGCGATCTAGTCGCATGGGCGCTTATGTCCTGAGGCGCCTTCTCCTCATGATCCCGACACTGTTCGGGATCATGGTGATCAACTTCGTTCTCGTCCAGTTCCTTCCAGGCGGCCCGATCGAGCAGATCCTCTCCCAGCTGGAAGAGGAATCCTTCGCGACGGACAGGATCACCGGCGGCGGGTTCGAAGCCGGCAACCGGGGCGATTCCGGATACCAGGGCGCCCGCGGTCTGCCGGAAGACTTCATCAAGGATCTCGAGCGGCAGTTCGGTTTCGACAAGCCCCCCCTCGAACGCTTCCTGCTGATGATGGGGAACTATCTGAGATTCGACTTCGGGGAGAGCTACTTCCGCTCGATCACGGTGGTCGACCTGGTTCTCGAGAAAATGCCGGTTTCGATCACTCTCGGCCTCTGGTCAACGCTCCTCGCCTATATCGTCTCGATTCCGCTCGGAATTCGCAAAGCTGTCAGGGACGGCTCCCGGTTCGACACCTGGTCGTCAGGCGTGATCATCTTTGCCTACGCCATTCCCGGTTTCCTTTTCGCGATCCTGCTGCTCGTGCTCCTGGCCGGTGGGTCCTACTTCCAGATCTTTCCGCTTCGCGGACTGGTCTCCGAAAACTTCGACGAGCTCTCCCTGTTCGGAAAGGTGGTCGACTATTTCTGGCACATCACCCTGCCGGTTGTTGCCTCAACCATCAGCGCCTTTGCGACGCTGACTCTGCTCACCAAGAACAGCTTTCTCGACGAGATCCGGAAGCAGTACGTGATGACGGCCCGCGCCAAGGGGCTCTCGGACGGGCGGGTCCTCTATGGCCATGTCTTCCGGAACGCGATGCTGATCATCATTTCCGGATTCCCGGCGCTCTTTATCGGGATCTTCTTTTCCGGCTCGCTGATCATCGAGATCGTCTTCTCCCTTGACGGACTTGGGCGCCTCGGTTTCGAAGCCGCCGTCAATCGGGACTACCCGGTGCTCTTCGCAACTCTTTATGTCTTCGGCCTCATCGGTCTCTTTGTGAACCTGATCTCGGACCTGACCTATGTCTGGATCGATCCCCGGATCGATTTCGAGACCCGGGAAACCTGACCGTGCGGATCCTGACAACGCCGCTGGCCCGGCGCCGATGGCAGAACTTTCGCGCCAACCGTCGGGCACTCTGGTCGCTCCGGATCTTTGGCGTCATCTTTGTGATCTGCCTTGTGGCTGAATTGGTGGCCAATGACCGCCCGCTGCTGGTGTCGTATCGGGGTGACCTTCATGCCCCCGTGTTTCGATTCTATGCCGAGACCGACTTTGGTGGCGAGTTCGAGACGGAAGCCGAGTATCCGTCTGCAGAAGTCCAGTGCCTGATCCGGACCGGCGGGCTTGAGATCTGCCTGGACGATCCCGAAGCGACCATTCTTGATGCGGAGGACGGGGAGATCGGCGGCGTTCCGCTCGAGACCGGGTGGATCCTCTGGGCACCCGTTCCCTACAGTTTCAACACGATCAACTATGACGTGGAAACCGCACCAGCTCCGCCCGATCACAACCACATTCTCGGCACCGACGACCAGACCCGTGACGTGGTTGCCCGTATCATCTACGGGTTCCGGATCTCGATCCTGTTCGCGGCTGTGGTTGTCGTTCTCTCGTCGATTGCCGGAATCCTTTCGGGTGCCGCCATGGGGTATTTCGGCGGCTGGGTCGATCTCCTGTTCCAGCGCATCGTTGAGATCTGGACCAACATCCCCGGGCTCTACATCATTATCATCGTCTCGGCGCTTTTCACCATGAACTTCACATTGCTGACCCTTCTGATCGCCCTCTTCAGCTGGACATCGCTGGTTGGTGTGGTCCGGGCCGAGTTCCTGCGAGCCCGGAACTTCGAATACACGCGGGCCGCGCGGGCACTCGGGGTCGGAGACTGGACGATCATGCTCCGTCACCTGCTTCCGAACGCCATGGTGGCGACGTTGACACTGCTGCCTTTCCTGATCACTGGCGCCATCGGCGGCTTGGCCTCGCTTGACTTCCTCGGCTTCGGCCTGCCCCCGTCCTATCCGTCGCTTGGTGAACTTGCGCTTCAGGCCAAGCAAAACCTGCAGGCGCCCTGGCTTGGATTCGCAGCCTTTTTCACCTTCGCCATCATGCTGTCCCTCCTGGTGTTCATCTTTGAAGGTGTGCGCGACGCCTTCGATCCCCGAAAGACGTTCGAGTGATACCGGTGACGCCGTCACCTCCCCTCCTCTCGGTCGACGACTTGTCGGTCCGTTTCGGCGACAACCCTCCGGCCGTTGACCGGGTGTCCTTCGACATCCGCACCGGCGAGACCCTCGCCATCGTTGGTGAAAGCGGGTCCGGAAAGTCAGTGACGGCACTCTCCATCGTCGGGCTCGTGCCCGACAATGCCGTGCGTACGGGTTCGGCCACCTATCGCGGCACTGAACTCATCACGGCTGACGAGGCAACGCTCCGCGGAATCCGCGGTAACGAGATCAGCTTCATCTTCCAGGAGCCGATGACCTCACTCAATCCGCTCCACACAATTAGCCGGCAACTGGGCGAGAGCCTGGCGCTACACCAAGGCCTCCGGGGCTCCGACGCCCGTGAACGAATCCTCGCACTCCTTCGCCAGGTCGGTATCCGTGATGCCGAGAGCCGGCTTGACGCCTACCCCCATGAACTGTCTGGCGGACAGCGCCAGCGGGTGATGATCGCCATGTCGCTCGCAAACCGCCCCGGCATTCTCATCGCCGACGAACCGACAACGGCGCTCGACGTCACCATTCAGGCCCAGATCCTGTCGCTGCTTTCCGAGATCCAGACGTCCGTGGGGATGAGCCTGCTGTTCATCACCCATGACCTGACCATTGTCGAAAAATTTTCGAACCGGGTCTGCGTGATGCAGGCCGGACGTATCGTGGAACAGGGCGACACGTCCCGGATTCTCGGCGCCCCCGAACATCCCTATACGCAGCGGCTGCTGGCGGCTGAACCGACCGGACAGCCTGCACCGGTGTCACCAAGCTCCCGGACAATCGTCTCGACCGACAGCCTCCGGGTCTGGTTTCCGGTGACCCGGGGTCTCCTCAAACGCACGGTCGGCCATGTCAAGGCAGTGAACAGTGCCAGCCTCGTCATTCGGGCGGGAGAAACCGTCGGCGTCGTCGGCGAGAGCGGATCGGGAAAGACCACGCTTGGTCTGGCGATCATGCGGCTGGTGTCCTCGGAAGGTCCGGTTGTTTTTCTCGGGCAGAATATCCAGGGAGTCCGAAACCGCGAACTCCGACCGCTTCGTGCAGAGATGCAGATCGTGTTTCAGGATCCCTACGGGTCACTCAGCCCGCGAATGACAGTCGAACAGATCGTGGCGGAAGGCCTGGCCGTGCACGAGGGCTGGCGAGGCGAAGGCGCCATCGCCAAAGTGGCCGAGATCCTGGAAGAGGTCGGTCTCGATCCCGATATGGCCAGCCGATACCCGCATGAGTTTTCCGGCGGCCAACGGCAGCGGATTGCGGTCGCCCGCGCCATGATCCTGCGTCCGCAATTTGTCGTCCTCGACGAACCGACCTCGGCCCTCGATCGCACCGTGCAGGTCCAGATCATCGAACTCCTGCGGACCTTCCAGGCGAAGCACCGCCTCGCCTACCTGTTCATCAGCCACGATTTGAAGGTTGTCCGGTCCCTGAGCCACCAGGTCCTTGTCATGTTCCGGGGCGACATCGTGGAATCCGGGCCGACCGAGCAGATCTTTGACAATCCGGAAACGGAATACACCCAGTCTCTGATGGCCGCCGCCTTCGATCTTCGCGTCGGGGCCGGGGTATCCGAGTGAAGCAGCCCCCAATCGCATGAACTCCGTTCACCTGTGGCCGCCGGACGGCCATCCAGGGGGCAACGGCGACTCTGCATCAAGCCCATTCCGGCGGCCCACGACCGAGAATGAGATCGGGAGCTTTCTCGGCCAGCATGATCACCGTGGCATTCGGATTGCCGCGAATCTGTCCCGGAAATGACGAAGCATTTGCCACTCGCAACCGCTCGACGCCTCGGACCCGCAACGCCGAATCGAGAACAGAGGACAGTTCGTGGTCAGGACCCATCCGGCAAGTGGCGACCGGATGGTGCCCGGTGGTCACCCGGTTTCGAACCGATTCGATGAGCGCAATTCCCCGAAGCGAAAGCCCAGGAAACGTTTCGCCGTCGAGTGCCTTGGCAAGCGGTCGTTGTGCGGCAATCTCCCGAATCTGTTCGAGGGCCTCGAGGACATCCCCGAGATCACCGGGGTTGGCCAGAAACCCGGGATCGATGATCGGTCGGGTCAGCGGGTCGGCAGGGGCGAGGCGGACCCGGCCGCGACTCCTCGGCTGCAGAAGATTGGCGTCGAACTGGACTCCCGGCCGGGCCTGCCGGCCCCGGGGCCAGGATCTCGCGTCCGATACCATCCCCGCCAGGTGCGAGAATGCGAAAGATTGGACTCATCGGAAAGCATCGCCTGCCTGACCCCGGAACGGGCGCCGATCTCCCAACCGGGCACCCACCTTCCGGACGGCAGGCCTGCGCATGCCTTGCTGCGTCTCAGTTGGCCACAGCCTCCAGGGCGACGTCTATGGCCGAAATAATCTGTTGGGTGTCCTCTTCGGAGATTACGAGCGGTGGCGACAACAGAATGATGTGACCGGTGATCCTGACCATGACGCCATTCTCATACGCCTTTCGCAAAACGGCCGCTGCGACGGCCCCCTCCACCGGGGTCTTCCGATCCCGGTCGGAAACCAGTTCAACCGCCGTCATCAGCCCGTGACCGCCGCGAACGTCACCAATGAGTTCATGTTTTTTCGCGAGCGCCTGCAAACCCTCGAACAGCTGTGTCCCCCGGGCAGCGGCATTGGGGCGGACATCGATCCGCCTGGTCTCGGCAAGGCAGGCTATGGCTGCGGCCGCACCGACGGGGTGCGCCGAATAGGTGTAGCCGTGGCTGATGTTGGCTCGACCGGAAGAGTCGCTCTCAAAGGTCTCTGCGACCCGTTCCGAGATCAGGGCCGCACCAAACGGATAGTAACCCGACGTGATCGCCTTCGCGATCGACATCAAGTCGGGACGGACACCCCAGTGCCTCGCGCCCGACCAATCACCTGTCCGGCCGAATCCCGTGATGACTTCATCGGAAATCAGCAGGATTCCGTGGCGATCGCAGATGTCCCTGACTTTCGGCATGAAGGACGCCGGCGGAACGATCACGCCACCAGCACCGAGAACCGGCTCCATGATGAAAGCGGCTATGGTTCCGGCCCCCTGGAAGTCGATTTCGTCTTCAAGTGCCTGGGCACAGAACGCTCCGAGCTTCTCGGGATCGGTTTCATTGAATGGGTTGCGATAGACGTATGGGCACGGAATGTGATGGCATCCGGCCAGGAGCGGTTCATAGGCGGTGCGGAAGCGGTTGTTTCCATTCACGGACGCACCGCCGAAGTGGGTGCCGTGATAACCCTTCTTCAGCGACAGGAACTTGGTCCGGCCCGGCTCGCCTCGGGTGAAATGATACTGCCGTGCGAGACGCAGGCAGGTCTCGACTGAATCGGATCCGCCGGAAGTGAAAAAGGCACGGACCATGCCTTCCGGTTCGAACCACTCCTGGAGTTCAAAGGCCAGTTCGATCGCCGCGTCGTTGGTGGTGCCGGCGAATCCCGAATAGTACGGCAGCCGGTCGAGCTGATCGCTGATCGCCTTTTTGATCGGGTCGCAGGAATAGCCGAGATTGACGTTCCAGAGTCCGCCGACGGCATCGATGGTCTCGCGGCCGTCAATGTCCGTGATCCGCACCCCCGAGGCGCCAGTGATCATGATGGGGGCATTGTCCCGCAACTCCCGGGGGTGACCCATCGGGTGCCAAATGTACCTGGCGTTGTTTTCCTTCAGGAAGTTCGAGTCCTTCATCGCGCCTGCACCCTTTCCATTGTCCTGACCATCGTCCCCGAATCATCCGGCGACCGGGTCCTTGTCAAGACCGTTGCCGACTCGGTGCACCGCGATGTCCCCCTCGACCCGGGAGTCGACCAATGGATTCTCCACGGAGGAAACGATTGAACATGGCCTCCGTTCTGGAACCGAAACTTCGGCGGAGGTCGGATCAGACACCGAAACTCTCACGACGCAGGGCTCGTAACGTCGAACAGGCAGCCGGCGGCCAACGCGTCACACCCGTTGGCTCCGGGTGCGCCGCTTCCAGTACCGATGTCAGATTGACAAGCAATTGCAGAAAACCGAGGACGGAGTGACGTTCCCAATTGTCAAGACACCTGCTTCACGATGTCTGGCCAATGATCGGCGAACGGGCGACTTGCATCATCACGAGACAACGCCTGACTGAACTGTAGCCCTTGACCCGTGAATTCGTGCATCCCGTCCGTGATGGTGCGCTCGTAAACCGGCATTCTGGTTGTTCGCTTTGATTGCCGCTGGTCTGTGCTTTGCACGACACGCTCATCGATCTCGCGACCCGCCACGATTCCGCCCGGTGAAGCTCCCACGCCCATTCATATTCAGCAGCAGTCGCGGCGTATTCCTGGTGGAGCGTTCCCACCGCAATGGTGTTTCCGCCGTTACACCGCGTTGGCCATTCGGAATCATCGTGATCAGGTTGTCCGGCGCGCCCGACGCTTTCGGTTATGCGAACCAGTGCGTCGAGTTCCTCAGGAAATCCGGAACGGACTCACTCTTAAATCGTCAAGGAATCTTCGTGCCATGCGCCGCGACACATGAACCGACAGGGAGGACCGGGTATCGGTCGCGACATGGACGAAGTGGTTCCCCTTCCGGCGCCCGCGGAGGCGATCGCCGGTTCGTCAGTCAGACCCTTGATCCGGCACCCCGTCAGCCCCTGAGCGTCACGGAAAAGTCGTGGGAACCATGGTCTGATCGGAAAACGGCGGCCGCACATAGGCTCCGGCGTCCGTCCTTTTCGGTAATTCGACCGGCTCCGGCGTCAGGTCTTCATAATCGACCATGCTCAGGAGATGGCTGATACAGTTCAGCCGCGCGTGTTTCTTCACATCGGCATCAACGACATACCACGGCGCCTGCTTGATGTCAGTGTGCGCAAACATTTCGTCCTTGGCCTTGGAGTAGGCGACCCATCGGGTCCGTGATTCCAGGTCCATCGGACTCAGCTTCCATCGCTTGTGGTCCTGTTCCAGCCGATTCTGAAACCTCCGCTCCTGCTCTTCGTCAGAGACGGAAAACCAATACTTGATGAGCTTGATTCCGGAACGAACCAGCATGCGCTCGAATTCCGGGCATGATCGCAAGAACTCACGATGCTCCTGTTCGGAGCAGAATCCCATGACTCTCTCGACACCGCCTCGATTGTACCAGCTTCGGTCGAACAGCACCATTTCACCTGCGGCCGGCAGGTGAGCGGCATAGCGTTGAAAGTACCACTGGGTCTGCTCGCGTTCGGTTGGCGCCGGAAGGGCGACGACCCGGCAAATTCGGGGACTCAGATGTTGCGTAATCCGCTTGATAACGCCCCCCTTCCCTGCCGCATCTCGCCCTTCGAAGATAACAACGACCTTCAGTCCTTTGTGCTTGATCCACTCCACCATCTTCACGAGTTCGAGTTGAAGCCTGAACAACTCTTTCTCGTATCGTGCGTTCTGGATTTTCTTGGGGCGATCAGCCCGACGTTCGCCATCGCTGGACGGCGTTTCAGTCTTTGATGTATCCATTCCTGTCTCCTTGAGCATGAACCCAGGGGAGAGCCAATCTCTGCGAAATCATATGACCAAGTCAAACCCAGTGTCGAGCCCTTTGCAGGGCTTCCGGCCGTATTCACTGATAAGGGTGTCAGGTCTCGGGCTGCCAAACGATTCCGGCTGCACACGAGGCGGACGACCGCAAAAGGTGGTCGACCTACACGGTTTCACAGCCAATGGGTCGCCTCAGGGAATCCAGGACGGACGGCACCCCCAAACCTGGGAACAACAACCGAAGCGGCAGACGGACCGAACTGCCTGCAGTTCCCGGAGCCCCAGCGATGCAGACCCATTGCGATCGCCCCGTCGATGCGCGTGCCGTTCAGCGAAGCCGGTCAATGTTGGCAGAACCGGTGCAGTCACCCGAACGCCCACCCGAAACGCCGAATTCCGGATCCCGGCAGCACGCAGAGGTGCCGATACTGGGGCAGGCCGAACCATGTCACCGGTCGGGGTCGCCCGACCAATTGAGGTCAACGCCCACGCGAAGCGCAATGACCGTCAACGCAACGAATATGAGGATGACTCGCAATGACCAACCCCCGCTCCAACCTGCGCACGGTCATCCCGCCGATCGGTCCCGAGATCACAGCGAAATCGTGGCTGACAGAAGCCCCGCTTCGCATGCTCATGAACAATCTTCACCCCGACGTCGCCGAAAATCCTCACGAACTGGTGGTTTACGGGGGAATCGGCCGTGCCGCCCGGACCTGGAAAGACTTCGACCGGATTGTCGCGAGCCTCCGGTCCCTTGACGACGACGAGACCCTGCTCGTGCAGTCCGGCAAGCCCGTTGGCGTCTTCCGCACCCATTCCGACGCCCCGCGGGTCCTCATCGCCAATTCCAACATCGTTCCGCATTGGGCCGACTGGTCGCACTTCCACGAACTCGATCGAAAAGGTCTGATGATGTACGGGCAGATGACGGCCGGCTCATGGATCTACATCGGCACGCAGGGGATCGTTCAGGGCACGTACGAGACCTTTGTCGAAGCCGGCCGTCAGCATTACGGCGGCAATCTCCGGGGCCGGTGGTTCCTGACATCGGGCCTTGGCGGCATGGGGGGAGCCCAACCCCTTGCGGCGGTGATGGCCGGCGCTTGCTGCATGGTCGTCGAATGTGATCCGAGACGGATCGAGGCCCGGCTTCGAACCCGTTATCTCGACGAGCAGACTGAAGACCTCGACGAAGCGCTGGCCATGGTCCGGCAGTGGGCCGCGGATGGCAAAGCCCGGTCTGTGGGACTGCTCGGCAACGCCGCGGACATCCTGCCTGAACTCGTCCGGCGGGGCGTCCGGCCGGATCTTGTCACCGATCAGACCTCGGCCCATGATCCCGTCAATGGTTATTTGCCCAAGGGATGGTCGCTCGGCGAATGGCTCGACAGGAAAGAACGCGACCCCGTTTCGGTGGAAACCGCCGCGCGAGCATCGATGAAAGAGCATGTTGCGGCCATGGTCGAATTTTGGCGGGCGGGAATCCCCACGCTCGACTACGGGAACAACATTCGCCAGGTGGCGTGCGACGAAGGACTCGAAACGGCGTTTTCCTTCCCGGGTTTCGTCCCGGCCTATATCCGGCCACTGTTCTGCCGGGGGATCGGCCCGTTTCGCTGGTGCGCGCTGTCCGGGGACCCGGAGGACATCTACCGGACAGATGAAAAGGTGAAAGAGCTCATCCCTGACGACACCCATCTCCACAACTGGCTAGACATGGCGCGCGAACGCATCCGGTTCCAGGGTCTGCCTGCGCGGATTTGCTGGGTGGGTCTCGGTCAGCGCCATCGCCTTGGGCTCGCGTTCAACGACATGGTCGCAAACGGAGAACTGCAGGCGCCCGTCGTCATCGGGCGTGACCATCTCGACAGCGGTTCCGTGGCGTCACCAAACCGCGAAACCGAAGCGATGATGGACGGTTCGGACGCGGTATCGGACTGGCCGCTCCTCAACGCGCTACTGAACTGCGCATCGGGGGCGACCTGGGTTTCGCTACATCACGGCGGCGGCGTGGGTATCGGGTTCTCGCAACATGCCGGCATGGTGATCTGTTGCGACGGGTCGGACGCAGCCGCGCGCCGGATTGGACGGGTTCTCTGGAACGACCCGGCATCCGGTGTCATGCGGCACGCGGACGCCGGATATCCGACAGCTATCGACTGTGCACGGGAACACGATCTTGATCTTCCCGGAATCCTGGACCCGTGACCGTTTGTTGTGGGATTGACGTCACACGATGGCCGGCCGACCGCCCTGTTCGCGCCGGTCCGGCCTTGGCGCAGCAAGTCGCGCGTCTGCCCTATTCGCTTCCCTGTGCAACAATGTCGTGCTTGCAGCCGGTGTCCGGTCCTTGCCGAACCCGTTGGCAACCCTGTTTCGGATTGACCGTGCACCCATACGTGCGAAAGCAAGGGACATTCGGGAACAGGTCGGCCCGGCCAACTTGACGCAATGGAAATCTTCGTCGAGACCCCGCGCTTCTCCGGCATCACTTACAAGGCTTCCCGGTGGATCCTTGTCCGAACCACCCAGGGACGCGGGCGTTACAACAAAAACAGGGAATTCGCCAAACCGAAAATGCACATCTGGCTCTGCCCGCTCAGAAAAGACTGGAAGCGAACACTCAATCGATGACCATCAGTGGGTGGCCAGAGTCCAGTCCACATCGCCATCTCACCATCACACCAAAACCGAACGCTTACGGTGCGTCCGCCGGTTTATGGGCTCGGCGAGCAGACGGCAAAGGTCGATGAAGTGCTCCTGTGAGGCGGAGCTCTCCTTCAACTCCGTCGCTCGCCACTTGGAGATGAACGCACCCGGTGTCAACTTGTCCGATGGACCGTTACGCCGCGCGGACGATGTGGTTCACTATGTCCTGTTGAACGGCACACGCGCGCGCGCTTGCTCCGATCCCGTGTTGCCTCACTCTGCCCTGCAAGAAGCAGTCCCTTGCCGCAGGCTGCATGACGCTCCGCGTGTCCGTCGATCACCGGCGATGTAGGTCTCTAGCGGTAGGGGTGTCGTGTCTGGAAGCGTATCCCGCGCCGCGATGTTCCACGAACGCGCCGCCGCGATCGCCACCGTGGGGTCACGGGGCGGCGGAACCGCCCGGCGGCGTGTCCATGTCGGCGTCGAGGCTGTCAGATACCTGGCCGGGGATGACCCTGAGATTGCCGTCCTCGCGGGGAAGGTCCTCCAGCACGGCGCGGCTCTCGGGCCCAAGCGGCACGGATTGTGACGTGCAACGCCAGTGGACCGCGAAACCGAACCCTTCAGACTGCCTGCATGTAGAACTCAGACGATTGCTGTGCGATGACTAGTCTTCCGCGAGCAGTAGGGACGGCGCCGGGAATTGTCTGGATAGCCAGGGGGGGTTGACGGATGGACAGCTACCGGACTGGATGCTGCATCGCGTATGAGGCAAGAAGATCGTGGAGGCGCGTAGAATCGATTTCGAGCAAACGTCGCCTCTTCAATTGGAAGGACGGTCCAATCGCAGTTGATCTCGACTATGACGGCCGAAACCAGTTTCCGCGCCAAGTATTCTTCCCGATGGCCGGCACCGGGGACGGCTGGGCGACTCTCGCGCGCGACCTCATGGCGGACATCGACACTGGTCAGATCGAGACCTATGGCGGCTCGGTCTCTTTGCCGTTCGAGGCCGGCGAAAACGGACACGCGGCGGTCAGGATCGTGGACGATCGTGGCATGGAGACTCCGAAGATCGTGGAGTTGGCGTGATGGCGCGGGTGAGCAAGACACGGGCTACCGAGCGGTTAGAAAAGCTGGTGAACGAGGCTTTAGAGTTGGATCCTCATGATCATCGCTCTCAGAAATTTAAGAAATGGACCGAGGACGTCTATAGTGCCTTCACTTACATATTTGGTGAAGATAGTCGTCAGCTATCCCGACTCTCAAGCGACAATACAATAAGTCCGAGGGGAATTGGTAACTATTTAAATGATTTGGTTTCCGTGGTCGCATCAAGTCTAGAAGATATCAAGATCTTTTGGGAAGATGAAGAATCGAAAGTACGTCCCATAAAGTGGAATGAATGTTCAACAACTAACGTCGACCTACCTGAAGAGAGTCGAAATAGAAACAGAGTGTTCGTCATACATGGACACGACGAAACCGCTCGGGAAACTGTTGCAAGATTCTTGAAAGAGTTGGGTCTCGAATCAGTCATCTTGCACGAGCAAGTGAACAAAGGTCGCACGATCATCGAGAAGTTCGAAGATCATGCGGATGTCGCTTTCGCGGAGGTTCTACTGACCCCAGACGATATGGGTGGCCACAACGATAGGCAACCTGAACTAAAACCCCGAACAAGACAAAACGTCATTCTTGAGCTGGGCTTCTTCCTCGGAAAACTCGGCCGGCAGCGGGTCTGTCCCCTAGTCAAAGGCGATAAGGAAATGCCTTCGGACTATGACGGAGTCGTCTATACCAGGCTGGACGATGCAGGCACCTGGAAGACAAAGCTCGTTCAGGAATTGAAGGCCGCCGACTTTGATGTTGACGCCAACGAGGTGATTTAGACATGAATGCACAACTGTCCATCCCCAGGTCTGAACTGGCGGATTTCTGCCAAGCGCACGGCATCCGGCGTCTGGCAATATTCGGTTCAGCGTTACGGGCAGATTTCGGCCCCGAGAGCGATATAGACGTGCTGGTCGAGTTCGCGCCTGGTCGCGAACCCGGCCTGTTGGGCGTGGCCGGCATGGAGATCGAGTTGTCGCCTCTGTTCGGCGGCCGCAAGGTGGACCTGCGAACCCCGGAGGATCTGAGCCAGTATTTCCGCCAGGAAGTCCTCGACACGGCGGAAGTCCACTATGCGCAAGGATGACGAAATCCGTTTGCGGCATATGCTCGACGCCGCGAGAGAAGCGGTGGCTTTCGCTCGAGGACGGAGGCGCGGCGACCTCGACAACGATCGCCAACTGGTCCTTGCGCTGGTCAAGGATGTCGAGATCGTCGGCGAGGCGGCAACGCAGATCACCAAGCCCACACGCCGACACCTGCCGGAAATACCGTGGGAACGGATCGTCGGAATGCGTAATCGACTCGTCCATGCGAATTTCGACATGAACCTCGATATCGTCTGGAAAACGGTACGCGGAGACTTGCCGGTACTTATCTCTCTGCTCGAATCGGCCATCCCGTCGGAGCGCGGTTCCACGCCGGAGTCGGAGTAGTAACTCGCGCGATCATTGAGGGCCCGATCGCCAATTCTTTCTACGAGGAGCCGGCGCGCCATTGGTGCTACACGGCCCGCTTGTTGGTTCTCGTAAAAGGCCGGCGGCCGGCGGGATGTGTGGTCGCCTCTCCTGACTCAAGGGCATTCGACGATCCTGGGGTGTTCGTCGAAATCCCCTTGGTCAACCAAATTCGGGACCGCGTTCGTGCATGGCGTAACGGTGGCTATCCCGGCGTCACGGGAGTCACAAAGCGCCTGCTGGAGTGCTGGAACGACTTGGAGCAGTTCGGCACACGGCAGTGCTTCTTCTGCCAGATCAAGGAGGCGGAAACGCTCATCTGGCTGACGAGGCGCCTGCGGCCGACCGTGTGGGGGCCGATACCCCGTCCGACGTCGGTGCGTTTCAGCGGCTAAGAGCAAATTGGTAACCGGCTCCGGCAAGACTGTCGTCATGGCCATAGTCATCAACTGGCATGTGCAGAAGAAAATTGCCAAAGGTACTCGTTCTATGGCTGATCAGCATCCTTATCGTCGAAGCACGGCTGATACGCCATTCAAATGAATCCATACGGACGATCCTAGTGCTTCGATTCATTCGTTTGGTACCCGGATTCGTGCGCGTTTGAAATGCAATGTTTGCTAATTTTATCCTTCATGTCTTGGGGACAGCATAAAATAGACGGTGAACAAGTGAGGAATCATTCGTTTTTCACCGACGACTAGCGATCGTATCGATGATTTTCTTCCGTGGGTCTTGGTAAAACCGTAAAGCTAAAATCTAGGTGCCCTCTTCGCCACACTTACGGTGATGGGCACCCAACGGTCAGAAATCCGAACCGGCAATGCATGCCAGTTTGAGAAACCCGCCCCGGTGGTTTGGGGTTTGCTGATGGACGCAAGGGCTAGTGCTTCGATTCATTCGTTTGGTACCCGGAATTGTGCGCGTTTGAAATGCAATGTTTACTACATTTACCCTTCATGTCTTGGGGAAAGCATAAGATAGACGGTGAACAATTGAGGAATCATTCGTTTTACACGGACGACTAGTGACCTATGTGACGACGGTGGTGGGGTTTTCGCGTTACTCTTTCCAATCGGAGTTCGCACCGTGGTACAGCGCTGACTAGCCGAGGTCCGTTTATGTCTTGGTCTTGTAGACGGGCTCACGAGTGTTTGGCTGCGTGGCCTCGAAGGCACTCCCTCCGAACATAGATACATCGTGATGCATGGCGCGGAGCGTTTCGCTCCTAACCGCACGATCAGGATGCTGCTCATAAGACTTCCTTATATATTGGCAAGTTGTTTTTGAGAAATCTGCGAGTATTTTTCTGCCGCCAGTCGGGAACGGTCAAAGAGGAAATCACCAATGTCTGACGGCAGCTCAATGTCGCATCGACCGAACCGTCCGTGCCGAACGTGAAGCTTGGTGCCTTGCCAGCGACGCGGGTGCGTGATCGAGATAAAGCCGAACAGGACAAATCTCCCCATCTTTGCGTAAGTTATTGCCGAGTCTTGAGTGTGAGCTACGTATGGATCGATCGCGCGAGCCAGATAACGACTGATATTGGGGGGTATATCGGCAACCGATGCGTGCTCAACTATGTCGACCACGAACATGTGCTGCTCGTGTCGCCCAGGATGGGGCCTGTCTCCCAGAAGAAATAAGGACCATTCTCGGAGGGTGTCGTCGACTGCGGTCATAATGTGTTCGGGAAAGCCTGCAAGGCCATCGTCGGCAGCAAAGAGACGCAATACCCTCCATGAAACGGAGGTCGCGAATTTGAGCATTCATGGCCCATAGCGGACATTGCGAGCGCTGCCACTGTTGAGAGGAACGAAACACTTCTCAGCAAAGGCCTTCTCCCAAGTGGAAAAGAGTTGCTCACAACTCTTGCATAGCATGCGAGGCTTAAGGCCGTCCTGGACGCGGAGGCCAGGAATTTGGGAAGAACGGAAATGACCCGTTGCAGAAGTATCCCGCAACCAATCGAAAACAAATGCGGGAATTATATGGCTTGCCTGCAATTCAGAGGAACTGGCACACAAGGCACATTGCTTGAAGACGAGTTTGTTGAGATTGGTTTGCAGCATTACGCGGACCGATCTTTTTCGTTGCCAGGGCCTCAGGCAGAAAAGGGCCAGTTTCGAGGGTAGGTGTGTGTGGTGACGGCTTACGGACGGTTGGCTTGCCGACGTCCGGAGGAAGGAACCCTGATCGAGGTGTGCGCTTGGATGCCTGTCGGCATTGAGAGTTACTCCAACAGGTCTCTGAAGCTGCCCAGTTTGAGCCGAAATCTGTGACGTGTGCCCATTCCTGCTTGATGCGGTCAGCCTCTGCGATATTGAGCAGGCCTTGGTTAATCATCGAGACGACCAGGTCTTGTGTCGCGAGGATGCGAAGGGTTGCGTCGGCACGACGGGCATGTGTGGTGGCAAGTCGGTCGTCTATGGCGAGGACATAGCGACGGTGGACGGCAAGGGCGATGCCGGAGCATTCGCCGGCGCCAAGGCGCCCGGTAGCGAACATGGATCCGAAGAGCCGAATTTCTTCGGGCGAAGTGACACGGGTTTCCGAGATGGCTCCAGCTGCAAGTGCGGCGGCGAAGCGTTGTTGCTGATCGGGATAGCAGTCCGTGATTTCCGCGGCGACGTGGTCGGTAGCAAGGAAAGCGTGGGAGTGGCCGGCGAGCAAGTCGGTCCGGTCGATGCGCAGAAAATTGATGAGAACGGACGCATCGGTAACGATGATCGCCGGCTGGTGTTCTCCCACAACCTGTGTCATTCGCCGCGAGCCGCTTCGGCGAGGTTGAGCAGCGTGTCGCCGGCAATCCGGAGGGTCTTGCTCAACTCCAGGACCCGGCCGCGGGAAATTTTCTCGCGGCGGTAGGCCTCGATGGCGAGATGTGCGATTTCGCTACGGAGTTCTCGGTCCCAGTAGCGTTGCTTTTCGCGTTCGCCGACATCACCGAACATGCTGAGCGCCTTGAGGTACTTGCGGCCGAAGCGCTCCCTGTCGAGGAGCTCGCCACACTCGTGTTCCGAAATGTATCGAAGGCTCCGCAGTCGGTAGACGGCCGCCTGGTAGCTCACACCGAAGTGATGCGCGAGCAGGGCGTTGTCCTTGTAGGTGATGCGCTGCGAGCGGGCTGGCGCGCGCTGTTCGGCTTCAATATGGCCGCCGGTAGCGGCATCGAAGATGGCGTGGTCCTGGCGGCTCGGCATGCCCTTGTCGAGGTTCCGCAGGGAAGCACGGATTCCACCTCTCGGCATGAGAAAGGCGGCGGCGAATGCATTGGCGCGTTTCTCGACCATTTCGGACGAGTTGTCGGTGCTGGAGATGGTGATCTTCCCGTTTCGATCCAGCAGGGCATGTGCGTATTCGTGCGCGTAGGAAAAGCGCTTCCGCCCTTTCGGATGGAGCGAGTTCACGAGAATAGCCAGCCCGATGCTGGGATGTCGCAGGAATAGACCGGACATTCTGTCGGGAAGCGTGACGCCGGACGCCCAGATTCCTTGGGAGGCAATGAGCTCGGAAACGTCGGCAATTGGTGCGCTGGCGATCCCGAGTCTGCGGCGCTCTTGTTCGGCGGCTTCTTCTCCCTGGGCAACAGCCTCTCCCGACGAGCGTAACCGGGTAAACCGCGACGTCTGTTGATTTTCCGGAATTCGGGTTTTGTTT
>JAPPHA010000079.1 GCA_028874915.1 Paracoccaceae bacterium
CGACGTCCGGGCGCGTGTCTTCCTCGCCCGGAATCCTCAGCTCCCGCACCTTGAACTGGAGCGTCACGTACCCCTTCCCGTTCGAGCAGCTGACGACCGCGTGCGACGGCCTCGCGGGCAGCTCGCGATGCCACCGGACCTTGACGAGGCCGGGGATGCCGACGAGCCGGAGCCGCCCGTCCCGGCAGACCAGCCCGTCGCCGACGCGGAAGTCCGCGCTGTGGAACCGCGACTTCGCGCGGAAGCGCGGGAAGCCCGGCGTCTCGCCCGCCTTCACGCGGCGGAAGAAGGCGGCGAAGGCCTTGTCGAGCCGGCGCAGGACCTGCTGCTCGGCGCTGAAGCTGTATCCGGCCAGTTCCGGAACCGCGTCCCGGACGGCCCTCAGCTCGCCGGCCTGGGCGGCATAGCCGAGGCTGACGCCCTGCCGGTTCCATGCCTCGATGCGCTGTTGGAGGCCCGCGTTGTAGAGGTCGCAGAAATGTCCGGGCATGTCCGACAGGGCCGCTTCCTGCGCCCCGTTCGGGTAAAGCCGGTACTTGTAGCTCCGGATCAACGACTTGCCTTTCTGGCTCTCTATGTACCGCTTGACGGTCGCCTGGCTGACCTGCCCCACGGTGCCTGCGTAGTCGCTCCGCGACCACAGTGTGGGAAGCCGCGACCTCAATGTCGGGAACTCCTGTCGCAGAACCCGGCTCGACCGGCCCTTCAGCCTGTTGACGATCTCCGCCACGCAAAGCGTCGGGTCGCTCTCGACGAACAGGTGAACGTGGTCCGGCATGATCTCCATTGCGTGGAACATCATGCCCTTCTCGTCCGCAACCTCGGCAAGGAGCTGTCTCAACCGAACTTCAATCCGGCCGGTAAGCACCTTCCGGCGATACTTCGGACACCAGACCAAATGATACTTGAGCGTGAAGACCGCACCTGCGTTCCTGGCATACCTGTCAGCCATGAGGGCGATATACAGGCAGCAGATAACTATTGCAACAAGGAACGCGCATTCACCTGTCGCCTGAACGCGACAGTCCCCTGCGCGAGTTCTATGGAAAGACAATGAAAACGCGCACAAATCTCTCTGGTGTGCCACAAGGGCCATCCGCAAGTCCGCTTGGACCGGCAGGTCAACCGGGCGGGAACGCACTCAACCTTGGCCGGAAAGGCCGCTGAAGTCGATGTCCGATCTATTGTCCTCGCTGATGATCCTGGCCAGACGTGTCCGGAAGAATTTGGCGTGATCGGTCAGTATCTCGATCAACGCGTCACGGTCTGCATGCCGTATTGAATCGACGATGCGTTCGTGATCCTGGCGCGGTTTCTCGAACAGCTTTGTGACCAATCCGCCATTTGCAGCCTCGCGTTTGAATATGAAGTAAGACAGTCTGCGCGCGACATTGTGCAGTTTGTGTGAATACGCGGTGATATGGGCGTTCTGGGTTGCCGCGGCCAGCCTGTAGTGGAACCAGGCATTCAGTTCTGTCACTCGAAGCAGTCCGGTTTCGTCCAGGTTCTTGACGTAGTCCGCATGCAGGCGTTCCAGGTCACCGAGCAGGTCCGGATCGTCAAACCTGAGGACTGACGCGACCATCCGTTCGCTCAAAACATAGGCGTCGAACAGTTCGATCGTGGAATCGATGCTCAGCGGCGCAACCTGCATCCCACGCGGTTCCCGGGAAACGACGAGACCCTCGACGATCAACCGGTTCAAGGCCTCGCGCATCGGCGTCCGGCCAAACTCGAAACGCTCAAGGAGGTAACGCTCGTCCAGCGCCATGCCAGGAGACAACGTCAGGTCGAGTATCCTGTCTCGAACGACACGAGTTGCCCTGTCCGTCAGCGAAAGGTTCTCCGTGACCTTGAACGAAGATTCCGCGCTCCTAGGTGTCCTTCTTTGTTGAGTTCTGGGCATCACGCAGTCTGCACCGCCATTGAGGATAGTTCCCGGTCAGGAACCTGTCGCTGAACTTACCGAGCGCGAAGTCTTTTTCCAATTCCGAAACGCTGCGTTCGTCTGGGTTTCCGAATCCGCCCCCGCCCGCCGTGATGACGCTGATCACTGTGTCCGGCGCAATCCTCAGCGAGGAGGGTTTATTCGCGAGCCGCATTTCGATGCCGTCATCGGATATGGTCGCAAACCTGCCAGTCGCGGCCGGGCCGCCACCGAAGAGACCCCACGGCGGGTTGGCAAAGCGTTCTCCTTGCCCCGAGAAGGTCGTCGCATGACCGATCGGCCTGTAGTCACGCCTTATGCCGAGGCCACCCCGGTACCGTCCGCTCCCGCCCGAGTCCTCGACGAACTGGTAACGTTCAATCATCAGCGGGTATTCCGTCTCGAGGGCTTCGATGGGCAGGTTCGAGGTGTTTGTCATGTGAACCTGCACCCCGTCGGAACCGTCCCTGTAATACCTTGCGCCAGCGCCGCCACCCAGTGTCTCCAGGTAGACATAAAACGTTCCATCCCCGTCCTGACCAAAGAAAGTGGCTGACGTGTTGGCCCCGTTTCCGGCGGCGACGACCTTGTCGGGATATGCCGGGGCAAGTGCGCCGAGGACAACGTCGACGATTCGCTGCCCTGTCTGTGCACGGGCGGCACTGGCTGCCGGGAACGCGGCGTTGACAATACTCCCGAGTGGCGCCTTGATCGTGACCGGATCCAGCATGCCGTGGTTTTGCGGGCAGTCGGGGTCCAGAAGCACCTTGAGGCAATAGAGGCATGCGGCCTGCAGACCGGCCGTCGTCACATTGATATTGCCCTCCACCTGCGGGTCCGTGCCTTCGAAGTCGAACTCGATCTCGTCTCCGGCGACGGTGATCCTGACCCTTATCCGGATGTTTCGGCTGGAAAGTCCGTCGTCGTCGACAACGTCTTCGAATTCGTATGTACCGTCACGGAGCCTGGAAATGCATGCCCGAGTGCGTCTTGCAACGGCAGAAATGATCGTGTCACACGCGTCCGACACGCGGTCCGTTCCCCAGCGGTCAAGCAGTGCGTCGCACCGTCGCAGCGCCAACCTGTTCGCAGCGATCTGGGCATTGTAGTCGCCGAGGCGTTCTTCCGGTACACGGACATTGAGCAGTATGAGATCCATGACATCGCGACTGAATGTGCCACCGTCGAAGAGTCGAATCGGCGGGATTCGAAGGCCTTCCTGAAAGATCTCGGTCATGCCGCCAGCCATCGATCCCGGCGACATGCCGCCGATATCCGCATGGTGCGCGATATTGCAGGCGAACATCGCCAGTTCGCCATCCTTGAAGACGGGTGCCGCAATCGCCACGTCCGGCAGATGCGATCCTCGGCCGACATAGGGGTCGTTCGACAGGAACATGTCTCCGTCCTTGAGCCCGTCCCGACCATATTTTTCGAGAACGACTTCCACGAGTCCGAGCATCGATGCCAGGTGGAGCGGCATGCTCTCGCCCTGCACCACGACGCGGCCGCTCGCATCGAAGAGCGCGGTCGAGTGGTCCCTGCGTTCCTTGATGTTCGTCGAATACGACGACTTCATGAGCGCAATGTACATCTCGTCGCAGATCCCCGCGAGCGAGTTGCGCAACAGTTCGGTTTCGATCGGCGTGGTGGTCACGCGCCGGTTGCTCCGAGGGTCACTATGATGTTTCCCCAGTTGTCGACGACGCATTCATCTCCAGGGAACACCAGTACCGTGGCGTCCATCTGCTCGATGATCGCAGGCCCTGAGATCGCTTGCCCGGCGACCAGTTCTGCCCGGTCGTAGACCGGAGTCATACGACTGTCACCGCGCCAAAAAAGCGTGTCTCGATGCCAGCCCGGATCCGGTCGGGGAGAGCCCGGCAACACCGGAAGGTCCGGACGTGGAAGCTCGCCAAGCGCCTTCACCGAGAGATTGACCAACTGGACCGGTTCGCCAGGAGAGCAAAACCCGTAGTTCCTTTCGTGGGCATTGTGGAAAGAAGAATCGATACCTTCGAGCAATGACCCGCCTGAAGCCGCGATGTCGATCGGAAGAGTCAGTTCGTAATTTTGTCTCAAGTAACGCGCCGCAACGGTCCAGGTTGTCTTTTGCTGAGGTCTGGGAACGCTTTCGCTTGCGAACCAGTTCGAAACCTTGGCGTCCAGTTCGGAAATGGCGCGTGCAAGGGCACCGGTCGCTTCTGGCGAAACCGGTACGAGCAGCGTTGCCACGAATTCGATCGACAGCGGTGCGTTCATTGCTCCTTCGGCACAGAGGATTCCCGGACTCGGGGGGACGACGATCCTGCCCATTCCCAGTTCCCGGGCCACGTCGACGGCGTGCAGCGCACCGGCACCGCCGAAGACGAAGAGCGAAAACTCCGACGGCGCGTATCCGCGTTCAAC
The DNA here is from genome assembly GCA_028874915.1 of Paracoccaceae bacterium. Lineage (GTDB taxonomy): Bacteria > Pseudomonadota > Alphaproteobacteria > Rhodobacterales > Rhodobacteraceae > JAPPHA01. The sequence goes on from JAPPHA010000079.1 coordinate 4,337, forward strand.
CGAAATCGAGCGGATGGCCTTGACCATGGTGGCGCAGGCGACCTGGACGATTCCGAGCGCCGTGTCCTCGGGTGCCATGTTCAGGCAACCGGCCAGACGCGCGATGGCCTCGACCGAAAGGTCGTGCCTGATCGGCATACGCCCGCCGAGCAGTGTGCTGCCGTTCAAGCGGCCAAGCATCACATTTGCGTCTGTCACCGTCGGCTCGGTGCCGCCCTGGTTGTAGCATACCGGTCCCGGAACGGCCCCGGCGCTTCGCGGACCGACCTTGAAGAGGCCGTCACTATCGATCCAGGCGATGGACCCGCCGCCTGCACCGACGGCGTTGACGTCGAAGGACGGAATCCGGATGGGAAACCCCGCCAGGTCACGGGCGACGACTTCGACCGGTACGCCATTCTCGAGAAGCGCGACGTCGGCACTGGTTCCACCCATGTCGAGCGTGATGATGTTGTCGATTCCCGCCACCGCCGCCCGGTACAATGCGCCCTGGACCCCTGCCGCGGGGCCGGAAAGCGATGCGCGTACCGGCAGTTTCTTCGCCATGCGGACCGACATGAGACCGCCCGAACTCTGGCTGATCTTGATCTCTGCCGGGATCCCCATATCCGCCGTGGCCTGCATCAACCGGTCAAGATAGGAACCGAGCACTGTGATCAGTGCGGCGTTCAGAACGGCAGTGGAAAAGCGTTCGTATTCGCGAAACTCCGGGTACACCGACGACGAGGTCAGAACCACGGTGGAATCGGGAAGATTCGCCCGCAGGATTTCGGCGGCGCGATCTTCATCCTCCGGAAATGCATATGAATGCAGGAAGCAGACCACGACGCAATCCACTCCCGCTTCCGCGATGCACGCGGCGGCATCGGCAACGGCGTTTGATGCGAGTGGGACATGCACGGTACCGTCTGCCAGCCGGCGCTGCGGAACCTCGATCCGCAAGTTCCGCGGGACCAGGGGTTCCGGGTGGTCGCGGTGCATGTCGTAAACCGTCGGACGGGTCTGGCGCGCAAGTTCCAGGAGATCGCGGAACCCTTCAGAGGTGATCAGGGCGACCTTGCCGCACTTGCGTTGAATGAGGGCATTCGTCCCGACGGTGGTGCCATGGGCAAGACGCCGAATCTGCCCGGCCTCAAGGCTGTTTTCCACGAGAATTTCCCGTAGCCCATCAATGACTGCCTTCTCCGGCGCGTCCGGTGTCGATGGCAGCTTGTGGAGGTAAAGTTCGCGGCCATCACCGGGATTCACCGCAATGTCGGTGAATGTGCCGCCGACGTCGACGCCGATGTACATTCAATCGATCCTCAGTCCACCGCGTTACCGTCGTGCCGATCCCAGCCGGCCGATGATGTCGCGCGAGACCTCTTGGGCATCGTCTCCGACGCCGAAAAGGATTCCGGACTTCCGCCGGGTCATCCAGTTCAGTCCGCAGAAGTAGAGGCCGGGGAACGTGCATTTTCCCCGATCGGTGACCGGGTAGCCAAATGCGTCGGTCGCAATCCCCTCGATCCAACTGAAGTCGAAGCCAAAGCCCGTCGCCCAAACGACAGTCGTGATGCCTGCTTCATCCAGGTCCAGAGACTCCGGTGAACGGATCCGCGATCCGTCCACGCCGGGTCCGCCGAAGAGTTCCGCTGCCGTGGGTGGCGGGGCGTGCGCACCGGTGGCCTCAACGTAATCGTCGACCGTCTTCATGAAGTTCGAGGCGTATGCGTCGGCGTAGTCGAGGTTACGTCCGAGATCGTCGCGAAAGCGCGCGACGGAACCGGAGACGGCTTCCAGCCGCCCGAGCAGTGTGACACCGCGGCGGCGAAAGTCATGGAGGCTGACCGTGCTGCCGCCGTCGCGACCTGTGAGGTGGGGGTCGCCCGCAAATCGCTGCGCCGGCGTGTCAAGCATGTCGGGCGTACGGTCGAGTAGACCCAGGTCGTCCTGCCACGCGATACAGTCACGCCCCCGATACCGGCGCGGAAGCCGGCCAGTCCGCGACACGCAAAGGTAGGTTGAATATCCCGCGCGCAGGAAGTCCTCGACGATCTGGCAGCCGGTCTGGCCCGATCCGACGACCAAGACCGCTCCTTCCGGGGCTTGGCTGCAGTTCCTGTAGTCCTCGGCGTGGAGTTGACGGATGTCATGGGGAATGTCCCCTGCGACGCTGGGGAACCTCGGGGACTGGTATGTCGCGGTTGCCACCACAACGTTTCGTGCTTCTATAGAACCGGATTTGCATTGAATGCGAAATCGACCGCCCGTCCATCTCACCCGTGTGACTTCGGCACGACCCGCGACCGGAGCACCGAAACCGTCAGCCCAGTCCTTCATGTACCTGACGAATGTATCGCGCGGCATGAACCCGTCCGGGTCCTCCCCGTCATACCGTCGACCTGGCAGATTGATGGTCCAGTTCGGTGTCACGAGACAGAATGAGTCCCAGCGTGTCTCCCAGGCATGGGCAATTCCGCCGCGGTCCAGGACGATATGGTCAACCCCTGCCTTGCAAAGGTGATAACTTACCGAGAGGCCACCCTGACCCGCGCCGACGATGACGACATCGAGGACGTCAGGATTCACGTGGCATCGCTCCACCGGTCAACGTCACCGCGCCCGAACTTCACGACGTCCAGTGGGGGCGGATCGACGCCCGCATGCGAGATCATGTGATGAACCTGGCCACGGTGATGAATCTGGTGCTGGAAAAGATTGGTCAGGCACAGCCGGAGAGGCAGGCCGAAGAACTCGGGCTTGTCCATGCCTACCGCCTGGAACGAGAGTTCCGAGTCCAGATCCGCCGGTTCCAGGTCCGCCGCGTAGTGGATGTACCAGACGTCGTTGGCGCGGTGCGCAGATTCCAGCGAGTCGAAATCGTCGTGGAGAACCTCTTCAAGAGTCGTGAAGGTCGTCGCCTTTCCCTCGAGCCTTTCTCGGTAGATGAGGTCGGCGAGGAGAATGTGATTCAGCGTGTTGTGAATCGACTTGAAAAAGCCGCGGCGGTCTTCTTTCCGACCGGAATCGGTAAGTTTGCGGGCCGCATTGTAGATCCGGATGTTCGCCCACGCATTGTAGTTCGCGGCTGTCGGCAGATCCAGCAACACGTCACTTCCCACCTTCAGTTTGCGCCCTGTGCCCGGACAACATATTCGTGCACAGGCCCCGGGCGTTTTCCGTCCACGTACATGTGGGCAAACATAGCCGTGATTCTCTCAAGGTCCGGGCTCGCCACGAATGCACGGTAAGCATCTGCGGACTCCCACACTGTAAGCGCGATGCGCCGGGCGCCGCTGTCCTCGCCCAGGAGCATTGCCCGCACGAACCCATGGTACTTTCGCAAGATCGGAACTGCACCATTCTCGAAGAGGTCCGCATCCGCGTTCCAGTGATCGGGGTCACAGGACCAATGCGCAATTCGTACATACATCAGGTTCGCCCGAATTCCTCCCTTGTAAATATATTCCGTATATATTTTGCTTGCAATAGTCGAATCCGTTTTTTACGATGAGGCTCAATCAGGGGGCGTCGCGCAACAGGACGGGAGGCCGGATGTGACCAACACCGTATACGCCGGTTACAGCCAGGACGAACTCGATCTTGAATACGACATGCGCAGGCGTTGTCCGCATTTTGCCGAAACCTTCTCCGCCATGGAGATTCACAACGAGAGAACTGTTGCCAATTTCGAGTGCCGCCTTGATGTCGCGTTCGGAGACAGCCCCGGTGAAACGCTCGATATCTGGCCCGGACGGGGCGCATCGCCAATACTCCTTTTCATTCACGGCGGCTACTGGCGCGCCTTCGACAAGGCGATGTTCCGATATGTTGCAGAACGTTTCATTGAAACCGGCGCATGTGTCGTTCTCAACAATTATGGCCTGTGCCCCTCCGTTACGATGGACGAAATCACCCGCCAGAACCGGGAAGCCTTTGCGTGGATCTACAAAAACGCCGCGTCGTTCGGAGGCGACCCCGGCCGAATACATGTGACGGGCCACTCAGCCGGCGGACATTTGACCGCAATGCTGATGGCGACTGCGTGGGATTCGTATGCCCTGCCGTTCAATGCCGTCAGAGGCGCGGTTCCATTGAGCGGACTGTTCGATCTGGAACCGCTGCGCCTTTCCTACCTGAATTCGGATCTTCGCATGGATGAAGCGGAGTCCAGGCGCAACAGCCCGATCCATCATCTGCCGGAGTGGATGCCGCCGACCGTCGTTGCGGTGGGCGGCGGCGAAACGGACGAGTTTCGACGTCAGTCGAGAATCTACACGGATGCCTGCCGGGCTGCAGGCTTTGACGTCTCGTATCTCGAAATCGGTCGTCTCGACCATGTTTACGTGGCGGGAGAGTATCGAAACAGATTCAGCCCCCTGACGGCGGCACTTTTTGCGCAGATGGGCCTTTGACCGGGCGAACTGCGCCGCCAGACGCGAAGCAGTGACCAGAGGAGGATTACCACCATGAACAAGTTCGCTCGTATCCCGATGAAGTCCCGCACCACCCGCGCAGCCATTGCCGCACTGGTTCTAGGGCTCTCCACCTCCGGAGCGACGTTCGCCGAGGTCGTGGCGTGGGACATGCCGAACGAATACGGCGAGACGTCCGTTTCCGGCGAAGCAGACAAGATCTTCGCCGAGCGTCTCGCCGCGAACAGTGATGGCCGGATCATCGTCACCAATCATTTCGGCGGGTCGCTCGGGTACAAGTCCAAGGACCATTGGGCGGCCGTCGAGGATAACGCCGTACCCATCGCCAGCACTTATACCGGCGTTTTCACGGGGTTCGACCCGATCTTCCTGCTCAACAACATGCCGTTCATGGCGACCAACCCGACGCAAAGCAAGGCACTCATCGACGCTGCCAGGCCCTACTATGCGGCGGCTTTCGCCAAGGGCAACCAGATCCTGCTCCTGACAGAGCCCTGGTCCCCGGTTGGCATCTGGTCAAAGCGTCCGATCATGTCGGGCAGCGACATGCAGGGCCTGAAAATCAGGACCTACGACAAGAATGGTACGATCACGCTCCAGAACATCGGTGCCGCGGCAATTCAGATGAGTTGGGCCGACGTCGTTCCGGCGCTGTCGACCAATGCGATCGAGGCCGTCCTGACCTCGGAGGAAGGCGGACTTTCCGCCAACTTCCAGGAGTTTCTGGACCATTACCACTACGTGAATTTTACCATGGGTTCGAACATGGTCCACATGAACGCGGATGTCTTCAAGGATCTTCCAGAGGATCTCCAGGGCATCGTGCTGGAAACGGCCAGGGAGGTCGAGGATGAACTCTGGTCGCGGGCACAGGATCGGATCGACCTGAACGTCAAGCGTCTCGCCGATGCGAACGTCACGGCAATAACGGAGGTGCCGGCGTCCTTCATCGAGGAGCTGAAGTCTGCGGGCCAGCAGGCCATCGACGAATGGCGGGCGCTCGTCGGCGATGCGAAGGCTGACGAAATCCTTGCGGCCTATTCTGCCCAGCTTGATCTCGTGAGCAATTGACATTCATGAAATGCCGGCATCTGGTGGTGCCGGCATTTCACTTTCCGGTTTGGTCCCGGCAGTGCGGTATTTTCACAGCTTCACCCATGGCCTGTCGATGCTCGGGGTCGCCGCCGCGGTCCTGATCCTTCTCGGAATGACCGCCCTCATCCTGACGGAAGTCGTCCTCAGGACGTTCTTTGCGGCATCGACCCACGCCGCCGACGAACTGGTCGGCTACGGAATTGCCGGCCTCGGGTTTCTCGCACTCGGACACGCGCTGGACCGGAATGCGCTGATTCGCATGAACCTCGTGATTTCCCATCTCAGGCCGGACGGAACGGCACGGCGCGCGGTCGAGGTCGTCTGTACGCTCATGGGAATTTTCAGTTGCTCGATCGCGTTCATCTTCTTTGCCCGGAATGTCATTCGAAACTACGAAAGGGGATACGTGAGCGAAACGGTCGCGCAGGTACCGCTCTGGCTTCCGGAACTGTTTGTTGCGATCGGGCTCGCCATATTCGTCCTGCAACTCGTCTCGTATCTCGTGCGGACGCTTGCGGGCGAAATTGACCTTGACGCGAGCAAGGCTGCGGACCTCGGAAACGACTAGCGGCAGGGGCTGCAGCGTCGATGGAACCCATACTTTTCGCGCTTGCGACGTTCGCCTTCCTTGCGTTTTACCTCTGCCTCGGCAACTGGATATTCGTGGCCCTGCTGATGGTGGGGCTTTCGACCCTCGCCTTTCTCCTCGACTTTCCATTCATGCGGATCGGTTCGGTCATGAAAGGGACCATGTGGCGAACGGCGAGCACCTGGGAACTCGCAGCGATTCCCATGTTCGTCTTCATGGGCGAAATCATTTTCCGGACCGACATATCCGAGCGCCTCTTTCGCGGACTGGCGCCCTGGACCAGCCTCGTGCCGGGACGGCTGCTGCATTGCAATATCATCGGGTGCACGCTCTTCGCTGCGGTCAGCGGTTCGAGCACCGCGACCACGGCAACCGTCGGCAAGATCACGATGGCGGAACTCAACCGGCGCGGATACGATTCCGGCCTGGCCATGGGATCGCTCGCCGGTGCCGGCAGCCTCGGGCTGATGATTCCACCCTCGATTTCGATGATCATCTACGGCGTTCTGGCAGAACAGTCGATCACCGCGCTCTTTGCCGCGGGAATCCTGCCGGGATTGCTGATTTCCGGAATCTATTCGGCCTACATCGTTTTCCGGGCGCTCGGTGGAAACGTGACCGGGACAGGTACGGACGCGGTCCGTTTCACGGTCGCGGACTACCTCCGCAGTCTCCTGGACTTGCTGCCGGTTGTGGGTTTGATCTTCATCGTGCTTGGCGGCATCTATGCGGGCGTGGTGACGCCATCGGAGGCCGCTGCGCTCGGGTTTGCGGCAACTCTCGCGCTCGTCATCCTTCTCGGGCAGTTCAGGATGTCGATCTTCGTCGATGCTCTCATGGGCGCGACGCGCATCACCTGCATGGTCATGACCATACTCGTCGCGGCCGGTTTCATGTCGTCGACCATGGCGTACCTTCATGTGCCGCAGGAGATCTCGAAGCTGATCGCTGCGATGGAACTCGGCCCAGTCGGCATAATCGTTCTCATCGGCGTATTCTATATCCTGTTGGGAATGTTTCTCGACGGTTTGTCGATCATGGTCATGACCCTTCCCATCACGCTTCCGCTGATTGTCGGCTCCGGCTGGGACCCGATCTGGTTCGGCGTCTTCCTGGTGATCATGATCGAACTCGGCCTGATCACGCCGCCCATCGGATTCAACCTGTTTGTGATGCAGGGCATCACCGGACGCTCGATCGGGGAGATCGCGCGCGGGGCACTCCCGTTCTTCCTTCTTATGCTGCTGTCGGCGGTGATCATCACGGTGTTTCCGGCGCTCGTGCTCTGGCTGCCGGAAGTCCTGTTTTGATCGGCACCCATAGCCGAAGCGGCGCGCAGATGACTCCTTGATTGTCTCCGCGTTTCAGCCGAGCCCGACAATCCGGGCGGCGAGGTTCCACCCTGGTTCTTGCCGTCCCCGTTCGCCGTCCATTCGAAGATCGTCCCGATGTCGCCGTGGAGCGTCGCATACACCTCGCCCCACTTCTCACCCGGGCTCAGCACGATGCTCTCGATCAGATCCCGGATCGCCGTCGCCACCTCGTCGCGATCCTCCAGGTGCGTCAGCGCCTCCGCGAGCCGCGCCACCTTGCGGCGGTACACCCGGCGATGTTCGGATGGATGTCCGGGAGGTCGGCCGGGGCGGCCGCGAGGCGTTCGGCGAGCTCGTCCTGGCGGGCTTTCAGCTCGCGCAGCCGGTCCGACATGCCACGCACATAGCCGCCGTCCTCAATCGTCGCGATCTTCTATTCGATCGCGGCGAGTTCCGTTGGTGCAACCGTCGGTCCGTGCATGGTTCGAGCAGGTATAGCGGTCCTGGCCCCGCTTCACGTAGGCGCCGCCGCAGACGCCGCATTCGAGTAGCCCCGACAACAGATGGCGCGGCCGGTGGGTGGCGTTCAGCGCATTCGCATGAGTACGCCGGACGCCCGCGATTACGGACGCGTACACTTTGGCCGACTCGTCCTGACGGTCCTTCGCCGCCTGCCAGAGATCGTCGTCGAGGATGCGAAGGTGAAGGACCTAGGCGACGAACCTTTCCTCCGGCGGGTTGGTGCGCGAAATCTTGCGCCTGGTCTCCGGGTTGAGCGCCCTGCGCTGGCGGTTCCACACCAGCCTCCCAATATAGAGCTCGTTGTTGAGCAGCCCCGTGCCCTACTTCGCGTGGCCGCGCAGTGTGTTGTCGGACCACCGGTTGCCCCTCGGACCGGGAATGCCGTTGTCGTTTAGACGCCGCGCGATTGCGCGCGGGCTTGACCCCGTCCCGAACTCCCGGCAGATGCGCCGCAAGATCCCGGCCAGCGTCTCGTTGATCTGGCGCTCGCCCCGCACCGGCTCGCCGGCCGCATCGAGCGCCTTCACCACGTCGTAGCCGTAGCACAGGCTGCCGTCCGCCTTGCCGGCTTACACCCGGCCCCGTTGGCCCCGGTGCGTCTTGGCCGCCAGATCCTTCAGGAACAGCGCGTTCATCGTTCCCTTGAGACCCACATGGAGCTCGTTGATCTCGCCCTCCGCCAGTGCGCACCAGACCTCGATCGCCCGCAAAAACCGGGCATCGAGGGCGCTACCGGGATCGGAATTCGATACACTCATCCATAGATAGATAAGGGCGGGCGGAGGGTCCGCAAACCGCTCTCGGTATGGAAAATCCTGCGAATCACACGCCAGGCACCGCATGCCCCCTCAGGGCGGCGGAAAAATTCTGCTCAGTGCCCCGAATCCATGCGGTCCCGCATGTCGGCGAAAAATGTCAGCCTCGTACATGGACGCGCGAACAGGTCTTCCACCGGTTCCGACATGGCCCGGTTTCCAGGAATGCTGTCGCCGAATCCGTTGGTGTGAGCGGCGGGCGGGTCTTCGGAATTGGTCGGCTGTCCTAACGACAGCTGGAACTGCTAAAGACTAACCGCCCGTTGTCCCCAGATTTTCTTGCTTGCTTCCCCTGTCTCCAGCCACACGGCGACTGCGCCAATAAGGCTCTCGAATTTCGAGCGTTCCCGGCTGCGCATCGCACACTCCCAAATGGTCAGGTACCGCCACCCCTGGACTCCAGTGAGACGCGCACTTCGGTATCGCGCTCGCGGTTCCGATCGATCTTCTCCGTCCAGAAGTCTGTCCTGGTTCCTGGAAGCCTGAAAAGCGGGCAGTCATGTCCATGCCAGAAGCAGTCATGGATGAGGATGACCTCACTGTACTTCTGGAGCACCATATCCGGCTTTCCGGGAAGCCGATACAACCCAACCAACCTTGAAGCGCTTCTATCAACGTCTCACCGAGGCCGGAAAGCCGAAGAAGATCGCTCTCTGGCCGCTGCAAGAGATGGTCTTTGCGTGCCGAGCGTCAGACACACTCATGCATATTTCTACGACGTACTTGACATACATAGGTTTCGTTGTGCAATAACTTATACAACGAATTTGGTTTACAACAATATGGAATGGAAAAGGGAGAAACTCCGGAATTCTATACCGGAGTTCCGGTCGACCCGGTCGATCTCCGATTTCGCGAGGCGTTCCTGGCGGATCTGTGGCAAGCCCTCCGCACCGGACGCGTGGTACTCACCAGCCCCCGGCGACCGGCAAGACCAGCGCCATGGATCACTTGCGGGACCATCCCAAGAGCAGGTTCTCGGTCGTGTCAATCAACGTGCAGGATCTGACCCACCCGGCCGACTTCTTCCTGACGCTACTTGACGGGCTCCATGATGCGCATCCTGGTTTTTTGCGAGCTCAGCTCGGCGCGGGCTGGGAGATGGTTAGTGGCGTGCTGAAATCGTGGTGGAGGAAATACCATGCCTGAGCCCGCCCGCTCGGCGAGTGTCGGCCTTTACAGGTCCAGAGTAACCAGCCCTGAGCGCCTGCGCCAAACCAGCGTCGCGCGCCAACATCTGCTCGACAACGCCATCGAAGCCTTGCGCGGCTCGGTGACCCGGAAGTCGAAATGCCACCAACTGTTCATCGGTCCCCATGGGATCGGCAAGACCCACCTGCTCTCGTGCATCGAAGACGCCGTTCAGTCGGACGAAGCGCTCGCCACCAGGGTAGTGGTCGTCCGTTTCCCGGAGGAGTCGAACCGGACGCTGTCCTTCGCCGATTTCCTGATAGGCATGTGCGGAATATTGAAGGAGGCCCTCGAAGACGAGCCACTGTGGGCGGAGCTGTTCGCTGCGGTGCAGACCGAGGAGGACGACGCCAAGGTCTCCGACACCCTGGTGCCCGCGTTTCGCGAAGAGAATCGAAGACGGGGCCGGACCCTGCTTGTCATGCTTGAGAACCTGGGCGAGGTACTTGGCCGGCAGATCCGCAACCGGACCGACGTCGCTGCACTGCGCGCGTTCCTCATGGCGGACAACGGCTGCCTGCTACTGGCCACCGCGCCGCTTTATTTTGACGGGATAACCGACGTCGAACAGCCGTTCTACGACTTCTTCGACATTCAGATCCTAGAGGCCCTGAGCTTCGACGAGACAGTAGAAGTCATCCGGCTGAATCTCGAGTGGGAAGGCCGCACGAACATTCTCGGATCCCTGGAGGGCATACGTCCTCGATTGCATGCGCTCTACCGCATGACCGGGGGAAACCCGAGGCTCACGATGATGCTTTACGTGCTGATCGCCCACGAGTCGGTCACCGCCGTGCAGGATCAGTTCCTCCTGCTGCTCGACCGGATCTCGCCATTCTACCAAGGCCGGTTGAACGACCTGCCGCCCGGTCAGCGCGCATTGCTGGAATGCCTGGCAAGCATGCGGGATCAGGAGAAGACCCCGGCCGCCATTGCCGCGCGAATGCGCATGAGCCATCAGGAGACCTCGTCGCTGCTCAAGCGCCTCTCCGATGCCCATTACACCCGTGCCGTGCAGCATCCGCGAGACGGGCGTTCACGCCTTTACACGATCCGCGAGGGACTCTTCGACATATGGCTCGCGATGAACCTTTCCCGCGGCACACGCACCCGCATGCCGTTCCTGCTCGAATTCTTCAGTCTCTTCTATCCGAACATTGAGGCCCGGGAAGAAAGGCGCCGCGAGTTGCGTAGGAAGATGTTCGAAGAGGGCAATGTGGACGCGGAGAGCGCCCTCGACTATCTGAGCGAAGTCGGCGACGCGGGGGAGCGCGCGGCCGCGAGGCGCGACATGGCTAGGATCTTAGCCCGCCGCGGGGAATCCGAGCAGACGGCGAGCTACGTCCTGGAAGCCGCGCTTCTGGCGGAAGACGGCGTAAGCCGGTCGATTGCCCGCATTGTCACGAACAGTCCGTCTGTTCCTGACTATCTCTCCGAAATCGAGGAGACGATCGCAGCTTGGGAGATTCACCGAAGCGGTGAGCTCGAGGCGTTTGCCCACCGGCTTGCTGAGATTGGCGAGGGGCTGACCCTCCGTACGTTTTTCGAGACGAGACTCGCCATTCTGCGAGATACCCTGGAAAGCTTGGGCAACTCCGAGAAACGGATTGCGCAGCACCTGAGAATTGCGAACGTGCTGATGGACGTCGCACGATGGGAAGCGTCCGAGGAGGAGCACCGCCACGCGCTTGCCGAGGCAACGACACACGAACATCCGGAGCTGGTCGCGACTGCGTCGAACAACCTGGCGCAACTGCTGCACCGCACCAACCGCCTCGAAGAAGCCGAGCCACTGATGCGGCGGGCGCTGGAGATCGGCGAGGCGGTTCTCGGCAAGCAACACCGGACGATAGCGCCTCGCTTGAACAGCTTGGCGATGCTGCTGCTCGACACCAGCCGAGCCGAGGAAGCAGAACCGCTGATGCGGCGGGCACTAGAGATCGAAGAGGCCGCTTTCGGGAAGCAGCACTCGGCCGTGGCGGTCTGCTTGGGCAACTTGGCGATTCTGCTCCGGAATACTGACCGGATCAAGGAAGCCGAGCCGTTGATGCGGCGGGCGCTGGAGATCGAAGAGGCAGCCTTCGGCAAGCAACATCCGACCGTGGCGATTTGCTTGAATAATTTGGCTGCTCTGCTCCAAGACAGTGGTCGGATCGAGGAGGCCGAACCACTGGCGCGACAGGCGCTTGAAATCGACGAGGCCGCCTTCGGCGATTGGCATCCGAGCGTAGCGAGAGATTTGAACAATTTGGCGACACTGCTGATTGCCTCCAACCGGTTCGCAGAGGCCGAACCGCTGATGCGGCGGGCACTGCAGATCGACGAGGCCGCCTTCGGAGATCAGCACCCAACCGTTGCGATCAGACTGAATAATCTGGCAATGATTCTAAGGAGCACTGACAGCCTCGAAGAGGCCGAGGCGCTGATGCGGCGATCCCTCGATATTTTCGATTCGTTCGCCCGGCAGACAGGGCACGAACACTCTCTATCCCATCGGGCAGAAGAGAACTACCAAGCCCTCAGGCACGCCCTGGGGCGGGACGAGGAGGGATAGTCAACAGCCGTATAGCGCATACGCGCCAGCGCCCAACCGGAATCGACCTTAATGCCAGGAATGGCGTGATGCCCTCCCCGAGAGCCTGAGAGTCTGAATCAAGAATCATTCCGCAGAAAACGCAATGACTTCAGACCGTTGCTGTCTTGCGATCCGCCGGGCCATGAACCGGCTGGCCGCGAGCTTGGCCCAGGCAATCGAACTCGCCAGCGTCCGGCGCAGCTTCGGGCCCTGATAACCGCCGTCCGCAAACAGCGTTCTGACCGTTGGCGTCGCCGCAAGAAGGTCCAGGATCACCGCCGGAGTTCCGACCCGGTCCTGGACATTCGCCGGGTGAACATTGATCACGATCGGCGAGCCTTCGACGTCCACGGCGATGTGGCGTTTCCGCCCCTTGATCCGTTTTCCGGCGTCATATCCGCAAGGCCCGCCGGCTTCGGTGGTCTTCACGCTCTGGCCGTCGATGATCGCCGCCGTCGGCTCCGGAGCCCGGCCCGCCACCGGCCGGGCCGCCTCGCGCAACCGGTCCATCATCCGGTCGAAGACACCGGTGTCCCGCCACCGGGTGAAATAGTACTGAACCGTCGTAGAGGGCGGAAAACACGGTGAAAGTTGGTGCCACTGGCATCCCGTTCCAAGATGAAATGGATCGCGTCATACACGTCCCGGAGCCACTCACCGCTTTCCGTTCAGACTCTAAGAGGCGCTGCGGGCGCCAACAGTTCGTGCATCGGACGGCCTGAGCTCGCCACATAGACCATGAACGTTCGGAAGAGGTCTGCTGTAAGGCCTTCGTTTACGTCGAGGAGCATTATGTCGAAGAGATCGCGCGGATGCTGGCGAACAAGCGCCGCATGAAGTTTCCCGCCGTAGAGATCATCGAATGCCGGCACGGTCGTCGCGACAAATCCGAAGAGTTCCATCACAGCCTCCGAAGCAGTCATCGTTTGCGCCGGATACATCGCTCCCCGCGCCCCCGGGGAGGTCTCGATCTTTAACTGTGACTGGCCGTCACTCACCATGATCCGCGTGTCAGCGATTCCGCCACCCGCGGCACGGCGCGCCTCGACCCGCGAATTGCGGCGGGCGATGGCCGCGACTATGCGGTCGAGGGAATCGTCGATGTCCTTGAGCGAAGATTGGTGGTCCGCCACCGGCAGGTAGGTCAGGTCGATATCGACGGACAGCCTCGGCATGTCCCTGCAGAACAGGTTGATGGCGGTGCCGCTCTTGAGCGCGAAGACGGTCTCGTTGGCGATATCCGGCAGCGAGCTCAGGAGCAGCCGAACCTGCGCCACGTATCGATCAAGCATCGTCGTCTACCGCTTGCGGTGTTCCGGCAGGAATGCTTCAGGCACATAGATGCGGTAGGTCGGGTGAAATCTGCCGCCCTCTACAAGGGCCCGCGGCCCGGACCCGAAATCGATCCCTGAGGCGTCCATGTGTTTGCGCCATGCGTGCCGGTGCTTGTCGGCAAACACGAAGAACAGCCTTCGCACCTTCACGCTGCGGCACGCCGCCAGGAGTGCTGTGAGCCGCCTGGGTCGGAGCGACACCAGCCCCTCGAAGACCTTGTCCAAGCTGTCGAAGCTCGCATTCCGCGGCAACTCGTCGAGGGCCTCAAGGATGGCGCGCTCCGGCGACGATGCCCTGAGGGGCCAGCGCCACACCTCCACCGTCGGCCGGTTTCCCGCAGCGTCAAGACTGGCATCGTTGATACCGAGGGGGTCGTCGCCGAAGAGCGAGCGCCGGCGCACGACGATCTCGGTCTGCATGGGCAGCCGCTTCAGCCAGGACGGCACCTCGCCATAGAAGTGAACGCGCGATCTCCCGCCGAGTTTCAGGTAATGGGCGTAGCCGGCCATGTCGAGGGCGCTCTCTCCGCCGAGATGGACGGTGTATTTCATGAGCCATTGCAGGGAGAGAAGCGGGATCGCCCAGGACGCCTCGTGGTCGCCCTGCGCGCCTTCGGGTAGCGGACGGCGGTACACGCCGCGGACGACGCGTTCGAGCCACCCGCGGGCGACATAGTCGTGGATGGACTTCGGGTCGATCCCCTGGGCTCTCAGCCATGGCGTGTCCACCATGAAGCCGGGAGGGACGGTATCCAGGAGCGGTTTCAGGCGCGGTGTTCTTTGACGGTTCATAACCATTAAATTACACTGTGCTCAAAATTTCCGCAAGCTATTTATTTACGAGAGACAAATTTACATGGCAATAAACCATGTAATAATTTATAAGTCAAAATATCAGTGTGCGGCAAGCGTTCAACTTCTCGCCGGAGAAGGCCCGCGCCTTTATGTGGCGGAGGGTCCAGCCCCCGCTGGCAAGCAACGGGCCTGTGGCGCCCGACACGCTAAGAAAAACACTGATGTGTCCGGGGAATTTCAATTCTCGGACTTGGCAAAATTTTTGCCTGTCAACGCATGGACAACACGAGCGCGCCGGCGCGGAATCGTGATTGTCCCGTCAAGCGGCGTTCATTTGATCAGACGTTGGGAATTGGAACGGATGCGGTTCAGCGTCATGAACGAGTGCAGTTCGGCCGGTGCTTCCGTACGCCCTGTCCTCGGCCGTCACGGGCAAATGCATCGTGGCGCTTGAAGGCATCGGCGAGGTGCGACAGCCTCGTTCAATCCCTTGTTCCGAAGACAAACGACAGTCTTGATGCTTGTGAAGCATGGGTCGCGATGATTATATATTTACAATATATGGCATTGAGAAATGGAGAATACCAGCATGGCAAACCAGTTTGACGCAGTCATCATCGGAGGCGGCATCATCGGCTGCGCAATTGCATTCGAACTGGCCAAGGCAGGAAAGTCCGTAGCATGCGTCGAGAAGAACCAAGCGGCGGGTTCCGGGTCGACCTGCAATTCCTGTGCGATCATTCGTACCCACTACTCGACGCTTGACGGTGCCGCGCTGGCGAAATCGAATTATCCGTACTGGGAACATTGGCCCGAGTACCTGGGCGCGGAAGATGGCGAGGCGCTTGCGGTCTACCGCGAGGTCGGGTGCTGTTACACCTGCTTTGCCGAGAACGGCTACGGAACCAGGCTGGAAGAGATCGCGAATACAATCGCCATCCCTTACGAAGTCTGGACCCCCGCGAAGTTGCGGGAAAGGCTCCCGATCATGAACCCTGGGCACTTCCATCCCGCGAAGGCATGGGACGATCCGGATTTCGGCCGGCAGGACGGGGACCTGCGATATGTGCTCTATTTCCCGAAGGCGGGCTACATCAATGATCCAATGCTTGCCACGCAGAACATCCAGTCCGCGGCGAAGCGCTTTGGGACAGCGTTCTTCATGGGGCGGCGCGTTATCGGCATAAGGCGGACCGAAGCACGCGTTTCCGGCGTGGATCTCGACAACGGCACGGCGATCGAGGCGCCGATCGTTGTCAATGCCGCCGGCCCCCATTCTTGGAAGATCAATGAACTCGCCGGTGTGGCCGAGGGCATGAACATCAAGACCCGGGCGTTGCGCGTCGAGGTCGCCCATGTCCCGGCTCCGACCGGATTCGATTTCGAGGTGGACGGACTGATCTGTTCGGACGCGGACATCGGCGGTTATTGGCGTCCGGAAGTGGGCAACAAGATCCTGATCGGCAGCGAAGAGCCGGCATGTGATCCGCTGGAGTGGGTCGATCCCGACGATTACAACACGGAAGTGACCGAACAGGCTCGCCTGCAGGCCATGCGCGGCGCCCAGCGTTTTCCGGCGATGGGAGTTCCGAACTCTGTCCAGGGGATCGCGGACCTCTACGATGTCGCCGACGACTGGATCCCGATCTATGACAAGTCGGACCTTCCCGGTTTCTACATGGCGGTCGGGACGAGCGGCAACCAGTTCAAAAACGCCCCTGTCGTCGGCATGATGATGAAGGCGCTGATCGACTACGAAACCGCAGGCAACGATCACGACAAGTGTCCCTGCGTGTTCGATCTGCCGAATGTCGATCACAAGCTCGACATGCGCTTCTGCTCGCGAAACCGGGAGATCAACCGGGAGAGCAGTTTTTCCGTCGTCGGTTAGAGAATGGCTGAAAGACCCCCGGCATTCGTCGATTGCTATGGAGACCCGGCGGACAGGCTGACGAAGGGCATGCTCGACATCGTGCCCGAAATCGAAGTGATTTACGGCGAGGCGCGGGACGAGGATGTGTTGATTCGTCGCCTCGCGGGGCGGAGGAATGTCCTTGTATACATGGCCTACTTGTCGGAACGGGTGATCCGTGCCTGCCCGGGTCTTCGAACAATCGCCTATCTTTCTACCGGACTTGCAACGCATGGCGACGTCGATGCGATCCGGGATCTCGGAGTCCGGTTCGAGGGTGTCAGCGGGTACGGTGACCGCGCGGTGGCGGAACACGCCATTGCCATGGCACTCGTCGCATTGAAGCGCATCCACGAGATGGATCGCGAGGTCCGTGCGGGCCGGTGGCGCCTGATGCGCAGCGAGGAATTCGGCGCCCAGGCTTTCGGAATCATCGGGCTCGGTGGGGTCGGAAGGGAGACCGCACGCATTGCGCATGGCCTCGGTGCCCGTGTGATTGGCTGGTCACGTTCCGGCACGGGCGGCGGCAGCCCCGTGGAATTGCTTTCGCTCGTGGACGTGCTGTCCCAATCCGACATCCTGTCGCTTCACCTGGAACTCAATCCCGCCACCGAGGGATTCATCGGGAGCGAGGCGTTTCTGCGAATGAAACCAGGTGTGATCCTGGTCAACACGGCCAGGGCCGGAATCGTCGAGGAATGCGCACTTTTGGACGCCCTGGAGACGGGCATCGTCGCCCATGCCGCGCTCGATGTCTTCCACCGCGAACCCTTGCCGGCCGACAGCCCTCTGCTCGACAGGGACAACGTCACTCTGACCCCGCATTCGGCGTGGTTGACGACGCAGGCGGTCGACCGGTTGCTGGTCGCGGGCCTGAAACTGCTTGCATGCCACGTGTCGGAAACGTGACACGGCCGGAAAATTGCAATCATGCTTTCAGGAGTCCTCATGGCGGCCGGAGGATAGGGTGACAATCCGGAGACGACGACCGAGCGGGCTGTGGACTGACTGACCGGACGGGCTTCCGGGACGTGGACGTTCCGAGCCTCAGGCGGCCAACGAGTCGATTGCCGTCCGGATCCGCTGGCAGGCCCGCGCCAGCAGGTCTTCCGATCGGGCGAAACAGATCCTCAGGTGCCCCGGTGCGAAGAATGCGGATCCCGGCACGGTCACCACGCCTGCACTTTCCAGAAGGTAGTGGCTGACATCGTCATCCGTCCGGATCGTTCCGCCCGAGGGCGTCGATTTCCCGTAGAGGCCCGTGCAGTCGGGGAAGTGGTAGAACGCACCGTCCGGCATGGCGAATTCCAGGCCTGCGACGCCGGATAGCTGCTGCCTGACCAGGTCGCATCGCCGCCTGTAGGTGGCACGCCAATCGCCAAGAAAATCCTGGGGTCCCGCGAGTGCCGCGCATGCCGCGGCCTGACCGACAGATGAGGCGTTCGTTGTCGATTGGCCCTGGAGTTTCGTCATTGCGGCGATGAGGTCGGACGGACCCGCCGCGTATCCGATTCTCCATCCGGTCATCGCGTAGGTCTTCGATACGCCGTGCACGGTCATGACCCGGTGCGAGAGATCGGGTGCGACGGCGGAGAGCGCCGTGAAGGTGGCGGGCTCGAATACGATCTCTTGGTAGATATCGTCGCACATCACGGCAAGAGCCGGATGTTTTCGCAGAACATCCGCGATCGCGGAGAGTTCCCCTGACGTATAGACGGCACCGGTCGGATTGCACGGGGAGTTGAGAATGAGCCAGCGGGACTTCACCGTGACAAGCCGCTCAAGAGCGTTGGCGGCCAGTTTGAAACCGGTGGCCGCGCAACAGCGCGCGATGACCGGTTTGCCATCGGCAAGTTCGACCATGTCGGGATAGCTGACCCAGCACGGTGCTGGAATGATGACTTCGTCACCCGGATTCAGCGATGACATGAATGCGTTGAACAGAAGCTGCTTGGCGCCCGTCCCGACAATGACATCCTCAGGTCCGACGTCCGGACCGTTCAGCCGTCTGAACTGCAGGGCGATGGCTTCACGCAATTCGGGCGTGCCGGCAACATCAGTGTAGCGTGTTGCGCCGTGTCTTGCGGCTTCGAAAGCGGCTTCCGTAATATGATGCGGCGTATCGAAGTCGGGTTCACCCTCACCGAGGTCGATGATCTCATGCCCGGCACGGCGGAGATCCCTGGCCAACCCGGATAGGTGAACTGTCGCCGACACACGTGCCCGGATGATCCTGCCACTCAAACGCATGGATTTCGTACGCAGACTTCAATATACGCAGAATATATTTACAGTATTCACATTGTCCAGACAGGAGCCGCGAAAACGACATGTATCGATCTGGGACACGGTCCCGGCACTACAGGTGGGATGGTACCCGCATGGACCTGGCACTGGAGTACCGGACCAGCCCGAGGGGGCCTTTCAGCCCCGAACTGCAACGCATTCTTGATGGGATGCGAATGACGCCTGTCAAGGGGCGTTACGCCCTGGTCGCGATTGAGCCCTTCAAACAATGGGGACTCGTGCGCCTTTCCGGGATCAGGGGTGTCCCGCCGTCCCCAGTCGAGGGCGTTATCTATTCTTCGATGGCGGAAGCGGAATGGGACCTATTCAAGCGACGGTGGAAAGCGTTGACAGGCATTGCGGTCACTGTCGGAGAGGAAGACGGATGAAGAGTACGACCGGTCTCATTGGATATGCACAACCCTGGGTGGTTCACGCGGGCGGGACCATCGAGATCAAGATATCCAGCAATGGCCCCGGATCGTGCGACCTTTCCACCTACAGGGTCGTTTGTGCCGACATCGACCCCGGCGGACCGGGTGCCTGTTTCGAAAGGCAGGACTGGGGGCACGCAGAGGCTCTGAATGTCCGTCATCAGCACATCAATGCCGGATCCTGGGCGCAGGCAGAGACCGTTCCCGTGACCGGTCCGGATGAGGGATTCGTCCTGTCACTTTCGATATTTCCGACCCTCAGGTCGGATCGGCCGCAAGTGGTGTTCAGTTTTGGCGGTATTTCATTGCGCTTGACGTCAAGCGGGTGCCTGGCCGCGACGGCGGGAGGCGACATCGTCACCTGTGAGGTCCCGCTCGAACTGCGCCAATGGTACGTGGTCGAATTGCAGGTTGATGCCAACACGCTCCGCCTGACACTCACGCGGAAGCGGCCAGGAGCCGGCGGGCCTGCCCACCAGTCGGCCGCCGCAGACATCGCCAAATTCGATTGGCCCGGACGGACGACGCCGTTGCTGTTTTCGGCCGAGCCGGATGACCGGGCCGGGAAACGTTTCTCGACACGGCATCACTACAACGGAAAAATCGAATCCCCGCGCATCTCCACGGCATGTGGAAACCTGCTCGCGGGCTGGGACTTTTCGCGAAACCAGAGCGTAGCGACAGTTCCCGGACTGGCACCGGGCCACGGCGTGCTCGCCCTTCACAATACACCAATGCGTGGCGCGACCGGGCAGTATTGGGATGGATCGGCCGAACACTGGAAAGTCCGGCGGGAACACTACGCAGCGATTCATTTCCACGAAGATGACATGACCAACTGTGCATGGGATACGAACTGTACACTCACCGTGCCAGCCGGAACGCGTCCCGGGTACTATGTCGCCCGGTTGTCTGCCCGTGGTGTGGAAAGCGATGTTTCGTTCTTCGTGTCTTCAAAGGTGGGGAAGCCGGGTTCGGACATTCTGTTCCTTGCGCCGACAGCCACCTATCTGGCCTATTCGAACACCCACATCAAGTTCGACAGCGCCAATACGGAGAATCTCTACGAAGCACCTATGGTGCTAAGTGAGGACGAGCTCTATCTCAATGAGCATCGCGAACTCGGACTGTCACTCTACGACACGCACAGTGACGGTTCCGGAGTCGTATATTCCGGGTCGCGAAGGCCCATGCTGAACGTTCGCCCGGGCCTCTACACATTCAACTACGTCAATGACACGCATATCCTTAAGTGGCTGGAAACGAAGGGATTCGACTACGACGTTGCAACGGATGAAGACCTGCATCGCCATGGGCAGGATCTTCTCCAACCGTACCGGGTCCTGATCACGGTGTCACACCCCGAGTATTGCTCGACACGCATGTGGGACGCGATCGATGACTTTCAACGCGCCGGCGGCCGGCACATGTACTTGGGAGGAAACGGATTCTACTGGCGCATCGCGTGGTCGGATGCGCATCCCGGCATCATCGAAAACCGCCGGGGTATTTCGGGTGTCAGGACATGGGAAGGCGAACCCGGCGAACACACGCTGAACTTTACCGGCGAACCCGGCGGTCTCTGGCGTTCGCATGGCCGCGCACCCCAAAGACTTGTCGGGACCGGATTCAGTTCAACGCTGTTCGTACGTTCTTGCTGGTTCCGGCGTCAACATGACGGCACGCGGCCATACGAGTTCGTTTTCGCAGGTTTGGAATCCGACGTGATCGGGAACTTCGGATATCGCGGCGGCGGATGTGTCGGCCTGGAGATCGACAGGTGGGACATTGACCTCGGATCGCCATCCAACGCGGTCATTCTGGCAACGTCCGAAGGTGTGGACGAAGGTGGCCTTCTGAGCGGAGAGGAGTACATCACGACGACCCGCGCTTTGGATGGAAGTCAGAACCCGGATGTACGAGCCGACATGGTCGCGTTCAGTACGGACGGTGGCGGTGCGGTCTGGTCGGCCGGGTCGATCGCCTGGGCGACATCGCTGATGTGGAACGATGCGGACAATTCCGTTTCCCGGGTCACGGAAAATGTTCTTCGACACTTTCTGAATCACCCGTTTCCGGAGACAGCGGGCTATCCGAACACGTAAAGTTCGAACTTCAGTTGCGGAAGTCACGTCGGGGAAACGGGTCGCCGCCCGGCAAGCGCAAATCAAACTGAAATCTGGAGAACCAGGAGCGTGTTCAGGTCTTTGACCTCATCCGTGATGCCCGTTTCCTTTCGTCGGCAGGGTGCTCGGAACTCTTGGTGCGCCAGCCGAGCCCGTCGACCGACGTGGGAACACGAAACGTCATTTCGCCCATCGCCAGAACGCGATTGAGCTCCAATTCCCAAGCGATGATCGTGTCCTGCCCGCTGCGTGATGTGTGTCGAACCCCAATGAACAACGAAAACAACGGACAAGACGCTTTCGCCGTCGGGCAACGCGAATGTTGGTCCGGTCCCTGCCGCGTTCGGAATCCCTGTCGCGACCTGGGCGGTATTGGTCGTCTTCAGGCGGGCAACGGCCGGAACATTCCCAGCTGGCGCTTTATCCCCGCATTTCGACGAGCAACTCCAACAGGAACGTCATATCGGCATTCCAGCCGTTCACCGCGCTGGCCATCGCCCCGGAGAAACAGACAACCTCGAAAACGGTCGCCTCGCGCGGCACCCGTGTCAGCGGCATTGCCTTATCGCCGTGACCGTGGATACCGCCCGAAGCGAACCGTCCGTTTCGAATCCCCTTACCAGAGTATGGTCGCGCTGAGCCCGAACCGGTTCGTCGGCGCGGCTCCGCTCGCAGGCTCCCACCGTGTCGCGTCGAGGCCGAGGTCGAAGGTGACCCGCTTGCTGCCGATGAGCCCAAACTTCCAACCCAATCGCAATTCGTCGCCGACCTCGGACAGCCCAATTCCCAACTCCGGCGTGCCCAGGACGTGGCCACCGAACATTGCCATCCCGTAGCTCACGTTGGCGTCCAACCGCCCATTGGCTTCGCCGGACGGAGTCGCCCCCCTGATCATGCCCGTCTCCCACAACCGTTGCACACCGCTGGCTGTCTGGCCCCACGCCGGCTGCACGCTGAAAGCGAGCCCCACGCCGGCCGGGCCGGGATCGAGTTTGACGAGGCCGCTTACGCCCCATTCCTCGTAGTCGCCGCTATGCGCGAGCAGCGTCCGGGCCCGGGCTTCGACGGTCAGCCCTGTGGCCTGGTCGTTGTAGCGCAGGCCACCCCCGGCTTCGACGCTGGTACCGGTCTCTCCGTCCCCGCCGTCGTTCCGCAGGCCGATTTCGATCGACGGTGTGAACGTGCTCCCCGAGGCAAGATCCTGGACGTGCGATCCTTCGAGCATCAGCCGGTGCCGGCTGGCATTCAGCGTCATGCTATCGATGGTGTCGGATCCTTCGAGTCCGGCACGTGTGAATGCGGTTTCACCCTTTACCCTCAGGTTCGTCGTGCCCCCGGCGATCAGCTGATCGCTGGCCACCAGTGGCCCGTTGACGCCGGCCGCCACCATCCGCCACGAGAGGTCGCTTGCTTGCGTACCGGTCGAGTCTTCGAGCTCGACCTCGCCCGAGCCGTAGCCGACCGTCGCCCAAAGATTGATACCGCCTGACGCCTGCCAATTCATGTAGGGGTTGACGCTCGTGACGGTGGACGTGAGTTCGCCCGAACGTGAATTGGAGCCCGTGTAATCCGCTTTCCCCGTCGCCCGCGCCAGCGACACTCCTGCCAGTACGTTCGCGCCCAGCTTGGCATCGAGCCCTAGGTTGGCGCTCATCACGTTGCCGTCGTAGGTCACGGCTTCCGAGTTGCCACCGGAGAATTTGCGGTAGTCTCCGCTTCCCCAGAAGGTCAGGTTTCGCCCCTGACCGGTGTCCGCCCCGTCGAAGGCCAGAACAAAGGACGAGCCCTCAAGCAGCCGACCGAGATCGAGCGTGCCACTTTCCAGTGCCTGCCGGTTGACCAGCAGGGCTTCCTGGAGTGTGGAACCGCCCGCCAGACTGAGATCCCGGGCGGGTGTGACGTCGGACGTTGCCTGTTGGATGCGGCTCGACACGGCATCGACCGTACTCGCGGTCATGGCACGCATCATCTGGGGCAGCACGGACTTGATCACCGTGTTCTGGTGGACAGCGGTCGTCTCCGGTCCTCTGAGGTAGACGCCCGAGCCTATCACGAGTGTGGTGCTTAAATTGCTCCCCGGGGTCTTTCTGGTGAACTCTCTTGCGTAACCCAGTTTGGGGATATCGGCGCTGTCGGTGTCGTCCGAGGGATCGTCGAAGTAATACTCCACGAAACCGCCTTCCTCCGGGTTGCTGCGCGCGGCCTCGAGGACCTGGGTAAGGACATACTTTCCGGTCACCACGTCTTTGACGGTCGGCACCAGGGGCCGGAGTTCGAACCTGTCCGGAAACGCGCCATGAACCAGGATGATGTTGCTGGTTCGGTCCAACAAGTAGAGATAGACGGAGCCATGTCTCCATGGCCCGTTCGGATCTCTGAGTGCAAGCCTGGCTTTTGCAAAAGCCGCTCTGGATTCCGCCGGAGTACGTGCGTCCCTTAGGCGGAACTTCAATGAGAACAAAACGGAATCGACTTGACGCAAGTCCTTG